>JACRJZ010000138.1 GCA_016219875.1 Verrucomicrobiota bacterium | reverse complement strand
ATAAAACCGACCGGAGAGGAACCGACACGGCGGGCCGCAGCCACGCCCACGCGCTCAAGAAACCATCATCAGAAGACTAAAACAAGCATCGAAAAGATGTGGGTAATGACAAGGTTTTCAACCTGCCGTAGCGCCGACTTGTAGTCGGCCAGACCGTGAACCTTCCAGCCCGCCGGCCTTTTCCAACGCTCGCCGGTTGGAAAACCGGCGCTACGGCAGACTGGAAAGTCTGCGCTACGAGTGCTCCCGAACCGAGCTTGATGCAGCCCTGGAGAAGTTACGCCGTAGAAGGCCCCGAGTGCCGATTTCCACCTTTGCCCGCCGGGAGCAAGCTGTAACATTGCCGCCGCGCAGCGCGTCTTACGGTGGCACACCAGCATGGTGACAACATGAACACGAAGCAAAGTTGTGAGGCCGGAATCCGCACGTCGGGTTTGGCGAACGCAGGTTCAAACTTGAGCGGAGGGGCGATCTCCCGGCGCGAGGCGGTGCGGCGCGGCTTGCTCGGCGCGGCTGGGTTGATGCTGGCCGACGGCCTTGTTCTTCGGTCACTGGCTGCGGCGCCTTCCACCAAGTCCGGCGCCAAAGCCAAAGCCGTCATTCAGATCTGGCTCTGGGGCGGCGCGTGCCACCTCGACACCTTCGATCCGAAGCCGGCAGCCGGGAACGACTACTCGGGCTCGTTGAACAACCCGATCGAGACGAACATCCCCGGAATCAAGATCGGCGAACTCCTCCCGCTGCTGGCCAAGCAGGCCGACAAGTACTCCCTCATCCGCAGCATGACCCACGGGAACAACGGCCATGAAACCGCCGCCTACATGGTCCAGACCGGCCGGCCGCCAGGCGGGCGCGATGTCTATCCGTGCGTCGGCGCCGTGGTGTCATTGTTCAAAGGCTACGAAGCCGGCTACAAGGGACTTCTGCCGCCCTACATCGTGCTGACGGAGCCGCAGGGGCGTTTCTCCGAAGCGGGTTTCCTCGGGTCGCGTCACAAACCTTTCGCCACGGGCGGTGATCCGGGCCAACTCCGGTTCGCGGTGGAAGGAGTCGTTGCGCCGGGCCTCTCCGACCAACGGCAGAAGGACCGGCGCGAGTTGCTCCACAAGTTGAACACGCTCGATCACACCTTGAAGGGGGATGCCCGGCTGGTGGCCTTGGCCCAGACGGAGAACCAGGCCTACGATCTGATCCTGGGCGACGCCGGCAAAGTGTTCGATCTCTCCACGGAGAAGGACGACCTGCGGGAGCGTTATGGCCGCAACAAGTTCGGCCAGTCCTGCCTCGTGGCGCGGCGGCTGGTCGAGAAAGGCGTGCCCTACATCACGATCAACTACAACGGCTGGGACACCCACAAGCAGCACTTCCAAACTATGCGCCGCAAGTTGCCAGAGCTGGACAAGGGCCTGGCCACGCTGCTGCAGGACTTGTCGGAGCGCGGCCTGCTGGACAGCACCATCGTCTGGTGCTGCGGCGAGTTTGGCCGGACGCCGAAGATTCAGTGGGAACCGCCGTGGAGCGGCGGACGAGGCCATTACGGGAAAGTGTTCTCCGCCTTGGTCGCCGGCGGCGGTTTCAAAGGTGGCCACGTCGTTGGCGCGTCCGACGCGAAAGGCGAAGAGGTGAAGGACCGGCCCGTATATCCGGTCGATCTCCTCGGCAGCATGTACGAACTGCTCGGCATCGACCCCGAGGCGAAGCTGCCTCATCCCCTGGGCCAGGTTGCCCGCGTGACCGGCACCGAAGCCGAGGGCGTGACGACGAGCGGGCGCTTGAAGGAAATCATGTAGGCAGGCCGGCGCGTTCTATGAATCCCTTTCCCCGGAGCCGATTGCAGAACCTCGCGACCGGAGCGGCGTCTCGGCAGAGCGCCGCCATCTTTTCTGCCTTTTGCCTTACGCCTTTTGCCTTGCAGAGCGGCGCTTTGCCGAGACGCCGCTCCGGAATTCTCACATCACTTCCAAGGCCGGCCATCTCGGTGCTGGCGGTGCTCCTCGGGATCGCCGCTGCCGCGCTCGCACAGCCTTTCACTCCGCGCATTGGCTACGTCTATCCCGCGGGCGGACGCCAGGGGACGACGTTCCAGATCGCTGTCGGCGGGCAGTACTTGGACAGCGTCACCAACGTGTTTGTCTCCGGCCGCGGCGTGCGGGGCGTGGTCGTGGACTTCAACAAACCGATGTCCCAGGGCCAGTTCAACATGCTTCGCGACAAACTGAAGGAGTTGCAGGACAAGCGGGCGGCGGCCTTCAAGAACACCCGGAAGCGCGGCGCACGGCCTTCCACCAACCTCTGGACGGCGGCCGATGAGAAGATGGTCGCCGACATCCGGGAGAAGATTCTCAAGAATCCGCCCAACCGCAACGCCGTTCCCGCCATCGCCGAAACCGCCACCATCAAGGTCACGCTGGCGCCGGACGCCGAGCCGGGTGACCGGGACCTCCGGTTGGGCACGCCCAGCGGTTTGTCGAATCCGCTCCGGTTCTGCGTGGGTCAGTGGCCCGAGTTTTCCAAGCCCGTTGCCAAGGCCGCCAACCCGGACGCGGATCGCTTCCGAGAGAGGTTCGGCCGGCAAGTGCGGAGCGCCCCGACCAATTCCGAGATGCGCGTCTCGTTGCCGGCCACCGTGAACGGCCAGATCATGCCCGGCTCCGTGGACCGCTTCCGCTTCGCCGCGCGCAAGGGCCAGCGGCTCGTCGTGGCGGCCAGCGCACGGACGCTGATCCCGTATCTGCCCGACGCCGTCCCCGGCTGGTTCCAAGCCACGCTCGCGCTCTTCGACGCCAAGGGCCGCGAACTGGCCTACGACGACGACTACCGCTTCAACCCGGACCCAGTGCTGTTCTACGAAATTCCCGCCGACGGCGATTACGTCATCGAGATCAAGGATTCGATCTACCGCGGACGCCAGGACTTCGTCTATCGCGTGACGGTGGGCGAACTGCCGTTCGTGACCAGCATCTTTCCGCTGGGCGGCAAAGCCGGCGCGGAGACACCGGTGGAATTGAAAGGTTGGAACTTGCCCGTGACCACTCTGACGCCGGAAAGCAAAACCACCGAGCCGGGACTGCAACTACTCTCCGTGCGCAAAGACGAGCGCGTCTCCAACCTCGTGCCGTTCGCCGTGGACACGCTGCCGGAGTGTCTGGAGAAGGAACCCAACAATGCCCAAGGCAGCGCGCAGAAGCTCTCGCTCCCGGTGTTGATCAACGGACGCATCGAGCTATCCGGCGACTGGGACGTGTTCCGCTTCGAGGGCCGTGCCGGCGACGCGATCGTGGCCGAAGTTCACGCACGCCGGCTGGGTTCGCCGTTGGACTCCGTGCTCAAGCTCACCGATGCCACCGGCCAGCAACTCGCGCTCAACGACGACCACGAGGACAAAGGCTCCGGCCTGAACACGCACCACGCCGATTCCCTGCTCAACGCCACGCTGCCCGCCGACGGCACCTACTACTTGCACGTGGGCGACACCCAGCGCAAAGGCGGCGCTGAGTATGCCTATCGCCTGCGCCTGAGCGCGCCGCGACCGGACTTCGAACTGCGGGTCGTGCCTTCCAGCCTCAGCGTGCGCGGCGGCACGAGCGTTCCGCTCACCGTTTATGCGCTGCGGAAAGACGGCTTCTCGAATGAGATCGCGCTCGTTTTGAAGGACGCGCCGGACGGCTTCACGCTCAGCGGCGCGCGCGTGCCGGCGAATCAGGACCAAGTGCGCCTCACGCTCACGGCCCCGGCGACGACCCAGGCCGAACCGGCCAGCCTCGTTCTGGAAGGGCGCGCCAGCAGCCAAGGCGGCGCCATCGTCCACCCGGCCGTGCCGGCTGAAGACATGATGCAAGCCTTCGCCTACCGGCATCTCGTTCCCGCGAAGGAACTGGAAGTGGCCGTGATCGGACGTTGGACGGGCCGGAGCGCGGTGAGGATTCTCGGCGCGACTCCGCTCAAGATTCCTGCCGGCGGCACAGCGCGGATCGGGGTCGGAATGCCGGCGAACAATTTCCTGGGCAAGCTCCACCTGGAACTGAGCGAGCCGCCGGAAGGAATCACCATCAAAGACGTCGCGCCGATGGGGCGGGGCACAGAGATCGTGTTGCAGAGCGACGCCACCAAAGCCAAGCCCGGCCTGACGGGAAACCTGATCGTCTATGCTTTCGCGGGCAACGCGCCGGACGCCGGAAAAGCCAAGGCCCAGCCGAACCGCCGCCGCGCGCCGCTGGGCGCTTTGCCCGCCATCCCGTTCGAGATCGTGCGCCAACCGTGACGAATTTGTTCGGCGAGACGGCGAGAATCTGCTGTGCGTGGGTGGCACGGACGACCCGCGGAGCGGAATGGGGAGGCGGCGTCGTGGGACAAGGAACGTCTGACTTATCTTACGGCCCACTCCGTTCCGTCGGGCGGGTCGCCTGTGCTACCCACTTCCCCCGCTCCTTCATGGCTTGCCGCAGCGCCGTGGCCATCGCCAGCGCGCGGCTGTGGTTCAGAATCCTCGTCCAGGGATCCAACTTCAGGTTGGCGGCGACGACCGACATGTCGATGCCGGCGTCGATGGCCCGCTGCCACGCGGAGCGGCGCGCCGAATTAGAGCGTGTCTGACAATCTGCGTTTGGAGTCCCGCCTTCAGGCGGCCGCGCTTCAGAACCGCCTAAAGGCGGGACTCCAAACGCAACGCGACGCCGTCCCGACGCTTCTTCAGACACGCTCTTTTGCCGCCGGGCTTTCATCGCCGGAATCCTTGCGGCATGCCGCCGCCCATGCGGGCCATCATCTTCTGGAACTTACCCATCTTCTTCATGGCCTGCTGCATCTGGGCGAACTTGTTCATCATGGTGTTCACCTCGGACACCCTGACGCCGCTGCCGTTGGCGATGCGCAGGCGGCGCTTGGCGTTCAGGAGGGCCGGGTTGCGCCGTTCTTGCGGCGTCATCGCGCAAATCATGCCCTCCATGCGGCGGAACTCCTTTTCCTGCTTCGAGATTTCCTCCGGCTTGACCTGCCCGCCGCCGGGCAACATGCCGACCAAGCTTTCCAGCGAGCCGAGTTTCTTCATCTGCTGCAACTGGTCGAGGAAGTCTTCCAGCGTGAACTGGCCGCGGCGCATCTTCTCTTCCAGCTTCAGCGCGTCCTCGACATCGACCGCTTCGGCGGCGCGCTCGACCAAGCTGACCACGTCCCCCATGCCGAGGATGCGCGAGGCCATGCGTTCGGGATGGAACGGCTCGAAGTCCTCCAGCTTCTCGCCCACGCCGACGAACTTGATCGGTTTGCCGGTGACGCTTCGCAAGCTGAGCGCCGCGCCGCCGCGGGCGTCGCCGTCGAGCTTGGTCAGGATACTGCCGGTGATGCCGAGCGCCTGATCGAAATGCGTCGCCACGTTGACGGCTTCCTGGCCGGTGGCGGCGTCGAGGACGAGCAGAATTTCCTGCGGCTTCACGCAGTCGCGCAGGCGGACGAGTTCCTGCACGAGCGGCTCGTCGATCTGGAGGCGGCCCGCGGTGTCGAAGATGAGGGTGTTGCGGCCCGTCTGCTCGGCGTGAGCGAGGGCTTCTCGCGCGATGCGGAGCACGTCCTTCTCGCCCTGCTTCACGAACGTGGGGATGTCGAGTTGCTGGCCGAGGGTGGCGATCTGCTCCATGGCCGCCGGACGGTACACGTCGGCGGCGACGAGCAAGGGCAGGCGCGCCTGCTTTTGCAGGAGCCGGGCGAGCTTGCCGCTGGAGGTGGTCTTGCCGGAGCCGTGCAATCCCACCATCAGGATGCTGGCGGGGTTGCCGGAAATCTGGAGGCCGGCGTTCTCGGAGCCGAGCAGGGCGACCAGTTCGTCGTGGATGACTTTGACGACTTGCTGGCCGGGCTGGATGCTGGCAATGACTTCCTGGCCCAGGGCCTTCTGTCTGACCTGCTCGATGAAGTCGCGCGCCACCTTGAAGTTTACGTCGGCGTCGAGCAGCGCCAGGCGGACCTCGCGGAGCGAGTCGCTGACGTTGCTCTCGGAAATCTTGCCGAGGCCGCGGAGGTCGCGGAAGACCTTCTGGAGTTTGCTGCTAAGCGAGTCAAACATGGGGCCGGAAGCTAGCAGCGGAGGTCAAAGTTCAAAGTTCAAAGTTCAAGGTTCAAAGTTCATCGTCCAGCGTCCTGAAACTCCGTGAACATGGCCTGCAACGCGGCGGCGTCCACCTCCTGTGCTTTGCGGCTGGTGAAGACCGTCAGACAGACGCCGTCGGGCCGCGTCAGGCAATAGAGCAGCGCGTGCTCGAAGACCCAGCGCAGATGCACCGCCGGCAGCCGATGGTGCTTGAGCACTTGAAACGTGTCCGCCACGCAGCGCCAGGCGTTTTCCAGCGCATCGGGCGGGAAGTTCGGCGCGGTGCTGTGCGTGACGGTGGTGTGGTCCGGGTAACGGAGGCCGCAGGCTTGCACGCCCGGCGTTTGGGCGCGCTCCGCGAGCCATTGGTGGAGCGGATCGTTCATGCGGCGGGCGGCTGGCTGGAGCGGACGAAGAGGCTGCGGTCGTCCTGAAGCTGCGTGACGACGCGCCAGGCGGGGCCTTGGACTTCCAGGCGTTCCAAGCGGCCGATGGGCAGGCTGCCCGCCAGTTGCCAGGCTTTCTGGGAAATGAATTCCAGCAGGTTGATGCGCGCGTTGGACTGCGGGCATTGCCACTCGTAGAGCACGTCGCCCTGCTGCGAGCAGAGCAGGACTTCGTCAATGCGGGTGGCCGGGGGCAGCGCCTCCGCCGCGGGCGTCTTGGTTTCGCGCGGCAGATACGAGGTCAGGCTCGGCGCTTCCATCGGCGCGTGCGGCTCTTCCGTTTTGGGCGGCGGCGGAGGCTCCTCTTCGGGTGGCGCGCCGCCGTGCCGGGCTTCGTCCTGCTGGCGCGCCGCTTCCATGAGCAGGAATTCCCACGAGCCGTCGATGGTCCGCTCCGCGGGCGCGACGAACGGCCGCAAGGCGAATTGCCCGCCGCGCAACGCCAGCAACTGGTAAAAGGCCTCCTCGCCGCGCAGCGGCCCGGACCAAGCGTGAAGGACGGCGCCGCCCTTGATGACAATCTCGCCGCGGGCGGAGGGCGCGGTGATTTCCAGCACGCTGGAGTTCGCCGCCAGGCACTCCATCTGCACCACGTCGGCGAGGCCCACGCGCCGGAGCACGCCGCGGAAGCCGTCCTCGGTGGGCGGGTGTGCCAGTTCGTTGAGCGCCGCGTAAAGCTGCTTGGACTGACCCGGTGCCCGCGGCTTCTCCAGGCAGAACTCCGCTCCGGCGCTCAACACGGCGGCCCGGCGCGCCTCCGTGGCCCCGCCGGTGAGCGCCGTGCGTGGGATGGCCGGGTACTTGCGCTGGAGAAGCTGAAGAAACTGCACGCCGTCCACGACCGGCATCTCGACATCAACCACGATGAGATCAATGGGCTGTTGCTGGAGCAGGCCGAGGGCCGCGCCGGCGCCTTCGGCGGTGAGCACGTCCCAGGTGCCCTCGCTCAGCGCCAGCATCAGCTCGCGGATGCTGGCGAGGAACTCCGGGTTGTCATCGACAAACAAGACTCGGCGGTGGCTCACGGTGCGGTCGGAACAGGTTCGTTCGGGCGCGAGGACTGTAACAACGACGGGCGGGTTGGGAAGTTCTTTGTCGGCGCGGTCTGCCTCAAGTTCGGTCCGGCGCGCGGCGGTCCCAGCCGCAGCGGCCACGAGCGACCGAGCGACTCGTGAAGGGGCTTGAGCCGGCGGGTTCCGAGCGCGGCTGTAGCTGGGACAGCCGCGTGTCGGCGGGTGGGAGTGTCAAGATGCGCCCAGGCCGGTTCCGGGTTCGGTTTTGGACTTGCTTGAACGCTCGGATTCGGAGATAACGGCGGCGCAATACCCAGATATGCGTATGAAAAGACTGAACGAGAAGAACCTCCCTCTTGTACGAAACCTCTTGTTGTCAGCGGCGGCCTTGGCGCTGTGCTCAACACTGGCACACGGAATCCCCATTATCACCAATGTCGTCGAAACCGGTGGCGATAACGAAGCCACGGACACGATCACACCAAAGTGGACCGGCGTCACTTTCGTCAACGGGGTCGCGGGGGAATACCAAAGCCCATTCACCGTGCCGCTTTTCGGTGAAGACGCGCCGTGTTTTGTCGATCGCACCCACCAGTGGAATGGGGTGACCAACAACATTGGCCCGAACATTGGCCAAGTGCAGCCCATCCTCTCCTATCTGGTCGGTGCGGAGTACATCATGATCGGCAACGACAACCGTGACAACAGCACGAACGTCGGTTACAGACTGGACATCTCGATCGCCTCGGCCGCCCACGTGTACATCCTGGTGGAAAACCGGATGGGGGACAACAACGGCGCCAATCCGCCCACCTTCTCCGCCACGAACATGTTCTGGCTGGCTGTCAACGGCTGGCTGCCGGTGACCAACGGATACAACCGGCTTTACAGCGCGACGGTCCCGGACGAAGTGGCATTTGATGAGTCTCCAGTTGAGGTGGGGCCAGGGAGGAGCATCCAGCAGTTCGCTTCCGTGTATCACAAAATCGTGCCCGCTGGCACCTTCTCGACTTTTCAGGCCGACAACGCGGGTCGAAACATGTACGGGGTTGTGATCGTGCCGGCGGTGCCGCCGCCCACGCCGACTAACTTGACCGCCTCCGCTTACGATGGACAGGTCCGGCTGACGTGGGCGGCTTCCGCGGGGGCAACCGAGTACTGGGTCAAGCGGTCCCTCTCCGCCGGCGGGCCTTACGAAACCATCGCCACAAACCTGTCGCTTGCCTTCACTGACACTGCCGTGGTCAACGATACCACGTATTACTATGTGGTTTCGGCCGCCAATGCCGCCGGAGAAAGCCCGAATTCGACCGAGGTGTCGGCCAAGCCGCAGACTGCGCCGTCCAACGTCACGGCCGTCGGCGGAACCAACCAAGTCCTCGTGTCGTGGACCGGCTTGCCGAATGCCGCCTCCTACACCGTAAGCCGATCAGCAACGGCGGGCGGGCCGTACACACAGGTTGGCTCTGGCATCACGACCACGGAGTTCCTCAACACGGATGCGCCCAGCGGGCTGCGACTCTATTACGTGGTGCAGGCCGAGTTGACGGGCGGTGGCCAGAGCGGCGTCTCCTTCGAAGCTTTGGCGATCACCGCCCCCAGCGCGCCGAGCCTGAACGTTTCCGTGTACGCGACCACCGTGCTCAGAGTCGGTTGGACGAGCACAAATCTCGTGGTGTCGCAGTTCCTCCTCGAACAGTCTCTCGACGGAACGACCTTCACTTCGCTGGCCACCGTGCCCGCCAGTGAGGGGGGCTACACGAACAGTGGCCTGGCACTCGGCACGACGTATTTCTATCGCGCGCAAGCCCAGAACACGACGGGTTTCTCGGACTACTCGGTCGTGGCAAGCAACACCACGCCTGCGGTCGGGTGGAACATCAACTTCGCCAACGCCACCAACGGCCAGCCGGCGAACAACCCGGCGCCCACGCCACCGGGCTACGTTCAAGACATCGGCGACGTGTTCGGGGACCGCGGCAACGGCTTCACCTACGGTTGGACCAACCTGGCGGGGACAAGCATCACTCCGGACGGCCGTTGGCGCCAACGGGCCTTCTCCCCCGACTTGCGGTATGACACGTTCACCCATTTGATGAAAGCGGACGTGGCGAATCCCAGCTTGAGCGCGGTTTGGAACATCGCGGTGCCGAACGGCTTCTACCTGGTCCACATCGTCGCGGGCGATGCCGACAACGTGAACAGCGTTTATCAGTTCAACATTGAAGGCGTCGTCACGCCGGCCCTCACACCGACCTCCACCGCCATCTGGCAGGAGTTCACCACCACCTGCATCGTGGGAGACGAGAATCTGACCCTCAACAGCGGGCCGTTGGCCAACAACAACAAGATCGCCTTCGTGGACATCTACCCCGCCGTGGCCGTCCCGCTGGCCATCGGCACCCAGCCCGAGGGCGTGACGGTGGAAGAAAACCGGCCCGCCAGCTTCTCGGTCGCGGTCACCAACGGCTCTACCCCGATGTTCTTCCAGTGGTACTGCAACGACCTGCCGGTGGACGGCGCGACCGGCTCCACGCTGTCGTTCGCGCTGCCGAAGCTCAACCAAGCCGGCAACTACTACGTCGTCATCACCAACTACGCCGGCGCCGTCACCAGTTCCATCGTGCCGCTGGTCGTGAACCCGGATCAGGAAGCGCCCCAGATCGTCTCCGTGGGCAGCCTGAACGGCACGGAGGTCAACGTGGTGTTCGACGAAGTGGTTGATCCATTGAACGCCGCCGACCCCAGCAACTACTCCTTCAACGGCGACACCGTGGGCGTCGTCGGCATCCCGGTCTTGCGGCCCGATGGCAAGACCGTCGTCCTCCGGCCGGATGTGCGGCTCACCGGGGAGTTCACGATGGATGCGCGCAACATTCAGGACATTGCTTCGGGCACGCCGAACCTGGGCGACAGTTGGGCGGCCAGCACGGTGCTGATGCCGCCGGCGCTCAACCAGGACGTCGGCACCAACCTGGGCGACCCGTTGCTGGCGGATCCGAAGTACCCCGGCTCGGTGTTCGTGCCCAGCAGCACCAACTTGATCGAAGTCCTGGCCGGCGGCTCCGACCTCTGGAACACCAACGACGGCGGCCACCTGCTCTACCAAGCCCGCACGGGGAACTTCGACGTCAAGACGCGCGTAGAAAGCTTGCTCCGCACCGACATGTGGAGCAAAGCCGGACTCATGGCGCGTGTGGCCCTCGCGGCCAACAGCCAGGATCTCCTGGTTCTGGTCACGCCTCCCGCCACGGACAACGGCGGCGCCAACGTCTTCCAGACCGTCACCCGCGCCGCGACGAACACCGCCTCCACCACGCTCGCCACCGCCACCGTCCTGCCCTATCCCGTGTGGCTGCGGCTGCAACGCGTCGGCAACACCTTCGCCAGCTACTACGGCTCGAATGGCGTGGACTGGGTGGGGTTGAACACCAACACGCCGTCGCCGGCTTACCCGGCCACGGTGAACGTGGGCTTGGCCGTGACCGCGCACAACAATTCCAGCAGCAACACCTTCACGCGGGCTGTCTTCAGCGGCTTCGAGTTCCTGGCTGCGCCGGTCATCACGGAGGATCCATTCGGCTTGGCCGTGGCCCTGGGCGGCACGGCCACCTTCAGCGTCACTGCCAGCGGCGTGGCGGAAGCGGGCGCGCTCAGCTACCAGTGGCGGTTCAACGGCGTCCCGCTCGCTGGACAGACCGGCGCCACGCTGGAAATCACGAACGCCGGCCCCGCCAACTTCGGCAACTACGACGTGCTGGTGAGCAACCTCGGCGGCACGGTCCCCAGCGCCATCGCCGCGTTGGCCCTCTCCGCCGTCGCGCCGACCATCACCGCCCCGCCCACCAATGCTACGACGATCGTCGGCGGCACCGCCGTCTTCGGAGTCACGGCGAATGGCACGGAGCCGCTGAGTTACCAATGGCGCTTCCAGGGTGGGAACCTCGCCAATGAAACCAACCTTTCCCTCACGCTCAGCAACGTGACCATCGCCAACGCTGGCAACTACGACGTGGTGGTCAGCAACGTCGGCGGTTCTGTCACGAGTGCGCCGCCGGCGGTGCTGCGCGTCCTTGTGCCGCCAGGGGCCGGCCAGTACAACGTCAGTGGTGGCAACTTCAACTTCACCCTCCAGAGCGTGAACGGACTGGATTACACGCTGGACGCCAAAGACACCATCGACGCCCTGACTTGGACGCCGGTGGACACCCAGCCCGGCAACGGCAGCGTCCTGACGTTGTCCGATCCCGGTCCGCTGCCGCCGGTGCGGTTTTACCGCATCAGTGTCCGCTGACGTCTCCGCCAACCCTACGCAAGACCGGGCGGCGACGCCCGGTCTTTTTTTCAATGCCCGCCCGAAGTGCCGATTCCGTGCAGCGACTCCGCCCGGCTGAGCTTGGGCCAGGCATAACCGTAGAAAGCGATGAACACGAAGCAGACCAGCGGCACGATGAAGCCGCGCGACATGTTGTAGTGATCGGCCACGGCCCCCATGAGCTTCGGCAGCAGGGCGCCGCCGACGATCGCCATGACGATGTAGGCCGAGGCGCGCTTGGCGCGGTCGCCCAACCCAAAGATGCCGAGGGCAAAGATGGTCGGGAAGGTGATGGACATGAAGAAGTAGCTCAGGAACACGCACACCACCGACAGCCAGCCCAGCTTGAGGAAGACCACGAAACACAGCAGGGCGTTGATCACACTGTAGAGACCGAGCATCTTGTGGGCGGAGACTTTCCGCAGCAGGGCGGCGCCTGTGACGCGACCAAGGAGGAAACAGAAGAAGCCGAACGACGCCAGTGTGGCGGCGAATTGGTTGGTCACGCTGAAAACATTGTCCTGAAAGGTCAACTCCTGCGGGTACGCGTCGGCCAGCAACAGGCGGTTGAAACGCGCTTCGTTGCGGCCTTGTCCTTGCGCCAACAGTGCTTGGGTCGTTTCCTGCAAGGTGATTCCGTTGAACCGTTCTGGGCTGTAAATGCTCTGCTTCAGGATCACGCTGTTCAGGTCTTGCGCCAGTGCGATGCGGGCCGCGGTGGCGCTGGCCGTGCCTTCGCTGAGGTGGGTCAACGTCTGCACGGTCGAACTGGAGAGGTTCGTTGCCAGAAAGACGGACAGCGGATTAGTCGGCGCGGTCAACTTCTTGGCCAAGCCCGACACATCCTTGAAGTCCGAACCCGCAAAGGCTGTTCGGACCTCGATCCATTTGCGGCCCTCTTTCATCCATGAGGCCGGCAGTGTGGGTGGTTCAGAAGTCATGTAGTTGATGAGGAAGCTGAAAATGCCGCACTGCGCCGCGACGTAAAAAAACTGGGCCAGGGTGGCACCGGTGAAATGTTCGTGCGACCAGACGCTCTGGTGGGTGAGGCGTTTGGTGATTCCGAGCAGGGCGATGGCGGCGATCACCAGTGCCAGGCACGCGCCTGCTGCCAGCACCACCCCCACGGAGTTCTCGGCGCTGATGACGAGACTGGACGGGTGAGGAATGGCGGAAGCCAGTCCCACCAGCCGCGGGCCGAGCTTGAGGCCGTCGAACGTCAGCCAAAGGATGAACACAAAGACGCCGAGAAGCGCAGCCACGTTGCCGAGCAGCAGGGCGTAGGACAACCCGCGGTTCACTTTCCGTTCCGCCGGCGCCGCCTTGCGGGCGTCATCCTTGTCATCCATGTGGAATTCGTCCTCGGCTTTAACGTCAGGGACCGGTGCGAAGAAGAAAATGACCGCCAGAATGAGCACCCCGACCGCCACGCCCGCGTAGGGAATCCAAAGCGTCTGGGAACCGGTGCTCCGTCCCGCGGCGTCCGTGCCGTAGAAGAACATGCCGCCGGCGATCGGCCCGAAAATCCATCCGACGCCGTTGCACGACTGGGCCGTGTTGATGCGCGCAGCCGCGAAGCGCGGCGGCCCGAGCACCGTGGTGTAGGGATTGGCCACCGTTTCCAAAAACGTCAACCCGGACGCCACGGCACACACGCCGAGGAGGAAGGCCCAGAACTCCGCAATCTTCGAGGCCGGAATGAACCACAGCCCTCCTACCGCCACCAACAGCAGCCCGGCGATGATACCGCCCTTATAGCCCAGCCGCGTCGCCAGCCAGCCTGCGGGGATGGACATGAGGAAATAGCCCATCCAGTGCGCGAACTGCACCCAAGCCGATTGCGACAACGTCAATTTCAGTTCCTCCTGAAAGTGTTTGTCCATCACGTCGATCATCCCGTTGCAGAATCCCCAGAGGAGAAACAGCGAACTGACGAGGCAGAAGGTGAACAGCACGTTGCGGCCGTCCGGGAGAGTGAACATGCTTTGTTTGTTGTTGTTCATGGTCATTGGGGAGCAATTCCGACGATTTCAACGGGCTGCCATCGCGTCGCAATTCCGTGTTGGCCGCCGCCGGGGCGCCCCGTTCAGGGTTCCGCCCGCCGCCGGCAGCCATGGAATGAAGTTCATAGTGATGGGCGGTATGCCTATAGAAACGGCCCTGGACCGTCAAGCACACGATTGGGCAAACCGCCCGGCCGGTTGGCTCGCTGGCCAAGAAATGATTGGAGCGCGGGGCGAATCCGAATACCTTGTGCCGCGGTTTTCGAGAGAGACTATGAGCCAGCGCCAGTTCTATTACTTCGACAACAATGCCACCACGCCGGTCGCGCCGGAGGTCGTGGCCGCCATGACGCCGTTCCTGACGGAGTACTGGGGCAATCCGTCCAGCGCCTACTCCTTCGCCCACGAGATCGCGCGGCACGTGGACGAGGCCCGCGAGAAGGTCGCCGCCCTCATTCACGCTGATCCCAAGGAAATCGTCTTCACGAGCTGCGGCACCGAGAGCAACAACTCCGCCCTTCACAGCGCCCTGGCCACGACCGGCAAGCGCCACGTCCTGACCACGGCCGTCGAGCACTCGGCCAACATCAACTTCGGCGAGTACCTGGAAAAGAGCGGCTACGACGTCACGTTCCTTCCCGTCAACTCGGACGGCTCGCTCGACCTGCACTTACTGGACAAGTCCATCCGTCCCGACACCGCCATCGTCTCCGTCATGTGGGCGAACAACGAGACCGGCGTGATTTTCTCCATCCAGGAAATCGCCGCCATCTGCCGCCGCCACGGCGTCCTCTGCCACACCGACGCCGTGCAGACGCCGGGCAAACTCAAGATCGACGTGAAAGACCTCGGCGTGGATTTCCTCTCGCTCTCGGCGCACAAGCTTCATGCCCCGAAAGGCATCGGCCTGCTCTACGTCAAACGCCGCACGAAGTACCAGCCTTATGTCATCGGCGGGCACCAGGAGCGCGGCCGCCGCGGCGGCACGGAGAACGTGGCGAACATTGTGGCCTTTGGCCGCGCGGCGGAACTGGCGATGTCCCGGTTGGACGAGGAGAACACCCGCGTCCGCGCCCTGCGCGACCGCATGGAGAACGCGATCTTGGCGGCCGTGCCGCACAGCCGCCGCAACGGCGCCGTGGAGCCGCGCCTCCCCAACACCTCGAACCTCTCCTTCGACTTCGTGGAAGCCGAGGCCGTGCTCATGCTGCTGGACCAGGTGGGCATTTGCGCCTCGAGCGGCTCGGCTTGCACGACCGGATCGCTCGATCCCTCGCACGTGCTCATGGCGATGGGCCTGCCGCCCATGCAAGCGCGCGGCTCGCTTCGCCTCAGCCTCAGCCTCTACAACACGGACGAGGACGTGGATTATCTCCTCCAGCACCTCCCGCCGATCATCAAGAAGCTGCGCGACATTTCTCCGCTCAATCCGGAGCATCCCGACAATGCGGCTTACGACGCCGAAACGGCGCGCAAGAAGCACGAAGAGGACTTGGCCGGCGCGCTGGCGGAAAAGGAATGAGCGCCGCTACGGCCGGTTCCCCAGCGCGTAGTCGCACATCGCCCGGAGGTTGGCTTCGGGGGTGTCCCGTGTGACTTCGCAGCCGGCACCCACGATGTACCGCGGCCCGACCGCGTGATGGCACGCGGCCACCGCCGCGGCAATCTGTGCTGGCTTCCCATTTCGCAGCACGCCCACCGGCTCGATGTTGCCGAGGATGACTTGGCCTGGCATCTTCGCCCGTCCCTCGTTCATGTTCACGAAGTAGTCGAGATCCACAATGTCGCAACCGAGCCGGCCCATGCCGTCGAGGATGCGGGTCGCTTTGCCGCAAATGTGGAGGCGCACCTTGGCGCCCATAGCGTGAATGGCCTCGACCATCCGCTTTTCCCGGGGCCAGACGTGCTCGTGGTAAATCTCCGGCCCGATCAACGAGGCTGCCGCGTCGCCGATACCGATGAGGTGCGCGCCCGCCTCGACTTGGGCCTTGGCGAAACGAATCTCCATCTCGGTGACAAACTCGAAGAGGTCCGTGATGAACGACGTGTCGTCGAAGAAGTCGAGCATGATGGTGTTGATGCCGCGCAAGTCGGCCCCTTCGGCCATCGGGCCTTCGACCCAGCCTTCGATCAACTTGTCGTGGCCCACCTTCTCTTTGAACAGCGCGGCCGCCTGCACGCGGTCGGTCATGCGTCCGCCGCCGAGCGGATCGGGGATTTTGAGCTTTCCGAGCGTGGTCTTGTCGGCCAGCAGCGCGTGGTCCTCTTTGAGCGCCGGCGGCTGGTCCTCGAAGAGCGCGATGTCCGCTCCGCAATCCGCCGCCTCGCGGGCCGGGTCGGAGATGCAGGAGACGTAGTCGAAGTCGAATTTCTCCGCCGTGCGGAGCTGGGCCTCGACGAGCGTGCGGTGATCCGCGGCGTAGCGACCGTATTTCACGCCGATCACGTCGGTGGCGAAGTGCATGGTGATCGGCATCAGGGGCAGGTGGTCCACTGGCCGGCCGGCCAGGTGGGCGAGGACTCGTTCGCGGCTGTTCATGGCTTTGATTTGATTGTGGCGGCGAAGGTAGCGGATCGCTCTCTTCGCGCCAAGTCGCAATCCGCGGCTTCCGAACCGGCAGAATGAGCTTGACCGGCGGGCGGAGACTTTCTGATGGTAACGGCCAGCAACAGCAACCCTGAATACCACGCGTTATGAAACAACTCTGCAAGTGCTCCCTTCTGTCGGTCGTGCTCCTGCTGGCCCAGTCGGCCTGGGCGCAGCCCTACCTCCTCACCACCGTCTGGCGGGCTGCGGTCGGCGATCCGAATTACCCCTTCCTGGCCACCGACAGCACGCATCGCGGGCTGGCCTACAGCGCCGAAACCACGCACCTCTTGGTCGCCAGCCGCACGGGCGGCAACAAGGTCTTCATCCTGGACAGCGAGACGGGCGTGGTGCTGGCCAATCTGCAGGGCATGGCTGCGGTGTCCGGCGGCAACGGGGCCGCCATGAACCTTGTCGGCGCCGGCGAAGACGGCGCGGTGTATCTCGCCAACCTCACGACTGATTCCGCCACGTCGCCGCTGAAGCTTTACCGGTGGGCCAGCGAAGAAGCCGAGGGGCCGGTGGTGGTCTATCAAGGAGACCCCTTTGAAGGCGCCGGCGGCACGGCCAGTGGCGTCCGCCGCTTGGGCGACACGATGGCGGTGCGCGGGTCCGGCATGTTCGCCGAGGTCTTGCTGGGGACCCGGAGCAGCACCAACGTCGTGCTGCTGCGGCCCAGCGACAGCCCGACCAATTTCACGTCAACCGTGATCGGAACGGATGCCGCCGCGGGCGACTTCGGAACGGGCCTGGCCTGGGGCGCGGCCAGCAACTTCTGGGGAAAGGGCGGGAGCCGGAACCTGCGCCGGTTCAACATCACGCCAAGCAACACCGCCGTCACCCTGAACAACGTGGCCGGCTTGCCCAACTCGGCCGTGGGCATCGGCTTTGACGCGGAACGCAGCCTCCTGGCCTTGGTGAACTACAGCGCCCACAACGTCGTGCTCTACGATGTTTCCAATCCGGCGGCCCCCCTGGCCCAGGCCACGAACACGTTTGCCACCGCCAACGCCAACGCCAACGGCACGACTTACGCCGCGTTCAGCGCCGACAAGCTCTTCGCGCTCGATTCCAACAACGGGATTGTGGCGTCCCGCGTGGTGAACCAAAACATCCCCACCCCGCCGCACATCGCCGTCCAGCCGGCCAACACCACCATTCTGGAAGGCGGCAACGCGGACTTGGTGGTCGGCGCCAGCGGCAGCCAGCCGCTGCTGTTCCAGTGGTTCCGCGACGGAGCGCCGGTGAGCGACGCCACCAACGCCACGCTCTCCATCCTCAGCGCGGTCCCCAGCCACAGCGGCGGTTACTTTGTGATCATCACCAACCAGTACGGGGCCGCCACCAGCGACGTGGCCACGTTCACCGTGCAAATTCCCGTCCGCACCGACGCCTTGAATTTGCTCTGGAGCCTCGGCCCCGGCTCGCGTCCGTGGCTCACCGCCGACAACACCCAGCGCGGCATCGCCTACAACAAACTGACCGGCAACCTGCTCGTCGTCAGCCGCGCCAACAGCAACGTCGTCGCCGTGCTCGACGGGGAAACGGGCAACCTCAAACACTTTCTGAGCATGACCGGCGTGACCGGCGGTGACTTCGCCATCAACTTGGTCGGCGTGGGTGACGACGGTGTGGTCTATGCCTGCAACCTCTCGATCAACGGAACCAACACCGCCACCCCCTTCAAGATTTACCGCTGGGCCAACGACGCGCCGGAAACGGCGCCGACCGTGGCTTACTCCGGCGATCCGGGCAACGGCGTGAACAACCGGTGGGGCGACACGCTGGACGTGCGCGGCCTCGACATTGAAACCGGGATCCTCGTCGGCAGCCGCAATGCGAACGTCGTGGTTGTCTTCAGCACCTCGGACCTGGCCAACTTCACGGGGCAGGCCTTCACCGTGACCAATGCCCCCAATGGGGCGTTCGGTTTGGGCGTGGCCTGGGGCGACGGCCAGAGCTTCTGGGGCAAGAGCAGCGGCGGGAACCTCTACAAGATCGCGCTCGACTCCGAGCATTCGGTCGGCACCGTTACGCTGAACTTCGACGGTTCGCAGTTCGCCTCCAGTGTGTCGCCGATTGCCGTGGATCCCGACAATGGCTTCCTCGCCGGCGTGTCGGTCGAGACGCCCGACAACCTGCGCCTCTACGATCTTCTCGACGTGAGCGCGGCCAAGCCGCCGGTGTGGCTCGACACGGAGTTCTTCCCGGCGGACAACGCGAACCTCAACGGCACCGGCGCGGTGGACTTTGGGCCGGCCCGGCTCTTTGCGCTGGATTCCAACAATGGCCTCATGGCCTTCACCCTGGGCCGTCCCACCCGGCCGACGCTCGCGGCCAGCCGCCTTGGCTCCCTGCTCACGCTGACCTACACCGGGCGGCTCCTATCTTCCACCAACGCGGCGGGTCCTTATCGCGATGTGCCCGGCGCTTCCAACCCGCACTCGGTGGATGTCGGCAGCGGCGCCCAGCAGTTCTTCCGCGCCGGCTACTGATTTCCGCGATTGGGAGCGCCCGCGGCCTGCGTGCGGGTTTCGGCGGCCCGCCGAAACCTTGTGCGCCACTGACCTTGAACGGGGCAGTTGGGGTGGGCCACAGATGGCACCGATGACACAGATGGAAGGAACTGCAGGGGCGAAACCTGCTTCCGGAGAGCCGCCCAGCAGGTGAAGGGCCTGTCCTCCGTTCAAGTTCAAGCCGTTTTGCTTCTGTGCCATCTGCGCCATCTGTGGCTCCCCCACTGCCGGGTTGAATCTTCCGGCGGCACCTCCGTCCAAACTGGCCGAATGAGCATCAGAGTATTCCTTGCTGGCGTCATCGCGCTGAACCTGGCGTTCTCCGCGTTGGCCCAGGAAACCAACGTCCCCGTCCAAACCGGCCAAGGCCACCGCTTCGTCTGCACCGACTACTCGCAGGGCAAGGTCTTCATCGTCTCGGCCGAAGGCAAAGTCGAGTGGGAGTACGCCGCGCCCAGTTGCAACGATCTCTGGGTGCTGCCGAACGGGAACTTTCTTTTCAACACCGGCCACGGTGTGAGGGAAGTCACCCGCGAGAAGAAGGTCGTGTTCGATTACCAATCCAAGAGCGAGATCTACGCCTGCCAGCGCCTGGCCAACGGCCACACCTTCCTTGGCGAGTGCAACTCGGGGCGCCTGCTTGAAGTGGCTCCAGACCTGAAGATCGTGAAGGAGATTCGTCTGTTGCCCGAAGGCAAGGACGGCGGGCATTCCTACATCCGCAACGCGCGCCGTCTGGCCAACGGCCACTACCTTGTCGCTCACTACGGCGACCAAGCCGTGCGCGAGTACGATGCGGACGGCAAAGTGGTGAAGGAGATTCCCGCCCTCGGCGGCTCGCACAGCGTCGCGCGATTGACGAATGGGAACACGATCATTTCTTGCGGCGACCGGCCAGGCGGCTCGCGCGTGTTCGAGGTGGACAAAGACGGCAAGACGATCTGGGAAGTGAAGGGCGACGAACTGCCCGGCATCAGCCTCAAGTTCATGGCCGGCTTCCAGCGCCTGCCCAATGGCAACACCGTTATGTCAAACTGGCTGGGCCACGGACAGTTTGGCAAAGCGCCGCACCTCATCGAAGTCACGCCGGACAAGAAAGTCGTCTGGACCTTCGCCGATCACAAAACAATGAAGACCATCTCCAGCATCCAATTGCTGGACGTGCCCGGCGACGTGACCAAGGGGGAGATCATTCACTGAGCCGTATCTGTGCCGTGGGACAGGTGTTGCGCCTGTCTCCGATGAATGGAAACAGGCGCGACGCCTATCCTACGGGCTTACGAAAGAACCTGGATGAGGTGGCGCAACTCGTCGGCGACTTCGCTGGGTTCGTTCACCGTCTGAGCGATCTCAGCCTTGACCGTTTCGCGGAACCGGCGACGCAGGCGGTGAACGGCCACGCGCACCGCGCCTTCATTCATGCCGAGTTGCCGGGCGGCGTCGGCGTGGGTTCGGCCGCGGCTTACGCCCGTCAGCCACGGCTTCAGAGTCTCGAACTCGCGCTGCGTGCCGGCCTGCTCCGCCTCGCGCGACAGGATCGCGAATGCCCGCTCCAGCACGCTCACGGCCCACTCGCGGTCGAACACCGCGTCGGGTGAGGGCGTGGACGGGTCCGCGATGGCTGGGCCGGGCGAGGTGTCCGTCGCGCCCGCCAGGGTTTCGTGGGGGGCGCCCCCACCGCGCTTCTCGCGTTGCGCGTGGACGTGCCGGTTGGCGAGGAAATGCTTGAGCGCGCCCAGCAGGTAGGAGCGGAAACGTCCGCGCTCCGGGTCCGCGCCGCCGAACGATTGCCGCTCCAGCACGCGCGCGAAAAATTCGTGGGCGAGTTCACGCGCCGCGTCCTCGTCCTGCCGTTGGCGCCGCAGGAACGCGACCACCGGCGCGTAGTAGGCGGCGCACAGATCGCTGAGCGCCTGCCGCGCCTCCGGCGAGTCGCCGCGCGCGGCCAGCACTCGCGTCCAGCGCGTGGTGATGAACGTGTCCGCCGGCGTATGGCTTGCTGGAGTTGAGGGTACGGAGGTCAAGTCACTTCTCCCCGGATGGCGTCTGCGCGGCGTCTCTGTCCTTTTGTTCCAGTTCCCGAATCTGCGCCAGGAGGGCTTTGACTGTCGGGTGCTCGTCGGTGAACCGGGCGCGGAGTTGGACGAGCCTGGCCTTGGCTGTGCGCAACGCCTCCGACTCAACCGGAACGATGGAGCGCGCGGCGCTATCCTTGGCCGATGCGACCAGCTTCCAGCGCAACGTTGCATCCGCCAGTTCGTTCGTGTGACCGACGATTTGCAGCAGGCCGATACGCCCCTCGCGCGTACGGATGTAATGCAGGTTGGGCCAACGCGGGTCCCACGCCAGACGAACGGAGCCGCTCTCCGGTTTGCGATCCAGCAGCCAGAAATCCGCCACGTTCTGGGAGCGGGCGGCGTCCCAGGTTTCTTTGAACGCCGACACGGCCTCGAGATTCAGCCCGACGAAGACGCACTTTCCTTTCTTCCAACCGGCCACGAGGTCGAAGCCTTCCGTTCGGGCCCATTGGCAATCCTCGTCATTCTTCTCGTCGAAGCCGCTGCGGCCCATCTGGCGGTTGGTGTCCAGGTCGAACAGCGTGACGTTCTGACCGTTGGTGGCGGAGAGAGTGAACTCCGTCGCTGCCGCGAAGGGCGGCGCCACCGGGCGCTTCCACAGGTTCCGGGCCACCTGCAGCCGCATGGAGCAGAGGAAACCCGGATGCTGCTCCGCCCAGCCGTCGTCGCGATAGAGGCCGAGGTTGGGCCGCAAATGCCAGGCGAAGTAATAGTTCAGTCCGAGCAGGACGAAGGCAGCGGCCACCGTCCCGCCCACCACGAACCACGCGGAACGTTTCAACCGAAATCCCGGCCAGAACACCCAGACCAATCCCGCCAGCGACGCCACGGCCAGGGCCATCGACCACAATTCTCCCGAGGATTCCTTCCAACCGGCAGACACTTGATTCAGCGTTTCGAGGAGCGCGAGTTGGACCACCGCGAGCAGCAGGAAGCGCAAGCCTGCGCTCCTGCACGCTTGCGCCCAAGTGCCGACCGTCGGCGGACTTGTGGGCGGTGGCGGCGTGTTGACGAACTTGTGGGCTGTATGCCATGCGGCACGAACCGCCACTGCGCTCAGAGCCAACGCCACGAAGCTGATGGGGATCACAGCCCAAGTCCATCCAGCTCCTGGAGCCGCCGGTGCGCTACCAACGAAGCCAGTTCGACTCATTTCGGACAGGACTTTGTGTCCCAGCCAAACGATCCACCCGTTCAAGAACAGCATTGGGAAGAACAGAACGTCAAACAACGCCAGTCCTACCCCGCCCAGGGTTGCGTGAGACTGCCGAATCTGGCGCAGCGCCACGATGCCCAACACGGTCGCACCCGGCAGCGCGGCAAATCCGAGCACCATCATTGGCCCCGAAAACAGCAGGCCCTCCGCCGCGTTTCCGATGGTGTCCCGCAGCAGCGCCGTCAAGGCCCATCCAGGCGGGGTGTAGCTGGCGATCCAATTCAAGAAGAACAGCCCGATCCACGCCGCGCCCGCGATGGCCACGCGAGAGAGGCGCGGCGGCGTTTGGGGAGGAGAGGTAGGGTCGGCGGTCGCGGTTGAGGATGCCTGCGATCCTGCTGAGGGCGGCGTTTGCGCCATCCGTTCCACCGGCCTTCTCCAGCTCCGGTAAATGCCCAAGCCCAGCATCGCGCCCACAAATCCCACCGCGCCTCCGATCAGCGAGCCGAGCGGCGGCATTCCCCAAACAGGCGTCAACAGCATCGCCGCGCAGGACCACGCCACGCCGAAAATGCCCGCGAGCATGAAGGCGTCTTGCGCCACGCCGGGCCAATGGATGACGCGCTCTCTATTCCGGACCACAACCAGCGGAGCGAACCAGCGGCTTCTTGCCGTCACGGTTGCGGTTTCCTTCTGAGGTTGAGCGGTGCTCGGCGCGGACGGCAGGTGTGACAAGGTTTCCACGGCTGTCTTCACTTCACTGGCCTGCTGGTAGCGCCGTTCCGGTTCTCGTTCCAGCGTGCGCAGGACAATCTCATCGATCCGCACGTCGATCGTCACTTTGCGCGAGGGCGGCTGAAGTTTGTCGGCGGGCAGTTCGCCGGTCAGCATTTCGTAGAAGACCACGCCGAGCGAATAGATGTCGGCGCGGCGGTCCACTTTGTGCGGCGCGGTTTGCTGTTCTGGGGCCATGTAGCCGGGCGTGCCGGCGGCGGTGGCACCAGTGAGGGTGGGGAGGCGCGGAAGCGCAGGATGTGTCGGATTGGTCGGATTGGACCGACGGGACGCCTCCGCCTCCGCAACCGGTCCCACCAGCTTCGCGATGCCGAAGTCCGCGATCTTGATGCGACCGGCTTTGTCGAGCAGCAGGTTCTCCGGTTTGATGTCGCGATGCACGATGCCGCGGTCGTGGGCGAATTGGAGCGCGTCGCACAGCGGCGGGACGATGGCCAGCGCCTCTTCCGGTGTGAAGTGGCCCGCGCGCAACGCTTGGCGCAAGTTCACGCCGTCCACATATTCCATCAGCAGGTAGAAGAACCCGCCGGAAGCAGTTGAGAGTTGAGAGTTGAAAGTTGAGGACGCGGGCGTCGAGGGAGCGAATCCGAAATCGTGGATGGTGACGATGTTCGGGTGGTTCAACGCCGCCAGCGCCTGGGCTTCGCGGGTGAAGCGCGCGGCAAAGGCGGCATCGCGAGACAGCGCTTCGGGCAAAATCTTCAGCGCGACGAAGCGGTTGAGTTGCGGTTGCCGCGCTTTGAACACGCAACCCATGCCGCCCTGGCCGATGAGTTCGAGGATGTCCAGTTGCGGAAACGCGGCGGTCACCACTTCGGGCGAAGGCGGCGCGGGACGGGGCGCGGCCGTGGCCGGCGGGGCGCCCGCCTCGCCCGGCTCGGTGGGCGCGGCGACGTCGAGGAGGAGGCATTTCGGACAGAGGCCCTGCGGCGCGTTGGCCGGCAGGGCGGCGCCGCACGTCGGGCACTGGTTGGCTGGCGAGAGTTCGCTCATACACCCGTTTCCTGACACGTCACGCGGCGGATGTTACGTGAAGGGCTTCGTCATGGGGAGGGGCAAATGGCGGAGGCGTGCAAACGCCGCTCCGTCCGCGAGGTTTTGCCAGTGGCTTACGGCTTGCGAGAATTATCTTCCCCGAACGCCACTTCCTGCTAGAAGAAGGGCGAAAAGTTTTTTTTGGTTTGACCGGGTCAAAGCTTTACAGATTACTTACGGGCTTTCGCCAAAGCCCCTGTAGGCGTTTTTGCAGGTCTGGCCAATGCGAACCGAAGCAACAATCGGATGCTGAATTCGAAGTCATTTTTGACCGTGGATCTCGGTGCGGCGACGCTCAAGATCGCGGAGTTTGAGCCGAACGAGGCCGGAGGGCTGCGGCTCAAGCAGTATGGGCTGAAGTCGCTGGGGCCGGAGGGATTTCAGGAGGCCACGCGCCAGGCCGCGGTCATCAAGGGCTTGCAGGAGTTGCTGGCGGAGCACTCGTTGGGCGCGCGCAACGTCAACGTCTGCGCGCCCGGTTTCCACGTGTTCTCCAAGTTCGTCAAGCTCCCGCCCGTCGATACCTCCAAGGTCACCCAGATCATCCAATACGAAGCCCAGCAGAACGTGCCGTTTCCGCTGGAGGAAGTGGTGTGGGATTACCAGATTCTCGGCACCACTCCAAGCGGCGAACTGGAAGTGCTGCTGGTGGCCATCAAGTCCGATGTCGTGGAAGGCATCTTCCGATCCGTGGAAGCGGCCGGGCTGAAGATGCAACTGGTCGATGTCTCGCCCGCCGCGCTGTGCAACGCATTCCGCTACAACTACGGTGATCTGGAAGGCTGCACGATGCTTCTCGATATCGGCGCACGGACCAGCACCCTGTTGTTCTTCGAGGGCGAGAACGTCTATTCGCGCGGCATCAACATCGGGGCGAATTCCATCACCCAGGATTTCTCCAAGGAGTCGAAACTGGGCTTCGAGGAAGCGGAGCGGCTGAAGATTCAGGAAGGCTTCGTCAGTCTGGGCGGCGCCTATGAGGAGCCGGAGAACCCGAACCAAGCCGCCATTTCCAAGATTGCGCGGCAGGTGATGACCCGCCTGCACATCCAGGTCAACCAGACCATTCAGTTTTATCGCGGCCAGCAAGGCGGCTCGCCGCCGCAGCGGCTCTTTCTGTCGGGCGGGGCCACGATCATGCCCTACACGGCGCAGTTTTTCGCCGAGAAGCTGAACCTGCCGGTCGAGTACTTCAATCCGTTCCGCAACGTCCAGATTGACCCGTCGCTGAATCTTGAAGAAGTCGCCAAGGTGGCGCATTCGCTGGGCGAGGTGGTGGGGTTGAGCTTGCGCAACCTCGCGCACTGTCCGGTGGAGTTGAACCTGATGCCGCGCAGTTCCCTCAAGCGGCAGCAATTCACGGCCAAGAAGCCGTATCTCTACGCCACGGCGGCGTGCCTGATCCTGATTCTCTTCTTCTTTGGCTGGTTCTTCAGCAAGACTGCCAGCGCGAAGCAGAAATCGCTCGATGAGTTGAACGCCCTGGTAACGCCCATGACGCAGCGGGACCAGGACTTGAAACTCGCCTTGGGCCGGCTCAAGGAGGCGCAGGCTTCCGCCGACCAATTGAACGCTTGGCTGGGCGACCGCGCCTATTGGGCCAACACGCTGATGGAACTGCGGCGTCTGCTGATGGCGGTCGAGGCTGAAGGCAAGCAGGAGTTTGCCACCAACACCGGCATGTGGATTGAGTCGTTTGAACCGGTGATCCCTGTCGGGGGTCCCAGCGCCGCGCCCAGAAGTGCGCGCGCCCTCCGGGGGCCGAGGTCGATGGCGCCGCCGGCCGGGCGCATCGAACCGATTACGCCAGCCGTGCCGGTCGGCGGGGCGGTGCCCGATCCGCTGAATCTCTTTGGTGGCACCAACGTGACGGCGACGGCCTCCAATGCTCCGACCGATGCCATCTCCACGGTGAACTTGAAATGCCGTCTGGTGAGCTTGAAGAAGCCCGGAGCCGACGACGCCAACACCAAGTTCGCCTACATGTTCGAGAAGGCCGTGACCAATAGCGCCTTCTTCACGCCGGAGTCAAAACTCAGCGGCACGATTGATCCGGGCGGCGATGGCTTGACGGAAACCTTCCAACTCCGACTGGTCCTCAAACGACCGCTCCAACTCTGATGCTCTGGCTCAAACGCAATCTCGATTTGGTGATCGCCATCGTGGTCGGCGTCGTGCTGGCTGCGCTGGGCGGCGTCATCGTTTGGAACAAGATGGGGGAGAACCGGCAGCTCGACGAGGACCTGGGGGCCGCCAAGCGGCGGCTGGAAGAACTGACCACCGGGGGGCGCGTCTCGGCGACTCCCGAGAATGTGCGCGCCGCCAACCGGGACTTGGACGAAGCCCGCAAATACGCCGAGGAAGCTAAGCAACTGTTTGCCCCGACTCCCACTACGCCGCTCGACAAGCAGACCTACCTCCGATTGCTGCAAAACGAGATCGCGAAACTACAGCGCTTGGCGGCTGCTGCGAGCGTGGAGGTCGGCACGACGGGCAGCAACTACAACTTCTCGTTCGAAGGCCAAATTCGGCAGGTCAATTTCAATCCCAACACGCTCCGCCCTTTGTCCGAACAACTCACCGAGATCAAGACCCTCTGCGAGGCCATGTTCAAGGCGCGCATCCAGCGGCTGGTGTCCATCCAGCGCATTGCCGTGTCGGAGCATGACTCCGGGAACTCCACGGAAATCCTGCCGGGCACGTTTGAAACCAAGGGCGGGATGACGGCGTGGCCTTACGAATTCACCATCGAGTGCTTCAGTTCCAGTCTGGGCCGCGTGCTCTCCGAACTGACCCAGATTCCCCGCGTCGTCATCGTGAAGACAATCGAGGTCGAGCCATCCTCCACCGGGCCGCAACCGAGGGGAGTCAGCGCGGCGTCCGACCCTGGCCAGCCTCCGCCGCCAGGGGCGCCGCCGCGGCCGTTCCGCGGAGGCAGGTTGGCGCCTGGTATGCCGCCGCCCGCGCCGGTTGTGCCGGCTGGTGGGGTAGCGGCGGCGCGGCCGCCCGAACTCCGAAGCGTCCTCGAGGAGCATCAGCTCCACGTCACCCTGTTGATTCACGTGGTCAAGCCCGCCGTGCAAGAACCGCCGCCGACGACCGGTCGCCGCCGCTAGCATCCCGCTGTCACCCATGGAATCCCTCAAGAAACTTGTCGCGCTGCTCCAGGAGCACTACGAGAAAGCGCTGTTGGGGCTGGCGCTGCTCGCGCTGGCGCTGGCGGGCGTGCTGCTGGCCTACTACAAGCAGAGCGAGGAAGAGGAGTTGCGGCAATACACGACCGGGGTCGCGAGCCGGAAGGGCAAGCCGTACCCCCCGGTGGATTGGGCCAGCTACCGCTCCTCGCTGCAACAGGGCACCAATCCAGCCAACGTCGTCTTTGCTCCCCCGCACAACCTCTTCAACCCGGTCAAATGGCTGCGCCGCCCGGACGGCTCCTTGCTCAAGGTCGAACAAGGCAACGAGGTCGGGGCCGAGGCACTGGTGGTCGCCAAGATCACCCCGCTGCATCAGACGATCAGCCTCGATGTCATTTCCAGCCCGACGAGTTTTCAGATGAAGGTGGCTTGGGAAGAACACCCCCGAACACGCCGGTCGGCGGCGCCTTCGGGCTACGTGACCACGAACAACACGCACGGCCTCACCAACGTTTTTGCGCTCAAAGAAATCAAGGGCGATCCCAAGGATCCCGAACTTGGAATCGAGCTGACCGAAACCAGCGAGCGCGTGACGCTCAGCAAGTCCCGGCCCTACCGGCGGGTCGTGGCCTACAAGGCGGACTTCAGCTACCCGCCGGAGAAGAAGCTCATCCCGAACCGCTACGTCAACGATTTCATCATTGTGGGGGATGAAACCAACTCCGTCGTTGCTCTCACTAAAGACGAAGTTGTATTGTCCAACCAGTCGAACAACAAACGAACCATTTTGAAATACAATGCGGCGCCGTAAAGCTCCCGGTTTCCTGATGCCAACCCCCCTTTTCACCATGACGCAGAACTTGTTCCCCGTTTTGTCTGTCGCACTGCTCTTGGCCGGCCCCTGGACCGCGCTGGCGCAGGATTCCGCGAACGTCGATACCGCCGTCCAGGAAGGCATCCGCCGCCAGGAACTGAAGCAGCGGATGCGCGTGAAACTCGCCGATGCCGCCGCGGCGCAGAAGCGCAACGAAATCGAACTCGCCGCCAAGAACTACGACCAAGCCCTCGAAATGGGCCGCCAGGTCGGCAGCGGCGTGGAGAAGGAAATGCAGGAAGCCGTCGGGGGCGTCCTGTCCAGCCGGAGCTGGCTGGCCCGCCAGGCCCAGCGCCGCATGGATTTCGCCGAGGCCGACACCCAAATCCGCCGCATGGTGAGTGTTGATCCGCGCAATCCCGACGTGCTGGCGTTCAAGAAAGAAAACGACCTCGCCATCGCGCAGACCCGCGGCATGACGCCCAGTGCCGAGACGCTGGCCAAGGCCTCGGAGATTTACACCAACCACGTTCGGGCTGGCACGCTGGTCCAGGACGGCCGTTTCCTCTATGAGTATGGACGGCTCGAAGAAGCCGAGGCCAAGCTGCTCGAAGCCCGTAAGCTTGATCCCGAAAACCGCGGGGCGAACTACTATTTGGAACTCGTGTCCGGACGCAAATACGCGCAAGAAGCCCGCAACCGCGAAGTTGGCGGCAAGAAGATGCTCCTCGAAGTCGAGAACGCCTGGGCCGACCAACTCGACCGCATGAAGCTCGATGTTCCCAACCAGTACGCGCGCACCAACATGGTGAACACCAGCGAGCGGCGGCAGGTCATCTTCGAGAAGCTGCGCCGCATCAAACTCGATTCCCTGTTCTACGAAAACCTCCCCCTGAGCGAGGTCATCAAGAACCTCTCCGACGAGGCCAAGAAACGGGACAAGGACGGCGTGGGCGTGAATTTCCTGCTCAGTTCCTCTTACGACCCGCCCCCGGCTGCGGCGGGCGGAGCGGCGATCGATCCGGCCACGCAGTTGCCGATAGCCGCTCCGGCCTCGGCTGAAATCTCCGGCGTCGGCGTGAAGATCACACCGGCGCTCGTCGGACTGACTTTGGAGGACGCGCTGGAAGTCATCACCAAGGCCGCAGAGCAGCCCGTGAAGTGGTCGGTGGAGGATTACGCGGTCGTCATCTCGCCCAAGCTCAGAGAGCCTACTCCGCTCCACGTGCGGGTGTTCAAGCTGGACCCGAACACCTTCCAGGAAGGCTTGCAGGGTGTGATCTCCCAGCCGTTCGGCACGACGGGCGGCGGCGGCGGCGGCGGTGGTTACGGCGGCGGCGGTCGTGGCGGTGGCGGTCGTGGCGGTGGTCGTAGCGGCGGCGGCGGCTACGGCGGTGGTGGTGGCTACGGCGGCGGTGGCGGCGGCTACGGCGGTGGTGGTGGTGGTTACGGCGGTGGCGGCTACGGCGGCGGTGGAGCCACCTACGCCTCGGTGCAGATTGCCGGCGGTTTCGGCGGTTTCGGCGGCCAGCAGGGGTTCCAGCAACAGCGGCCCGGCGGCGCGGCGGGTGGACAACCGGGCGCACGACCGACTCAGGGGGGCGGCGGTGGCGGAATCGAATTCCTGACCCGGCAGTCCTACACGTCCGTTCTGAACGATTTGGTGCGCGATTACTTCACGGCGGCCGGACTGGATTTGGCGGCGCCCAAGGTGGTGTTCTTCAACGACCGCCTCGGCACCCTGATGGTCAAGGCCACGCTCGCGGACTTGGACACCATTGAGAAAGCCATCCAGACGCTGAACATGTCTCCGCCGCAGTTGATCATCCGGGCCAAGTTTATCGAGATCACGCAGAACGACACCAAAGCCCTGGGCTTCGACTGGTACCTCGGCAACTTCCTCATGAACGGCGGCGGCATCGGGATGCAGGGCGGCACAGCTCCCACTTACGTCAGCCCGAACAACCCCACTCCGGCCAACCCCAGCGGCTCCTTCCCTGGCCCTGGATTGACCCCCGGCACGGTCGGGCCGTTCGCGGTCCAGCCTGCGGCCACGGACAACGTGCTCACCAGCGGCCTGCGCAACAGCGCCCCGGCCCTCGGCACGCTCACGGGCATTCTGACGGACCCGCAGTTCCGCATGGTGGTCCGCGCGCTTGAACAGCGCGACGGCGTCGATCTGCTCTCTTGCCCTGAAGTGACCACGATGAGCGGACGCCAGGCCCAGATCAAAGTGGTCGATATCCGCTACGTCGTGACGGACCTCGATACTGACCAGACCACGTCAGGCGGCGGCGTTAACACCGGCGGCGGCGTCACCACGGGCGGGGGCGTGGGATCCACCATCCTCCCGATTGCCGAGCCAATTGAAGTCGGTCCCTCCCTGGACGTGGTGCCGTACGTCACGGCTGACGGCTACACGATCCAGATGTCCATCATCCCGACCCTCAAGGAATTCCTCGGCTACGACGATCCGGGCCAGTTCCAGGCCATCGTCCAATCGGTCGGCCAAGCGGCTGCCGCGCCGCTGATCGAGCCGATTCCGCTGCCGCGCTTCCGTCTCCGCCAGGTCGTCACCAGCGCCATCGTGTGGGACGGCCAGACCGTCGTGCTCGGCGGCCTGATCGCCGAAGACGTGCAGAAGACCAAGGACAAGGTGCCGGTGCTGGGCGATCTGCCGTTGCTGGGCCGGTTCTTCCGCAGCGAAGCCAACAGCTCCAAGAAAAAGAACCTCGTCATCTTCGTCACGCCGACGATCATCGATCCGGCCGGCAACCGCGCCCACTCGGATGAGGAGATGCCCTTTGCGCAGCACAGCGCCCATCCGCAGAAGACCGTGACCCAATAACCGCCGATCGGCCGGAGGGCGGCGCGGGGTCGGCAGTTGCTCCACAGCGGAGGGGCTGGGAACAAACCTGGCCCTGCCGGCCTCCGATTGAGCCGATCCGCCCCTGGCCTCATCACGATGAACCCAACCCCGGCCATCCCAGGTTCCCAGCGGCCGCGCTTGCTCATCGTGGATGGCCATGCGTTCGCCTACCGGTCGTTTCACGCCATCACCAGCTTGAACGCGCCGGATGGCGCGCCCACCAACGCCCTCTTCGGCTTCATCAAGGCCATCGCCCGGATGCGGGAAACCGTCCAGCCGGAGTTCGTGGCCGTGGTGTGGGACGGCGGCCTGGCCGAAGAACGTCTGGCGGCGCTTCCGGGCTACAAAGCCCAGCGTCCGCCCATGCCGAAAGACCTGGAGGTCCAACTCGACTCGATCAATGCCTGGCTCGATGCCGTCGGCCTGGCGTGGTTTTGCCGGAACGGAGTGGAAGCGGATGATTGGATCGCCGTCCTGGCGCGGCGTGCCGCGGGGCAGGGGACCGAGGTGGTCATCGCCAGTTCCGACAAAGATTTCATGCAACTGGTTTCACCGCAGATCGGTTTGCTCAACCCCAATGACAAATCCACGCGTGCTCTCATCCCGAACCGGCCCCTCACCCCGTCCCTCTCCCATCCGATGGGAGAGGGGGATCGAAGACCGATGGGAGAAGGCAAGCGAGGGCCGGGCGCGGACTCCCTCTCCCTTCGGAAGGGAGAGGGCCGGGGTGAGGGCACCCTTTGGCGCGAAGAGCAGGTGCGGCAGAAAACCGGCGTCGGCCCGGAGCAGATCGTCGATTGGCTGAGCCTGATCGGCGACAACGTGGACAACATCCCCGGCGTGCCCGGCGTCGGACCCAAGACGGCGACCGGCCTGCTGAACCAGTTCGGGTCCGTCGAGGCGCTTTATCGGCGGCTGGCGGAGGTGAAATCGGAGCGGCTGCGCGGCGCGTTGCAGGCGGCGGAGAGCGACGTGCGGCGGAACCAGTCGCTGATCCGCCTGCGGGACGATTTGCCGCTCGAGTTCGACTTGGAAAAACTGCGGCCCCGCCAGGGCGAACCGGATCGGCTGAAGGAGCTGTACGGGCGCTGGGGATTCAAGGGGATGCTGGCCCGGCTGGAGGGTGCGCCGCCCAAACAGGGGGAGTTGTTGTGAGCCTTTCGAGGCGATTTCAAAACTCTGTAGCAGCCGACGTGAGGAGGCTCAAACTCCAAGGGAATCAGAGCCTCCTCACGTCGGTTGCTACGGTTTTGAAAGAGGCTCACCGTCTCGCCAATTCGCCGGTTCGCCGATTCGTCCAGAGTGGGCCTTGTGACCTCGGCTGCTGCGGAGTTTTAGGATCGCCTCTTCCGTCAAATTTCACTTGCGGGTCCGGCGTGTTTCAGCGGGCAGTTTTCACGAAGAAAGCGTGGACAAAGGAATTTTGGACTGCTATCAGACCTCTAATTACTATGTCGTCACCGATGACCGTTTTTGGGCGGCTGGCCGCACTGGCGCTGGCCGTCGCTCTTCCGGCTTTGGCCCAGGGCCAAAGCACCCTGACTTCGCAAGGCAGCGAGCTGTCGCTCAGCGGGGAACGGCCCGGCGATCAGACTTGGCCGGGACTCGCGCTGGGAGCGGATTACGGCTACGCGGTGTGGCAGGACAACGCGCTGGACACGGCCGGCACAGGCATCGGCGCCCGGCTGCTCGGCCCCGACGGCGCGCCGCTGGACGCGCCCTTCCGGGTGAACGCGGCCACCGGCGGCAACCCGGCCAAGCCCGGCGTGGCGCTGCTGCGGGACGGCGGAGCGGTGTTTGTATGGCAGGACGGCCGGGCCGGTTTCCAGAGCGTCTATGCGCGCTTCCTGAATGAGCGCGGGAGTTTCCTTTCCACGGACCTGCTGGTCAGCCAGCCGCTGTTTTCGGCCAGGACCCGGTCGGTGGTGAGTTGGCCGACGATCCGCAACAACCGGCTCGTCACGCGGCGCTTCCTCATCTTCCGCACCATCAACCACCGCCGTGAGTTCAACACCGGCGCGGCGGCGGCGGGCCTGTCGGACGGCAACGCGGTGGTGGCCTACGCCAGTTACACGCGCCTCACCACGAACGAGCCGGCGCTCTCGCCGGAAATCCGCTTCTTCGGTTCGACGGCGGTGACGAACTCGTTGGTCGTGGGATCGAGCCGGGCCGAAGACAACATGCAGGACATCTACGTCCGCCGGTACACGCCGGGTGGACTGGCGCTGGGGGCGGAGTTCCGCGCCAACCAAACGATCAAGTTCAACCAGCGCGATCCTGCCATCACGGCCCTGGACGGCGGCGCGTTCGTGGTGGTGTGGGTGACGGAACAGAGGCTGACCGTCCCGCCTGCTCTTCGGGGTGCCACGCTCGACAACCTGGTCAATACGCCGGAAATCTACGGTCGCGTCTTCGATGCTGCCGGCAACGCGTTGAGCGCTGAGTTTGCCGTGAACACGAGCGACGCTGCCTGCGCGTCCCCGTCCGTGGCGAAGACGGCCGATGGTGGCTTCCGCGTGGTGTGGGCGCAACAGGCCGCGGAGCCTTCGGGCGGATGGGACGTTTACAGCCGTCGTTTCGACCGCCTCAGCGCCGCCGCCGGCGCCGCGGTGCGCGTGAACGTGGAGACGATTGGCGATCAGGTGGGGCCACGCATCGCCTCCGCGCCCGCCGGGGAAGTGGTGGTGTGGACCACCCGCCTGGACAGCGCACGTCTCGTCCGATTGCAGACCCGCGGGCGCCTTCCTGAAGGTGATCCGAACGCTCTGACACCGGCTGAGAGGGCCGAGATGCGAGAGCAGTTGCGGCTGTTCGGACAGGGCGAGGATGTCCACGCTCGGTGGATGTCCGGCGACTCTTTTGGCGGTGGGCAATTCCTCGTGAACGCCACAACCTTGGGGCGGCAGTTCCAGCCAACCTGCGCCGCCGCCAGCAACAACCGCGTGTTCATCGGATGGTCCGGCCTCACCCTCACCTCCGGGTTCGAGGTGTTCGGCCAGCTTTACTCCGCCAGCCAACCGTAAGCTTCTATGCACTGCGTCATCAAGAAACTGGTTTTGCCGCTCCTGATCGCGGCGCTCGCTCCCGCCGTGATGGGTTTTTCCCTGCTGGGGCCGTTCAAGCCGTGGCAGGTGACCGCCATCGGCTACAACATTTCCGGCAATGAGATTGGCGCGCCGATGGAACTGCCGGCCGCTTATCGGTGGAACGTCACCAACGTCACCTACGCGTTCGACGAATCGTTCATCAAATATTTCGGGACCAACGGCATGAAGGCGGTGGACGACGCCTTTGCCATTCTCAACAACCTGCCGCCGGCATCTCGGATCAACCTGGACGATTACCCGCTCGACACCAAGTTGCAGAACTACACCGCCTACCAAGCGGGCATTCTGGACATCAAGTCGATCACGATGACGATGATGATGTTCGAGATGGGGCTGGCGGAACCCGAACGCTGGGTCTGGTGCTTGCGGGGCCGCAACACCGAAACGATCGGCGGAGTGACCTACACCAACTACCTGGTCATCAAACAAAACTACGACCCCTACACGCTGAAGCCCTCCAGCATCGTCAACGGCGTCACCTACACCTACCAAATCCAAGACCCGATCGCCCCGCAAAACTACGCCGACGCCATCGAAAGCCCGGTCGGCGTGAGCGAGCGGCTCGCCTACAGCTCCGTGGCGAGCGGCACCCTCCTGCCGGGCGATTTCTACTTTGGCCTGTCGCGGGACGATGTCGGCGGGATCAAGTTCCTGCTCAGCACGAACAACCTCGCGGTCGAGGGCGTGCTGACGAACGTCACGGGGAACATCCTTGGCGCGGGCGCGTTTGGCTGGGTGCCCTGGTTTGGGGGGACCAACGCCGTGCTGACGACGAACTTCTTCAATACCACCAATCTCGCGGGGCTGACCAACGGCTCGAATTTCGTGGCGGTCGGACTCCGGGGCGGTGGGAACAAGATCACGTTTACCAAGGTCTATTACGATTCACTGCTCGGCTCGGCGTTCCAGCCCATCACCAACGGCTACTTGGACAACGTCCTCGTGACCAACAAGCTCATCCAGCAGCGGCTCCAGCGGGTGATTTCACAGCCGGACATCGTCTTCGTGGCGGAAGACCTGGGTTTGTTCAATAACATCGACCCCTTCCTTACAGCGACGACCGGCACGGCTGGCTGGGTGAACAACGACGCGATCAACGGTCTCGCGACGGCCGGCGGTCCGGGCGTGATCCAAGGGCAGGTGCGCCTGAGCTTCACTACCTTGCTTCCGTATTTTCTGAACCAGACGCCGAACCAGCTTGGCGAGATTTTCTACAACCCGGTCTTGAACTTGAGCGTTGGAACCGTCTGGGGCTCGTTCGACCACACCGCCAAACCGCCCATCATTTACCCCGAGTACATGAACCTCACCGTTGAAGACTTGCTGGGCCTGCTCAGTCGCTACACCAACTCCATCCCTCGATGAAGACCTTCCTTTCCGCTGTCCTGACTCTGGCGAGCGTGGCCCCGTTGCTGGCCCAGCCCTGTACCAGCAGCTACGAGAACAACGCGCCGGTCGTCTATCCCGCGCAGCCGAACATCGACGCCTGCACGTTCATCAACCGAAGCCAGTTCAGCGTCAGCAGCACACTGCCCTTTGAGCCGACGAACCTGCGGTTCTTCACCAACACCAGTTCCGGTTCGATGTACGGCTCGGTCGGGTTTCGCTTCAACAATGTCTTCATCAGTGGTCCCAACAGTGCACGGAAGTCACTGACCTCGTTCGTCAATGACGGCTCCATTGTCGCCAGCACCTACCTCCTGATCTCGGCCAGCAACGCCACCAGCAGCGGCTCCATGCAGTGCAGTGACCAAGGCTTCCTGAGAGTGGACGGGGGCAACGTCTCGCTGGCGCGCAGCGGGCTGAAGGCGATGGCCACGCCGGGGGGATGCACTTTTTTCGATCCGGCATCGTCCTACATCAACAACAACGCCTACCTCAACGATCCCGGCATCTCGGACCTCTACTGGGCTGGCGGGACGAACAACGCCATCGGCACCAACGGCACGCTGCTCGACTTGACCGATCCAAACTTCAATTTCGGAGTTCCCAACACCGTGTCTCCAATCCATGAAGTCATGACGACCATCTATGGCTATTTGTGGACGAACAATGTGAGGCTGCCGGGCTTTAACTTGCTTTCCGGCTGCGGCTACAACTTCGGCCGTTACCAGGCGTTCACGAATCAGTACATCCCCGGAAACTCCTTGACCAACCTCCACGTCCAGGTGGTCTTCGTGCCCACCAATTGGCTCTACACCAACATCAGCACCGAAGTCCGCTTTACGACCTTCTTCCTCCCCAACAACAACAACACGTTCTACAAACCCATGATCCGGTTCAGCGTCGAGGACTTCGACATCGTCGATGAGACGCCGCTGACGAGTTCCGTGTACTTGGAGGATGCTTCCATCGGCTACCCCAATGGAATTGGGCTGGTCAACAACTACAACGACAACACCAAGAGACGCCCGCGGCCTTACAGTTTCGGCAAGCTGGCGCCGTGCAATTGGCAGTTTGCGTTGCCGGTGGCTCCGTCCATCGTCACGCGGGATTTCTTCTACACTCCTTTCCACCGCACCAACGAGGTTCCCATTGCCTACGCGGCCTACTCCGCCCAAGTCGGCGAAACCACCAACTCGCCCTTCACCGTGTACAGCACGCGCCACCCGTTGCTCTCCGAGCCAACGAACTTCGCGGGCCGCGTCGAGATCTTCTCCGACCAGCTCGACACCGCCTTCACCCGCATCCGCGGCGAGAGCTTTGTCGGCATCCAGACGCGCAACCTGCTGGGCGACTTGCCCACGGTCGATGCGCCGTTCGTCAACTTCGACATCGCCACCACGCGGCCCGTCATGGTCATCTCCAACATCGCCGCCCGCAGTGTGAACCGGCTCTTCGGCACCATCTCCGCCTACTCCGCCGTCTGGAACAACGCGCTGACCAACTCGGTGCTCGTCGGCACCAACACCGTCAACACGATCTACAACGTCCGCTATCACGTCCTCATCGTGGACCACTGCTTGCAGCCGCAGCAGCCGGTGACCGTGAACAAGTTCGTGGCCAAGGCCCCCAACATGGTCGTGGCCGACAACGTCACCGTGAATAACAACATGTCGCTGGACACCGCCTCGCTGACCATCGGCCCGGACGGTGGCCTCACGCTGCCGGCCAGTGGGAGCTGGGCCTCGTCCAACATCGTCCACCTCACCCGCCTGACGAACTTCGGCGACTTCAACATTCCGCAGTTTGCCAGCTTCACGGTCACCCAAGCCGTGGTGACCACGAACATCAATGTCCCGACCCACACCACGAACTACGTGACCAACGTGGTCAGCGCGCCTTACGACGACTTCATCAACCACGGCGCCATCCGCGCATCGTCGATGAACTTGTGGTGCCGCAACTTTGAAAACACCGGGCTGGGACTGGAGAACGCCGGCCATCAGCAGGCCGTCATCACCAATTCTGCCGGCATGTTCGCCATCGACACCCGCGCCGGCCGCGTCTCCAACGGCGTCCTCAACGCTTACGGCGATCTCGAAATCCGCGCCGGCAGCCTCGACCTCCGCGACACGATCCTCCTCGCCGGAACGGTCAGCAACGCTCCCGGACAGATCGTCCCCGTCGTGCCCGGCTCCCTCCGCATTTGGGCCACGAACTCCCTCACCGACGGCGGCACGAATTCGCACAACGACTGGCTGGTCACCTCCGGCTTCCACGTTTATCGCCGGCCGGCCCAAGGCGATCTCCTCGGCACGCGCCTCACCTCGGCCACCCGTCGCAACGGGCTGGCGGCGCACACTTGGGCGGGCCAAGACCGCGGCGTCAACCTGGCCGGCTTCTCCAACAACCTCGCCCTCGGCTGGCTGGTGCTGGAAGGCGGCACGAACAGCCTCTTCACTTTCCAAGCGCCGGACGCGACGAACCAATATGCGCTCTACGTGGACTACTTCGACTTGCGCCACTACGCGACCAACTACCGCAGCGCGCTCGAACTGGTGGGCACGAACTTCACCATCTACTTCGCCAACGCCAGCATCCCGCCGCGCAAGCTCATCCAGCACCCCAGCGGCCGCGTGCGGTGGATTTACCAGTACACCGGCCTCTTCAGTGCCACCAACCTGACCTATCCGCCGCAGTTCAGTTCCTACCACGGCTACGTGGCCAACACCTACACCCTCAATACGGCCCTCGTGCTGAGCAAGGACATCAACTCCGACTGGGACTCCGAAGTCAACTTCGTGGACCTCAGCCCGATTTGGACGCCGGGCGACGTGGACTTGGTCATCGGCACGGCCACGGCGGGCGTTCCGCCGGTGCCGAAGACGACGCTCAGTTGGAACGCCCTGGCCTACGCCACGAATTTCGTGGAATACGCCACGGGCCTGACGCCTCCTATCTGGCAACCACTGACCAATTTTGTGAACGGCCCTGTTACCCAGCGAGTCACCGTCATGGACCATGCCGGGCCGTCCTTGCGCATCTACCGGGTCCGTGAGGATCCCTTGGACTACCTGGCGCCCACCCCGTGAACTCCGTGAACGTTCCTGGGGACCCGTCGTGTCCACACCTCGCGGCGGAAACCGCCGGACGCCGCGCCAGAACGGCGGCGCTGGGGTGAAGGCGTGCGCGCTGGATAGGTTGCAGGAACGGAGGCGGGGTGAGGGCCGGTTCGGATGGGCCGGCGGTTTCGGACAGGAGCGGACAGGGGAGCGTCTCGCGGCAGCGGACGGCGAAGGGCGCTCAGAATGAACTTTGGACCGGGCGCCGTGGCGGCCGGTCCGCAAACAACGCAAACGAACAATGCAAACGAAAACGTCACGTTGGTTGCGCTACAGCGCGGGCGGCGTCGCCTTGCTGGTAGTTGCCGTGTGCCTTTGGCTCGGCCAGCAAACGGCAAGACGGTCTTCCGGCGCGCCCTCGTTCGCAACGGACGGCGCGGCCACTGCGCCGGCCGCGCTGGCGTCGGCGGTGAAGGCCGCGTCTCACCCTGCCCGGGCCTCCAGTTTGGTTGCCGGTCCTGCCGCCGCAACTTCCGTCGCGCCGGCGCAGCCGTCGGCCCTCGCTGAGTTCAGCGCGTGGGCGCAGCAGTTTGCCGCGGCCCAGCCCGCGGCGCAGGCCGTGCTCCTGGCCGAAGGCGAGCGCCTGGCCAAGGCGCGGCGGGAGGAGATGTTCCAGCTCATCCAGTCCGACCCCGAGCAGGCCCTCGCGCAGGCGCTGCCCTACGCGGTGCGCAAGGCCCTGCCCCAATCCGTCGCCAGCCTGATCGAACAGCCGGTCGAGGCGCGCGGCGATGTCCGGGTGGTCTATCTCGACCCGTCGGTCCTCCGTCCGGGCGCCGAGGCGCTGAAGCAATTTTCGGTCACGGTGGAGAAGCAGACTTACGAAGCCTACACCTATGGGCCGCGCCTGCGGCAGCCCTCGCATTCCAGCATTCCGGTGAATGGCTTGGCCGTGACCGGCGACGATGGCCGTTCGGTCCTGGCTCTGAGCGGCGACACCGGGCGGATCGTGGACCCGTCGGAAGCGCGCGACCTGATCGCCGCCGGCAAGGTGCCGCCGGCTGGCGCCTCCACCGCGGGCGGCGCACCGACCGTGGTGCAATTCGGTTCGGAGTACCAGAACTTCGCTTCCGCGAGCTTGGCGCAGCAGTTCATCGGCAGCCTGAATTCCGCGATGGGCCAGATCTGGGCTTCCGGCGCTTCGGAGTCGGGGCCGGTCGCGGACTCCCTCTCCCTTCGGAAGGGAGAGGGCCGGGGTGAGGGGGCGTTGGAACTCGAAACCCGGAACTCGAAACCCGGAACTTCTCCCAAGGCCGACGAACCGCCGCTGCCTTTCTACGGCGCCGGCTCGCAAGGCATCCTCAAACTGCTCTACCTGCCGGTGCTCTTCGCCGACGATCCCGTGCCGCCGCAATCGCCGGATGGCGCGCAAAACACGGCCGCAAGCAACGACCGTTACTTCACGGAGGTTTCCTACGGCATCACCCACTGGCTGACTACGGTGACGCCGCCGCTGCGGCTGCCGCAGAAAAAGAATTACTACGCCGAAGCTGAATCCGGTTCCGTGGCCGGCAGCCTGATGAGCGATGCGCTGGCGGCCGCGGCGGCGCTCGGCTATTTCTCGCAGGAGTACTTCATGGTCTATGTGCTCCACAACAGCATCCCGGAGTTCAAGTTCGGTGGCATCTCCAGCGGCTTCCTCAACGGCAGCCCCGGCGCGCTGACTCACGAGTTGGGCCACAACGTCGGCCTGGGCCACGCGAACTTCTGGGATGTCCGCGGCGTCAACCCCGCGCCGGCCAACCTCAATGGCTATTCCCCGCAGCCCACGCTGGATTCGGACAGTTGGGTGGGCCACGACGACATCAACGCGCCCCCGGCGCCCCTGAACGACAAGGGCGAAACTCCCTCCATGGTGGAATACGGCGACCAGTTTGACGTGATGGGCAGCGGCGGCGGGCACTTCAACGTGATTTCCAAGAACAGCCTGAAGTGGCTCCCGGACCAGTTCATCCGCGATGTCGTGGTCAATGCCACCAACCGCGTGTACGCCTTCGACACGCCGCACATCACCGATGGCCGGCTCTACGCGTTGCGCCTCTACAAGGACGCCGACCGCACCTACTGGGTCAGCGTGCGCCGCGGCTACCCGAACAACGCGTGGATGGCCAACGGCGTGGAGGTCATGTGGAATTCCTTGTCCATCGGCCAACTGCTGATTGACACCACGCCCGGCACTCCGCCGGGCAAGCAGGACTGCGCGGTCATCGTGGGCCGCACGTTTACCGACCCGTGGGCCGACCTGCACATCACGCCCGTGGCCAGGGTGGGGCATGGCACCGAGGACGAGTATGTGGACGTGGTCGTCAACCGCGGGCCGTTCCCCATGAACCAGCCGCCGACCATGACGCTCACGGCCAGTTCGCTCCGCGTGGCCCCCGGCGAGCCGGTCCTGTTTGGAGTGGCGGCTTCCGATCCGGATGGCGACACGCTGGCCTACAACTGGGATTTCGGTGACCTCCGCTTCGGCGACAACTCGCCGTTCATGGTGCAGTCCTGGGACACCGCCGGCCAATACGTCGTCCGCTGCGAAGTCTCGGACATGAAGGGGGGCGTCTCCAGCGCCTTCGTGGTGGTGGTGGTGGGCAGCCCGACGACGTTCACCATGAGCGGTCGCGTGCTGGACATTTTCGGCAACCCATTGCAGGGCGCGCGCGTCCACAACGGCGCCGGCCCGCTCGACGATTCCGACTACCGCTACACGTTCACGGACAGCCAGGGCTATTACACCATGGGCAATGTCCCGCCCGGCACCTACACCAACCGCGCCGTGCTCTTCGGCTACCGCATCGACCCGAATTTCAACGACCCCGTAGTGCTCACCGCGTCGGACGCCCTCAACCTGGACCACACCGCCTCGCCGCTGCCGAGGGTGAGCATCACCCCGGAAGCGGACGTACCCGAAGTGATGACCAACGTGGTCGTCGGCATTGAGATCATTGACAACGGCGACGGCACGTTTACCACGAACGAAATCACGGCCCCCTCGACCGGCAGCTTCAGGATTTCGCGCGACGGCGACCTGAGCCAGGACTTGATTGTCTTCTTCAACGAACCCACCGGCACCGCCGTCATGGGGGCCGACTACGAGCCATTCCCCCAAACGACTTACACCTTCTACTGGCAGACCAACATCAACAACCGCCTCCGCACCAACTCCGCCAGCTACACGCACTACACGGTCACGATCCCCGCTGGCCAGGCTTCCACCAACCTTAACCTGCTGTCCATCGACAACGCGGTCGGCGACGGCGACAAGACCGTCAAGGTGACCCTGTCGCTGGCGCCCTTCGACTGGCGCGTCATCACCTACATCACGAACACGCTCGTGACCAACCAACTTGGCAGCAACATCAATGTCATCACGACCAATGCGCTCTTTGTCAGCGTGACCAACCGCGTCACCATTCCGGGCTGGGAACTCCGGCCGGCCGCCCCGGACAACATGACGCCGGTCTGGTACCAGACCTATCCCACTTACACCCTGGCCGTGCCCGAAGCCACGCTGCGCATCCTCGACGACGAGCCGCCCGACCTGCCCGCGGTGAGCGTCGCGCCGCTGGACGTGCTGGCCGTGGAAACGCGCGGCGACAGCGCCACCCTGATGTTCTCCCGACAAGGCGCGCCCATCACGAACGACTTGGTGGTCCACTACACGGTGAGCGGCTCGGCCAGCAACGGCGTGGACTTCCGGCCCTTGCCCGGCACGATCACGATCCCGGCGGGGCAGGCTTACGCACTGCTGCACGTCCTCGCCGTGAACGACCTCTTCGTCGAGGGCCTCGAAATCACGACCGTGACCGTCAGCGACGATCCTGCTTACCTGGGCGGCGGCGCCAACGCCATGTTCGGGATCATTGACGACGATTTGCCGGTGGTCACGGTGTTCGCCACGGATTCCGTGGCGGCCAAGGTGGGCGGCAACACCGGCACCGTCACGGTGTCGCGCGCGGGCGATTTGACCGACCCGCTCGTGGTGAGCTACCTCGTGAGCGGCACCGCCGTCAGCGGCCTGGATTACCAGGCGCTGGCCCAGACGCTCACCATTCCCGCCGGCCAGAACAGCGCGACCATTCGCATCGTGCCGATCAACAGCGCCTCGACGGGCGCGAAGACCGTCGTCATCTCGCTGTCCGACACGCCCGCCTACAACGTCTATTCGCAGAACAAAGCCACCGTCACCATCCAGGACAACCTGCCGATCGTGACGCTCCGAGCCAGTGGGACGGCCGCCGAAGGCGGCAGCGGCGGCTCGTTTACCATCGAGCGCACCACCGACGTCAACTTCAACTCCAGCCTCGTGGTCTATTACGAAGTAGGCGGCTCGGCCTTCGCCGGCTCCGACTACTCGCAACTGGGCACCAACGTCACCATCCCCGCGGGCGCAGTCAGCGTCACGCTGCCTGTCAATGCCGGTGGCGCCAACGACGACCGCTACCAGGAGGACTACGATGTGTCGGGCGATGAAACGGTCATCGTCCAGCTTCTGCCTGGCCCGAACTACAACGTCGGCAGCCCCTCGGGCGGCACGGTGCGGATCACCGACAACGACGGCAGCGAACTGCCGGCCGTGGGCTTCATGCTCAAGGCCTCCAGCGTGCGCGAAGACGCCCACCGCATCCTCATTCCGCTCAAGTGCAGCGCGAACCCGGCCACCAACAAGCCCATCGTCATCGAATATCGGATCATCGCCGGCAGCGGCCTGCCCAACGTCAACTACGTCCCCATCGACACCGTCACGGGCATCCTGAACTTCATCCATTACCGGCAGCCCGACCCGCCGCCGAAATTCTACGACCCGGAGGACAACATCCAGTTGATCAGCCTTGAGATCGTGGACGACGGCCTCGTCGCGGGCGACAAGACGGTCGTGTTCCGGCTCTTCAACCCTTCCGGCTACGAGACGAACGAGACGTTGATCGAAACCAATGGGCAGACCATCACCAACCTGCTCATCGCCAAGATTCCCACCAACGCCTATCTGGGCGACTTCAACACCCACACCGTCACCATCATTGACGTGGGCGTGAATGTGGTGTCCGTTTCGGCGGACACCACGCTCGCTTTCGAGTCGGGCGGCGTGCCGGCGCATTTCGTCTTCACCCGCGACGGTCCCGTCAACAGCCCGCTCACCGTCACGTATGCGCTGACCGGCTGGGCGGCCTCCGGCAACGACTACGTCTCCCTCGCGCCGGATGGCCGCATCGGCACCGTCACTTTCCCGGCCGGCACGAATTCCGTCTCGCTCACCCTCCAGCCGATCAACGACCCCGTGGAGGAATGGCTGGAAGAGGTCAAGCTCACGCTCCTCCCGCGCTCCGGCTACAGCGTCGGCAGCAGCAGCGCCACCATTTACGTCCTCTCGGACGACGGCACGCTGCAATTCACCAGCACCGACTACCGGTTCTTCGAGAACGCCGGTTCGGCCCTCATCTCCGTGGTCCGCTCCGGCGACACCAACCGCGCCGTCAGCGTGGAATACCTGGTCCGGGACGGGACCGCGACGAACCACCTTGATTACGAGTCCGCCGGCACGAACGGCACGCTCGTCTTCGCGCCCGGCGAAACGGTCAAGAGCTTCAGCGTCCCGCTCGTCAATGACAACTCGGTGGAGGACGACGAAACCTTTTTCGTTGAGCTGACCAACCCCACGGGCGGCACGCCGCTGGGCGGCCAGCGCCTGGCCACGGTCACGATCCTCAACGACGACACGGCGGTGCTGTTCCCCACGAACACTTTCATGGCGAATGAAAACGCCGCCCACGCGGAGGTGACGGTCGCCCGCGTCGGCTTGACCAACGGGCCGGTCAGCGTCGCGCTCACGACCTACGATCTCACCGCCAGCAACGGCGTGGATTACACCAGCGTCGCCACGCGCGTGCAGTTCGCACCCGGTGAGACGGCCCGGACGGTCTTGGTGCCCATCCGCGACGACGCGCTGTTCGAGGGCAACGAAACCGTGTCCCTCTCCCTGAGCGCCCCGACCAACACTTTGCTCGGCCCGACCATTGCCGCCACCCTTGTCCTCCTGGACGACGAATGCACCGTGACGTTTGCCTCGACCAACTTCCTGGCCTGGGAATACGCCCCCTACGCCGTCGTCACGGTGGCCCGTCTCGGCGGCGCCGTGAACCCGGTCAGCGTGGACTTTGTCACCACCGACGGCTCGGCCTTGAACAACGCCGATTACCAAGCGGTCGCGGGCACGCTCACCTTCCGCGGCCATGAGTTCGTGGTGGCCACCAATGGCAGCGGCGAACTGGAGTTTCATCCGGGCGAAACCAACCTGACCATCCTGGTGCCGCTCATCGATGACGCCCTCGGCGAGGGCAACGAAACCTTCGGCGTGAGCCTGGGGAACCTCCAGACGCTCGCGCCCACCCTGCCCGGTTCCACGGTGTTGGGCCTGGCCAATGTGGCGGTGACCGTTCTCGACAACGAACTGCCGGGCAACGTGGACTACGAGTACACCAATCCATTCTCCTCACAGCCGGGCGCCAACGGCCCGGTCCACGCCCTCGCCCTGCAGCCCGATGGCCAGTGTGTCATCGGCGGCGAGTTCACCCGCGTGGACGGCACGGTCTATACCCGCATCGCGCGCTTGCAGTCCGTGGGTGTGGCGGATGCGTTCTTCAATCCGGGTTTCGGCGCGAACGGCACTGTCTATTCCGTGGCCATCACGCCGGACAACAAGATTCTGGTCGGCGGCGTCTTCACCCGCATGGACACCAGCAACTGGGTGGGCATCGCGCGCCTCCGCGCCAACGGCGACCTCGATCCGTCCTTCAACCCCGGCGCCGGCGCGGCCAACGGCGCGGTGCGCGCCGTCGCCGCCCAGGCCGACCGCAAGGTCCTTCTCGGAGGGAACTTCACGCTGGTCAACGGCCAGCCTCGCGCTTCGCTGGCGCGGCTGAACGAAGACGGCTCGCCGGACGGCGCCTTCGCCGTGGCTTTGAACGGCGCGGTCCAGGCGATCGCCGTCCAGCCCGACCAGCGCATTCTCATCGGCGGCAGCTTCACCACGGTGGGCGGCTCGGCCCGCGTCGGCATCGCGCGCCTGCTGGCCAACGGCAACCTCGATCCCAGCTTCACCGGCTCGGCCAACCTCAACGGCGCCGTCAACGCCATCGGGCTGCAAGCCGACGGCAAGGTCGTGCTGGGCGGCACCTTCACCCTGGCCGGCGGCAGCAACTCCTTCTACGTCGTCCGGCTGAACGCCGACGGCTTCGTCGATGCCACCTTCCAGCCGGGCCTGGGCGCGGATGCGCCTGTGACCTCGGTGTCGGTCGCCCCGCGTGGGCAGATTCTGATTGGCGGGCAATTCACGCACTTCAACCTGGCTGCGCGCAGCCACTTTGCCCGGCTCCGCCCGAACGGCTCGCTGGACCCGGTGTTCGTGGTGGGCACGGGCGCGGACGACGTGGTGCGCGCCGTGATCGTGCAGTCGGATTCGGCGGCGATCATCGGCGGCGACTTCACCCTGGTGAACGACATCCCGCGGAGTCGCGTCGCCCGCATCCACGGTGACGAGAAGATGAGCATCGCCAGCGTTGAGTTCGCGCAGTCCCTCTTCACCGCGGCGGAGAACGCCGGCACGGCGCGCATCACCGTGGCGCGCTCCGGAGACACCAACTCCACCTTCAGCATCGGCTACGGCACGAGCGACGGCACCGCGATCCGCTCCGTCAATTACCTCACCGCCCGCGGCACGCTCACCTTTGCGCCGGGCCAGACGAGCGCGACGTTCGACGTGGGCCTCCTGGACAACTTCACCGCCGACGGCGACCGCACGGTGAACCTTTACCTCACCAACGCCCCGCTCAACGTCGATACCAGCGGCCTCACTTCCTCCGTGTTGCTCATCCAGGAATACCTCACGGCCGTGCGCTTCAGCGCGACCAACTATGGCGCGGCCAACAACGGCACCAACGCCCTCATCACCGTCCTGCGCGACGGCGCGGTCACGGCGCCCGTCACGGTCACGTTCACCACCTCGAACGGCACCGCGCTGGCGCCGTGGGATTACCTGAGCGTGACCACGAATGTCGCCTTCGCGCCGGGCGAAACCACGCAGACCGTGCTCGTGCCGTTGGGCGAAAACCCGTCCGCGGTCGGCTTCAAGGATTTCTTCGTCCACCTGTCCAACCCGACGAACGGTCTGCTCTACGCGCCGTCGAACGCCACCGTGACCATCGTGAACAACGCCGGCACGATTGCCTTCAGCAGCGCCGCCTTCAGCACGCTCCAGGGCAACGATGCCATCATCACGCTCATCCGCACGAACGGCGCGAACGGCGCGGCCTCCATCGAACTCAGCACCGTCCCGCTCACGGCCTTGCCCGGCGTCAGTTTCCTCGGCACGAACCTCACGGTGAACTTCGCCAACCAGCAGACCAGCGCCAGCGTCAGTCTCACCACCTACTACAACCCGGCCCTGGACGGCGCGCTCTCCTTCGCGGTGGCGCTCTCCAATCCGCACGGCGGCGTGCTCATCGGCGGCGACGGCACGGCCCGCGTGGACTTGCTTTATCCGGCCACCGGGCCGGGCGGACTCGACCGCTCCTTCCAGCCGGGCGTGGGCGCGAACAGCTTTGTCAGCGCGGTCGCCCTGCAGCCCGACGCCGGCCTGCTCAAGTTCATCGTGGGCGGCGCCTTCACCAACTTCAACGGCCGCCCGCACAAGTACCTGGCCCGCCTGAATCCCGACGGCGCGGTGGACGACTCGTTCCTCACGCCGGACGCGATCTACACGACGAACGTGATTCCGGTCTATGACCCCACCAACCCGCTCGTCGTCCTGAGCAACCGGCTCCTGATCTCGACCAACCTCATCGGCATCGGCCCGAATGCGATGGTGTCCGCGCTGGCAGTCATGCCCAACGGCAAGGTCGCCATCAGCGGCCTCTTCACCCAGATGAACAGCCAGGGCTTCGTCCGCACGAACCGCAACCGCCTGGCCATGCTCAACACCAACGGCGCGGTCGATCCTTACTTCGCTCCGCCGCCCACGCTGAACGCCGCGGCCTACGCGCTCCTGCCCAGCAGTGCGCGGCTCTACGCCGGCGGCAGTTTCTCCTTGCCGGTTTCCGGCGTGGGCCGGCTGCGCGCGGATGGCTCGATCGATGCCACCTTCAATCCGGGCGCGGGCGTCGGCGGCCACGTCTTCTGTGTCGCCACCCAGGCCAGCGGGCAGGTGCTCATCGGCGGCAGCTTCCTCACGGTGGACAACGTGCTCCGGTTCAAGTTGGCCCGGCTCAACCCCAGCGGCACGCTGGATGGCTTCTTCGCGCCGCTGGTCGAGGGCGGTTCGGTCTTTGCGCTGGCCGTCCAGCCCAACGGCAAGATCGTCATCGCGGGCGACTTCACGGCCGTCAACGGCGTCACGCTGCCGTACCTGGCCCGGCTCGAAGCCGATGGCTCGCTGGACCTCTCGTTCCTCTCGCCCGCGCCCAACGGCCCGATCTTCGCCCTGGCCCTCGACGCCCTGGACCGCCTCGTGATCGGCGGCGATTTCACTTTCCTGACCGGCGGCGCGCGGGGCCGCATCGCGCGGCTGATGTCCACCGGCGCGCTCGATTCCACCTTCCATCCGGGGCTGGGCGCGAACGACCGCGTGTCCACGCTCGCGGTCTTGCCGGACGGCCGCGTAATGATCGGCGGCGATTTCACCCAGGTGGACGGCCATCTCCGCGGCCACGTCGCCCTGCTGAACGGCGATTCGCAGAAACCGGCCTTCCTGCCGGTCCGGCCGCCGGCGGGCGGTGTCCTGACGCTGCAAGTCGGCGCGCAGCCGGGGCAAATCTGCATTCTCGAACTGTCGCCGGACTTGTTGAACTGGACGCCGGTGGCGACCAACGGCGCGCTGAGCGGTGCCGTGACGTTTACGGTGAACAGCGGGACCGCGCCGGGCGCGGGCTTTTACCGCGTGCGCCTGGGGCCGTGATTTTGAATTGGCCATGAACCTGGATTCCGAAATGGAAACCACGAAAGACACGAAGTACACGAAAGGGACCGGCGTTCTCGACTCGTCGAGTTGCCTCCGACCCGCCGTGGTCGGACGATCGGAGATGGTCCCGGTTTTTCGTGTGTTTCGTGTGTTTCGTGGTTTCGCTGGTTCGGCGTTCAGGATGAACTGGACAAGCTCCCGACTTTTTGTGAAAGACACCGCGCCCTCACTGGTAGCGCAGGCGGCCCGCCTGTGGTTTCCGCGGCGCGGCCGCCTGCCCGTGAGTGAATTTTTTTAAGAACGAGTGTTATGCAAAGACTGCAAGACTGTCTGCTGAACCGGCCCTGGGTCCGGTCCGCCTGTTTGTCCGTGGCCTTGATGGCAACGGGCCTCTTGACCGCCGTGAGCGTCCGCGCGCAGGCGCCGGCCAACGACAACTTCGCCGACGGCACGGTCCTGACCGGGCCGGCCGGCACGACCAGCGGCAGCACCCTCGGCGCGACCCGCGAAGTGGGAGAGCCTTACCACTACACAACCCAGGGTGGGCATTCCGTCTGGCACACCTGGACCGCCGATCGCGACGGCGCCGTCGTCTTCGACACGCGGGGCAGCTTGTTCGACACCCTCCTGGCGGCCTACACCGGCGACAGCGTCAACGCCCTGATGCGGTTGGCCAACAACGACGATTCCATCTACGGCCTGCAAAGCATGATCCGCTTCACGGCCGTGGCGAACCAGACCTACCACGTCGCGGTGGACGGCTACGGCGGCTCCATGGGCCTCTACACCTTGAACTGGGCTTACACCACGGGTTCCACCAACCCGCCGGTGCCGCCGCCCGCCTTGGGGGAGATGGAGTTTGACAGCTCCAATTACTGGGTCAGTGCCACCTCGCCGGGCTACGTCCTCATCAACGTCATCACCGAACCCAGCCACACGGACCCACTCACCGTCCAATATACGACGAGCAACCTCACGGCCATCGCCGGCGTGGACTACATCGCGCGCAACGGCACGCTGACTTTCGCCCCCGGCGAATCGAACCAAACCTTCCTGGTGCAGATCCTCGACAACCCGGCCCTGAACACGAACCGGGAGTTCCTGGTGACCCTCTTCAATCCCGTCGGCACCAACGCCGCGCTCGGCCCGGTGTCCAACACCGTGGTCACCGTTCAAGGCTCGGTGAACGCCTCCGCCACGCGCTCCGGCGAATTTCAATTCTCGGCCAGCTTGTATGCGGTGACCGAGCGGGAATACACCTACTGGTGGAACGCCCAAGGCGGCCCCACCGATCACCGCGACGTGCTGGGCTGCCTGGTGACGGTGAATCGTGTCAACGGCAGCACGGGCCGGGTGCTGGTGGATTGGCAGGTGCAGGACGCCTTCTTCCCGCAGACGGGCACGCTGATTTTCGACGATGGCCAGACGAGCACGAACTTCGTGGTGGACATCACCCTCCTGTCCAACCAGCCCGGCATCACGAATGTGGGGACCAATATTGTCTATATCCCCTTCGCCGTCACGCCGATGATCTTGCTCAATCCGCGTCCCGCGCCGGAAGAGAACGCCGCGGTCATTATGCCGAGCTTGGGCCTCCAAACTAACGCGCTGGTGCAGGTGGCGAGCGTGCGAGTGCCCGGCCAGTTCTCCATTGAGCGTCTGCACTACCGGGTGGACGAGTACCGCCGCCAACTCATCTTCACGGTCGTCTATAACCGCTACAGCGATCAGGACACGGCGGAGCATTCGGTGGAAGTCCGCGTGGGCCAGAATTTCTGGTACCTGCTGGACGACGGTTCGGACTACGCTACGCCGACCAGCCGATCCAGCCCGTTGCAGCCGTTTGATTCGGATTTCGAGAACCAGACCGTGACCTTGACCTTCCCCGACAACGACGACGTTCAGCAACGACGGCAAGCGACCATCACGATCAACGACGACTCGCTGGTGGAGTTCAACGAGGACATTCACGTTTACCTGTGGTCAGCGGATCGCCCACCGACCTTCCGTCCGGTCATCAATCCCTACGCGAGACTGGCCCACGTCACGATTCTGTACGACGAGCAACCCCCCGGCGCGCTCGACCGCGAGTGGAACCCGGACAACGTTTCTTACACCACGCCGCCGTTCAACCTTGCCCCGGGCGCCAACGGCCCGGTGTACAGCGTGGCTGTCCAGCCCGACGGCAAGACCGTCCTTGGCGGTGACTTTACCTCCGTCAACACCGTTCCGCGCAACCACGTGGCCCGCCTGAATGCCAACGGCTCGCTCGACACCGGCTTCCTGGCCGCGCCCAACACCGGGGCCGACGGCTTCATCAGCCAGGTCGCGGTGTTGCCGTCCGGGAAGATTCTGGTCGCCGGCGGATTTACTTCCTTCAACGGGTTCCTCCGCAACGGCATTGCCCGCTTGAACGCCGATGGCTCGCTGGACTTCAGTTTCGATCCCGGTACCGGCGCAGACGGCGCGGTGTGGGCGATGGCGGTCCAGGAGGATGGCCGGATTGTCATCGGCGGCGAGTTCTTCTTCATCAACGAAGTCAGCCGCCCGCACGTCGCACGGCTCAACCCCAACGGCTCGCTCGACTTCTCCTTCGATCCGCAACTCGGCACCGACGGCCCCGTCTGGGCGGTGGCCCTGGAACGCGTGGCCAGCCTGCCGCGCATCTACCTGGGCGGTGACTTTCTGAATTTCAACAGCACCTACCGCGGCCACGTGGCGCGGCTCGATTCCGGCGGCTCACTCGACACCGCCTTCTTCCCCGGCAGCGGCGCGAACGGCCCCGTCTATGCCCTCGCCGTCCAAGGCAACGGCCGCCTCCTCGTTGGCGGCCAGTTCAACGATTTCGATTCCCGCACCCGCGTCAACCTCGCCCGCCTCAACACCGACGGCTCGCTCGACCTCACCTACGATCCCGGCCAGGGCGCCAACAACTCCGTGTATAGCATCACCCTGCAGACGGACGACAAAGCTTACATTGGCGGTCTCTTCACCAGCTACAACGCCACCCGCCGCATGGGGATGGCCCTGCTCAAGACCGACGGCACCCTGGACACCACCTTCATGGATTCGGCCTACAACCAATTCGCCGGCTTCTGCAATCCCTTCAGCTTCCAGCCCCCGAACTTCGTCAACTCCATCGCCATCCAACCCGATGGCAACCTCATGGTCGGCGGCTCCTTCACCAACGTCGGCGGCAACGAACCCGGCCAAGTCGTCGGCACCACCACCACCTACCCTCCCGGCATCCCCGTCTGGACCCGCCAAGACAAAGCCACCCGCTACAACATTGCCCGCCTCCTGGGCACCTGGGGCGTTACCAGCACCACCGTCACCACCACCAACTCCACCAACATCATCACCCAGCCCAACCCGTCCCAAGGCCCCGGCAACATCCAATTCGCCTTCGACAACTACTCCATCGACGAGTTCCAGCCCAAGATCGAACTCACCATGAACCGCATCGACGGCACCCTGGGCACCCTCACCGCCCAAGCCGGCACCACCAACCGCACCGCCGTCGCCGACCGCAACTACGTGGCCCAAGTCGCGCCCCAAGCCTTCCCTGAGTTTTACCGCTTCATGCGCAGCGACGGCTTCCCTGGCCCGGTCTATTTCACCCTCCCCATCCTCAACGACCCCAACATCACCGGCAACCTCACCGTCGATCTCGGCCTCGCCCAGCCCGTGGCCCAGATCACTCTGGGCGGCGAAATCATCCCCCTAGGCGGCGCCCTCGGCCGCACCACCTCCCTCCTCACCATCGTCGATGACGACGTCCTCCACGGCACCCTCGCCTTCAACAGCGAGGGCTACGCCACCAACGAAAGCGACGGCTCCGTCACCCTCTCCCTCGTCCGCACCAACGGCCACGTCGGCTCCGTCTCCGTGGATTACTACACCGTCAATGGCACCGCCCTCGGCTCGACCATCCTCGGCGCGGGCGACTACCTGACCAAACGCGGCACCATCACCTTCCCCTCCGGCGTGACCAACGCCAGCATCCTCATCCCGATCACCGACAACACCAGCGTCAACCTCGACAAGAACTTCACCGTCATCCTGACCAACGCCACCGGCGGCGCGGTCCTGCCGGGTAGCGCCGGCGGCCCGCCTGCCTTCAACCCCGCCACCAACACCACCGCCGCCACCGTGACGATCATTGACGACGACTTCCCCGCGGGCCGGCTCAACTTCCTGGCCGCCACCTACACGACGAACGAAGGCGCGGGCTACGCGGTGGTGTCGGTGAGCCGCACGGGCGGCAGCGTGGGCCCGCTGAGCGTCTCCGTAGGCGTGACCAACGGCAGCGCCCCGAACGCGGCCTTGGCCGGGCGCGACTTTGCCCCCAGCACCAACCTCCTCTCCTGGGTCCACGGCGAGACCCTGACGAAGACCATCCTGGTGCCGATCCTGGACGACAACCTGGTGGATGGCTCGAACAACGTGAGCCTGCGCCTTTTCAACCCGTCCAACGGCAGCGCCCTGGGCAGCCGGACCACGGCCAAGCTGTGGATTCTGGACGACGACGGCTACGGCGCGTTAGCCTTCAGCCGCCGGACCTACTCGATGGACGAAAACGGCACCGGCCTGGACCTGACCGTGCAACGCTACGGTGGGATCGCCGGCACGTGCTCCGTGCAATTCGCCACCTTCGACGGCAGCGGGACCGCGCTGAACAACGACTACGCCCCGACGAACGGCGTGCTGGTGTTTGCGCCGGGGGAGATCAGCAAGACCTTCCGCGCCCGCCCGGTGGACAACGGGCTGGAAGACGGCGACCGCACCTTCATCGTGGCGCTGAGCAATCCGGGCGGCGGGGCGGGCCTGCTGGCGCCGAGCAACGCCGTCCTGACCATTGTGGACAACGAATCCTCCGTCCTGCCCGCCGGGTCCGTGGATGTGACCTTCAACATCGGGACGGGGCCGGATCGGCCCGTGTATGCGCTGGCGCTCCAGGCGGACCGCAAACTGATCGTGGGCGGGGAATTCACCACCATCAACAACGTGATCCGGCGGAACCTGGCCCGGCTGCTGGAAGGCGGCCAACTGGACAACACCTTCAACGTGGGGGCCGGGGCCAACGACCAATTGCGGGCCATCGCTCTCCAGCCGGATGGCCGGCTGCTCCTGGGCGGGTTCTTCACCACGTTCAACGGGGTCAACCGCAGCCGCCTTTGCCGGCTCTATGCGGACGGCACGCTGGACTACTCCTTCAACCCTGGGGCGGGCGCGGACAACCCCGTCCACACTCTGGCGCTCCAGAGTGACGGGCGGATTTTGGTGGGCGGGGCGTTTGCCAGCTACAACGGCGTGACCATGCCCCATCTGGTCCGCCTGAACACCAACGGCAGCCTGCACGGGGCGTTCAGCATCGGCACCGGCCCGAACGGTCCCGTCTTCGCCATCGCCGTCCAGCCGGACAGCAAGATCATCATTGCGGGCGACTTCACCGCGTTTAACAACCTGCCGCACAGCCGCATTGCCCGGCTCAATCCCAACGGCAGCATCGACACCAGCTTCACGGTCGGCGCTGGCGCGGACGCCATCGTGCGCACGCTCGCGGTGCAGACCGACGGCCGGATTCTGGTGGGCGGCTCGTTCACCAATTTCGAGGGCCACGGCTACCTCGTCCGCCTCAACCCGAACGGCACGCTGGACACGAACTTCCTGGCCGGACTCTCCGGGCCAAACGATTCCGTGTTCACCCTGACCCTGCAAGACGACGAGAAGATCCTGCTCGGCGGCACCTTCACGACCTTCAACGGCGTGACTCGCAATCGCATCACCCGCCTGAACCAGGACGGCTCCGTCGATGCCAGCATCAACTTCGGCGAAGGCGCCAACGGCTTCGTGGCCGCCCTGGTCATCCAGCAGGACCGCAAGATCGTCCTGGGCGGCGGATTTACGCAAATGGACGCGCGACCCGCAAACCACCTGGCCCGGGTCTTCGGCGGCTCCCTGGGCGGGCCTGGCAGCATCGAATTCAGCCAGCCCTTCAACACCGCCAACGAAGCCGACGGCGTGGCCCTCCTGAAGGTCATGCGCCGGGGCGGCACGTTCGGCACGGCGGGCGCGAACTGGATCACCTACGACGGCATGGCCCTGGACGGCGAAGACTACACCGGCGGGACCGGCACCCTGACCTTCCCGCAGGGCGAAGTCATGACCCTGGTGCGCATTCCGCTGACCGATGACCGGGCGGTAGAATTCCCCGAGTCGTTCTACGTCGGCCTCGACACCCCGACCGGCGGGGCGGACATCGGCGTCGTGCCGGTGGCGGTGGCGACGATCCTCAGCGACGACAGCGTGATCACGTTCGGGCAGCCGGATTACAACGTGGCCGAAAACACGCCCAGCGGCTCGGCGGTGGTGAACCTCTGGCGCACCGGGGCCACCAACACCACCGTCACGGTCAACTACCAAGCCGCCGCGAACCCGGCCTTGCCGAACGCGGCCGTGGCGGGGCAGAACTTCGTGCCCGTCTTCGGCACGCTCACCTTCCTGCCGGGCCAGACCAACAAAGTATTCCTCGTGCCCATTCTCAACGACGGCATCGCCACCGGGAACCGGCCGGTCCAGTTGCGCATCACCGGCGCCAGCCCGGCCAACACGGTCAACTTCGGCGTGACCAACGCCCTGCTGACGATCTTCGACGCGCAATTCGCCCCCGGCGTGCTGAGCTTCTCTGCGGCCACCTACACCGTCTCCGAGCACGGCGCCAACGCGGTCATCACCGTCGTCCGCAACGACGGCGCATCGGGCATCGTCTCGGTGAAATACGCCACCAGCGATCTGACGGCCACGGTGGGCATCGATTACCTGGCCGCCAGCGGGGTGCTGGCCTTCTCCGACGGCGAAACCAACAAGACCTTCCTGGTGCCGGTGCTGCCGAACCCGGCCGTGACGCCCAACCGCACGGTGCGGCTGACCCTCTCCGAGCCGGGCGGCGGCGCCACGCTGGCCCCGCCCACCACGGCCGTCCTGTCCATCGAGGACTTCGAGTCGTTGCCGATCCACATCGGGTTCGCGGCCACGAACTTCGTGGTCAACGAGAACGACCTGGCCGCGGTGATTACGGTGGAACGCACCGACAACCTGCTTGGCACCGTGTCGGTGGACTTCGCCAGCAGCGATGGATCGGCCAACGGTGGTCTCGACTACGTGGGCACCAACGGCACGGTTTCCTTTGGCCCCGACGAAACGGTGAAGACCTTCACCGTGCCGATCATCTTCGACCAATTGGGTGAACCGAGCGAAACGGTGAACCTCACGCTCTCGAATCCGAGCGCGAACGTCGTGCTCACTCCCGCCTCCGCGCTCCTCACGATCGTGGACACGCCGCTGGCCGGCGCGGTGGACGACACCTTCAACTCGCGCTGGGGCGCGGACGGCACGGTGTACGCCGCCGTCTTCGATACCCGGGAAAACCTGTATGTGGCCGGCGACTTCCAGCACTTGAACGGCGTGGCCATGAACCGCGTGGGCCGCATGACCACCAACGGCACGGTGGACATCAGCTTCGATTCCGCCGGCCCGAACGCCGCGGTCTATGCCGTGGGCCGCAGCACCAACGGCCTGGTCATTGGCGGCGCCTTCACCGGCCTCGGCACCATTCCGCGCGGCCACGTGGCCCGCCTGCGTTTCAACGGCAGCGTGGATCCCGTCTTCAACAGCGCGGTGGGCGCCGACGGCGACGTGCGTGCCGTGGCGGTGCAACTGGATGACCGCGTCCTGATTGGCGGCAACTTCCACACTGTGGGCGGACAGTCCTTCAACTACCTCGCCCGCCTCTTCCCTGACGGCGCGGTCGATGTGAACTTCCGAGTCGGCGTGGGCGCGAACGGCCAGGTCCGCACCATTGCGCTCATGGGCTACGCCAGCACCGGCAGCTCGATCCTGATCGGCGGCGACTTCACGCGCTTCGACGGCGTCCGCCGGAATCGCCTGGCCCGTCTCAATCCGGACGGCACGCTGGACACCACCTTCGCCACCGGCCTCGGTCCCGACGGCCCGGTGTACAGCGTGGCGGTCCTCACCGACGGTCGTGTGGTGATCGCCGGCAACTTCACCACCGTGGACGGTGTGCCGCGCAACCGCGTGGCCCGCCTGAACGCCGACGGCACGGTTGATCTGAGCTTCGATCCAGGCACGGGCGCCAACTCTACCGTGCGGGCCATTGACGTGCAGGTGGACGGCCGCATCGTCCTGGCGGGCGACTTCACGCAGTTCAACGGGAACACCTTCAACCGGCTCGTGCGGCTCGATCCGTCCGGCACGGTGGATTCCACGTTCAATCCGGGCGTGGGCGCGAACCAGCGCATCTACGGGCTGGCGCTCGGCTCGACCGGCCAGCCGATTCCCAAGCAAGGCCCGCGCATGGATCCCAGCGCGTTCTGGGCGGCGCAGCCGCGCATCGTCGGAGGAGTGAACGCGAACATCGCCGACTACCCGTACCAGGTGGCCCTCATCTACCAGCCCTACAACCCGAACAACATCCGGCCCAACCAATTCTGCGGCGGCTCCATTCTGAACGACCGGTGGATCCTCACCGCCGCGCACTGCTCGGTGGGCCAGAACCCGGCGGGCGTGGCCGTGGCGGTCGGCATCACCGATCTCACCCAGCCGACGGGCGGCCAAATCTTCAACGTGGACCGGATCGTGATCCATCCGAACTACAATCCCGGCACGGGGGAAAACGACATCGCCTTGTGGCACCTGATGGCGCCGATCAGTTTCTTCGGCAACTATGTCGCATCGCCCGTGCGGCCCGTCACGCCGGCGGAAGCCAACGCGGGCCTGACCGATCCCGGCGTCATGACTACGATCACCGGCTGGGGCACGCTCAGTTCCGGCGGCGCGGCCCCGAACATCCTGCAAGTCGGTGCCTGCCCCATTACCGCCACCTCGGCCTACCCGATCGGCGTTATCACGCCGGACATGATCATGGCCGGTTACGCCCAGGGCGGCATCGACACCTGCCAAGGCGACAGCGGCGGCCCGCTCGTGGTGACCAATGCGCAGGGCGGCCTCCGCCTGGCGGGCGCCACCAGTTGGGGCAACGGCTGCGCCCTCCCGAACTACCCCGGCGTCTATGCCCGCGTGTCCTACTTCTACGACTGGATCATCAGCCAGATCAGCGAAATCCCGCCGGGGCCGGGCCAGTCCACCAGTTCCAAGATCGCGGTGGTCGGCGAGTTCACCCAGTTCAACCGGCTCCCGCGCAAACGCATCGCCGTGCTGGAAACGTCCGGCGAGCACTCGGCCACGTTCGATCCCGCCGCCCAGCCGGCCAACACAGTCTTTGCCCTGGCCGTGCATACGAATTCGGCGCAACCCTCGTTGCTGGGCAAGATCATGGCGGCGGGCGAGTTCACCCAAATCGTCGGCGTGGACCAACAGTATCGCGTCGCGCGGTTGAATGACGACGGCACGCTGGACGAGAGCTACAACGTGGGCCTCGGTCCCGACCGGCCCGTCCGCTCCATGGCCATGCAGGCGGATGGCAAGGTCATCATCGGCGGCCTTTTCACCAATGTGAACAACGTCCCGCGTGCCTGGCTCGCCCGGCTCGACACGGACGGCTCGCTCGACATCGACTTCAATGCCGGCGTGGGCCTCAACGGCGCGGTCTATGCCATCGCCATCCAGCCCGATCAGCGGGTGCTGGTGGGCGGCGTCTTCACCACGGTCTATGGCGTGAGCCGCCTGGGGATCGCGCGGCTGAAGACGGACGGCACGGTCGATACCACCTTCAATCCGGGCGTGGGGGCGGACGGCGCGGTCAATGCCATCCTGGTGGACGGGGCGGGCGGGGTCATCATCGCCGGGGACTTTTTGCACGTGGACAATCAGCCGCGAGCGCGGATCGCGCGGCTGCTGCCCAACGGCAGCGTGGATGCGGCGTTCGATCCAGGCGCGGGCTTCAACGGCAGTGTGTATGCGCTGGCGCTGACTTCGGGCGGGCGGGTGCTGGTGGGTGGCAGCTTCACCAGTTATGGTGTGACCAGCGTCGGGCGGTTGGTGCGGTTGCACACGAGCGGGGCGCTGGACACGTCGTTCGCTCCGGGCTTCGGGGCGGATGATTTCGTGAGTTCCATCGCGTTGCAGAGTGATGACAAGGTGCTGTTGGGCGGGGCGTTTGTGGCCTTTAACGGGCAATTGCGCAATCGGCTCACGCGGCTCAATGCGGACGGGACGTTGGACGCGACCATCAATTTTGGCACCGGCGCAGACCGCACGGTCAACGCCGTGGTGGTGGCCCCCTCAACTCTCCACCCTCAACTCTCAACTCTCCTCATCGGCGGCGCGTTCACGCAGGTAAACGGGCAGCCGCGGGTGGCCATCGCGCGGTTGCTGGGCGGGGAGAATTTGGGCGGGGGCAGTTTCCAGTTCAACGCGCCGGCGTTCAGTGTGAGCGAGGCGGGGACGAACGTAGCGTTGACGGTGTTGCGGGTGGGCGGCACGTCGGGCGCGGCCAGTGTGCAATTGAAAACGTCGGATGGGACGGCGGTGTCGCCGCTGCATTACGCGGGGGTTTCGACATATTTGAGTTTTGGGGAGGCGGAGATGTTCAAGAGTTTCCCCATCGCGGTGAACAACGACAGTCTGGTGAATGGGAACCGGAGTTTCAGCGCGAACCTCCAGAACGCGACGGGGGCCGGGTTGGGGGCGCCGGCGTCGGCGCTGGTCACCATTCTGGACAATGATGGGGTGATCGGGTTCGGGCAGCCGATTTACACGGTGACGGAGGGGAGTTTGATCGCGCGCATCCAGGTGGTGCGGGCGGGGGGGAGCATTGACCGGGTGAGCGTGGGTTACGCGGCGTTGGTGCGGACGAATGACAGCGCGGGGGCGGGGGATTTCAACGCGGTGGCGGGCACGCTGGTGTTCAATCCGGGGGTGACGGTGCAGAGTTTCGATGTGCCGATCAATGATGATAATGAGATCGAGCAGCCGGAGACGATCTCGTTGGTGCTGACGAATGTGACGGGGCCAGCCACGCTGGGGCGGGGGGTGGCGTCGCTGGTGATCCAGGATAATGATCTGGGGCCGGGGGTGTTGGTGTTCGCGACGAATCGGTTCCAGGCGGTGGAGGCGGAGGGGCAGGTGGTGTTGAGTATTCAGCGGACGAACGGGTTCTCCGGGTCGGTGTCGGTGTCGTTTTTCACGACGGATGGGACGGCGTTCGGGGGGCTGGATTACGCGGCGACGAACGGGTTGCTGACGTTCGCGGAGGGGGAGACGAACAAGAGCATCGTGATCGCGTTGGCCAATGATCTGGCGGTGGAGGGGGATGAGACGTTCACGGTGACGATCACGAACGCGACGGGCGGGGGCGTGATCGCGGGGGAGAGCGTGGCCACGGTGCGGGTGGTGGATGATGATTTCAGCGCGGGGAGTCTGGATCGGACGTTTGATCCGGGGTTGGGGGCGAATAGTCTGGTGCGGTCGCTGGCGGCGGATGGGCAGGGGCGCGTGGTGGTGGGCGGAGCCTTCACGATGTTCAACGGGACGAACCACAATTTCGTGGTGCGGTTGGGCACGAACGGGGCGCTGGACAACACGTTTTTGCCGCCGGTGCCGGTGGTGGTGACGAACGCGGTGGTGACTTATATCACGAACGGGTTTGTGGTGACGGCTATCACGAATTACGTGACGGTGACGAATTTGGCGGGGCAGGGGCCGAATTCTTATGTGTCGAGCGTGAGCTTGATGTCGGATGGGCGGGCGATGATTGGAGGGGCGTTTGTGACGTTTAACGGCTCGGCGGTGAACCGGGTGGCGCGGTTGCTGACCAATGGGCTGCCGGACCCGAATTTCCTGCAGGTGCCGGGCTTCAACGGCGTGGTCAACGTGGTGGCGGTGCGCACCAACGCGCGCGTGCTGGTGGGGGGCAATTTCACGGCGCCAACGCTGGGGGTGACGCAGTTGCGGCCCAACGCCAGCGTGGATACGTCGTTCAACCCGGGCTCGGGCGCCAACGCGCCGGTGCATTGGGTCGTGGTGTTGCCGGAGGGCGGGGCGTTCTTGAGCGGGGCGTTCAGCCAGGTGGCCGGCACGGCGGCGGGCCGGGTGGTCAAGCTGACGCCGGAGGGCGCGGTGGATCCGTCGTTCTACGCCAGCGTGATCACCAACGGCACCGTCTATGCCCTAGCCGTGCAGGCCGACGGTCACGTGTTGGTGGGCGGAGACTTTGTCCTGAGCGGCAGAACGAACCGCCAGCACCTCATCCGCCTCAACACGGATGGCTCGATGGATTCCACTTTCCGCTCCGGAGCGGGACCGAACGCGACCGTCTTTGCCCTCGGCCTCCAGTCCGGCGGCGAGATCATCCTGGGAGGAGATTTTGTGAGTTACAACGGCACCAACCGCAACCGCCTCGCCCGGCTGAACTCGGACGGCTCGCTTGATCTGAGCTTCGATGTGGGCGCGGGTCCGAACAGCACCGTCTATACCCTGTCCGTGTTGCCCAGCGACGCCGTCCTGATTGGTGGTGATTTCACGAGCGTGAACGGCGTGCCGCGGCGCGGCGTGGCGCGGATCGTCGGCTCGGTGCCGCCATTGCGCGTGACCAGCATCGTGACCGTGGCCGGAGGCTCGGCCACTCTCACCATCAGCAGCGTCGCGGGCGTGACCTACTACCTCGAAGCCAGCGACGACTTAAGCTCGTGGACGGTGGTGGACGTCCAGACCGCCACCGGCCCGGAAACCACGCTCGTTGATCCGGGCGCGGGCAGCTACACGTATCGCTTCTACCGCGTGCGGTCGGGCGCGCCGTGAGGACGCCCTCGGCCCATCGCAATCTGCAATCCGCAATCCGCAATCTGCAATCTGCAATTCTGACGACACTATGATGAACAGCACATCTCCGCGGCGGCTGCGCTCTTCAGCGCGCGCCGTCGCCACGGTGGAATATCAATCGACCATTTCCCGCGCGCCGCGCCGGAGCCTCGCCGCTTGGCTGGCGGTGTTGGCCGGCGTGGCCGTGATGACGGAGTCGCTTCCGGCCCAGCAGCGGATCACTGGCACGCAGGAAACGGCCCCGATTCGTGGCTTCGTCAACTTCAAGGCCGCGGCGACACGGGCGGCCAAACTGCAGCCGGGTCCCTTATGGAGCGCGGCGGACTTGGTTTCGGTGCCGCGCACTTACTACGTGGACAGCAATGGCGTGCCGGTGATCGAGCCGCTGAGCCTCGGCGTGAGCAATGCGCCGAAGGCCGTCCATTCGCCGATGCCGCTGGACCGTATCGTGCCGGCCACGAATGCGCCACGCGCGGAGCCGGGTCCTTATGCGCCGATGTCGCCGCGGGTGCTGCCGGTGCCGTCGCCACCGCCGGCGGCGAGCTTCCAGGCGCTGGATGACAACAACACCTCCATCCCGCCGGACACGATGGGGGCCGTGGGGCCGCGGCACTTGATGGTGGTGCATAACACGGAAGTCCGGGTTCAGGACCGCTTCGGCGGGGAGGTCAGCCGGATGCCGTTGAACGCTTTCTGGCAATCGGCGGGCTTCCCCGATGCGTTCGATCCCAAAGTCTATTTCGATGCCCAAGGGGGCCGGTGGATTTTTGTGGCGATGGCGGACGGGGCCACGCTGCTGGGCACTTCGGGCACCTTGATCGCGGTATCGCAGACGGATGATCCGACGGGCAACTGGTTTATGTGGCGGGTGCCGGTGGACTTGCCGGGCATCATTTGGGCGGACTACCCGAGCGTGGGCTTCAACAAGGATTGGATTGTGGTGACGGCGAACATGTTTCCGGTGTTCGGCAGCGGCTACGCCGGGGAATACATTTACGTGTTCAACAAGGCCGACCTTTACGCCAACGGGCTTGGCAACTACACGTTCTTGCCGGAGACTTCCGGGCGCGGCTTTACCATGGTGCCGTCGGTTTCCCACGACACGGCCTCGGACACGATCTACCTCGTGGAGGTGGACAACCTGATCACGAACTTCACCAGCGTCAGCAGCCGGCTGCGGCTGAGCACGATTACGGGGCCGGTCGGAGGGGAGTTGCTCACGGTGGGGACGGCGTTCGTCAACTCGACCAATGTTTGGGGATCGAGCGATCCCAGCTTTCAAACCGGTTTTCCTTTCGGGGGTTTTCTGCCGCAGCGCGGCTCGCCGTTCGGGATCAGCGCCAACGACTGCCGGGTGCAGAACGTGGTGCTGCGCAACGGGAGCCTGTGGCTGGCGCACCATGTGTTCCTGCCGGCGTTCAATCCCAGCCACGTGGCCGTGCAGTGGTGGCAGCTATCGCCCAGCGGCGCGGTCGTGCAGCGCGGCGCGGTGGAAGACCCGCTGGCGCCCGTGTCTTACGCGTTTCCGAACATCGCGGTCAACGCCCGGAATGATGTGCTCATCGGGTTCTCGCGGTTCTCCACGAACCAGTATGCCAGCGCCAGCTACACGGTGCGGTTCGGTCTGGACCCGCTTGGAGAGGTGCGTCAGGAAACGATCCTGAAGCTGGGCGAAGCGCCGTATTTCAAGACTTACGGCGGGTTCAGGAACCGCTGGGGCGACTACAGCGCGTCCATGGTCGATCCCGTGAACGATGTGGATTTTTGGACGATCCAGGAATACGCGGCTGCGCCGCTGGGCGGCTGGGACCGGTGGGGCACGTGGTGGGGGCACGTGGTCATGGGCGATCTGACGCAGTTCGCGCAGCCGTTTTACACCGTCATTGAGGGCCAACCGCCGGGTTTCGCCAGCATCGCGGTTTATAACTTCGGCGGCGCGGCCGGCTCGGTGGCGTTTTCCACCAGCGACGGCACGGCCATCCAGGGCATCGATTACTTGCCGCGCAACGGTGTCTTGAACTTCGAGGCGGGCCAGTTCGCGACCAACTTCGACATCATCATCTTGGACAACGCCCTCACGGACTCCAACCGGACAGTGAACCTGCACCTGACCGACGCGACCGGCGCGCTGACGCTCGGCTCGTTGAGCAACGCGGTGCTGACGATCCAGGACGATGAGACCATTCCGCCGCCCAGCCCGGCGGGCGAGTTGAACTTCAGTTCGTATCTGGACATCTGGCCTTACGAGGTGACGGAGAATGAGACGTTTCCCTACTCGTGCGGCAATGCGGGAGTTCCGCCGTGGCACCGGAGCGCGTTGGGGGCGCTCATCACCGTGGTGCGCACCAACGGCAACACGGGCCGGGTGCTGGTGGATTATGCGACCGTCCCCGGCGGCACGGCCGTGCCGTATATCGACTACACGCCGACGAACGGCACGCTGGTCTTCGACGATTTCCAGATGAGCACCAACTTTGTGGTGCCGGTCTGGTCGGACTTCATCTCGAACGGGCACAAGATTTTTTACGTCCAACTGAGCAACCCGCGGCCCGACCCACAAGAAGACGCTCAACGGCCCGGCCTGATCCGGCCGATCTTGGGAGGCGGGGCGCTGGCGCCGGTGGTCATTTACGAGATCAACCACGGCACGCCGGCGGCGAGCGGGATCAACCTGACCAACCTGAGCTACACCAGGTCCTTTGCCTTCGAGCGCCGCTGGTGGCGCATGGATGAATACGGGAACAACCGCGATCCGCGCATTCCAGGCGGCCTCAATGCCATGAACATCTCTGTGATCATCACGCCAGGAAGCGCGTGCCAAGTGCAGGTGATCCTGTTCAATCGCGTTGCGGGCTTTCAGTTGCAGGCTGGCTCCGACTATGCACAGGCCCCGCCGGGCAACCCTTGGTTTACGGGAGAGTACATCTGGCCGAACTCCACCTACACGCCCTTCGACACGCTCACGACCATCACCAACCTCGCGGACTACATGCCCACGAACTTCACCCTGGGTTTCGGCCAAAACCAATGCCGCGCCAACTTTACTATCTATGTTACCAACGACACGGAGGTGGAGTTCAACGAAGACATCATCATGGAAATCCGCCAACTCGGCGGTCAGCCACCGGTCAATCCTTACGCCTCCATCGCCAACGTGACGATCCTTCACGACGACCAGTCCGCCGGCGCGCTGGATCGCGAATGGAACCCGGACGACATCGCCGAAACGGTGCCGCAGTTCAACCTGACGCCCGGCGCGAACAACATCGTCGCCGCCGTGGCCATTCAAATGGACGGCGGCTCCGCCAAGACCATCCTGGGGGGAGACTTCACCACGGTGAACGCTCAGCCGCGCAATCGCGTGGCCCGGCTCAACTTCGACGGCTCGCTGGACACGACCTTCCAGTCGGGCACCGGCGCCGACGGCTTGGTGTCGTCAGTGATTGTCTATCCTTCGAGTCCAACCAACACCGGGAAGATTTTGATCGGCGGCGGGTTCACTTCCTACAACGGGGCGGAGCGCAGCGGCATTGCCCGGCTGCTGCCCAACGGCCAGCTCGACCCGACTTTCCTGCCGCTGGGCGGCGCCAACGGTCCGGTGCGGGCCATGACGCTGCAAGCCGATGGCAGGATCGTCATCGCCGGCAACTTCAACCAGGTGAACTACGTCGATCGCTACGGCATCGCCCGCCTGAATCCCGACGGCTCGCTCGATCAAAGCTTCGTCGTGCCCGGCACGCCCGACGGCACGATCTGGGCACTGAACACCTGGACGGCCAACGACGGCGCCCCGGAGAAGATCCTCATCGGCGGCGACTTCTTCTATGTGGGCACCAACTTCTTTGGCGGCATCGCCCGGTTGAATGGCGACGGCTCGCTCGACGCTGGCTTCAATCCCGGACTGAGCGCGGACGGCCCGGTGTACGCCGTGGCCGTCCAAACCAACCGGTCCATTTACATCGGCGGCGGGTTCTTCAGCTTCGACAATCGCTCCCGCATCGGCCTGGCCCGGCTCCTGCCCGACGGGGCGCTGGACACGACCTTCGACCCGGCCGGCGGTGTGGACAATCCGATCTACTCCATCGTGGTGGACACGAACCAGCAGCCGCTCATCGGGGGTTCCTTCATGATGTTCAACGGCACCCGCCGCATGGGCCTGGCGCGCCTGCGGCGGGACGGCGCGCTGGACACGAGCTTTTTGGATACGGCCTTCAACCACTTCGCGGGCCTGCCGCGCAAACTCAGCTTCGACCCGCCCAACTACGTGGCCTCCATTGCGCTCCAACCGGACGGCAACGTGATGATCGGCGGCTCGTTCACCAACGTGGGCGGCAATCCGTCCTACTCGAAGTTGGTGCCCAACCACTACACGGTCTTCACCCGCGCCGACAAACGGCCCCGCTACAACATCGCCCGCCTCTTCGGCACCACCACGCCGGGGCCGGGCAACGCGGAATACGCTCTCGAGAATTTCTTCGCCGACGAAAACAGCGCCCGAGCCAAGCTGCGGCTGGAGCGCACCGATGGCCGGCTGGGCACCCTGATGGCGGAGGCCGGCACCTTCGACCGCACGGCCACCAACTTGGTCGATTATGTCAGCACCAATCTCCTGGCCATCTGGCCGCAGAGTTTCTTCCAAACCAACATCGACGCCAACGCCCAAGATTTCGGCATCACCATCACCAATTTCGCCCCTCTGGGGGTCGGCCGCACCTACCCGATCTATTTGGAAATCCCGATCCTCGACAACCAGCTCCGGGACGGCGACCGCACGCTGGACCTGAGCTTCCTGCGGCCGGACGGCAACATCGTCTTGGGCGGCGAATACATTCCGTTGGGCGGCGCGCTGGGCCGCTCCAAGGCCAATCTCACCATCGGCGACAACGACTTCCCGGCCGGCACCTTCACCTTCGCCACGACCGCCTTTGTGACCAACGAGGACAAGGGGAGCGCCCTCATCACCGTCATCCGCACCAACGGCTCGGTCGGCCCGGTCACCGTGGACTACTTCACCACCACGCTCACGGCCCCGCCGGTGGCCACGCCCGCGACCTTGCCGGACACCGGGGACTACACCACGACGCGCGGCACGCTCTTCTTTGCCTCCGGTCAGACCAACCGCACCTTCACCGTGCCCCTCCGCAACGATACGGCCGTCGAGTTCGACGAGAACATCGGCCTCGTCCTGACCAACGCCACCGGCGGCGCGCGCCTGCCGGGCAGCACCCCCGTCTCCATCGCGACCTCCACGCTCACGATCATCGACAACGACTTCCCGTTTGGGCGGTTGAACTTCGCGCTCTCCGGCTTCACCACCAACGAAAAGGCCCCGGCCGCCACCATCACCGTCACCCGCACCGGCGGCGACCAGCGCGCTCTTACCACCCAGTTCCGCGCCGTCAGCGGCAGCGCCATCCCCGGCCTGGACTGGCTGACCAACGGCACCAGCGGCACGCTGTCCTGGAACGACGGCGACGCGGTGCCGCGGAGCTTCACCGTGCCACTGCTGGCGGATGGCCGTGCGGACGGCGCTCGCACCGTGCTCCTGTTTCTGACCAACGCTACGGTCAACGCGACCAACGACCCGCGCCTCTTCGGCATCCGCAGCAACGCCACGCTGACGATCATCGATGACGACAAATGCGGCACGTATCTCTTCAGCCAGTCCTTCTACCAAGCCGACGAGAACGGCGGCCAGGTGAGCATCAGCGTTCTGCGCCGCGACGGCATTGCCGAAACCAACGAGATCGACTGGTCGATCATCCCGGTGGACCCGCTGAGTCCGGGCATGGATTACGTGGCCGCCAACGGCGTGCTCCAGTTCCTGCCGGGTGAGATCAGCAAGACCTTCAACATCGCCTTGCTGGACGATGACCAGGCCGACGGCAACAAAGACCTCGTGCTCTTGCTGTCGAACCCGAAGCCGACCGGCTGCGCGCAACTCGGCAGCCCCAGCACCGTCACCTTGACCCTGGTGGACAACGAGTCCTTCAACACGCCCGCCGGCTCGCTCGATACCACGTTCAATCCGAGCGCCAAGACCGACGGCCCTGTTTATGCCCTCGCCCTCCAGCCGAACGGCAGCCTGCTGCTGGCCGGCGATTTTACCGAGGTCAACGACATCTCTCGCAACGGCGTGGCCCGCCTGCTGCCTGACGGCGCCTTTGATGCCAGCTTCGATCTCGGCCCGGGCGCCGACGCCGCCATCCGCGCCATGACCTTGCAGCCCGACGGACGCGTACTGCTGGGCGGCTTGTTCACGCAGATCGTGGGCACGAACCGCAGCCGCATCGGCCGCGTCTATCACGACGGCACGCTCGACGCCTCCTTCAACCCCGGTTCCGGCGCGGACAATCCCGTCTATGCCATCACGCTCCAGCCTGACGGCAGGATTCTCGTCGGCGGCTCGTTCAACAAGTTCAACGGGATCACCCGCCCGAACCTCGTCCGCCTGACGACCAACGGCACGGTCGATGTCACCTTCTCCACCGGTTCCGGCCTGGACGGCACGGTGTTCGCCATCGCCATGCAGGACGACGGCAAGATTCTCATTGGCGGTGAGTTCACGCGCGTCAACGGCACGAACCGCTTCCGCATCGCCCGGCTCTTGCCCAATGGCGCGCTTGATCTCAGCTTCGATCCCGCCGGCGGCATGAACGCCGCGGTCCGCGCCATCCTCTTTCAGCCGGACGGCCGGATCGTGGCCGGCGGCAGCTTCACCGGCGTCAACGGCACGCCGCGCAACTACCTCGCCCGCCTGAACCAGGACGGCTCGCTGGACACGGACTTCCTCAGTTTGGCCGCCAGCCCCAACAACGTCGGCGCCAACGACAGTGTCTATGCGCTCGCGCTCCAGGTGGACGGCAAGATTCTCGCGGGCGGCGATTTCACCGCGTTCAACAACGTGACGCGTAAACGTCTGACCCGCCTGCGCTCCGACGGCACGACGGACCCGACCATCAACTTCGGCAACGGCGCGAACAGCTTCATTGCCGCCCTCCTCCTCCAGCCCGACCGCAAGATCGTCCTCGGCGGCGGCTTCACCACCTACGACGACCAGTTGCGCCGCTTCGTGGCCCGCGTCTATGGCGGGTCCATCGACGGCGCAGGCGAGGTCGAATACGCCGCGCCGGAGTACACGGTCAGCGAAACTGAAACCAACGTCATCGTCAGCGTGCGCCGCGTGGGCGGCACCACGGGCCGGGTCACGGCGGACTATTTCACCGGTGGCACGGACGACACGGCGGTGCCGGGCTTCGACTACTTGCCCGTGAACGGCACGCTGGAGTTCATCGAGGGCGAGACCCGCCAGATCTTCTCGGTCCCGATCCTGCCCGACACACGCGTCCTGGAGGGCGACCGGTTCTTCGCAGTGCACGTGACGAACTTCACCGGCGGCGCCGGCCCCGGTCCGCAGCCCTTCAGCAAGGTCATCATTCAGGACAGCGAGGCCATCGTCGGGTTCACGGCCACCTACTACAGCGTGAACAAGAACGACATTGGCGGCCGGGCGCTCATCAATGTCTATCGCCTTGGCAACACCAACACCACCGTCACTGTGAGCTACGCCACGGTCGAGGGCGGTACGGCCACGCCGGCGGTTGATTACTGGCCCACGGCCGGGCAACTCGTCTTCCTGCCGGGCCAGACCAACCTCACCTTCAACGTGACGATCATTCGCAACGACCTCCTCCAAGGGTTGCGCACCGTCAGCCTCATGCTCTCCAACGTGCAGCCCGCCTTGGCCAACCAGATCGGTCTGGCCAATGCCACGCTCAGCATCGTGGACGACAAATTCTCCGGCGGCCAGATCAGCTTCTTGCCCGCTGCCTACTCGGTGAACGAGTACGAGCCGTACGTCACCCTCACGCTCGTCCGCACCAACGGCAGCAGTGGCGTGGTGTCCCTGCGCTACAGCACCTACAACATCACGGCCACCGCCGGGATCGACTACGGCGCCACGAACAACGTGGCCCTCTCCTTCTTCGATGGGGAAACCTCCAAGCAAATCCGCATTCCGATCATCAACGACGCCCTTCAGCAGCCCGACCACCTCTTCGGTGTGACGATCTTCAATCCGCAAGGCGCGGTGCTCCTTGGCCCGGCCACCAATGGCGTGGTCACGATTGTCGATGACGACACCCAGCCCTACGTGAAATTTGCCCAGACGAACTACGTGGTGAACGAGGGCCAGGGCAATGCTCTCATCACCGTCATCCGCGGCGGCGCTCCTACCAACGCCATCGCCGTCTCTTACCGCACCCTCGACGGCACCGCCGTGGCGGGCCGCCACTACGTCACCACCAGCGGTCTGCTGAGCTGGGCCGTGGGCGACGATACCCCCAAGACCTTCGAAGTCCCGCTCCTCCGGGATTTCCGTCTTGGCCCGGTGGTCTTCGCCAACCTGGAGCTCCTCAACCCCGTGGACTGCGCCATTCTCGTGCCCAACGCGACGATGACCATCCTCGACGCCGACCAGCCGGCCGGCAGTGTCGATCCGACCTTTGCCGGAAGCTACTTTGCCAACGGCCCGGTCCTCGCCGTGGCCTACGATGTTTGGGCGCACCTCTACGCCGGCGGCGACTTCACCCAGATGCACGGTCTGCCGCAGAACCGCATCTCACGCCTCACCACCAACGGCGTGGTCGATACCAGCTTCGCCATCGGTGCGGGCTTCAACGACACCGTCAATGCCGTCGCGCCTTACGGCACCAACTTCGTCGCGGTCGGCGGCGCCTTCACCAACTACGACGGTCGCTGGGCCGGCCGCGTGGCGCTCCTCCAGCCGAACGGCGCGCCGGTGCCCACGTTCAGCTCCACGAACGGTGCGGACGGCACGGTGCGCGCCCTCACTTGGTCCGCCGCGCGCACGGTCCTCACCTTCACCAACAGCGCGCCGCCCAGCGCCGAAAACGACCACACCAACGTCATCCAGTTGTCCGCCAATCAGGGCGTGGTGTCCGGCGCCTTCACCTTCACGCCGCCGACGGTTGGCGACACCAACCTGCCGGTCGTCACGAACACCTTCTCCATTCTCTACGGCGCTACCACGATCTATGCGACCAACGTCGTCGTCTGGACCAATGCCGTCTCGGGCGGCTTCACGAACATCGTTTTCGGCCCCGGCGCGGCCACGAACTTGACCGTCCTCGTCAACGTGGGCCTGACCAACGGCTCGCTTTGGACTTACGACGGCATCATTCTGATGGGCGGCCTGGGCGACAAGCTCGTCATCGGCGGTGACTTCACCACGGTGAACGGTGTCCAGCGGCGCGGCTTGGCCCGTGTCAACCAGGACGGCTCGCTCGATGGCACCTTCAACACCGGCGCCGGCGCGGACGACAGCGTGCTGGCCGTTGCCGCCTACGGCACGAACCAGTTGATCGTCGGCGGACGGTTCACGTCGTTCAATGGCTTCGCTGGCCGCTACGTCACGCGGGTCAACGTCAACGGCGCGATCGATCCGTTCTTCCAATCCGGCCCCGGCCTCGGTCCGGACGCGCCCGTCCACGGCGTCGGTGTGCAGGCGGACGGCAGCGTCATTATCGTCGGCGAGTTCATTACCGTGGCCGGTGTGCCGCGCAACCACGTCGCGCGCCTCAGGGCTGACGGTTCGATCGATCTCACCTTCGATCCCGGCCTCGGCGCCAACGCCGTGATCCGCTCGGTCGTCGTGCAAGCTGACGGCATGATTGTGCTGGCGGGCGACTTCACGCTGTTCGACGGCGCGGCCTACACCCGCATCGTCCGCCTGACGCCGTCCGGCGCGATTGATGTCACGTTCAATCCCGGCACCGGTGCCGACGACCTGATCCGCGCGATTGCCGTGGGAGGGGACGTGACGGCCCGGAGTTTGGCCCCGCTCAAGATGCCCAACGTGGGCAAAATCGTCGGCGGCACGACCACCACCATCGACAACTTCCCGTATCAAGTGGCCATCCTGTTTGGGGCCTACAACCCAGGCAACCTCTTCAACAGCCAGGGCTGCGGCGGCTCTATTCTGAATGACCGTTGGATTCTCTGCGCGGCGCACTGCATGCTGGGCGAAGTGCCGGGCAACATCGCCGTCGCGGTCGGCGTGACGACCCTCAGCCAACCGCAACAGGGCCGGGTCTTCGCGGTGGACCAGATCATCGTGCATCCGCAGTATAATCCGGCCACGATGCAGAACGACATGTCGCTCTTGCACCTCACGCAACCGATTCAATTCGGCGGGCCGTACGTGGCCGCGCCGGTTCCTCTGGTGACGCCAGCGGACGAGGCGGCGGGCCTCATCGCGCCGGGCGTCATGGCCACCATCACGGGCTGGGGCACCACTTCTTTCGGCGGCACCAGTTCGGACCAGTTGAGGGTCGGTGCCGTGCCAATCACGGCCACGTCGCTCTACGGGCCGGGGCAGATTACTCCGGACATGATTATGGCGGGCTTCCCGCAGGGCGGCATTGACACTTGCCAGGGTGACAGCGGCGGTCCGTTGGTCGTGACGAACGCGGCTGGCCTCGTCAAGCAGGCCGGCGTCGTGAGCTTTGGCAACGATTGTGCCCTTGCGGGCTATCCCGGCGTCTATGCCCGCGTCTCCTTCTTCTACGATTGGATCGTCAGCTTTGCCGGCCCGCTGCCGGTTCCGGGCGGCAGCGGCCCAATCCTGACCGTCACGGGCAACAAGCTCGCCGTCGGCGGTGACTTCACCACCTTCAACGGCCAATCCCGCCCGCACGTCGCCGTGCTTGACGCCAACGGCTCGGTGACCGGTTCCTACGATCCAGCCGCCGCGGCCAACGTCGCGGTCAACTCCGTGGCGGTGTACACCAATGCGGCGCTGCCGTTCCTCTACGGCAAAGTCGTGGCCGGCGGCGACTTCACCAGCATTGTCGGCGTGACCCAGAACCGCGTCGCCCGCCTGAACGCCAACGGCACCATCGACACCAACTTCAACATCGGCTTCGGCCCCGATCAGGCCGTCCGCTCGGTGGTGTTGCAGCCCGACGGCCGCGTGATCGTGGCCGGCGACTTCACCAGCTTCAACGGCTTCCCGCGCAACTTCGTCGCCCGGCTCCAGGACAACGGCGCGGTGGACGGCGGGTTCAACGTGGGCATCGGCCCCGACAACAGCGTGAACGCGCTGGCGCTGCAGCCCAATGGCCGCGTGCTCATCGGCGGCTCGTTCAACACGGTGTACGGCGTGGCCCGCAGCGGCATCGCCCGCCTGACCGCCAACGGCGCGATTGACACCTCGTTCAACCCCGGCAGCGGCGCAAACGTCGGTGCGGTCAAGGCCCTCGCGCTCCAGGCCGACGGCCGGGTGCTGGTCGGCGGCGACTTCATCTCGGTCAGCAGCGCCCCGAACTCCGCCCGCGTGGCGCGGCTACTGGCCACCGGCGCGGTGGATTCCAGCTTCGCCAGCCCGCTCACGGCCGGCTCGGTCAGCGCCCTGGCCGTGCAGGCGGACGGGAAGATTCTCATCGGCGGTTCGTTCAGGCTCGCGTCGGCGGGCCGCACGAACGTCAACCTCGCGCGCCTGAATGCCGACGGCAGCGTGGACGCCACGTTCAACACCGGCGCGGGCGCGAACGATTACGTCAGTTCGCTCCTGCTGCAGCCGGACGGCCGCGTGCTGGTGGTAGGCAGCTTCACGCTCTTCAACGGCCAGTTCCACAGCCGCATCGTGCGCCTGCGCGCGGACGGCTCGGTCGATCCGACGATCAACTTCGGCCTTGGCGCGAACAACTTCGTCAGCACCGAGACGCTGCAGCAGTTCGACGGGAAGATCCTGGTCGGCGGCGCGTTCACGGAGTTCGACACCCAGCCGCGGCTGGGCATCGCGCGCCTGCTCAACGGCGCCAACACCGATGCCGGCATGATCCAGTTCAGCGCCGCGGCCTATAGCGCCACCGAAGACGCGGCCAGCGCCGTGCTCGTGGTCCAGCGCCTGGGCGGCCTCAGCGGCGAGGTGCGCGTGAATTACGCCACGCAGGACGGCACGGCCGTCAGCACTGGTGCCAACGCCGACTTCACCGCCGCCAGCGGCACGCTGGTCTTTGCGGAAGGCGAATCGGTCAAAGCCATCGTCGTCCCGCTCCGCAACAACGGGGTGGTCAACGGCCCGCGCAGCTTCACGGTCCAACTCGCCACGCCGACGGGCGGATCCATCCTCGGCTTCCCGGTCCTCGCGACGGTGAACGTGGTCGATGACGAGGCCGTGATCGGCTTCACCTCGGCGCAATACACCGTGCTCGAAAACGGTGGCGCCGCGCGCATCACGGTTCGGCGCGTCGGCGGCGCGAACCAGACCGTCACGCTGGATTGCTTCACCACCACCAACGGCACCGCGGTGCCCGGCATCGACTACGTGCCGTCCATCGCGCGGTTGGTCTTCGATCCAGGCGTGACGGTGCAGACGTTCTTCGTGCCGGTCCTGGACACGTTCACGATCGAGCCGCCGCGGACGGTTCTGCTGGTGGCCTCGAACCTCACCGGTCCGGCGATCCTGGGCATCGACAACGCCACCCTTACGATCACCGACGAAGCCAAGGGCGCGGGCGTGGTCACGTTCACGTCCGGCCGCTACGCCGCCTACGAGAACAGCGGGCTGGCCCAGATCACCGTCAAGCGCACCAACGGCTTCACCGGTACGGTCTCCGTCCACTACAGCACCACCACCGGCACGGCCACGGCGGGCGCGGATTTCGCCGCGACCAACGGCGTCGTGACCTTCTTCGACGGTGAAACCGAGAAGACCTTCTCCGTGGCGCTCTTCGACGACAACCTGATCGAAGGCCGGGAGAACGTCGGCCTCCTGCTGTCCGTTCCGACCGGCGGCGCCGTGCTCGGCCAGGCGAACGCCGCTTTGGACATCCTGGACGACGACGGCAACGGCGTCTTCGGCTTCAGCCAGCCCGTCTTCGATGTGATCGAAGGCACGCCCACCGCGGCCATCAACGTCCTCCGCGACGGCGGCACCAACGGCACCGTCAGTGTGCTGGTCCGAAGCCTCGGCGGCACGGCCACACCGAACGTCGATTACGGCGTCGTCTCCAACGTGCTCGTCTTCGGGCCGACCGTGACGACCCAGACCCTTCAAGTGCCGATCACGGACGACACCCTCATCGAGGCGCTGGAGACGGTGGAGTTCATTCTCTCGAACCCGACCGGCGGGGCGACCATCGGCGGACCGGGCGTGACCAACCGCGCCGTGCTGCAAATCCAGGACAACGACGTGGGCTTCAGCTTCACGGTCACCTCGTACTCCATCTCTGAAACCAATCCGATCGCGACGGTCACGGTTGAACGCCGCGGCGCGACGAACGTGCCGGCCGCCGTCACGGCCAGCGCCGGCAGCGGCACGGCCATCGTGGGCCTTGACTTCGTGGGCACGAACACCGTCCTGAACTTCCTGCCCGGCGAATTCTCGAAGCCCTTCAGCGTCCGCATCCTCGACGACACGTTGGTGGAAGGCGACGAGTCGGTGGCGCTTTCGCTCCTCGGCGCGGCCAACCTCGGCCCGATCCCGTCGGCGCAACTCATCATCCTCGACAACGACAGCGCGGTGAGCTTCACCAACGCCGTCTATACGGTCACGGAGCCGACTCTGTTGATCTTCCCCTTCTTCGCGTCGAACTACCCGGTGACCGTCGTCCGTTACGGGGATCTCAGCACCCAGGCCACGGTGGACTACGCGGCCAGCGACGGCACGGGCCACGTGAACACCAACTACCTGGCCTCCGCGGGCACGATCGTCTTCCTGCCGGGGGAGAGCAACACCACGTTCTTCGTGCCGCTCCTCGACAACCTGATCGCCGAGGGCGATGTGACGGTGAATCTCGCGCTCCTCAATCCCAGCGGCACCCAACTCGGCACCCAACCCACCGCGGTGCTCGTCATCCAGGACAACGACCGCGCCATCGGCTTTTCGGCCACCAACTACACGGTCGGTTCGCTGAGCACGAACGCCACCATCACGGTCGTCCGCAAGGGCAGCCCGCTGGAGGCCGTTTCCGCCACGTTCATCACCATGAATGGCACCGCGTCGTTCCCCGGCGACTACAGCCGCGTCTCCAACGTCGTGAGTTGGATCGCCGGTGACATGGCGCCCAAGACCGTCCAGGTGCCGGTCTTCGACGACGGCATCGTGCAAGGCATCAAGACCGTGCTGCTTCTCCTCGTGAACCCGAGCACCAACGCCTATGTCGATCCGGGCTTCGCCATCCTCAACATCGTGGACAACGCGGGCCGCCTTTCCTTTGCGGCCTCGAGCAGTTTTGCCACGGAAGGTCAGGACGCACTCGTGACGCTCTTGCGCACCGGCGGCAGCAACGGTCCCGTCAGCGTGAGCTACGCCGCCACGGGCGGCACCGCCACACCGGGCGCGGACTTCCTGAACGCGACCGGCAGCGTCTCGTTCGCCGACGGCCAAACCGTGCAGGCGCTGGTCTTGCCGATCGTCAACGACGGCGACCTCGAGGGCCTGGAAACGCTGCGCCTGCAACTCCTCAGCCCGCAAGGCGGCGCGCGCCTCGGCTCGCCCGACCAAACCACGCTGACCATCGTGGACAGCAACCTGGGCATTCTCCAGCCCGCCGGCACGGCGCTGATCGCGGAAACCGCCCCGGCCAACGGACGCATTGATCCGAACGAGACCGTGACGGTGCAGTTCGGCTTCCGCAACGTCGGCGCGGTCAACACCGTGAACTTGCAGGCGATCCTGCTCGCGACCAACGGCGTGGTCATGACCAACGGGGCCGCCACGCAGACGCAGAACTACGGCACCGTCGTGGCCGGCGGCCCGGTGGCGTCACGGCCTTACACCTTCCGCGCCACGGGCACCAACGGCGGGCGCGTCGTCGCCACGTTCGTGCTCAAGGAAGGCAACTTCACCAATGGCGTGGTGTCGTTCCTCTTCAGTCTGGGCAGCAGCACCGTGCCGTTTGCCAACGCGAACACCATCGCCATCGTGGACAACGCCCCCGCCTCGCCGTATCCGTCCGTCCTCAACGTCTCTGGCGTCAACGGCACGGTCAGCAAGCTGACGGTCACGCTCTCCGGCTTGACCCATCCGTATGTGCCGGACATTGACATGGTCCTCGTCGGCCCGAACGGCCAGAACGTGATGCTCATGTCGGACGCGGGCGGCTTCACCTCCGCGAACAACGTCAACGCCACCTTCGACGATGCCGCGGCGGTCGCGGTGCCGTTCGGCAGCCGAATCACCAACGGCGTCTATCGCCCGGCCAACTACGAAGTGACGGATGATCCGTTCCCGGCGCCCGGCCCGGCCAACCCGCCTCCGGCTTACGGCAGCGCGCTCAGCCTGTTCAACGGCACGGACCCGAACGGCGACTGGAAGCTGTTCATCGTCGATGACACCGGCCAGGACGCCGGCTCCATTGTCAGCGGCTGGAGCCTCAACATCTCCGTCGGCGGCACGCTCATACCGGTGACCGATCTGTCGGTGCAAATGGCCGTCGCGCCCAATCCGGTTTCGCCTGGTGGCGCGCTGACTTACACGGTGGCCGTGACCAATCACGGTCCCGGCTCGGCCACGGGAGTGTTCGTCACCAACTTCCTGCCGGCGGAGGTCATCGTCGGTCCCGCCACCAGCACGCGCGGCACGGTCGCGAACGTGGGTGGCAACGTCATGGTCGCGAACGTCGGCAGCCTCGCCATTGATGCCGGGGCCGTCATCACCATCCAGGCCACCGCGCCTTCCACGGCCGCGCTCCTGACCATCACGGCTACGGTCGTCGGCGGACAGGCCGATCAATTCCTCGCCAACAACACTGCAACCGCGCAGACGGCGGTGACGATGATTCCGACCGCCGCCATCAGTCTGACCGGCGGCAACGCCCTGATCTCGTGGCCCGCCAACGGCGGCGCCTACGTGCTCATGGGTGCGCCGAGTCTCACCGGGCCGTGGACGGACATGCCGGGATCTCCAGTCCTGGCGGGCGGGCGTTACACGATGACGCTCCCGGCCGGCGCCGGCACCCAGTTCTTCCGCTTGCGCTGGGTTCCCTAGACTGAAATCCGAATTCCAAATCTCGAACTCCCAAGCTGGCTCTGCCAGAACCGCTGGAGCGCGGCTGTTCCAGCCGCAGCCACCTGAATCTGTCGGACGCTCGGGGAAGAATTCTCGTCTTGGTGACGGGGGAGCGTTGCTGCGGCTGGGACAGCCGCACTCCGCAATCGAAGCCGTTTTGCGCACGATTTCGACAGGACGCAGCGAAGCCGCTCCAGCCCGACTGGGTTTCGAGTTTGCCTGTTCGGATTTCGGATTTGTTTCGGATTTCGAGATTCGGAATTCGGATTTAGGCCTAGGCGTAGGGGCGATACCTTCGGCCCCTTCTTGCGCGTTATGACACTCATTGGCCTCACGGGCGGCCTTGGCATGGGCAAGTCTGCGGCCGCAGAGCTTCTGCGGCGGCGGGGCGTGCCTCTTGTCGATTCCGACGTCATCGCCCGGCAGGTCGTGGAACCCGGCCAGCCGGCCCTGGCAGAAATCGCGGCGCAGTTTGGCCCCGAGGTGATCGGCCCCGACGGGCGCCTCCGCCGGGACCGGCTCGCCAACCGCGTGTTTCGCGACGACGCGCAACGCAAGCAGCTTGAGGCCATCCTCCATCCGCGCATCCGGGCGGTGTGGAGCGCCCAGGCTGTCCAGTGGCGCCGGGAAAAGGGGCGCTGCGGGGTGGCGATCATTCCTCTCTTGTTTGAAGTCGGCGCCGTGGGCGACTTCGACCGGGTCCTCTGCGTGGCCTGTTCGCGCCCGACGCAGTTGGAGCGGCTGCAGCCGCGCGGCTGGAGCCAGGAAGAGATCGACCGCCGTTGCCGCGCCCAATGGCCGGTCGAAAAGAAGATGGCTGCCGCGGATTTCGTCGTGTGGTCGGAAGGGACCCTCGACATCCTGGGCGCGCAACTCGACCGCGTTCTCGCGAGCCTCTGACCGCGGGAGCGCCGGCTTCCGATCCGGCGCAACCTCCGAAACAAAACCGGACCATTTTGCCCCAGGATTTCCTCGCAGATTCTGGGCGGAACACAGATGAGAAGAAAGCTGTTCCAGCATCAAATCTGCGTTCCGTCCTGAATCTGCGAGGAGGGTTCGGTTGCTCAAACCGAACAATCTCGGAATCTGTGCTAGACTCCTCCCCGTGGCTCCAGCGCCCCAAATCCAAGCGGTGACGTTCGACGCGGGTGGCACGTTGCTCGAAACGTGGCCCTCCGTGGGGCATCTCTACGCCGAAGCCGCGGCCCAGTTCGGGATCCGCCACGCTGATCCCGCCACGCTGACGCGCCGGTTCGCCGCAGCGTGGGAGGCCCGCGACGGCTTCGACTATTCGCGGCAGGCTTGGGCGCGTCTCGTGGCGCAGACCTTCTCCGGGCTTTGCGACGGCGCCGTGGGCGACGCGCTCTTCGCGGGCCTTTACGAGCGGTTTGCCCATCGGGAGGCCTGGCGGTTGTTCCCGGACGTGCTTCCGGCGCTGGAAGGCTTGCGCCGCCGCGGAGTGAAGATGGCCGTGATCTCGAACTGGGACGACCGGTTGCTGGGACTGCTCCGCGAGTTGGGCCTGGCCGACTTCTTTAGTGACGTTTGCGTCTCTTTTAAGGTTGGCATTCCGAAGCCTTCTTCCCATATTTTCGCCCTCGCCAGTCAGCGACTCGGTGTTCCGGCCGGAGCCATCCTGCACGTCGGCGACAGCCCGGTCGAAGACGGGGCGGGCGCGCGGGCCGCGGGCTTTCAGGCTGCGCTCCTGCGACGCCAAGCTGGACCACGGAACGGTGAAGAGATCGGCTCGTTGGCGGAAGTGCTGGCGCGAGTGAATGGCGCGAGCGCAGAGAAACACGTGAACTGAGACAGGATCATGAACTTGTGGACTCAAGTCTGGCGGTCGTCGCTGGGCAAAAAATACGTCATGGCGGTGTCAGGCTTCGTCCTGCTGCTGTTTGTGGTCGGGCACTTGGCCGGGAACCTGCAAATCTTTCTGCCGCCGCACTACCTCAATCACTACGCCGCCTTCCTGCAGAGCAACCTGGAAGTGATCTGGCCCGTGCGGCTGGTCCTGCTCGCGCTCCTCGTCCTGCACATCGTTGCCGCGGTGCAGTTGGAGGTGGAGAACAAGGCCGCCCGCCCCACGTCCTACGCGCAGAAGGAGCCTGGCGCCGCCAGCTTCGCTTCGCGCTCGATGCTTCTGAGCGGCCTGATGATCGGTGCCTTTGTCGTGTACCACTTGCTGCACTACACGGCGGTGGTGCAGGCGGTGAACTTCACCGGCGTGGATTTCGCCAAGCTCGTCGATCCCGCGACCGGCCACCGCGACGTTTACGCGATGACCGTCTATGGCTTCAGCAAGCTGCCGGTTTCGGCGTTCTACCTCCTCGCGATGGGCCTGCTCTGCTTGCACCTGAGCCACGGCACGCAGTCGATGTTCCAGTCCCTCGGCTGGAAGAACTCCTACTACAGCCCGCTCATCGCCAAGGCCGCCTGGGTTTTGGCCGTCGTGCTGTTCCTGGGCTACAGTTCCATCCCGGTGGGCGTCCTGCTCGGCCACGGCCAGGATTACCTGAAACAGATTGAGTCCAAAGTGGCGGTGACGCAGTTCCCCGCGGGAAAGGAGATCAAGTAACATGAAGCTCGACGCCCAAATCCCTTCCGGCCCGATCGCGCAGAAGTGGGACCGGTACAAGTTCGAGAGCAAGCTCGTCAACCCCGCCAACAAGCGGAAGTTCGACATCATCGTCGTTGGCTCCGGCCTGGCCGGCGCGTCGGCCGCGGCCTCGCTGGGCGAACTGGGTTACCAGGTGAAGTGCTTTTGCTTTCAGGACAGCCCGCGCCGCGCCCACAGCATCGCCGCCCAGGGCGGCATCAACGCCGCCAAGAATTATCAGAACGACGGCGACAGCGTGTACCGGTTGTTCTACGACACGATCAAGGGCGGCGACTTCCGCGCTCGCGAGGCCAACGTGTACCGCCTGGCGCAGGTCAGCGTGAACATCATCGACCAGTGCGTGGCCCAGGGTGTGCCGTTCGCGCGCGAATACGGCGGCCTGCTCGCCAACCGCTCTTTCGGCGGCGCGCAAGTGTCGCGCACTTTTTACGCCCGCGGCCAGACCGGCCAGCAACTGCTGCTCGGCGCGTATCAGGCGCTCTGCCGTCAGATCAGCGCCGGCGCGGTGAAGATGTTTCCGCGCACCGAGATGCTGGACGTGGTCGTGGTGGATGGCGCGGCCAAGGGCATCGTGGCGCGCGACTTGGTGAGCGGAGAGATTTCCCTGCACGCCGCGGACGCGGTGGTGCTGGCCACGGGCGGCTACGGCAACGTTTTCTTCCTCTCCACGAACGCCAAAGGCTGCAACGTCACGGCCACCTGGCGCGCCTACAAGAAGGGCGCGGCCTTCGCCAATCCGTGCTACACGCAGATCCACCCGACGTGCATCCCCGTGAGCGGCGAGCACCAGTCCAAGCTCACGCTCATGTCCGAGTCGCTGCGCAATGACGGCCGCGTGTGGGTGCCGAAGAAGAAAGGCGATCAGCGCGCCCCGCAGGACATTCCCGAGGGCGAGCGCGACTACTACCTCGAACGCAAATACCCCAGCTTCGGCAACCTCGCCCCGCGCGACATCTCTTCGCGCGCCGCCAAGGAAGCCTGCGACGATGGCCGCGGTGTCGGCCCCGGCGGCCTGGGCGTGTATCTCGATTTTGCGGACTCCATCAAGCGCGTCGGCGAGGACAAGATCCGCGAACGCTACGGCAACCTCTTCGACATGTATGAAAAGATCACCGGAGCGAACGCCTATCGGACGCCGATGCGCATTTACCCGGCGGTCCATTATGCGATGGGCGGCACCTGGGTGGACTACAACCTGATGAGCTCCGTGCCGGGGTTGTTCGTGCTCGGCGAGGCCAACTTCTCCGACCACGGCGCGAACCGCCTTGGCGCGAGCGCGCTCATGCAGGGTTTGGCCGACGGCTACTTTGTGGCGCCTTACACCATCGGCCACTACCTCGCCTCCACCAAGCCGGCCAAGGTGGCGACGAGCCATGCCGAGTTCAAAAAGGCTGAAGCAGACGTGACGGCCCGGCTGAAGCGGCTCCTGTCAATCAACGGCCAGCGCACCGTCACCAGCCTGCACCGGGAGCTGGGCAAGCTCCTTTGGGAAAAGTGTGGCATGGCGCGCAACGCGGCCGGCCTCAAGGAGGCGCTCAAGCGCATTCCCGAACTGCGCGAGGAATTCTGGAAGAACGCGCGCGTGCCCGGCGAGAACCAGTCGTTGAACCAGGCGCTCGAATACGCCGGCCGCGTGGCGGACTTCATGGAGTTCGCCGAACTGCTTTGCACCGACGCCTTGCACCGCAACGAATCCTGCGGCGGCCATTTCCGGACGGAGTACCAGACGCCTGACGGTGAAGCCCAGCGTGACGACCAGAACTTCGCCTATGTGGCCGCCTGGGAATACCAAGGCGACGGCAAGCCTCCGCTGCTCAACAAAGAACCGCTCGTGTACGAGGAAGTCCACATGAGCACGCGCAGCTACAAATGAGTCGAGGGCCGAGAGTCGAGAGTCGAGGGCTTCAACCATCGGACGCCATGAGACAGAGATTTCACTTTGAAAAGCTGGAAGTCTGGCAAGAGGCCAGGAAGTTCAAGCAAGCGGTGTATCGCGCCTCTCGTTCCTTTCCGAAGGAGGAAATGTTTGCTCTCACCAGCCAGCTTCGGCGCGCCGCCGTTTCCATTGCTTCCAACATTGCGGAAGGTCAAGGCTGCCTCAAGCTCGGTTCGGGAGCATTCGTAGCGCAGACTTTCCAGTCTGCCGTAGCGCCGGTTTTCCAACCGGCGAGCGTTGGAAGAGGCCAGCCGGCTGGAAGGTTCACGGCCTTGCCGACTGCAAGTCGGCGATACGGCAGGTTGAAAACCTGCGCTACCGAGTGCGCCGGGCGGAAGCTTGATGCAGCCTTGGCGGAAGGCTCGGGTCGCAATTCCGACCGCGACTTCGCCCATTTCCTGGAGCAAGCCTACGGGGCGCTCATGGAAGCTACTTCGCTCCTCTTCCTGGCCCATGACGAAGCGTACCTCACGGAAGAGGTGTGCGATGCTCTGCTTGAACACGCCGACCTCACCGCCCGAAGACTTGTCTCCCTGAACCGATCCCTGAACGTCGAAACTTCCAAAACACCCTTCGCGCGCCGAGCGCCCAGCCCTCGACCCTCGACCCTCGACTCTCGACCCATCTCAAGCCCATGAATTTGACCCTGAAAGTCTGGCGCCAGAAGAACGCAAACAACCCCGGCCACTTCGAAACCTACCAAGCCCGGGACGTTATCGAGGACATGTCCTTCCTGGAGATGCTCGACGTCGTCAACGAAGACCTGATCGCCCAGGGCCAGGAGCCGATCGCGTTCGACTCCGACTGCCGCGAAGGCATCTGCGGCACCTGCTCGCTGGTCATCAACGGCATCCCGCACGGCGGCCACAAGGGCACCACCGTTTGCCAGCTCCACATGCGCCGCTTCCACGACGGGCAGACCATCACCGTCGAACCATGGCGCGCGCGCGCCTTCCCAATCCTGCGCGACCTCGTCTGCGACCGCACGGCCTTCGACAAGATCATCCAGGCCGGCGGCTTCGTTTCCGTGAACACCGGCGGCACGCCCGACGCCAACGCTCTGCCCGTCCCCAAGACCGACGCCGATCTGGCTATGGACGCCGCCGCCTGCATCGGCTGCGGCGCGTGCGTGGCAACGTGCAAGAACGCCAGCGCCATGCTTTTCGTGGCGGCCAAAGTGTCGCAACTCGCCTTGCTGCCCCAGGGCAAACCGGAGCGCGAGCGCCGCGCCTTGAACATGGTGCGCGCGATGGACGAAGCCGGCTTCGGCGCCTGCACCGTAACCGGCGCCTGCGAAGCCGTGTGCCCGAAGGAAGTCAGCCTCTCCTTCATCGCCCGCCTTAACCGCGAATTCGGCCGCGCCCTCCTCAAAGGCGAGCCGAAGAAATCCTCCGGCGGCGCAGGGTGAGCCGGCGCGAGGGCGGGCAGAACTGCGCTGGGCTGCCCCGCTGCGGAGATGCTCCAAGCCTCAGGACTCCTGATCTCGTGAAAATGACGTGGCCCGCCCGGTGAGGGCACCGGGCCTACAGGGTCGCGCGAGTTGTAGCCGGGTCCCCAGACCCGGCGATGGGGGATCAGCGTTGTTCCACGCGGCCTCCATTTCCAGGCGTGGGGTCAGGAGTCCTGAGTCCGGGAATTACTTCTCCCGCACCAGCAGGAACTGCGCGAGCGCCTCCAGCGCCACGGCCTTTCCCCGGAAGGGCTTCAGCGCGGCGAACGCTTTGGCCGTGAGGCGCTGCGCGATGGCGCGGGATTTCTCCAGGCCGACGATGGACGGATACGTGGCCTTCTGCGCTTTCGCGTCCTTGCCCGCCGTCTTGCCAAGCTGCTCGCTGGTCTGCGTGACGTCCAGGATATCGTCGATGATCTGAAAGGCGAGGCCGACGTGATAGCCGAAGGCCGTGAGCGCCTTGAGTTGCGCCGGCGTACCGTTGGCGCTCATGCCGCCCAGGCGCACCGAACAGCAGAGCAGCGCGGAGGTCTTGCGCTCGTGGATGTAGCGAAGTTCCTCCGCGGAAATTCTTTTGCCCTCCCCTTCGAGGTCGGCGACCTGGCCGGCGATGAGTTGGAGCGAGCCGGCGGCCTTCGCGACTTCGAGCACGAGGGCGCGGTGCGGATAACGCGGCCAACCCTGGGCCTGCGCAGCAATCTCAAACGCCTGCGTGAGGAGCGCGTCGCCGGCGAGGACGGCAATGCCCTCGCCAAAAACTTTGTGGTTGGTGGGCTTGCCACGACGGTAGTCGTCGTTGTCCATCGCGGGCAGGTCGTCGTGGATGAGCGAGTAGGTGTGGATGCACTCGACGGCGCAGGCCAGCGGCAGGGCCGGGGTGATGCGGCCGCCACACGCCTCCGCCGCGGCCAGGCACAACGCGGGGCGGAGGCGCTTGCCGCCGGCGAAGAGCGAGTAGCGCATGGCCTTGTGAATCGTGGCGGGCTTGGTGGTTTCCGACGGCAGGAAACGATCCAGGGCGCGATTGACTGCGGCGGTGCTGGCGGCGAGGTAGGCCGGCAAGTCGAAAGAGGGTCGCGGTGTTGCGCTTTGGGGTCGGGCCGTCGTTGTCATGGCGTCCTTCTACGAAAAAGCGCCGGGTGGGCGCAAGCGTGGACTGCGGGGAAACGCGCCGAGGGCGCACCTTGGCCCTGCCGCCGTAGCGCAGGCTTTCCAGCCTGCCGTAGCGCCGACTTTCCTGTCGGCGAGGCTGGCGAAGTTCCAACACGCCCCGCAAGGGGCCAAGGCCGGTGCCATTCGAGCGCGGCGCCGGTTGGAAAACCGGCGAAACGGCAGGTTGAAAACCTGCGCTACGGTGGCCGTGTCCCGATGCGCTCTGTGCCGGTTCAGCCTTCCGTCTCTTCCGACACGTAGATGGGTTCCTTGATGCCTTCCAGGAGGGCGAAGTTTCGGAGTTTCTCCATCAGGCCGGGCGTGACGCGGTTTCCGGCGCTGACGAGCAGGACGCCTTGGAACGTTTCCACGCCGGCCGCCAGGAGATGGCCGATGCGGAGTTCGTGGAGGTTGATCGCCCGGCAGGCCACCGGCGCGGCCGTCGTTTCCGGCGCGTAACAAGTGAAGGCCGCGTCGAGCACGCGCGGGTCGAAGAAACCCGGTCGCTGCCGCATGTGTTCCAGCGCGATCATGCGCGAGAGGCCGCCGGCTTCGGCCCGGAGCATGGCCGAGAGCACGTGCAGGATGCGTGCGCCCAGCGGGACGTCGTCGCCCGCGCGGGCGTCGGCCGGGAAGCCGGAGCCGTCGTAATGCTTGTCCTGGTAGTGGACGATGGCGGCCACCGCCTCGAGACGCGGGATGTGGCCGAGCAGCCGCGCGCCGATCTCCGGCACGCGCGTGAGCGTGTCGGTCTCGGCGCCGGTGAGCGTCTCTTTGAGTTGGGCCTTGGTCAGCGTGGCCGGCGGGACGGTGACGAAGCCGATGCCTCCCAGAGTGGCGGCGATTTCCAGCTCCCAGGGATTCGGATATTTCAGCAAAGCGCCCAGACGGCGCGCCTCGGCGGCGAGTTGTTGCCCTTGGCCGAACGAGCGCGGCTCCACGGTCGAAAGCAGTTCGCCCAACATCCTGACCGCACCGCTCAGGGTGTTTTCCAACAACTCGCGCTCGGCGATCATCAGATGGTGCTGCTTCAATCCCGCGGTCAGCGCCAGCGCCAGCGTCTCGGGTGGACACGGCTTGGTGAGGAAACGGAAGACATGGCCCTGGTTCACGGCGTCCATTGCCGTCTTCTGGCCGGCGTCCCCGGTCAGCATCATGCGGACGGTGTCCGGAGCCAGCGCCTGGACGCGGGTGAGGAACTCGACGCCGTTCATCAGCGGCATCTGCATGTCCGCGACCACGACGGCGTACGGTCCGTTTTCCTGGATCGACCGCAGCCCGTCGGTGCCGCCCACGGCGATATCGAGCTGAAACTGCTTGCGCAGGTTGCGCTGGAAGCCGGCCAGTATGTTGGGCTCGTCGTCCACGCAAAGGATTCTCGTGCTCATAAACTCAACGGTCGTCAGAAACCCCGTTTCACCACCGCTTCCCAAACGGGCCAGCGGTCGGCCAAGCCGAGGCCCGCCAGATAATTCGTGTCCACCTGGGGCCGCCCCGGTCCCGCCTGGTCCGCGAGGCCGATTTGATGCGCCAGAGCGTCCGCCACGTGGACGGCGGTCAGGGGAGTGAATTCCCGTAGCGGGCTGGTGGAGGGAGCGTGGTGCAGGTTGACGGCATCCACCACCTGGGCGGGCAGACCCCACAAGCCCAACAAGTAGCCGCCCACTTCCGCGTGGTTGCAGCCGAACGTCTCGCGTTCCGCCTGGCAGGCCGCCAAGCCGCGTTCGACGGCGGCCTGGCAGGTGAGTGTGTACTCCCTGGGAAAATACGAGGCCAGCACCAGCTTGCCGGTGTCGTGCAGCAATCCGCTGACGAAGGAGTCTTCGGCCATCTGGACCCGGGTCCGCTCCGCTTGGGCGACCAGTTTGGCGGCCAAGCCGACCTGTAAGCTGTGGCTCCACAACGCCTCGGGACACAGGCCGCCGGCTTTGGCGCCTTGGAATTGGGAAAAAGCATTCAGCGAAAGGACCAGCGACCGCAAGATGTCCGCGCCGAGGTAGGACGCGGCTTCCGCGGCGCTGGAAATCTGGCGGCGCAGACCGAAGAAGGAGGAGTTCACCACCTTGAGGATTTGGGCCGTCATCGCGATGTCGCGCGCGATCACTTCCCCCACTTGGTCCATGGACACCTCCGGGTTGCTCAACAGGCCGACCAGTTCCTTGTAGAAGGCGGGGAGACTGGGCAGCCGTTCCATCTGCGAAACCAGCCGCAGCAGTTGGTCGTTCTGGACGGTTGAGGCGAGGCGGGTCGCGCTGGCCACGGCGTTCTTCAGGGCTTCGGGGTCGCAGGGCTTCGACAGATACTGGTGCGCCACGCTCACGCTGCGCAGGATCAGCTCCTGGTCGGCATGACCGGAGAGGATGATCCGCACGGTTTGGGGATGCCGGGCCTTGACCTGCTCCAGCAACTCCACCCCATTCATGCCCGGCATCCGCATGTCGGACACGACCACATTGAACGGCTTGTCTCCCAGCCGGCTCAGGGCCTGCTCGCCGCTCTCGACGAATTCCATTTCCCACTCGTGGCGCCACGGATGCAGCATCCGGCGCAAGCCTTGCAGCAGCAACGGATCGTCGTCCACGAAGAGGATGCGTTTGGTGGCGCTCATGAGTTCGTCTCGTCGGTGGGGGAGGACGCCGGGTGAATCGGCAGGCGGATGATGAAGCTCGTGCCCCGGCCGGTCTCGGTTTCAAAGTGAATGCTTCCGCCGTGCCGCTCCACCACCACGCCCCGGGCGATGGCCAAGCCCTGGCCGGTGCCTTTGCCCACGCCCTTGGTGGTGAAAAACGGCGTGAAGATGCGGTGGCGCACGGACTCCGGGATGCCGGCGCCCGTGTCCTGGACGCGGATTTCGACCCAGTCGCCGTCGTGCTTCGTGGTCACGGTGATCCGGCCTTTGGCGCCGCTGTCTTTGCCTATCACGTCGGCGATGGCGTGGGCGGCATTGATGACCAGGTTCAGGATCACCTGGTTGAACTCGCTGACCACACAGGGCACAGATGGGAGGGCGGGATCGAACTCCGTCACCACCTCGGCCACGTACTTCCATTCGTTGCGGCAGACCGTGAGCGTGCTTTCGATGGCCTTGTTCAAGTCGGCCAGGGACTTTTCTTCCGCGCCCGGATGGGAGAAGTCTTTCATGGCCCGGACGATCTTGGTGACGCGCCCCACGCCTTCGAGGGATTGGTCGAGGGCGGAGGGAATCTCGGCCTGGAGGTAGTCGAGGTCCGCGGCCTGCCGGGCGGCGTCGTTTTCCGCCAGCAGTTCCGGCGTGATGGCGTTGCGCCGCGCGGCCTCCAAGAGGGCGCCGTAGTGCGTGACCAGTTTCTGCACCTCGCCGAAGGCATCGCGGAGGAACCGCATGTTGTCGCCGATGAACTGGGTGGGGGTGTTGATCTCGTGGGCGATGCCGGCGGCAAGCTGGCCGATGGATTCGAGTTTCTGCGCGTGCCGGAGTTGGATCTCCATCCGGTTGCGTTCCTCCTCGAACTGCTTGCGCATGGTGATGTCTTCAATGGTGCCGTCGAAATGGAGGATCTTGCCGGCGGCATCCCGCATGACCCGCGCGTTGAGGCGGCCCCAGAAGGGCTGTCCGTCTTGGCGCTTGAGCCGGAGTTCCACGCCTTCGATGTGGCTCAGCTTGAGCAACGCATCGGAAAACCGTTTCCGGTCCTCACGGTTCTCATAAAAATCGGCGGCACAGTGCGCCAGCATGTCTTCGGTCGAGGCAAAGCCGAACAGCCGGGCCAGCGCAGCATTGACCATGAGGAGCCGGCCCTCGGGTCCAGGCAAGCTGCGGAACAGGCCGACCGGGATGTTCTCCACCAGCGTGCGAAACCGCGCCTCGCTTTCTTCGAGCAGGCGCTCGGCGTCCTTGCGCGCGGTGATGTCTTCATTCACGGAAACGAAATGGGTGATGCGGCCGGCGTCGTCGAACACCGGCGAGATCGAAGCAAATTCCAGGAACAGCGCGCCGTCCTTGCGCCGGTTCAAGATCTCACCTTGCCACTCGTGCCCGCCGGTGATGGTCGCCCAAAGCGCCCGATAGACTTCCGACGGGACTTGGCCCGAGTTGAGAATCCGCGGGTTCTTCCCCAGGACTTCCTCGCTGGTGTAGCCGGTGATTTCGGTGAACTTGGGGTTCACATACTCGATGAGGCCGTCGGCGTTGGTGATGACGACGTTGGCCGGCGAATGTTCGATGGCCCGCGAGAGAATCCGCAGTTTTTGGTCGGCGCGGACCCGCTCGGTGATGTCCCGGATGACGGCGGTGAAAAACACCGTCTGGGGCGTCTTCCACTGGCCCAGCGTGAGCTCGATCGGAAACTCGGTGCCGTCCTTGCGCCGCGCGGTCAGTTCCAGGGGCCGGCCCAGAATCCGGCATTCCCCGGTGGCGACCGCCTGCTGGAACACGCGTGGGTGCATTTCGTGAAACCGCTCCGGCATGATCAGCGACAGCGGCTGGCCTACGGCCTCCGCTTCCGAGTGGCCGAAAATCCGCGCTGCTGCCGGGTTCCAGGAGATGATCCGCCCGCTGCCGTCGGCGGTGATGACGGCATCGGACGCGGTGTCCACGATGGCCCGCAAGCGCGCCTCGTTCTGGTGGGTCCGGGCTTCGGTGTTCTTGTGGTCGGTGATGTCCAGATGCACCCCCAACATGCGGTAGGGGTCGCCGTGCTCATCCTCCAGGGAAGCGGCCCGGCACAGGAACCAGCGGTAGGAGCCATCGCGGTGACGGAGCCGGAATTCGATCTCGAAGCCGGGCCACGGCTTGGCCAGGTACACGAGCAGGTGGCGCATGGCCGCGTCGCGGTCCTCCGGATGAAAGCGGCTTTCCCAGGTTTCAAAACAGTTCTTCAACTCCGCGTCCGCGTAGCCAAGCTGGCGCTTCCAGATCGGCGAAAAATAGATCGCGTCGGTCTTGAGGTTCCAGTCCCAGAAACCCGTGCCGGACGCGGACATCACAAGCTGGAACTGCTGCTCGGTGTGCCGGAGCGATTCTGCCGCCGCGCGCTGCGGCGTGATGTCGGCGTGCGAAACCACGGCCCCGCTGGCGCTTCCAGCCAGGGACGTCGCGGTCAGGAGAAACCACCGTTCGGTGTCCGGCAAGCGCCAGGAGTACTCGAGAGTGAACTGCGGCGACTCCCCTTTCAGCACGCTTTCGAGGCCGTCCAACGCCTCCCGCATCTCCGGGTTTTCCGCCGCCACCGCGTGGCAGGCTTCGATGTAGCTCATGCCTGGAACCAGGCGGGCCATGCCGTGGTTGAAGTGCTCCCGCGAGAATTGTTCCCACGCGGGGTTCACCGCCACGATGACCCCATGCCGGTCCAGCACGGCCACGTGCGAGGCCGGGGAGTCAACCACGGTCGAAGCGCTGTCCTGCCCCCTGCGGTCGCCCGGGGCACGGAAAAACGGATTCCGGCCCGTGTCCGGCGATGAACGCGGTGGAGACGGGACGCTCGTGAAATGGCTGACGATCGCGTCGTCTGCGGGACTTTGGCTCATCGTCACAAGTGAACATCGGCACGACGGGGCCGCGACTGAATACAGCCAAGTACGTAGGGACGCGGGAAGGCGGTACGTAGCCGGCCTCTCTGGCCGTGAGCCGAGAGGGCGCGGTGAACCCGGCGGGCGATTTCGCCTTGCTCACCGGTGAGGTTGAAGGGTTGACCCTGAGCAAGCAGCCGAAGTGAGCCACAGATGACACCGATGCCACAGAGGGAAGGAGTTGAAGATCTGAAACCAATTCTCTGAAGCGTACCCCCCGGGTCAACGGCCCGCCTTCGCTCGAACCTCTTTGGGTCTGTGCCATCTGTGCTATCGGTGGCTCCCAACTGCCGGGTTGAAATTCAAACCTTCACCCTTCGCCCTCGCTGTGGCCCGAGCCGGGCTACGCCTCCACGATCTTGTTCCGAATGGCGTAGCGGGTGAGGTCGCTGGCGGTATGGAGGTCGAGCTTGCGCATGAGGTTGGCGCGATGCGTCTCCGTCGTCCGCACGGCGATGCCCAGCGCCTCGGCGATCTCTTTGTTGGCCTTGCCTTCAGCGATGAGTTGCAGAATCTCCCGCTCGCGCGAGGTGAGCCGGCTGCTTTCGGAACCATTGAGGGAAGGCTCGGTGGGGCGCAGGTACTCGTTGAGCACGATCTCCGCCACCTTCGAGGTGAAGAACGGCTTGTGCTGGCTCAGTGCTTCAACGGCGTGGAGCAGCACGCGGCCGGCGTCGTTCTTGAGCACATAACCGCGCGCGCCCGCCGCCAGCACCTCGCGGACGAGTTGCTCGGACTCATGCATCGTGAGGATGAGGATTTCGACCCCCGGCACGGCTTTCTTGATTTGCCGCGTGGCCTCCAGTCCGTTGAGTTCCGGCATGACGAGGTCCAGGATGGCGAGGTCCGGCTTCAGTCGCTTCACCAATTCCACCGCCTCCCGCCCGTTGCCGGCTTCGCCGATGACCGTCCATCCAGGCTGTTCCTCCAACGTGGCCCGGAGTCCGCGCCGGACGATCTCGTGGTCGTCAGCGAGAACCAGTCGGAGTCTCTTGAAGGCCGAGCGGCTCATGCCCAGGTTGCTCTCGTCCTTGACCATTCGGACTCGAGTTGTCGTCTCATTTCGAATTGCGCAGCCGGGTTCACTTTGGCGACGAACGAGCGGCTTGCAGTCGGGGCAGTCCTGAACTCCGGGCCAACCCCCGCGCGTCCGCGCCATGCTTTATGTCCCTATCACCGGTCGGGAGAATGACCGGTGGGCGGCCCTGGTGCAAGCCAGCATTGGCAGCCGTCCTTGCCTGGGGTGCAACCGGACACCCCCGCCGTAGCGCAGGCTTTCCAGCCTGCCGTAGCGCCGACATTCTTGTCGGCCGACCGTCCGCCACGATGCGAACGCCCGAATCGTTCGCACGCCCCGCAGGCTGGAAAGCCTGCGCTACGGCAGACAGGAATGTCTGCGCTACGGCGACCGTGCCAAGTTACGCCCCATCGCCTGCGTGAGCAGGTGACGAATGGGACTCGGCTTCACGCCGCTGTGGCTCTGGCGTCCTTTCCTCGGGGCAGGGCGACGATACTTGTCCCAGCCGAGATGCCAGCGGAGGGCGGGGGCGATTATGGCCGGGAAGATGGGAGATTATGAAGAGGCAATTTCAAAACTCGGTAGCAGCCGACGTGAGGAGGCTCAAACTTCAAGGGAAACAGAGTCTCCTCACGTCGGCTGCTACGGTTTTGAAAGAGGCTCTGAAGAGGCGATGGATTGAGACGGCCCGCCCGATCCGTCTGCTGGCGCGTGGAAGAGGCGCTCCAGTTCGGGCAGCAGTTCAAGGTGGGCGTGGTTCTTGGACACAAACGCGTCGGCCCCGTGGGCGAAGCTGGCTTTCTTCCAGGCGGCGCCGTCATGCACGGAAACCACGACCACCTTCATCTCGGGATGACGTTGGCGGATCAAGCGCGTGACGGAAAGTCCGTCCAGCGCCGGCATGGCCAAGTCCAGCAGGACCACGTCCGGACGGAGCGAGGCGACTTGGTCCAGCGCCTGGGAGCCATTATCGGCCTGGCCGACGACCTGGAGCCAGGGGACGGATTGCACCAATTCGCACAGCGCGGCCCGGGTGGAGGGAAAATCATCCACCACCAGCACGCGGCCCTTGGGCCGGTCCGGCTCGGCGGCTGGCGGTGCGCCACAACTCGTGTTCATACCTATGATGCAAAGTCTCGGCAAGACGCCGCCGCGCCAGAATATGCAGAACTACGTAGGGAGGGCGCCGTTGTCTGCGTAAGAGTTCCCGGCATCGCCCGCCGGAGAAACGGCTCAGCTCCGGGTTGCTTGTGCGCGACGCTGTGGCAGGCGCGCGCGTTCTCGACGACCACGCTCTGACCTCTGACTTCTGAATGGAGCCTCCTCACGTCGGCTGCTACGACGACTTTGAGGACACCTCCCCGCGGTTGCCTTTTCCCTGAAGCCTCCTACATTGCCGCCCCATTGTGTTCGACTGCATGAAAAGATTGTCCGCCCTCCGCGCGGCCCTGGTGGCCGGCGCGCTCCTCGTCGGCCTCAACGCCCGTGCCTGGGACTACGAAGTTCACCGCTTCATCAACCAGCTTGCGTTGGCGTCGTTGCCTGAAGACTTCCCCGCCTTCGTGCGCGACGCCGCGGCGCGTGAGCGCATCGCCTTCCTCTCGGGCGAGCCGGATCGGTGGCGCAACACGCCCGACCTGGCGCTCCGCCACTGCAACGGCCCGGACCACTTCCTCGATCTGGAAGACTTGGCCAAGTTCGGCCTCGCGCCGGAGCAGTTGTCGCCCTTCCGCTACGAGTTCGTGGCGCAACTGACGCGCGGGCGCCTCGCCCATCCGCAGAATTTTCCGGTTACGGATCCCGCCCGCGATCTCGACGCCACGCGGCATTTGCCCGGCTTCCTGCCGTGGACGATCACGGAGCAGTACTCGAAGCTCAAATCCGCGTTCTCCTACCTCAAGGAATACGAGGCGGCGGGCACGCCGGAAGAAATCGCCAACGCGCGCGAGAACCTCGTCTATGTCATGGGCGTGATGGGGCACTTCGTCGGCGACGCCGCGCAGCCGCTCCACACCACGCGGCATTACAACGGCTGGGTCGGCCCGAATCCGAACCGCTTCACGACGAACCGGACCTTTCATGGGTGGATCGACTACGGGTTCCTCCAGCAAAGCGGCATGCGCACGAACGAGCTATTCGCCCGAATCCGCCCCGCCCAGCGGCCTTGGCCCCAGGGCGAACTGGGTCACACGAACGCGTTTCCTGAAATGCTGGCCTACGTGGTCGAGCAATCGAAACTCGTCGAGCCGCTTTACCGGCTCGAGAAGGACGGCAAACTGGCCCGCGGCGGTCAAGACCTGGACGCGGGCCGCGAGTTCCTGAGCGCCCAACTCGTCAAGGCCGGCCAGATGCTGGGGAACCTCTGGTTGGCCGCGTGGCAGGAAGCGCCGCGCGATTCCTTCCTGCAACGGGAGTTGGCGAAGAGGAAAGGACTGTCCAACGGCAGGAAGTGAACTGGAGCCGGTGGTCGGGATTGAACCGACGACCATTCGATTACAAATCGAATGCTCTACCGCTGAGCTACACCGGCACGCCGAGCGCGCTGAATGTGCCTCGGGGCTGCGGGAGTGACAATCAGAAAAGGGATTGCGGGCTACAAGACCACGGGACCACAGACCACGGACCACGAACCCAAAGACCACGGATCGAACTGCCGCGACCAGTTCACGCTCAAAGCCTGTCTTGTGGTCTTGTGGTCCGTGGTCCTGTAGTCCCGTGGTCTTCTTCGCTCATGCGAAGAAGCATCCCAGTTCCCGCAACGACACGTAGTCTCTGGGCCGCTCCGACGTTGCGCGGCCCAAGATGACGTGGTCCACCACGTCGATCTTGAGCAATTGGCCGGCGCGGATCAGGTCGCGCGTCACTTTGATGTCCGCCTCGGAGGGCGTGGGGTCGCCGCTGGGGTGGTTGTGGACGAGCACGATGGCGGCGGCATTGGCCAGGAGGGCGCAGCGGAAGACCTCGCGCGGCTGCACGAGCAGCGTGTCCTGTGTGCCCTGGGCAAGCCGCTCGACGCGGATGAGCCGGCGGCGGATGTTCAGCAGCACGACCTGGAATCGCTCCGTTGGCTCGTGGCGGATTTCTTCGCGCAGCAACTCGGCAATCCGCTCCGGCGTGTCCAACACCGCCGAGTCTTCGCGGAGTTCCCGCGCCATCCGGCGGGCGAACTCGAAGGCGGCCTTCAACGTGGCGGCCTTGTCGGGACCGATGCCGTCGATCTGGCACAACTCGTCGATGGACGCGCCCGCCAGGTGGCCGAGCCGGCCAAATTTCTTCAGCACCTGCCCGGCAACGTCGATGACCGAGAGGCCCTTTCGGCCGGTGCGCAGCAGAATGGCGATCAACTCCTCGTCCCGCAGTGTGTCCGCGCCGCGCTCGATAAGCCGCTCGCGGGGGCGGTTGTGGAAGGGCATGTCCCGGATCAGATAGCTGGAGTTCATGGGCGGGATTCCACCACAAGGGCGGCGGCGGGGTAAGTTCAAAGTTCAAAGTTCAAAGTTCAAAGTTGGCCGTTCAATTTCTTAGTGCATTGCCGCCTTTTCCTCCGCTAGCGTCCGCCCGGCATGACGAATCTGAACGCAAAGCCCAAGCACGCCAGACTGGCCGCGCTGGTCGAGAAAGCGGTGCAGGAGACTTCGGTTTCCGACATCCACACGCACCTCTACGATCCGGCGTTCGGGGAACTGCTCCTGTGGGGCATCGACGACTTGCTCGTGTACCATTACCTGGTGTCCGAGGCGTTTCGCTACCTGGACCTGCCCTATGACAAGTTTTGGGCGCTCTCGAAAACCCAGCAGGCCGACTTGATCTGGGAAAAGCTCTTCCTCGAAAACTCGCCCGTCTCCGAATCGTGCCGCGGCGTGCTGACCTGCCTGCACGCGCTCGGCCTCGACGTGAAGAAGCGCGATCTGGTGGCCCTCCGCCGCAGCTTCGCCAAGTGGAAGCCCCAGGACTACGTCACGCGCGTCATGGCCGCGGCGGGCGTGACCTCGGTCTGCATGACGAACTCGCCGTTCGACGATCTGGAGCGGCCCGTGTGGGAACGCGGCTTCCCGCGCGACGAACGGTTCACTGCCGCGCTGCGCCTCGATCCGCTGCTGCTGTCGTGGAAAAGCGTCGTGCCGCGTCTGCGCGATTGGGGCTACGGCGTGCAAGCCAGTCTTTCTGCGAAGACGATCAGCGAAGTGCGGCGCTTCCTGGCGGACTGGAGCCGGCGGATTCAGGCGCGCTATCTGATGGTGTCCGTGCCGCCGGAATTTCAGTTCCCAGGAAAGGATGATGGCGCGCAGTTGATCGAGCACGCGGTGCTGCCGCATTGCCGGGAGTTCGGGCTGCCGTTCGCCCTGATGCCGGGCGTGAAACGGGCCGTCAACCCGCAGCTTCGCCTGGCGGGCGACGGCGTGGGGTTGACGAACCTGGCTTCGCTCCAGAACCTCTGCGCCGGTTTCCCAGAGAACAAGTTCGCGGCCACCGTGCTGGCGCGAGAGAACCAGCACGAGCTGTGCATTCTGGCCCGGAAGTTCCGCAACCTGCACATCTTTGGCTGCTGGTGGTTCCTGAACAATCCGAGCTTGATCGAGGAGATGACCCGGATGCGCCTCGAACTGCTCGGTCTGAGCGTGACGCCGCAACATTCGGACGCCCGCGTGCTGGATCAGATCATCTACAAGTGGCGGCACTCGCGGAAGATCATCGCCCAGGTCCTGGTCGAGAAATACACCGACCTGGCCGACACCGGCTGGGTCGTGAGCGAGGAGGAACTCCGGCGCGACGTGCGCAATCTCTTCGGCGGCGCCTTCGAGCGGTTCTGCAAGGCGTAGCGATGAAGGGTTGAAGCGTTGAAGCGTTGAAGAGGTTGCCCGCCGAACGCCGCATCCCGCCTCAACCCTTCAACTCTTCAACCCCACAGCCCGCACTCTCCCAGGCCCCCCACAAGCAAGTCTTCCTTCCCGTCGGTCGTCTGGGCTACACTCCGCCGCACGGCATGAGCAGTCCTGGACTTCAGTGGTACTGGCATCGTTTGCGGGCCATGTCGGCGGTCGAGATCGCCGGGCACGTCCGCAAGAAGTGCTTTCAGTGGGCTGACGCGGCCCGCGAGCGCGACTGGACGGGCCTTCCGCTGAGAAGCTCCGGCGTGTTTCCGCACCTGCCGCCGCGCGACCAAGCCCCGCCGGAGTTACGCGCGGCGTTGGAACGCGACGCCAATCAAATCCTCCGCGGCCACTGGCGGTCGTTCGGCCGGCACGAACTCCAGGTGGACGATCCGCCACGCTGGCAGTGCGATTATCTCGCCGGCAAAGACCTCGAAACCGACCGCTCCGCCTTCGAGCTAGATCATCGCGCGCTGCCGGACGGCGCGGACATCCGGCTGATTTGGGAACTGAACCGCTGGCACCAGATCACGCGCCTGGCCCAAGCCGCGTACGTGCTGGGCGACGAGCGTGCGGCCCGCAAAGCCGTCGCGTGGCTGGAAGACTGGGTGAAACACAACCCGCCCTATCGCGGCTGGAACTGGAGCAGCGCCCTTGAAAGCGGCATCCGGCTGATCCAATTCACCTGGATCGACGCGCTGCTTTCCTCGGGCGCGCTGCCGGATGGAGCCGCCAACGAACCGCGAGATCGCAGCCGCCGACGTGAGCAGGCCCAAACTTCAACTGAATCAGAGCCTCCTCACGTCGGCTGCTACAGTTTTGAAAGAGGCTCTCTGTCCCACGAAATCCTCCCGCCTCACGCGTGGTTCACATGGCGGCACAAGTCCTTCGGCTCTTCCGCCAACAACCATCTGCTTGGCGAACTAGCCGGCTTGATCGTGGCCACGTCGCGCTGGCCGGTGCTGGCGAAATGGGGCGCGCCGCTCGACGAGCTCCAGCGTCGCTGGGAGCATGAAGTGTTGGCCCAGTTCGCCGAGGATGGCGGCCACCGCGAGCAGGCGCTGCACTACCACCTTTTCTCCTGGGAACTTTGCTGGCAGGCGCAGTCTGCGTTGCAGGCGGCAAGGCGCGAGGTTTCCGGACGGGTCGAAGAGCGGCTCCAGCGGGCGGCCCGCTTCTACTGGGAAGTCCAAGCTCGCCACGAGCCGTGGGACTACGGGGACTCAGACGACGGCCTCGCGCTCCCGCTCTGTCGCAGTGAACAAACGACGCTTCACGAGTGGCGCGAGTGGGTCAACGACGCCAAAACGAGCAGTGGTTTCTCGTACTGGCTCGGAGCGCCTCCGAAGCTCAATCCACTCTTGGGCAGTGGCGACGTGCCGCGTGCGACATCTGCTAGCGGGTGGTTCCTCTATCTGCCTTCCGGCATCGGTCTGGCCGAACTCGGTTTCTGGTTTCTCCGCTGGGACGTTTCTCCACTGGGCTATTTGAAAACCGCTGCCCACGGACACCTGGACGCTCTTCATCTTTCCGTCTGGTACAAAGGCGTGGCGCTGGTGATCGATCCGGGCACCGGCTGCTATTACGCGGACGCGCCGCTGCGGACCTGGCTGGCGTCGCGCGCCGCGCACAACGGGCCTTGCCCGGCGGAAGAAGAATTCCCGCGGCGGCTCGGTCCGTTTCTCTGGGCGTCGCACCACGCGCCGCCCAAGCTGTCGCTGCAGCCGGTCGATGACGACGGCGGGCGAAGTGTCCGGGGCGAGGTGTCGTTGCCGTCTGGCGTGCTGCGGCGCACGCTGAGCCGCGTGAGGGACGGCGACGGCTGGCAGGTCGCGGACGAGTTCGTGCCCAAGCCGGGCGGCGCTCGCGAATTCACCGTGCGTTGGCAGTTCGCCCCCGGCACTTGGATCAAGCGCACCGGAGAACGGCGGTTCGTGTTGAAGCGGGCGGAGATTGCCATCGCGGTCGAACTAGATGAAGCGTGGGCGGAAGTCGTGCTGGTCGAAAGCCAGGAACCAGCGCGGCCAGAGGTTCCGAGCAGCGAGGAGGCCCGCTTCGCCGGTGTGGTTTCGCCCGGCTTCCGCAAAACCGAGTGGGCGCCCTTCCTCAAGCTGGTGGCGCGGCCCGGTGACAAACCTTGCGTTTTCCGCACGACCTTCCTAGCCTCCGCGCGCGAATGAGAATCAGCGTATTCGGCTTGGGCTACGTAGGCGCCGTCACGGCAGGCTGTCTGGCGAAACACGGGCACAGCATTGTCGGAGTCGATATCCACCCGCAGAAGGTGGAGGCCATGAACGCTGGCGTGGCGCCCATCATTGAGCCGGGCTTGAACGATCTGCTCAAGGCCGCCAAGGAAAAGGGGCTGCTGCACGCCACGCTCCACTGCACCGACGCCGTCGCCGCCACCGACGCATCCATCGTGTGCGTGGGCACGCCCTCCACCGTCACCGGCACGCTGGACTTGAGCTACGTGCGCCAGGTATTGCGGGAAATCCACGCGGCGTTGCGCAAGAAGAAGCAGCCGCACGTGCTCGTGTTGCGCAGCACCATGCTGCCCGGCAGCACCGCGCGCTTGGTGGGCGATTTGCTCATTGATCTCGAATCCGCTGGCCTGCTGAAGACGTTTTACTTCCCGGAATTCACCCGCGTCGGCACCGCGGTGGCGGACTTCGAGCACCCGGCCCTCGTGGTGGTCGGCACCCGCGACGGGTCGCGTCCGTCGGCCGAACTGATGAGCGGGCTGTTCGGCGAGAAGGCGCAAGTCCTGAACTGGCCCACGGCGGAACTGGTCAAGTACGCCTGCAACGCCTTTCACGCGACCAAGGTGGCGTTCACGAACGAGGTCGGCCGCCTGGGCAAACAGTTGGGCATCGACGGACGCACCGTGATGAACCTGCTCTGCCAGGACACGCGGCTGAATCTGTCGCCGTATTACCTGCGGCCCGGCAACCCGTTTGGCGGCTCGTGCCTGCCCAAGGACGTGCGCGCCCTCACCCATCAGGCCCGGCATCAGGGCCTCCATTTGCCGGTGCTCGAAAGCCTGCTCCTGAGCAACGAGCGGCACTTGCAGACGCTGCTCGGCACCATCACGGAAACCGGCCACGACGAGATCGTCATCCTGGGGCTGGCGTTCAAGGCCCACAGCGACGACCTGCGCGAAAGCCCGATGGTCGATGTCGCGCAGACGTTGCTCGGCCGCGGCTACAAGCTGCGCATCTACGATCCGGCGCTGAACCTCGCCGCGCTGGTCGGCAGCAACAAGAGCGTGGTCGATGCCCGGATGCCGCACCTGTCGTCGCTCCTGTGCGCGGACCTGGCGACCGCGATTGGCCGGCAGGGCTTGATCGTCGCGGCGCAAAAGTGTGCGACCGTCTCCGAACTGGCCCCGCACGTCACGCCCCAGCACCACGTTCTCGACGTGAACGGCTGGCCGGAGTTGCAGGGTTTGGCGGGAAAATACCAGGGGTTCTGCTGGTGAGGACTGAGGCAGAATGGGTGAAGAAGCCAAATCGTTGACCAAGCCTGCCGTCCTCATTCTCGTGGAGAACCTCCCCGTGCCGCTGGACCGGCGCGTGTGGCAAGAGGCGGGGGCGTTGCGCGATGCGGGCTACGAAGTCGTCGTGATCTGCCCCCAGATGCGCGGGCACACCGAGCCGGAGGAATGTCTCGACGGCATCCAAATCTATCGCCACTGGATCAGCGAGGAAGCGGGCGGGTTTTGGGGGTTCTTCCGTGAATACACTTCCGCCCTCTGGGGCGAAATGCGCCTGGCCTGGCGCGCGTGGCGGCGGCACCAGTTCAAAGTCATTCACGTGTGCAACCCGCCCGATCTCCTCTTCCTGACCGCGTTGCCCTACCGGCTCTTCTTCGGCGTGCGCGTGATCTACGACGTGCATGATCTCTGGCCGGAGATGTTCGAAGCCAAGTTTGGGCGGCGGGGGCTGCTCTACTGGATCGTGCGCCTGACCGAACGCTTGACCCACGCCTGCGCCCGCGTGGTGCTGGCCACCAACGAGTCGGTGCGCGAGGTTGCCATCCGCCGTGGCCGCAAGTCAGCCGACCGGGTGTTCGTCGTTCGCACGGCGCCCACGCTGCCCGTCCACGAGGCCAAGCCAGACCCGGCGCTGAAGAAGGGCCGTCGTTTTCTCGCCGGCTACGTGGGCGTCATGGGCAACACCGACGGCGTGGACTTGCTCATCGACGCCGCGGCGCACCTCGTGCATCAAATGGGCCGCCAGGACGTGCAGTTCCTGCTCATGGGCACCGGCCCGGAACACGAGCGCCTCCTGGCCCAACGCGACCGGCTGGGTCTGCGGGACTTCATCGACTTCCCGGGCCGCTGCTCGAACGAGTTTCTCTTCACCGCCCTGCGCACCATGGACGTGGGCGTCTCCTGCGACCCCATCAATGGCTACAACAACCATTGCACGATGAACAAGGTCCTCGAGTACATGGCGTTCGGGAAGCCCCAATTGCTCTTTGATCTGAAGGAGGGCCGCGCCTCTGCGGGCGACGCCGCGGTGTATGTGCCGGAGAACTCGGCCGCCAGCCTCGCCGAGGCGCTGGTCCGCGTGCTGGACGACCCGGCGGCGCGCGAGCGCATGGGCCGCCTTGGCGCCGAACGCATCCGCACCCAGTTGAACTGGGAGCGGAGCGTGGAGCAGTTGCTCAAGGCTTACGAAACCGCGCTGCGGTAAAGGGAGACGGCTTCGTCTGGCATTGGTCCAAGGCAGCGGAACAACACGGACCCGCTTCAACGCTTCCACCTTTTAACCTGAACGGAGCAGTTGACGCAAAAGCCCAGAGATGCAGAGACGCAAAGGAGAGGGTGATGACACTTTCGGTGGAGGGGGAGCGGTCACCCTTTGGGTGAAGCCTGCTGGTTTTCAAAGCCTCTGCGCCTCTGCGGCTTTGCGCCTTTGCGTTAAGGGCAACTGCTCCGTTTGGGTTTAACGTTTCGACAAATCCCCCCGCTGCAGATCAAACTCCTCCGCATGATACGAACTCCGCACCATCGGCCCGCTGGCCACGTGCAGAAAACCCGCCCGCCGTGCTGCCGCGCCGTAAGCCGCGAACTGTTCAGGCGTGACGAACTCTCTCACCGGCAAGTGCCGCGTCGATGGCTGGAGGTATTGCCCTAGCGTGAGAATGTCGCAGCCCACGCTGCGCAGGTCCGCCATCGCCGTCCGCACTTCCTCCTCCGTCTCGCCCAGCCCCAGCATCAAGCCGGACTTCGTGAAGATCGCGTTGCCGCGCTTCGCCTTCACCTTGCGCAGCACGCTGAGCGAGCGGTCGTAGGTGGCCCGCGACCGCACCTCCGGCGTCAGCCGGCGCACGGTTTCGAGGTTGTGATTGAAGATGTCCGGGTTGGAGGCCAGCGCGGTTTCGATGGCCTCGTCGCGGTCGTTGAAATCAGGAACGAGGATTTCGATGACGATCCCGGCCGCCGCCGCCCGCACCGCTTCCACCGTTCGGCGGAAGTGGTCCGCGCCGCCGTCTTTCAAATCGTCCCGGGCCACGCCGGTGATGACGACGTGCCGGAGGTTCATGCGACGCGCCGCTTCCGCCACGCGGGCCGGCTCCTCCGGGTCGAGCGGCAGCGGTTTGGCCGTGGCCACAGCGCAGAAGCCGCACGCGCGGGTGCAGCGGTCGCCGCCGATCATGAACGTGGCGGTGCCTTTGCTCCAGCATTCCCAGTGGTTCGGACACTGCGCGCTCTCGCAGACCGTGTGCAGCCGCAAGCCGTCGAGCAGGTTCTTGGTCCGGGCAAACGTGTCCGTCGTCGGTAGCCGCAAGCGCAGCCATTCGGGCAGGCGCGGGCGGGAAACGAGCGGAGCTTCAAGAAAGACACTCATGAGGCCAAGCCATGCTGTTTCCAAAACGTCTCCAACTGCCCCGTGTCGAAATCCGCCAGCACCTGGCCGTCCACCTCGATAACGGGCGCGAGGGTCTGGTGCGACAGCGCGATCATCTCGTGATACGCCGTGGCGCTGGTGGTCACGTCGAGCCGCTCGTACGGGAGCCGGCGCGCCTCCAGCCATTCGACGGCTTGGACGCACCACGGACAATACGGCTTGATGAACAATCGAATCTTCATGGCTGTCGTGTCTGCTTCCGCGCGGCGCCGGCCTCTGCTCGCGTAGCGCAGGCTTTCCAGCCTGCTGTAGCGCCGACTTTCAGTCGGCAGGGAGGGCCAAGTTTAGAAACGACCTGCGTTCTCACACGCCGTCGCCTCTCAACGTCCCGCAGGTGGAAAACCTGCGAAACGGCAGGCTGAAAAGCCTGCGCTCCGGCGCTCGCCCCATACCGATACCGCCGCCGCGGGCCGCGAATATTCTCCAAGCAGGCGGGCGGTTCAAATGGAAATCCTGGGAGCTTCTTTCAGAACCGTAGCAGCCGACGTGAGGAGGCTCTGTTTCCATTGGAGTTTGAGCCTCCTCACGTCGGCTGCTACGGGGTTTTGAAATCGCCTCCTGCGACGCCGCTCGCCATCAGAGTTGCATCAAGCTCGGCCACCCCCTTCACGCCTCCGTCAAAATCGTGTCCTCGTGCTCGTAGCACGGCGCGCAGCAGCACAACAGCCGAAGCGGCTCCGAGCCGGTGTTCCACAGCTTGTGTTTCTGTCCCGGCAGGATCGCTATGGCGTCTCCCGCGCGCACTTCGCGCACTTCGCCCTCGATCCGCATCCGGCCCGCACCGTGAGTGATGAAGTAAATCTCTTCCGTCTTGGCGTGAAAGTGCTCTTGCGTGCTCCCGCCCACCGGCACGCGCGCTTCCGCCAGGCTCTGATGGCGGATCGCCGAGTTGCGATACGCCAGCAGCTCCCGGATTTCGGAGCCGTCCTTCGTGATGAACGCCGGCACGTCGTTCAGGTTCTTGATGTCCATGCGCCGGAGTCTGCCATAACGCCGCCGCTGGCCAACCCCATTCTCGTATTCTGTAACAATTATTACATTTTACCGACACTTCCGATGGCCTCAGCCTTGCGCTCGCGCGCGCCGACCGGCGCAATTTCCAACTCGACGAAGAGGCGGCAAAACGAAATCGTCTCCGCCGTGACACAAAGCTCCGGTCCAACACCCATCCCACCGGCCTGGCTTGGGATCGAATGCGGCGCCACCCGCAGCGTCGCGCTCTTCGTCCACGGCGGCCTTGTCCGCCGCGCCGAGGGTGGCCCGGCGAACCTCCGCCTGCTCTCCGACTCCGAACTCCTGCGCCGCCTGCGGACGTTGCGGGAAGTCCACGCCGGCCTGGCCGCGCCCGCGGCGGTGGCCATCGGCATGGCCGGAGCGCGCACCGCGGAAGATCGGGCGCGGATCACGCGCGCGGCGGCGAAGCTCTGGCCCGGCGTCCCGTGCCGCGCCACGAACGATCTGGAAACCGCGCTGGCGGCGGCCACGGAGCACGTACGTTTGGCGAGTCGCGGCTCACGGCCGCGGCGCTCCAGCCAATCTGCAATCTGCAATCTGCAATCTGCAATCCCCCAAGTCCTCGTCCTCAGCGGCACCGGCTCGTGCTGCTTCGGTCGCCGAGCCGATGGCACGACTGCCCGCGTGGGCGGCTGGGGACATTTGCTGGGCGACCGCGGCAGCGGCTACGACATCGGCCTTCGCGCGCTGCAGGAAACCGTTCACCACTTCGACCGGCATGGCCGTCTCCCGCTGCTCGGCGAGATGATACTCCGCAGCCTCCTCTTCAATTCGCCCGAGGAGTTGATCGGCTGGACGCTGACGGCTGGGAAAAACGAAATCGCCGCGCTCGCGGTCGAGGTCTTTGGCGCGGCCGGTCAGCGCGACGCGGTGGCCAGGGGCGTTTTGCAGAAGGCCGCCGACAGTCTGGCCTCGTGCGCCGCCGATTGCGCGGCCCGGCTCGCGAAACGCGGCGTGCCGGTCCAGTTCGTTCTCGCTGGCAGCGTCTTGCTCAAGCAGCCGCGCTTCGCGCAACAAGTCGCCCGCCAGATTCAGCAACGCTGGCCCAGCGCGGTCGTCGTTCCGCTGAAACGCGAGGGTGCTTGGGGCGCGATTGAACTTGCTCGCGAACTGGCGCTGGGCGGGGAAGTTCAAAGTTCAAGGTTCAAAGTTCAGAGTTCTTCGGCACGCAGCGACGACGCGCCCAGCGGACTGGAGTCGCTGGCGCAATCGCCGACCGAGCAGCGCAATCCTCGCTCCATGAATCTGGACCAGCTCCCGCTGCGCGAGGCCATCGCGCTCATGTTGTCCGAAGACGCGAAGCTGCCGGCGGGGTTGCTGGCTGAGATCGACTCCATCGAGCGCGCGTTGCGGCACATTGTGCGCTCGCTCCGGCAGGGCGGGCGGCTGCTCTATGTGGGCGCGGGCACCAGCGGGCGGCTCGGAGTCCTCGATGCCAGCGAGTGCCCGCCCACGTTCCGCACTTCGCCGGACCAAGTGCAAGGCATCATGGCCGGCGGGCAAACGGCGTTGTGGCGCTCGCTCGAAGGTGCCGAGGACGATGCTCAAGCCGGAGCGGGAGCCATCTCCTCGCGCAATGTCACCGCCCGCGACACGGTCGTCGGCATTGCGGCCAGCGGACGGACGCCATTCGTGTGGGGCGCGTTGGGCGAGGCCAAGCGCCGGGGCGCGGGCACGGTGCTGCTGTGCTTCAATCCCTTCCTGAGCATCCCGCCGCGACAGCGGCCCAGCGTGGTCATTGCGCCGGACGTTGGCCCGGAAGTGCTGACCGGCTCGTCGCGGCTCAAGGCCGGCACCGCCACCAAGCTGGTCCTGAACATCTTGACCACGCTCGCGATGGTCCAACTCGGAAAGGTGGACCAGAACCTTATGGTGGACATGAATCCTTCCAACGCCAAACTGCGCGACCGCGCCATCCGCATCGTGCGCGAATTGACGGGCGCTGACGATGCCTGCGCCCGCGCTGCGCTGGAGCGGAGCCGTTGGGTGATGAAGGAAGCGCTGCGGGGGCTGCGCAGATCGGTCGGCACGAGGAGACGATTCCCAGAGAAGGCCTGATGAGCACGCTCCAACAGGCGGTGGACGGCGGCTGTGTAGCGCAGGTTTTCAACCTGCCGTATCGCCGGTTTTCCAACCGGCAACGCGCTCGAATGAAACCGGCCTTGGACCTTCTTAAGGCGTCTTGGAACTTCGCCGGCCTCGCCGACTGGAAAGTCGGCGATACGGCAGGCTGGAAAGCCTGCGCTACTTGGGTTGTGGCTGGGCCGCGCTGCGCCGTTTCGCGAGTTTCCAAACTCGCGGGCCGCAACCAAACGCACGCCCCGCCGATTGGGAAATCAGAGAGAGAGCCGGTTCGGAAACCGGCGCTACGACCCACGGCGTCCGACCTCGTGGAGAGAGGATCAAGAAGCCCCCCCGGCCGACTGCGGCTTGGGCTTTCTGGAGCGTTCGTGTTCTTCCTTCTTTGCGTTCCGCTGTGGGCCGCTGAGCTGCAATGGGCGCAGGAATCTTCGGGTGTCCGCAGCGCCCCCGTGCGGCTTCCCCCAAGCGGCAAGCCTGGCTTCACGCTACTGCCGCCTGACAGCACGGGCGTCCTCTTCACCAACTTCCTGGCCGAAGACCGCCACCTCACCAATCAGATTTACCTTAACGGCTCCGGCGTCGCCGCGGGCGACGTGGACGGCGACGACTTGGTGGACCTCTGCTTCGCCGGCTTGGACGGCCCGAACAAGCTCTTCCGCAACCTGGGCGACTGGAAGTTCGAGGACATCACGGAGAAGGCCGGCGTGGCCTGCCCCAATCTTGACGCCACCGGAGTCGTGCTCGCGGACCTGGATGGCGATGGCGACCTCGACCTCGTCGTCAACAGCATTGGCGGCGGCACGCACATTTTATTCAACGACGGCAAGGCCCGCTTTACCGAGTCGGCCAAGAACCCCGGCCTGAACGCGCGGCGCGGCGGCAGTTCGCTGGCGCTGGCGGATTTCGACGGTGACGGCGCGCTGGACCTTTACATCGGCAACTACCGCACGGTCACCATCCGCGACCAGCCGAACACGAAGTTCTCGTTCGGGTTCGTCAACGGCAAACCCACGGTCATGACGATCAACGGCCGCCCGCTGACGGAGCCGGACTTGACGAACCGGTTCAACTTCAAGTTCAGGCTTGGCGAACGAGGCGGAACGATGACGCACGAGGAGAACGGCGAGCCGGACCTCTTCCTCCGCAACGACGGCCACGGCGCCTTCACGCCGGTTCCCTGGACGGACGGCACGTTCCTCGATGAAGCCGGCCAGCCGCTGACGGAAGCGCCGCTCGACTGGACGCTCTCGGTCATGTTCCGCGACCTGAACGGCGACGGCCTGCCGGACCTTTACACCTGCAGCGATTTCCGTTCGCCCGACCGCATTTGGCTCAACGATGGCCGCGGCCACTTCCGCGCCCTCCCCGCGCTGGCGTTGCGGCACACCACCCTTTCCTCGATGGGCATCGATGTGGCCGACCTCAACCGTGACGGCCACGACGACATCTTTGTGTATGACATGCTCAGCCGCGACCATCGGCTGCGCTTCATGCAGCGCATCGACATCCGGCCGGAGCCGCTGCCGATTGGCGTGATCGACAACCGCCCGCAGTATTCGCGGAACATGCTCTTCCTCGCGCGCGGCGATGGCACGTACGCGGAGCTGGCCTATCTCGCCGGACTGGAAGCGACTGACTGGGCGTGGACACCGCTGTTCCTCGACGTGGACCTGGACGGCTACGAAGACTTGCTGGTCGCCAACGGCTTTGAGCGCGACAACATGAACATGGACTCGCTGGGGAGACTCGAAGCGGCCAAGGCGGAACGCAAGCTGGAGCCGCTGGAGGCGCTACGCTTGCGCAAGATGTTCCCGCGCCTGGACACGCCGAACCAGGCCTATCGCAATCTGGGCAACCTGCGCTTCGCGGAAGTGGGTCAGGAGTGGAACTTCGCCCAGCGCGGTGTTTCGCAAGGCATGATCGCCGCCGATCTGGACAACGACGGCGACCTCGATGTCGTCGTGAACAATCTCAACGGTGCCGCGTTCGTGCTGCGCAATGAGGCCGTCGCGCCGCGCGTGGCAGCGCGTCTCCGAGGCAAAGCACCGAACACGCACGGCATCGGCGCGAAGATCAAGGTCCTCGGCGGCCCGGTGCCGCAGAGCCAGGAAATCATGGTGGGCGGTCGCTACCAGTCGAGCGATGCACCGATGCGCGCTTTCGCGGTGGAAGTTCAAGGTTCAAGGTCCAAAGTTCAAAGTCCGCCGAACGCGGGACTGGTCATTGAGGTGACTTGGCGCAGCGGGGCGAAAAGCGTGGTGAGCAACGCTCAGCCGAACCGCATTTACGAGATTGACGAAGCCGCCGCCGTGACTGCTTCCAATCTGAAATCTGAAATCTCCAATCTGAAATTCTTCCAAGACGTCAGCGCTCTCCTCAACCACACCCACACCGAAGAACCTTTCGACGACTTTGACCGCCAGCCGCTCTTGCCGCACAAGCTCAGCCAGCTTGGCCCCGGCGTCAGTTGGTTCGATCTCGACGGCGACGGATGGGACGACCTCGTCATCGCCGGCGGCAAGGGCGGGCAACTGGCCGCGTATCGCAACGACGCCAAGGGCGGCTTCACGCGCCTGGAAGGCGAGCCGTTCGCGCAACCCGTCTATCGCGACCAAACGACCGTGCTCGGCTGGCGCAAGCCCGACGGCAAGGTGACGCTGCTCGCCGGCTCCGCAAACTACGAGGACGGCCAAGCGGAGGGCAGTGTCGTGCGCTTCTACGATCTCGACCGGAAGCTCGTCGAAGACCTCCTCCCCGGCTCGCCTTCCAGCACCGGCCCGTTGGCGATGGTGGACATCGACGGCGACGGGCAGCTCGACTTGTTCATCGGCGGGCGCGCCATGCCAGGCCGGTACGCGGAGCCGGCGTCCTCGCTCGTGTTCCGCGGCCAAGGCGGCTCGTTCGTGCCGGACGAAGCGAACACGAAACGCTTCGCCGCCTCGGGCCTCGTCAGCAGTGCCGTGTTCTCCGATCTCGACAGCGATGGCGATCCTGATTTGGTGCTGGCGTGCGAATGGGGGCTGCTGAAGATTTTCCGCAACGACCGCGGCAGCTTCACTCCCTGGGACTGGGGACTGGCTTGGTCAACGGACTCCGCCTCTCTCAACTCTCAACCCTCAACTCTCAGCCAGTTGACCGGCTGGTGGAACGGCGTCGCCGCCAGCGACTTCGACGGCGATGGCCGCCTGGACCTCATCGCGTCGAACTGGGGCCGCAACACAAAATACGAGCACTGGCGTGCACAACTGCTGCGGCTCTACTTCGGCGACCTCGACGCCAACGGCACCATCGACGTGGTCGAAGCCTACTTCAGCGACGCGATGAAGAAGGTCGTGCCGTCGCAGCAATTCCACATCGTCGGTGCGGCCATGCCGATCATCCGCGAGAAGCTCGGCACCTGGCAGGCTTACGCCAACGCCAGCGTGGAGGAAATTTACGGCGAGGCCTTGAAGCAAGCGGGCGAACTCCGCGCCGTCTGCCTCGAAAGCACCGTCTTCCTGAACCGTGGAGACAAGTTTGAAGTCCGCGAGTTGCCGCTCGAAGCACAGTTCGCCCCGGCGTTTGCAGTTTGCGTCGGAGACCTGGACGGTGACGGCCACGAAGACGCTTTTCTGAGCCAGAACTTTTTCGCCGTCCACATCGACACCTCGCGCCACGACGCGGGCCGCGGGCTCTGGCTGCGCGGCAATGGCCGGGGCGGCTTCGCGCCGGTGCCCGAACAGGAAAGCGGCGTGCTGGTCTATGGCGAGCAACGCGGCGCGGCGCTGTGTGACTTCGACGCCGATGGCCGGGTCGATCTGGCCGTCACGCAAAACGCCACCCAGACGAAGCTGTTCAAGAACGTCGGCGCGAAGCCGGGCCTGCGGGTCCGCCTCCTTGGCCCCGCTGGGAATCCTCACGGCATCGGCGCGGTGCTGCGCCTCGACGACGGCGCGGACAAGTTCGGTCCCGCGCGCGAACTCCACGCCGGCGCCGGCTACTGGTCGCAGGACAGCGTCGTGCCGGTGCTGAGCGCGCCGTTCACGCCGAAGCAGCTTCAGGTGCGTTGGCCTGGTGGCAGAACGACGACGAGCGAGCTTCCCGCCGGAGCGCGGGAGATCACGGTCGATCCCAGCGGGGCGGTCAAGGAAAGGGCAAGATGAACGGCCTCCCGTTGGCGTCGCGCCGGGCGTCTCCCTCACCCCGGCCCTCTCCCATCCGATGGGAGAGGGAGAGCACTGCACGCGCTCGACTAGAGCCAGCGCCAACTTTGTTCCAACGCGTGACTTGGTCCTCCCTCTCCCGTCGGACGGGAGAGGGCCGGGGTGAGGGGTTGGAGTTCAGAGTTCGGATTCCCGGATGAAGACATCGCACCAACGAATGAGCGGCAACTTGCAGTCGCAGACCTTCGCTCTTCTGCTCAGCTTGACCGGCACCGTCTTGGCCTTCGACTGGCAGCCCGGCCCCGGTCACCGCAGCGCGGCGTTGCCCGTGCCGAAAGAGGGCAAGCCCGGTTTCACGCTGATGCCCGAAAGCCTCACCGGCCTCCACTTCACGAACCACTTGGCCCGTGAGAGCGCTGGAAAGAACCAGATTCGCATGAACGGCTCAGGCGTTGCGCTGGGCGACATCGACGGCGACGGCTGGCGCGACATCTACCTTTGCCGTCTCGAAGGCGACAACAAGCTCTACCGCAATCACGGCGGCTGGAAGTTCGACGACATCACCGCGCAAGCCGGCGTAGTCTGTCCCGGCCAGTATTCCACCGGCTGCGCGCTGGCGGACCTGGATGGCGATGGTGATCTCGATCTGTTGGTCAACTCCATCGGCGGCGGCACGCGCTGCTTCTTCAACGACGGTCAGGGCCGCTTCACCGAGCGCAACTCCGGCCTGCTCCGCAAGTTCACCGGCCAGACGTTGGCGCTCGGCGACATTGATGGCAACGGCACGCTCGATCTGTACGTGGCGAACTATCGCAGCCAGACCGTGCGCAGCACCGGGATCGACGTGCTCACCTCCGGCAACCGGACCCTGCTCCGGCAGCAGGACCGCGAGGACTACGAACTCACGCCCCAGGGCGCATTGCTTGAACATGGCGAGCCGGACGCGCTTTATCTGAACGACGGCCACGGCAACTTCACACCCCTGTCGTGGACCGAGGGCCGGTTCCTCGACGCCGACGGAAAGCCGCTCACGCGCGCTGACCGCGACTGGGGCCTGTCGGTGATGTTCCGCGACCTGAACGGCGACGGCGCGCCAGACATCTACGTCTGCAATGATTTCCATAGCGACGACGCGATCTGGCTCAACGACGGCCAGGGCCGATTCCGCGCCATCGACAAGCTCGCGCTCCGCCACACACCGACGTTCTCCATGGGTATCGACTTCGCCGACATCAACCGTGACGGCCTCGACGACTTCTTCGTGCTGGACATGCTCAGCCCCGTTCACCAGCGGCGCATGACCCAGCGCGCCATGCTTGGCTCCGAACCCGCCGTCATCGGCATGATTGACGACCGCCCGCAAGCGGACCGGAACAACCTCTTTCTCAATCGTGGCGACGGCACGTATGCGGAAATCGGCCAACTCGCGATGCTGCAGTCCACCGACTGGTCGTGGTGCCCCGTCTTCCTCGACGTCGATCTCGATGGCTACGAAGACTTGCTGGTCGTCACCGGACACCTGTTCGACACGCAGGATGCCGACGCCGAGGCGCGCATCAGCGCGATGGGACCGCGGCCCAACGACCGGCTGTGGGAGAAGCTCCTCCACTTCCCGCCGCTCACGATCCCGAACCAGGCCTTTCGCAACCACGGCGACCTGACGTTCGAGGATGCGAGTCAGGCGTGGGGCTTCAATCTCGTCGGTATCTCGCAAGGCATCGCGCTCGCGGACCTCGACAACGATGGCGATCTGGACGTGGTGCTGAACAATTTGAACAGCGCCGCCGCGCTGCTGCGCAACGAGGTCAGCGCGCCCCGCCTGGCGGTGCGGCTCAAAGGCCAGTCACCGAACACCCGTGGCATTGGCGCGAAGATCAAGGTCCTCGGCGGCCCGCGCCCGCAGAGCCAGGAGATGATGGGCGGCGGGAGATTCTTGTCGTGTGACGATGCGGAACGGGTGTTTGCGGGGGAACTTCAAAGTTCAAGGTTCCAGGTTCCAGGTTCGCCGAGCGCGGGGCTGGCCATCGAAGTCACTTGGCGCAGCGGGGCGAAGAACGTGGTGAGCAACGCCCAGCCGAACCGCATTTACGAGATCGACGAAGCTGGCGCCGCGCGGATGCCCAATCTGAAATCTCAAATCTCAAATCTGAAATCCTTCCGGGACGTCAGTGCGCTGCTCAACCACGTCCACCACGAAGACCCGTTCGACGATCTGGCCCGCCAGCCGCTCCTGCCCAAACGGCTCAGCCAAATGGGGCCGGGCGTGTCGTGGCTGGACCTCGACTCCGACGGCCGCGAAGACTTGCTCATCACCAGCGGGCGCGGCGGCGAGATCGCCCTCTTCCACAACGGCGGCGACGGGCGCTTCGCCCGGTTTCGTCTGCCGACGATTTCTGTCAAAGCCCGCGACGATCAAGCCACGGCGCTGGGCTGGTCGGCGCGAAGCGGGACCACCACGCTCTTGCTCGGCCAGTCGAATTACGAACGCGACGTCACAAACGCGCCCGCCGCCGCGCACTTTGAAATCTCGGCGTTCGGCATCCAGGCCAAGCCGTCCTTCGCCAACCTGCCTGCGACCACTGGGCCAATGACCCTGGCCGATGTCGATGGCGACGGCGACCTCGACTTGTTTGTGGGCGGCACCGGCACGCCGGGGCGCTACCCGGAGCCGGCGTCGTCTTCCCTGTTCCGCAACGACGCTGGCACGTTCGTGCTGGCGCAGACCTTCACCAACCTCGGCCTGGCGCGCGGCGCGGTGTTCAGCGATTTGGACGGCGACGGTTTTTCCGAGTTGATCGTCAGCGTCGAATGGGGACCGATCCGCATCTTTCGCAACCAACAAGGTCTTTTCACTCCGTGGGACTGGCGCGTCTCGCTGGCCGGAGCCGACAGAACTTTCAACCTTCAACCTTTAACCTTGAACGACCTGACCGGCTGGTGGCAGGGCGTCACCGCGGGCGACTTCGACGGCGACGGCCGGCTCGATCTGGCCGCCGCCAATTGGGGCCGCAACAGCGCCTACCAGCGGTGGCTGCGTGATGGGATTCGTGTCCACTACGCCGACTGGACCGGTGGCGGGCGCATCGACGGTCTGGAAGCCTACGTGGTGGACGGGCGCGTGGTGCCGTGGCGCGATCTCGATTCGGTGTCGAAGGCGCTGCCGTGGCTGCGGGAGCAATTCAAGACGTTCCGCGACTTCGGCCAAGCCACCATTGGACAAGTGCTCGCAGGCTGGGCGGGCCAGCCGCGCGAGCTTCGAGTGAACTGGCTCGACTCGACGCTCTTCCTGAATCGCGGCGATCATCTCGAAGTCCGGCCGCTTCCAATCGAAGCGCAGTTCGCGCCGGCGTTCGATCTGACTGTGGCAGACTTCGATGGAGACGGGTGGGAAGACCTCTTCCTCGCGCAGAACTTTTTCGCGCTCGAACCGCTCACGCCGCGCTACGACGCGGGACGCGGACTTCTGCTGCGTGGCGCCGGACGCAGCGGCTTCACCGCGGTGCCGGGTCAGGAAAGCGGCCTGCTCATTTACGGCGAGCAGCGCGGCGCCGCGGCGAGCGACTACGACGGCGATGGCCGGGTGGATTTGGCCGTCTCCCAAAACGGCGCGGCGACGAAGCTGTTTCACAATGAAACGGCGCGGCCCGGCCTTCGTGTGAAACTCGAAGGCCCGGACGGCAATCCAGCCGGTGTGGGCGCCGTGGTGCGACTCGTCAACGGACTGACGAAGTCTCCTGCGCGCGAGCTGCACGCCGGCTCGGGCTGGTGGTCGCAGGACAGCGCGGTGCAGGTGCTGGGCGCGCCATTTGAGCCGAAGCAGCTTCAGGTGCGTTGGCCGGGTGGCAAGGCGACGACGAGCGAGGTTCCTGCCGGAGCGCGCGAGATCACGGTCGATTCAGCCGGACAGGTGAAAGCGCGTCTGCCGTGAGGCGCGATCAGGAGTCCGTAGCCGCCGAGGCAACGAGGCCCAAACTTCAAGGCGTAGCGGCGGCTCGGCAGAGCGCCGCACTGCAAGACAGAAGGCAAACGGCAAGAACGGCGGCGCTCTGCCGAGACGCCGCTACGGCGGTTTTGAACGAGGCGCTCAAGTTGGCGAATTTCATTCCACGCTTTGGCGTCAGATTCGCGATGCGCGTGCGAGCCACATTCTTTCTCTCACTGGGCCTGCTTTTTGGCGGGAGCCGTGTCCACGCGGCCGAAGCGGGTCCGTTCTACGTGCAGAAGCCCGGTTGGGCGGAAACGCTGCTGGCCTCGCGGGCGGCCCTGTCTTCAGCGAAGCTCGACGATTCGCGGCGTGCCGAACTCACCCGCGCTGTTGGGCAGCGCGCGGAAGACGCCTTTCCCGTGGAGTGGGATTGGGCGCTCCAGGATTTCGGGCCTCGCTTCAGCCAGTGGTTCAGCAAAACCAACAGCACGGAAATCGAGCGCCAATTACTCGCCTCGGTGCTCGGCCAGTTGGGCGAACACGCGGCGAACCTGCGACGGGAATTTGAGACGCTTCGCCGGACGGTGGTTTCCCCGAACGACGCCCGCTGGCTGAACCTCTACACGCGGGCCGGTGAGCAGCGGCGGGCGCTGCGCTTGCAGGCCGTTCGTGCCCAATCCCCGCGCATCGTCTTCACCAAGCACCACACCGTCCGGCCCTCGTTCTTCGCCTACACGGAAGGCCAGTCAGACGCGCAAGACGAGCGGCACTTCCTGGCCGGCGCGGAGTTGTGCCTGCTGGAACTGGACGGTCCGCGCGCCCGCGTTCGCACGCTGCTCGCCGATCCGACCGGCGCGATTCGCGATCCGGCGGTGTCGTGGGACGGGCAACGCGTGGTGTTCGCGTGGAAGAAGTCGCTCAATGAAGACGACTACCATCTTTACGAACTGGAAGTCGCTTCCGGCAGAATTCGCCAGCTCACCTTTGGCCTGGGCTTCGCTGACTTCGAGCCGGCCTGCCTGCCCGACGGGGACATTGTCTTCTCCTCCACGCGTTGCGTGCAAACGGTGGATTGTTGGTGGACCGAGGTGAGCAACCTCTACACGTGCGACGCCGACGGACGCTTTTTGAGGAGGCTCGGCTTCGACCAAGTCCACACCGTCTTTCCCGCGGTGCTGGACGACGGCCGCGTGACCTATACGCGTTGGGACTACAACGACCGCGGCCAGATTTTTCCGCAGGCGCTATTCCAGATGAACCCGGACGGCACGGGCCAGGCGGAGTTCTACGGCAACAACTCGTGGTTCCCGACCACGATCATGCACGCGCGCGGCATCCCCGGCACGCAGAAGGCGCTCGCGATCTTGTGCGGCCATCACTCGACGCAGGCCGGCAAGCTCGCCGTCATCGACCCAGGCCGAGGCCGCCACGAGAACGCTGGCGTGCAACTCGTCGCTCCCGTCCGCGCGACGCCAGCCGAGCGCATCGACTCCTACGGCCAGGAAGGCGAGTTGTGGCAGTATCCGTTTCCGCTGAGTGAGACGGAGTTCCTTGTCACCTACGCGCCCTCCGGCTGGCAGTACCAGGATCGCAAAGACCGCCGCAAAGGCGACGCGGACTTCGGCATTTACTGGATGGACCGCGACGGCCACCGCGAATTGCTCGTGAGCGACCCACGCGTGCCATGTCAGCAACCGGTCCCGCTGGCCGCGCGCCCGCGCCCGATGGCGCGTCCGAGCACGGTGGACTACCGCAAAACCACCGGCGCTTACTACGTGCAAGATGTCTATGCCGGGCCTGGTCTGGCCGGCGTGGCGCGCGGCACGGTGAAAAGGCTCCGCGTCGTGGGGTTGGAGTTCCGGCCGGCTGGCGTGGGCCACAACGGCAGCGGCGGTCCCGGTGGCGGCGCGCTCATCAGCACGCCGGTCGCCATCGGCAACGGCACTTGGGACGTGAAGGTCGTGCTCGGCGACGCCACGGTCCACGCAGACGGCTCGGCCTTTTTCACGGTGCCGGCCCGCACGCCGGTTTATTTTCAAGCCCTCGACGCCCAGGATCACGCCGTTCAGACGATGCGGAGTTGGAGCACGCTTCAGCCCGGCGAAAACCAATCGTGCGTCGGCTGCCACGAGCACAAGAACTCCGCGCCGCCCACGGCGGACTACGCGGCCACGCTCGCGCTCAAGGCCGGCCCGCAAACGCTGGAGCCGTTCTATGGTCCGGCGCGCGGCTTCAGTTTCCCGAAAGAGGTGCAGCCGATCTTCGACCGCCACTGCATCCGCTGCCACCACGACCGGAGCCAGCGGATGGCGGTGTCGCGCTTGCCCGGTTCGATTCTGCGCGAGAGCGACCCCGCTTGGGATTCTGCGCGTCAGCGTTCCGCCTTCAAGTTGCCGCCCGTGATCGGTTCAAACGCGACGGCCGCCGCCCGCGCCGAACCGCCTGAAGGCGGAACTCCGGTCAAGCCCGCCTTCAGCCTGCGCCGCGACGAAACCATCGACCACTTGGCCAAGCGCCGTTGGAGTGATGCCTACTTGAATCTCACGCTCGCCCGACCTGCCAATGACGATTGGGATCGCGGCGCGTTCGCCGGCCTCTTTGACGGACGCGTCGTCAACTGGATCGGCTCGCAGTCCATTCCCGCGCCGCTGCCGCCCTTCACCGCGGGCGCCTGCCGGAGCGAACTCCTCACGCTGCTGGCGACGAACCACTGCGGCGTGAGGCTCACCCGTGAAGAACTGGACAAGATCGCCTGCTGGATTGACCTGTTCGTCCCCTATTGCGGCGACTACATCGAAGCCAACGCTTGGTCCGCGCCAGAGGCCGCGAAGTATCAGCACTACGCCGACAAGCGGAAGCGCATGGAAGAGGTCGAGCAGCAGAGCCTTCAAGAACTCGACGCACGACAGCCGGAGGCTGCAGCAAGGCGAGTGCAATAGTGAGGTGATTGTTGCAACGAAGCGGGGGCCGGAGACTTGGTGCGGACGCGCACACCGAGAATACAATTTCGTTGGAGTGGGTGGCGGGGGTTGCGCTAGAAAGAACCACATGAAAAGCAGATTCGCCGGTCAGTTCCCGACTCTCGCTCTCGCCCTCGGAGGCAGCGTGATCGTTTCCGTTTCGCTTCTTGCGGCGGTAGAACTGCGTGTACCCCTCAAAGCCCAACCGTTCCCGCTCCAGGACGTTCGCCTGCTCGACGGGCCGTTCCGCGATGCAATGCTGCGCGACAAGGCCTACCTGCTCAGCCTCGACTCGGACCGGCTCTTGCACACGTTCCGCCTCACCGCGGGACTGCCGACCACGGCCGCGCCTTACGGCGGCTGGGAGGAACCCAAGAGCGAACTACGCGGCCACACGATGGGCCACTACCTCTCGGCCTGCGCGCTGATGGTGGCCAGCACTGGCGACGCCACGCTCAAGGCCAAGGCCGATGCCATCGTCGCCGAGTTGGCAAAGTGCCAGGAAGCGTTGCCCAAGCAGGGCTGCAACAAAGGCTTTCTGTCGGCGTATCCCGAATCGTTCTTCGATCGCGTCGATGCCGGCAAGCCGGTCTGGGCGCCGTATTACACGTTGCACAAAATCATGGCCGGCCTGCTCGACATGCACCAACTCGGCGGCAACACCCAGGCGCTCGACGTGCTGGTGAAGATGGCCGGCTGGCTGAAGTTCCGCGTGGATCGCCTCTCCACGGAGCAGATGCAGAAGGCCCTCAACAATGAGCACGGCGGCATGAACGAAGTGCTCGCGAACCTGTACGCTGTCACCGGCAATCCCGATCATCTGCGGCTGGCGAAGGCGTTCAATCATCGCGTGATCTTCGACCCGCTGGCGCGCGGCGAGGACAAACTCGACGGTCTGCACGCCAACACCCAGATCCCGAAATTCATCGGCGCGGCCCGCGAATTCGAGCTGACCGACGAGAAGGAGTTCCACGACATCGCCGCGTTTTCCTGGGAGCGCGTGGCGCTGCATCGCTCCTACGTCATCGGCGGGCATAGCGACCGGGAGCACTTCTTCCCCACGAACGCATTTGCCAGACACCTCGGCGCGGAGACCTGCGAGACCTGCAACACTTACAACATGCTCAAGCTCACCCGGCACCTGTTCGCCTGGGAGCCGTCCGCGCGGACGATGGATTTCTACGAGCGCGCCCTCTGGAACCACATCCTCGGCTCGCAAGACCCGAAGACCGGCATGTTCAACTATTTTCCCCCGCTCAAGCCGGGCCACTTCAAGGCTTACTCCACGCCGACGAATTCCTTCTGGTGCTGCGTTGGCACCGGCATGGAGAACCACGCCAAGTACGGCGACGCGATCTATTTCCACGACGACGATTCGCTCTACGTGAACCAGTTCATCGCCTCCGACGTGAAGTGGGCCGAGCACAATCTCGTCGTGCGACAGGAAACCAAGTTCCCGTCGGAAAACTCCACGCGCCTGACCGTGAAATGCGAGGCGCCGCTGAAGGGGACAATGCGAATCCGCCATCCGTCATGGGCGACTTCGCTGGCGATCAGTGTGAACGGCAAGAAGGAAGACGTGGCCAGCGCGCCGGGTTCCTATGCCACCATCCAGCGTGAATGGAAGAACGGCGACGTAATGGAAGTCCGTTTCCCCATGACGCTCCGCACTGAAGAATTGCCGGGCGAATCCAGCCTCATCGCCTTCCTTTACGGCCCCATCGTGCTGGCCGGCGAACTCGGGGCAAAGGACCTGCCCAATCTCTACCTCCATCGCCAGACCGACCTCAGCCAGTTCCCCGCGCCGGAGGTGCCGGTGCTCGTGTGCGACGCCGGCGAGGTGCTGAAGCACGTTGAGCCGGTGGCCGGCCAGCCGCTCCGGTTCCGCACGAAGGACCTGGGCCGGCCGCAGGATGTTTCGCTGATTCCGTTCTACGAGATGCACCACCAGCGCTACTCGGTTTATTGGAAGCGACTCTCCGAAGCCGATTGGCAAAAGAGAAAAGCGGAAATGGCCGCCTTGGACGCCCAGCGACGGGCTTACGAAACTCGAACCGTGGACATCGTTCAACCCGGCGAGCAGCAACCGGAAATCGACCACAGCCAGAAAGGCGTCCACACCCAATCTGGCAATTTCCAGGAACGCAAATGGCGCGATGCGAATCAAGGCGGTTGGTTCAGCTACGAAGTGAAAGTCCTCCCCGGCCAGCCCATGACGCTCGTTTGCACTTACTGGGGCGGCGATACCGGCGCGCGGGAATTCGACATCCTCGTGGACGGTGAAAAGATCGCCACGCAAAAGCTCGACAAAAACAAACCCGGCGACTTCTTCGATGCGAGCTACCCGCTGCCGGAAAGACTCACCCGCGGCAGGGAGCGGGTGATTGTGAAATTCCAGGCGCATCCGGAGAAGATGGCTGGGGGATTGTTTGGTTTGCGGATTATGAAGTAGCCAAGCGCGGGGCGGAATTTCTAAACTCCGTCCCATGACTAAGCCATCCAAGTTTCCCGTTTTCGTCCGAAGGAACGCCATTCATTGCGTGTCCGTCGCGATTGTCGCGGTTGTTTTTCCACTCCTCTTCAACGCCGCTTTCGCCCTCGAAGACTGGCAGGACCCGAAGGTCACCGGCGTCAACAACGAGAAGCCCCACGCCTCGATGATCATCTGCCCGGATGAAGCCACGGCGCGGAAGATTGAGTTTGTCCACAACTCCCAGCGCGTGAAGTCGCCGTTCTATCGTTCGTTGAACGGCGATTGGAAATACCACTACTCGCAGAACATGCTCACGCGCGTGCCGGACTTTTGGAAGCCGGACTTCAACGACCGCGCGTGGAAGACGATCCCCGTGCCCGCCAACGTCGAGAAGCACGGCTACGGCGTGCCCATCTACGTGAACATCCCGTATCCGTGGCGCAAGCCGTGGACGCCGCCGTTCGTGCCGCCGGACGACCCGAACAACACGGTCAACTCCTACCGCCGCACCTTCACCGTGCCCAAGGACTGGGTGGGCCAGCGAGTGTTCGTCACGTTCGACGGCGTGAACTCGTTCTTCTACCTCTGGGTCAACGGCCAGAAGGTTGGCCTCGGCAAGGATGCGCGCACTCCGGTCGAGTTCGACATCACGAAGCTCCTCAAGGCCGGCGAGAACCTCCTCGCCGTCGAAAACTTCCGCTGGTGCGACGGCTCGTATCTCGAAGACCAGGACTTCTGGCGCATGAGCGGCATTTTCCGCGACGTGTATCTTTGGTCCCCGCCGAACGTCCACATCCGCGACTTCGAGGTGAAGGCTGATCTCGACGCACAGTATCGAGACGGGGAATTCAAGCTCGCGGTCAAAGTGCAGAACGCCGGCACGACCAGCGCGACAGCAACGGTTGACGCCGAGTTGTTCGATCCGAACGGCGCCAAAGTGGCCGCGCCCAAGATTCAGTTGAAAGCCGAAGCCGGCCAGGAAACGGAAGCTGCCATTTCCACGAGCATTGCCAACCCGCTCAAGTGGACCGCCGAGACGCCCAATCTTTACAGGCTTCTCCTCACGCTCAAAGACGCCGCGGGCAAGACGCTGGAAGTCATCCCGTGCAACGTGGGCTTCCGCAAAGTCGAGATCAAAGACGGCCACCTCCTTGTCAACGGCCAGCGCATCCTCATCAAGGGTGTGAACCGCCACGAGATTGATCCCGACCGCGGCCAGGCCATCACCGTCGAAGGCATGGTCAAGGACATCCTCGTGATGAAGCAGCACAACATCAACACCGACCGCACCGCGCACTATCCGAACCAGCCCGCATGGTACGACCTCTGCGACCGATACGGCCTTTACGTGATCGACGAGGCGAACATCGAGAGCCACGGCATGGGCTACGGCAAGGAGTCGCTCGCCAAAGACCCGACGTGGCTCGACGCCCACCTGGACCGCACCGTCCGCATGGTCGAGCGCGACAAGAACCATCCGTCCATCATCATCTGGTCGCTCGGCAATGAAGCCGGCGACGGCGTGAACTTTGAAGCCACTTCCAAGTGGGTCAAGCAGCGCGACGCCAGCCGCCCTGTCCACTACGAGCAGGCCGGCCTGAAGTCGCACACCGATATCGTCTGCCCCATGTATGCGCGTCCCAAGCAACTCGCCGATTACGCCTCCAAGCCGCAGCCCCGCCCCTACATCCAGTGCGAGTACTCCCATGCGATGGGCAACAGCAGCGGCAACTTATGGCTTTACTGGAACCTCATCTACTCCATGCCCCACCTCCAGGGCGGCTGCATTTGGGACTGGGTGGACCAGGGGCAGCGCGAACCGGTGCCGCCGCGCGTCACCGTCACCGACCGCAGCCGCAGCGCGCTCGTCTGCAACTTGGGCAAGGCCTCCAAAATCGAGGGCGTCTATGCCGGCACCGTCACTGTGCCCGACTCGCCGCAACTCAACCTCACAGGCCCGCTCACGCTCGAAGTGGTCATCAAACCTTCCCCAGCACGCGGCCACAGCACTTTCATCAGCAAGGGCGACACGCAATGGGCGCTCCAAGTCGGCAGCAAGAACGAGCTGGAGTTCTTCGTTTACGGCACTACCTGGGTCACGCTCACCGCGCCGTTGCCCGCGAACTGGGAAAACCAGTGGCACCGTGTCGCCGGCGTGTTTGACGGCAAGTCGCTCCAGCTTTTCGTGGATGGAAAGCTCCTCGCCGAAAGACCCTTCACCGGCCAGCCCCGCAGCACCGCGTTCCCCGTGATGATCGGCAACAACGCCGAGCATCCCGAGCGCCGTGTGTCCGGAGTCATCCGCGAAGCCCGCATCTACAGCCGCGCGCTCAGCGCCGCCGAACTGGCCGACGCCAAGCGTGGCAACGATGCCGCGCTGGTTCTCTGGCTCGATCTCACCAAGGCCAAGGAAACCAAACCTACGGTGGGTCGTGATTACTATTGGGCCTTCGGCGGGGACTACGGCCCACCGGGAACACCCAGCGATCAAAACTTCCTGTGCAACGGTCTCGTTACGCCCGACCGCAACCCGCATCCCGGCCTGCTCGAAGTGAAGCACATTTACCAGTACGTCCACTGCAAGCCGCTTGACCTCGCTGCACGCACTGTCGAAGTGAAGAACTGGTATGACTTCGTGAACCTGAAAGACATCGCCACCACGCACTGGCGCCTGACCGGCGATGGCAAGGAATTGCAGCAAGGCGAACTCCCGCCGCTCGACCTCGCCTCACGTGCCACGAAGCAAATCACGATTCCCGTGACGCCCTTCACCGCGCAGCCGGGCGTCGAGTACTTCGTGGACCTCAGCTTCCGGCTCAAGCAGGACGAGTCGTGGGCGAAGAAAGGCCACGAGGTCGCGTGGGACCAGTTCAAACTCCCCGACGCCGCACCCATGCCTGGACTGGGCCTCGCCACGAATCCGGGCCAGATGCCGAAGCTCCAAGTTACAAAGGGCGACCGGAGCGTCGTGATCGCTGGGAAGGACTTCACCGCCACGTTCGACAAAAAGGCCGGCACGCTGACTTCGCTCAAGTTCAACGGCACCGAGTTAATCGAATTGCCGCTTCGGCCCGACTTCTGGCGCGCGCCCACCGACAACGACCGCGGCCGCAACATGGCCGGCTCGCAGGGCGTCTGGCGAAACGCCCACCAGGGCGCGGACGTTCACGGCGTCACCATTGATGAGCGGCCACATCCCTACCCTGTGACCGTGCAATTCGCGGCCACGCTCCCGAAAGTCGGCGCTGAATGGGAGACGGATTACACGGTCTATGGAAACGGCGAGATTGTCGTGGAAGCCCGCTTCAAGCCCGCCGCCGGCAAGAAGCTCCCGAAGATTCCGCGCCTCGGCATGCAAATAGCGCTGCCCGCCGGCTTCGAGCGCATTACCTGGCTCGGCCCCGGGCCGCAGGAAACCTATTGCGACCGCAAGGACGCCCGCGTGGGCCTCTACAGCGGCACCGTGCGGGAGCAGTTCTTCTGGGACTACTCCGAGCCGGGCGAAACCGGCAACAAGGTCGATGTGCGCTGGCTGGCTTTGCGGAACAAGAAAGGCGTGGGTCTGCTCGCCGTGGGTCTGCCGCTCCTCAGCGCCAACGCCCTCCACTACGGTACCGAAGACTTGAACGCGGGCGAACATCCCTTCGAGCTTCCGCACCGCGACACCATCACGCTCAATCTCGACCTCAAGCAACAAGGCGTGGGCGGCGACGACAGTTGGGGCGCCTGGCCGCATGATCAATACATGATCCCGTGCCAGGACTACACCTACCGCTTCCGCCTGCGCCCATTGGCCGCTGGGGAAGACCCGGAGAAGGTGGCGAGGGCGGGCAGGTTTTGACCCGATGCAACTTGGGGGTTCCCTTTTTCAGAAGCCAACGGTCAGCGAATAGAATCATGAAGACGGGCAAAGCCATCCAGCCAGTGTACGACATCGCGGACGCCATCCTCACCGTGCGCGGGGAAAGAGTTCTTCTCGACAGCGACCTGGCCCGGCTTTACGGCGTCGAAACCAAGGCGCTCAATCGGGCAGTCCAACGGAACTTGGACCGGTTTCCGCGCGACTTCCGGTTTCAACTCACCCGTGCAGAGTTCGGCAACTTGAAGTACCAAATTGGCACTTCAAGTTCCGGCCACGGCGGACGCCGCAAACTGCCTTGGGCCCTCACCGAGCACGGCGCCATCATGGTCGCCAACGTCCTGAACAGCCCGCAGGCTGCGCGCAATCTGAAATCTAGAATCGGCAATCTGCAATCAAGCGAAGCGTGGCGTCCTCCGCCCGCCCCGAAACCGCTCCGCCGGCAAATCGGCTTGCACGTCAGGCCGACGACGAATCCACCGGCGCGGCGAAAGGAAGCAAACGATGAACAAGCCTTCTGTCTCTAAGGAAATCGTGAAAAAAGTGAAGCGCCCAGCGCAAACCGCCCCTGCCATTGAGTCCCGGATTCTCACCTTGCGCGGCCTCAAGGTGATTTTGGACAGCGACCTGGCGGCGATTTACGGCGTCACCACCAAGGCGCTCAATCAGGCCGTGAAACGCAACGCCAGTCGCTTCCCAGCCGACTTCCTTTTTCCGCTCACCGCAGCGGAGAAAGTGGAGGTGGTCACAGTTTGTGACCACCTCCAAAAGCTGAAATTCTCGCCGGTTCTGCCCCGCGCCTTCACCGAGCACGGCGCCTTGATGGCGGCTAATGTCCTCAACAGCGAACGGGCGGTCGCCATGAGCGTCTTTGTCATTCGCGCGTTCTTGAAAATGCGCGAGACGTTCGTCAGCCGGCAGGAACTCGCGCAGATTCTTGGCACCCTTGAGGCCAAGCTCACCGCCCGCCTGGACGGCCACGAAGCCGCCATCGTGGACGTGCTCCAGCGCGTCATGCGCCTGCTCGATCCGCCGCCCGCACCGGAACCGCCCCGCCGGCAAATCGGCTTCCACGTTAAGCCGGAGAACGGCATGGAGAGCAAAGTTAAAGCGAAGATGAAATGAGTGGCCGGTCAGCCATCCAGACTCTCGGCGACACCGCGCTGGACATCTTCACTGTGTTCAACACCACCGACAGCGCGGCGGCTGAATCCATCCGCAATCTAGCGGCGATTCCCCTCAGTCTCGGTGTGAACTGCGGGACGCCGCCACTCAATTGAGAGGGCGATTCAGTTGGTCAATCAGCCAATCGAGTTGACGACGGGCGGTGGCGATGACAGTGCGATAGGCAGCAAACGAGGTCTTCTTGCCGGTAAACTCGTCCTGTAACTTGGGATCGACCTCTCCACCGATCACGACGATCTGCAAACTCATGCCCAGTCTTCCCGCGAGCGTGTCAGCATACTTCTTCGCTTGTGCCTCCGCGTCGCGCCCGACCGCATCTGACGGACGCTTGAATTCAATCAGGAGATGCTGCTTCAAGATGTTCCCGGCGAGAAAGAGGTCTGGACGGTCTTTGGCATCCTGGCCGTGGTAGTGTTCCTGGGTATATTCGCGGACGATGCTTTGAAGCTGCTCATTGCTTGCCATCAGGCTGTACTCGGGGCCGAAGACCCAGAGATTGCGCTGGAGGGCGCGATGCATCTGTTGCTCGGTGGTCTTGGGATCGCCGGCCAGCCGGTCGAGGTAATCCAGGAATTCTAGGCGGCGCTTGGCTTGTTGCGCGATGAAGGCCAGGTCGCAGAGACCAAACTTCTCCAACGCGTCAGCGAAGTGGAACACGTCCACCTTCTCCGCCTCTTGGATTTCACGGCAGACGGTCCAGTACTCGTCAAGCTCCAGGGCATCGAGCACGAGGCTGACAAGGACCGTGATGCGCTCCTCCTTCTCGCCTTCCTGGTAGGAGCGGGAAATGAGCTTGTTGAGACGATCTTCGACGATCACCCGCCGATACTCTGGCACATTCTCCAAGCGTCGGCTCATCATCTGAATCCAGCGCGCTTTGGCGAGGTTCACCTCGTTCGCGTGCGTTTCTGTCAGGCTTTGCTTGACCTCATTTTGCATGACGTTGGCGAGGTGCTCGAAGGACTTGTCGCTCTCAATCACATCGCCGCCAGCCGCTGTCAGTTCGAGGCTGTCAGGCGGGAGATTAATCTCGCCAACAACACGACGCTTCAACCGGTCGGAGAGCATTTCGTCGTGTTCGAGGCCGAAGAGGTGAGGGCGCCCGATCGATTTGCCGCCGACACGGACGATGATGCCTGCCTTGCTGCCCGGCACAGGCTTTTCGGCGATGGTGTATGTGGCTTGAGCCGTCCCACCGTTTGGCAGAGGAATGTCTTTGGTGAAAGTCTGCCCTTGGATGTCGTGGCGGAATACGCGTTCGCCATTGACGAGAATAACAAAGTCAGTTTCCCGCCCGTAGTCGTAAGCCAGGATTTCCCGGAGCTTGTCCACCTTGGGGAAATTGAGGTTCTGATTGAGGTTGCGAAGTGTCACGACGGTTTCGTGCTCCTTTGGCGGACAGGATTCCACATCAATGGGGAGAGGCACCTTCTCCAAGTCTTTCGCCGCACTGAGCAGAGCGCTCTTGGAGATCATAAGCCGGGTGCGAGCGCCGTGGGCTTTTGTGTCCACTTCCATCGTTTCGGCGAGGATCAGACCGGCGAACTTCCCGATACCGCGACGGCCTTTCACAACACGAAGAAGGTTGGGCGTGCGCTCGCCTTTGCGGCTGAGCCGGGGACTGGCGATGTTCAGGTACTCGGTGCGGACTTCCTGCTCCTTCATGCCGCTACCATTGTCGGTGACGATGATCGGCGCGTCAGAGAGGATGTCGGGGAGAGTGACGTGGACTTCGGTGGCTTCGGCATCCCAGGCGTTGTCGATCAGCTCCCGAAGAGCGCGCTCGCTGGAACTGTAACTCTCACCGAGAATCGCGGTGAGGCGGGGATCGACCCTGAAGCATGCTGATTTGGTCATGTGGGATGTGCGGTCTTGGGTTTTCTCGATTTGCCAACCCGGTACGGCGTCGGCGTTTCACAGACGCGCAAGACCTCGGTTTCCCCGATCCATTCCCGCCACTGGTCGAGGACACCGTCGAGGTCGCCCTCGTAGGGTTCTTGCGCCAGGAGGACGAAATCTTTGATGACACGGTGCCGCGCCGCGCTCTTCGGCAGTGGTTTTGGAATCTCGCCTGGACCAAACAACGAGAGCGTCTCGCTGCTTTCTTCTTCCCGGTCGCTTGATTCGAGCTTGGTCACGAAGTCTCCCATCGGCTCCAAACCTTTGCCGAAACGCCGCAAGGTTGCGCTGATGGCCTCGCGGCTGTTGTCCACGCCAATCCATCGGCGCCCCAAATGGGACGCGACGCTCAACGTCGTGCCCGATCCAGAAAAGCAATCGAGCACCAAGTCGCCTGGATCGGAGGAGGCTTTGATGAGCCGCTGCAACAGGCTCGGATTCTTCTCGGTGGGGTAACCGGATACCGCGATGTTCTGGTTGTGGGCGTCGCGGAAGTCCATCCAGATGTCCTGGATCGCCACGCCTTCACTCTGGTCGAAGTAAATCTTCCGGCGGGGATTGCCGGTCGGCGACCAGTAGATTTCGCCGCGGGCGTCCATTTCGTCGAGGACACGCGGGGGATACTGCCAGTGTTTTCCGGGTGGCGGTTTCACGCCGCGCCAAAGCTGGCCCGTCTCGCCGTTGCGCACGCCGGGCGCGTGAACCGGCACCTTTTTGTACCGGCGGCCCGTGCCCGCTTCGACGTATTGATACTCTTTGGCGGCCCGTTCCGCGGTCCACGGCTCCACCGGGCGGTGCCAGACGTAATTGTCGCTTTTCGAGTAGAACAGGATGAAGTCCGCGACGTTGCCGTAGGCTTTCCGCGTGTAGTTTTTCGGGTTGCACTTCTTGCGCGTGATCCAATTGCGGAAGTTGGCGCGGCCAAACACCTCGTCCATCACCGCTTTGCCGAGGAAGGCCATGTTGTCGTCGAGATGGACGTAAATGGAGCCGTCGTCGGCCAGCAATTCACGGAGAAGAATCAGACGCTCGCGAAGGAATTCGAGATAGTGGGCGCCTTCCAGCAAATCCGCGTAGGCGTCGGCTTGATTGCGCGACTGGAAGACGCTCTTCGTGGCGTAGGGCGGGTCGATATAGACGAGCCGGACTTTGCCACAGACTTCTTGATCGTGCGTGAGGGCGGCGACGATGGGCAAGTTGTCACCGAAGTACAGCCGGTTCACGGGCGCCTCGTCCTGTTGCTCAGGCCAGAGTTGGCAACAATGCGCGGGCGGCGTCAGGAGGATGTCGCGAGTCGGTTTCTTCCCTTCATAGGCCAGATGCACATCGGTGTTCCCGCCGTCCTCCCCGTTTCCGCCAACCGGAAGGACGGCACTCTGCCATTTGGTTCTGGGGATTCCAGTGGCCATGGAGGTTTCAGGACAAGAGCCACGCGCGGGTGATGCGCTCCGGGACCATTCGCAGAGTGGCGACGAGAATCTTGCCAGGGCGTCTCCGTTCCAGCGCAGCGTAGTCATCCCACATGGAGCCGAGCAGCAGGCCGGGGCCGTCATTGATGAAGATGACTTTGGTGCGAAGCTGGCGCTTCTTTGCGTAGTTGAGGATTTCGTCGGCACAATTCTGGTAGCCACCAGTCCGATCATCCTCCTGCGCGCCGCCCCGGTCGGAATCGTAACGCGCCAAGCCGATGGCCAGCACGTCACTCTCGCTGCTGCCGCAAATGAGGAAGTCAACAGGACGATTCGGCTTGGGGTAATTCTTGAAGACCTCTCCGAGCAAGATGTCCTTGCCAGCCCGCTCTGGTCCCTTGATCTGCAAGTCGGGGAAGGCCGAGCGGAACACGGAGAAGAACCTCTCGGTGAGATCGTAACCTTTCTTCCCGCGATCTTTGTATCCCCACAGGACGGCACAAAGCGCCTCATCGGGCAGCGGACGCGTCATGAACGCCGCCTGGACTTTTTGAATCGGGCGAAAACCTTTTCCGAACTGCTCGCAAATGGTCTTCGCTTTCGTCTTGTGCTTGAGCATTTCGACAGGCGTCTCGGGGCTGACGTATTTCCGAAACACGCGCGCGAGTTGCACGCGCATCCAGCCACCGGTTTGCTCGGAGATTTGCAGGAACAAACGGATGGAGGACTCCGAGGATTGCAGGAGTTGGCTGAACAGAACGAGAACCGGTTTGTAGAGTTCGCAAGCGTCCTTGAGGATGTCCGGGTAGTACTCGCCCGTGGCGAGGGTGATCCAGTTCCTCGCGTCGGGCTTGTAGTCTGCGAACGTTTTCGGCTTTTGTGCTGGCGGTTGCTTCACTGGCAAGAGCCTGTCATTCGAGTGTCGCTGAATCAAGCACGGCGATGCCTTGATTACACGCAACCAAAACAGGAAATGTGAGGCCCTCCCTCGCCACCCCACCTGGCCCGCGCCAGCGCCGATTCGCTTCTCCACATTCTGCCCGATGCGCCCTTGAAGCCGTGCGAGCGTGTCCGTAGAGTGCCATTCAGAGCATGACGAACAGCAGTTCCAGAAAGCAGCAGTGGCAACATTCCCGCCGGGGTTGCCGAGGGAGGAGCCTTTGAAAGTTCCCCACCCGATCCACCACGCTTCGCTGGATTTGAGATGCCAGATTGCAGATTTCAGATTTGGCGGCGGCGCGCGGGTTGGCGGAACGCTACGTTATCAACGACCTGAACAAGCCGCTGGTGGATTTGTGGCGGGCCATCCTCGCGTCGCCGGAGAAGCTGGCGCGGCAATACGAGACGCTCTGGCGGACGCGTGGCGCTCTCAAGCCGCTTTTCTTGTCATCCTGGCGTGGCATCCGGCGGAACCAAGCCCATCTGCTTGGCCATCTGTAAGGAGACGAGCATGCCGGTTGAAAGCTGCACCGTTGTGAAGCTGTCGATGAACTCGCGCCGGCACAGGCCAGGTTCTGAATGTTGCTGGAGGCGCAACGCGCGCTCGATCTCCGTGGCCTTGCTACCCACGGTGGTTTTGTTCGCTTGGAACCAGCCGCAAATGGTGTCGAACGTGACATGCGCGGGCTGGCTGCGATCGAAAAGGAAATTCATCCGGGCGATGACGTGGACGACCGAGGCGGCCCAGACTTGCGGTTTGCCGTTCCGGCAATCCATCGTTTGCCGCCGACAAAGCCGGCGCCACAGTTCCAGGGTGAAGCCCGTCAGTTCCGGATCGAGGTGAGCTTGCCCAAACTGGTCCAGCAACACGGCCACTTCGTTGAAGCGCTCGCGCTTGTCTGTCGGAATGCGAGGGTCGCAAGCGAGGGGGCGAGGCGGTGCCGATGACGGTTGTTCTGGCAGCGGCTCTCTGCCGAGGGATTCGAGCGAGGTTTCGTTCATGGGGCGAGTTGGTGTGAAAACGACCGGGCAGACCAGCCTGAAGTCCGGTTACGGCGTGAGGATTTCCAAATCCGGCGCGGCGTGGGCGAAGTGCGAGGGATTGCGCGTGACGATGCGTTTGGCCCCCTTGCGTCGGGCAAAGGTCGCGTGGAGCGAATCGTAGATACCGCCGCCCATCACGCCCCGTTGCCGCGCTTCGCCAATCGCCTTTTCGTAATCCGCCAGCGGCAATGGCTCAACGGCCAGGTTTGATTTCAGGCCAAGCGTCAGTTCTGTCGCCGCGTCCACCGGCACTTTGTAAAAGCCCGTGAGCGTGGCGAAGGTTTCCGCCAGCGCGTGGGCGTCTGTGAACGGCGCCTCCGATTCCTCCAATGCCTCCAGACAGGCCGCGTGTTCGGGATGCTGCGCCAGCACGGCGCCGACCAGTATCCCCGTGTCCAAGAAGGTCATCGCTCGTAATGGCGCGCGGCTTCAACGGCCTCCGCCAGCGGTGTCGGGGGCACCGCGCCGGTCCAGAGCTTCAATTTGCCGCGCTTGACGACTTTACCCTGGCTGGCGGGTTCCATCTCCAACACGATTCGCCCCGGCGTGGCCGACGCTTTGAGCTTTTGTCCGCGAGGAACCCCCGCCGCCCGCCGCAGATCGAGGGGCAGAACGATTCGGTTGGAACCATCGAGTTGCACGATTGTTGTCACGGCAAAAGTATGGCGTGATCGTGGCGAGGTCGCAAGCTCGAACCTGAGGACGATTGCCTTGAAGACTCAGAATTGGGTCCGTAGAGTGCCATTCAGAGCATGACGAACAGCCGTTCCAGCAAGCAGCTGTGGCAACGCTCCCGCGGAGGTTGCCGATGGAGGGGCCTTTGAAAGTTCCTCACCCCATTCCCTACCAAGGCAGCAAGCGCAATCTCGCGCCGGCCATTCTCGGCTATTTCCCCGAGCGGGTCGGCACGCTGATCGAGCCGTTTGCCGGGTCGGCGGCGCTCACGCTGGCGGCAGCGGCGCGCGGGTTGGCGGCGCGTTACGTGATCAATGACCTGAACAAGCCGCTGGTGGATTTGTGGCGGGCCATCATCGAGTCGCCGGAGAAACTGGCGCGGCAATACGAGACGCTCTGGCGGGCGCAGCACGAGGACCGGCGGCAGTATTACGACCAGGTGCGTGACGAGTTCAACCGGACTAGCCGGTCCGATTGTTTCCTCTACCTGCTGGCGCGGTGCGTGAAGGCGTCGGTGCGCTACAATGCGAACGGCGAGTTCAACCAAAGCCCGGACAACCGCCGCATGGGCGCGCTGCCGGAGACGATGCGCGAGCACATCCTGGGCGCATCGCACCTGCTGCGCAGGAAGACCGAGTGCTCGGCGCTTGACTACAGGGAAGCCGTGGCCCAGGCGACGGCGGACGACTTGGTGTACATGGACCCGCCGTATCAAGGCGTCTGCGGCGAGCGGGATCCGCGCTACTTGAAGGGCGTGGTGTTCGACGAGTTCGTGGAGGTGCTGGAGTCGCTGAACTTCCGAGACATCAAATACCTTGTCAGCTACGACGGGCGCACGGGCGAGCGCGTCCACGGGCGCAAGCTGCCGGAGCGGCTGCGGCTGCATTTGATCGAGTTGCACGCCGGGCGGTCGTCGCAGGCCACGCTGTTGGGGCGGGATGAGGTCACGGTGGAGTCGCTGTATCTGTCGCCAGTGCTGGCCGACGCGCTGCAATTGCGGCGGCGGTATCCGCACCGCGTCGCCGAGCAGTTGGCGCTGATGGAAAGGAAGAAATGAGCAAGCCCAAGCTGCCGGCGGAATTCGTGAAGCTGTGCAAGGCGGTCACCGCCAAGCGTCCGAAGACGGTCATTGACCACATCCTGAAACACGGCTTTATCACGACTCAGGACTTGAAGGACCGCTACGGCTACAACCATCCGCCCCGCGCCGTGCGGGACGTGAAGGAACACGGCATCCCCATCGAGATGTTCCGCGTGGAGGGAGACGATGGGCGGAAGATCGCCGCGTATCGCTTCGGCGATCCAACCAAAGCGCGACCGGGCAAGCAAGTGGGCCGGACTGTGCTGAGCAAGGAACTCAAAGAGAAACTTGTCGCGCTGCATGGCGAGCGTTGTGCGATTTACCTCGAATCGTTCCCAGAGCGCGAACTCCAAATCGACCATCGCATTCCGTTTGAAGTGCTGGGCGATGTCCCCGGCACGGAGGCAAACCCAGACGACTACATGCTGCTGTGCGGTTCCGCCAACCCTGCCAAGTCCTGGTCCTGCGAGCATTGTGTGAACTGGCTGGAATTGAAGAAGCCGGACGTTTGCCGAAGCTGCTACTGGGCCTTCCCCGACAACTACACTCACATCGCCATGCGCGAGGCGCGTCGAGCCGACATCATGTGGACAGGACCGGAAGTCGATGCGTACGAGCGGCTCAAGCAACGAACACTTCAACTTCAGAAGAACATTCCCGGCTACGTGAAGGAGATCGTTGAGCTGCACTTGAAGTCAGGGGCGAGCGGGTAGTCTCTGCTTGCGGCTCGATCCAGGCCCGATCGTTTTGGCCGTGCGCGGTTGGAGGCGGACCCTGGCGAAGGTTTGGCAACCTTGTGACGTGGCCCGCGCGGCTCCTGCGCGTTCTATGCCACGGGTTGTGCTGGCCAAGGCGCCGTCCGCACAGTAATGATTTCCCAGAAACAAAACGCACCGAGCAACGAACATGAAATCACTGACATTCTTTTCTGCCATGAGTTGCCTTCTCGCAACGGCGACCTTCGCGTCGGGCGACGTGACGGTGGTTGACCGTCCCGACACGAGCGCAATGAACGCCTTCTACCCTGCCAACCGCGCCCCGCTCGCGCCGAGTCCGTTTGTGAAGCTGCCCGTCGGCAGCATCACACCCAAGGGTTGGCTGCGGCACCAACTTGGACTGGAGAAGGACGGCATGGTCGGGCGGCTGAAGGAGATTTCGCCCTGGCTCAATTTTGAGAAAAGTTCCTGGGGCAACAAGGAAGGCAAAGGCGGCTTCGGATGGGAGGAGTTGCCGTACTGGCTCAAGGGCTACGGCGATCTCGGCTACGTGCTGCGCGACGACGCGATCATTGCTGAGGCGAAGAAATGGATCGAGTCGGCGATGGGATCGCAGCGCGAGGACGGCTGGTTCGGCCCGCGCGAGCTGCTCACGTCGCTCAAGGGCAAGCCCGACCTCTGGCCGCACATGGTCATGCTGAACATCCTCCAGAGCTACCACGAGTTCTCCGGGGACCGGCGCGTGCTCGACGTGATGACGCGCTACCTGAAGTGGGAAAACACGCTGCCGGCCAGCGCGTTTGGCGAGGGCTACTGGCCGAAGATTCGCGCCGGCGACAACATCGAGAGCGCCTTCTGGCTCTACAACCGCACCGGCGAAGCGTGGCTGCTCGATCTCGCGAAGAAGATCCACCAAGGCATGGCGCGCTGGGACACGGACGTGATCGACTGGCACAACGTGAACCTCGCCCAGGGCTTCCGCGCGGGAACGGTGTTCTGGATGCAGTCGAAAGACGCGGCGCACCTCGAATCAGCCGAGCGGAACTACACCAAGTTGATGGGACTCTACGGCCAGTTCCCCGGCGGCGGCTTCGTCGGCGATGAGAATTGCCGGCAGGGCTACGACGATCCGCGGGGCGGCATCGAGACGTGCGGGATCGTGGAGTTCACGCACAGCTTTCAGATGTTGATGAAGATCACCGGCAACCCGCTGTGGATTGATCGTTGTGAGGAAATCGCGTTTAACAACTTCCCGGCCTCGATGACGCCCGACCAGAAGGGCCTGCACTACGTCACTTGCGCCAACCAGGTCCAGCTCGACCGGCTCAACAAATCTCCCGGCATCCAGAACGGCGGGACGATGTTTTCCTACAGCCCGTTTCAGACGTATCGCTGCTGCCAGCACAACGTCTCGCACGGCTGGCCTTACTACGCGGAAGAACTCTGGCTCGCCACGCCCGACAACGGCCTCTGCGCCTCGCTCTATGCGGCCAGCGAAGTCAGCGCGAAAGTGGGCGACGGCACGACGGTGAAGATCACCGAGGAGACGGATTATCCGTTCAGCGAGACGATCCAGTTCAAGCTCGCGCTGCCGAAGGCGGCCAAGTTCCCGCTCTACCTCCGCATCCCGCGCTGGTGCGACGCCGCCTCCGTGAAGATCAATGGCCAGGCCGCCGACATGAAAGCCAAGCCGCTGGCGTTGCTCGCGCTGAACCGCGAGTGGAAAGACGGCGACACCGTCTCCCTCCAACTCCCAATGAAGCTCGCCGTCCGCACCTGGGAGAAAAACAAGAACGCCGTTTCCGTGGACCATGGTCCGCTGAGCTATTCGCTCGCGATCAAGGAACGCTGGGCCAAGTATGGCAATCGCAACGCCAACTGGCCAGAGTGGGAAGTCTTTCCCGATTCCCCGTGGAACTACGGCTTGGTTCTGGACAGCAGGGCACCGGAGAAGTCCTTCACCGTCGTCCGCAAACAAGGCCCGCTGCCCGCGCAGCCCTTCACGCCGGACGCCGCGCCGATTTCGCTCAAGGCCAAGGCGCGCAAGATTCCCAACTGGCAAGCCGACCAGCGCAACATGGTGGACAAACTCCAGCCCAGCCCCGTGAAGTCCGACGAACCGGTGGAGGAAGTCACGCTCATCCCGATGGGCGCGGCGCGGCTGCGTATCGCGATGTTCCCGGTCATCGGCACCGGGCCCGACGCGCGCGAGTGGGTCGCGCCGTCGAAGCCCAAGCCGTCCGCCTACAAAGCCAGCGCGTCGCTCTGCAACGACACTGACACCGTCGAAGCCCTTGGCGACGGACTGGAACCGCGCAACTCGAACGACCACGACATCCCGCGCATGACTTGGTGGTCGCACAAGGGCACAGCCGAGTGGGCGCAGTACGACTTTGGCCAGCCGATGAAGGTGTCGAGCGTGGCGGTCTATTGGTACGACGACACCGGTACGGGCCAATGTCGCGTGCCGGCGTCGTGGAAAGTCCTGTTCCGCGACGGCGATCAGTGGAAGGAAGTGTCCAACGCTCACGCCAGCCCGATTTCGAGAAACAAGTACAACATCGCCACGTTTGATCCGGTGCAAACCACCGCCCTTCGGCTGGAGGTGCAACTTCAACCGAGTTTCTCCGGTGGCATCCTAGAGTGGCAGTGCGGTGCGGAAGAGGCGAAGAAGTAGCTGGGGCGCGCTTTGACAAGCGATACCGCTCACACTAGCCTCCGGCCATGAAGATTGGTCTGGCACCCAGTTTGGGCAAGTTCGTCGCGGAGAAGATCAAGACCGGCGATTACGTGGACGCCGGGGAGGTCATCCGCGACGGTCTGCGGCGCTGGAAGGAGCAGGAAGAAATCCTCCGGGCCGATCCCGATTGGTTGGAGAGAGAAATCCAGGAAGGCGTGGACAGCGCCGACTTGCCCGCCAACAGAGCCTTCTGGACCGATCTCCGAAAAGAACTTCACCGCGAGCACAAGCAAGGCTCTGGAGATCGATGAAATACATCGTCAAGGCTCGAGCGGCGAGCAACGGGCTGCTTGTCGTATCCTCATGCTGAATTCAAGGAGACGCTGCTTCGTCGATTGACTCAACTGTCCCGGCGCACTTGGCCTTCGCGAAGGAACTTTTCGCAGGGGCGAAAATGTGAGTGTGCCACGGCCAGCGACGCAAATCATGAACACAACCGCACACGTCTCGCTCGCAGGATTGGGAGCCGCCCTCCTCTTGGCCGGCTTCACCCCAGTTTCAGCCGCCGAACGCCTCGACCGCGGCACGGTCGCGTTGGCGCAACCCGACGGTCGCGTCTATGTCGGCTGGCGCTTGCTGGCGACTGATCCGGTCGGAACCGGTTTCGACGTGTTCCGCACGGAGTCCGCTGACGGACCGCCGCGGAAACTGAACGCCCAGCCCGTCACCGGTTCGTGCAATTTCACGGACACGAGCCCCGCTGGCAAAAGCGCGTTTTACGTCGTGGAGCCGGCTTCTTCCAAGAGCACGGCGGTCGCGGCCAAACCCGTCAAGGCCAGCGACGACGGCGGCAGTTTCCTCCGCGTCAAACTTCAGACGCCCGCGCGCGCGCAGAAGGTCGGCTTGGCAGATTTCGACGGGGACGGCCGGCTGGATTACCTCGTGAAGCTGCCCGACTTCAACACCGACCCGTACCAGCAACCTGGTTACTGGAAGCGCAGCACCGACACCTACAAGCTCGAAGCCTACCGCCACGACGGCACGTTCCTCTGGCGTTACGACATGGGCTGGGCCATCGAGGAGGGCATTTGGTATTCGCCGATCGTCGTCTATGACCTCGATGGCGATGGCAAGGCCGAGGTCTTCTGCAAAGCGGGCGAAGGCGATCCGCGCGAACCGACCGGCCACGTGAAGAGCGGCCCGGAATACCTCGCCGTGCTCGACGGCCTCACCGGTCAGGTGAAGAAGAGACTGCCCTGGCCCAGCCGCGAAGGCTTCGACGACTACAACTATTACTCGCGAAACCTGCTCGGCGTTGCCTACCTCGACGGCGTCCATCCTCACCTCATCGTTGAACGCGGCACCTACAAGATCATCAAGGTGCAAGCCTACGATCCGTCGCTCGCACCGAAGTGGTACTGGGAAGCCTCCGGCGAGTACGCAAAGTATCGCGGCCAGGGCATGCACGGCATGCACGCCGCCGACGTGGACGAAGACGGGCGGGACGAGGTCGTGATCGGCTCCGCAGTGCTCGACGACAACGGCAAGCCGCTCTGGAACCGCGCCGTGGGCCACCCCGATGCCTGCTACGTGGCCGACATCGATCCCTCGCGTCCCGGCCTGGAGATTTTCTGCGGCATCGAACCGGGCCGGCAGAGCAACACCGTTTGCCTCGTCGAGGCGAAGACCGGCAAGTTGATCTGGGGCAATCCGGAGATCACCGTCCACGTCCACAGCCAAGGGATGTGCGCCGACATCATTGCGGAGGAACCGGGCTTGGAGTGTTACGCCGGCGAAGCCAAGGGCGGCAGCAACTACTGGCTCTACACCGCGAGCGGCAAGTTGCTCGGTCACGAAAATCTCGGCGAACTCGCGCCCCGCGCGGTCTATTGGCTGGACGGCTCCACGAAAGTCTTTGAAACCCGGGGCCGCCTCTACAAGTATCCGCGCCAGGAAGTGGGCCGCATCGAAGGCCGCGTCGTTGCCATTGCCGATTGCCTGGGCGACTGGCGCGAGGAACTCATCACCGCGCTCGACGGCGAAATCCGCATCTACACCACGACCGTTCCCGCGACCTCGCGCCGCGTCTGTCTGATGCAAGACCGGCTCTATCGCACCGACGTGGCGATGCAGACGATGGGCTATTTCTACCCGCCGCAGTTGGGCGGAACGCCGCTGCGCCCGGAGTGACGTGGCACCCAAGCCGTTTTCCCCAGCGGCGCCCTCAAAAACCAGAGCGCCACGGACGTCACGATCCAACGGCCTCCGCTGCTGCAACTGTCCTCACTCGCCACCTTCCTCACGAAGCAGCCCCAAGCCCTCGTCGCAGCCGAGGCAACGAGGCATCAGATGCGTTGTCCGATTTCTGACTTCCGACTTCTACTCAGCCTCTCACGTCGGCTGTTCCTGGTTCGTCTTCTTCCTCAGCCGCCGCAAACCCCGCCAATCCTCCCACGCCGTGCGCCACACGTTCACCCGGCTGTCCCCATTCTCGCGCCACGCCCGTCTCCTTCCCCAAATTGGTGGGATGTGCCCGGCGGACGCTAATGACTGCCGCTCAGGCGGTCGGCAATCCACTTGGGAATGGGCTGGCGAATGTCTTTCTCGGGAGCCGGCGTCTCCCCACGGGCGATGGCCTCCTGTCGCCTCTTGTCATACTGCTTCTGCGCTTCCTCTTGCACCGCCGGCCAATCCAGCACTTGCAGCCGTTTCCCTCCGGTAAGCCCCAAGCGGCTGTTGTGTTCTGCGAAGGTCTCGATGTGGACGCATTTCTTTTCGGCAGCGAGGCTGCTCAAATCCGCCCCGGAAACCAGGGCTTCAAGCAGCTTGGTGGCGCGAGAGACATTGGTGTAACGGACCTTGCCGATGAACTGGTTCAGCTCTTTTGTCACGCGAGGGAATGGATCGTCCACATCGTACATCCAATCCGGTGCGTCGTGCGAATGAGAGGTCAGTTGCGTGGCCATGCCATCACTACTAAGGCACCACAACTGCGTGTTCTCCTCCGCGTCCATATAAGAGAAGAGAGCCGCAGATTCGATCGGCCACTCATATTGACCAAGCCAGGTGGTACGTTTCCTGATCTCAATCCAACATCCCTCTCCACTCTGAGTTGTCAGTTGTAGGCGCTTGGTTCCAGATGGAGCCAGCACGATGTCATTGGCTGCCCACTGAATGGCCTTGTAGCTTGTTGCTAGGTACAAGCTGCCGGTTGCTGCCAGATCGCCGAGATGTACCATTCGTCCGTTGGTGTCTATGATCGTCATTCGTCCCTCTCAATTCCGCTGATAACATAGTCAATCTTGTTTCCAGCACTCGCCTTGCCCTGGATTTTGTCCCCTGAACCCAGCGAAACTTCCTCGCTGTCAACAACAAGGCAACCTGCTGCAACGCTGAGGTCCTTTGGCATGATGAGCCTGGCGGTTCCGCCCTCCTTCTTGAAGAAGAGGTTGATAGTTCGGGATGCAGTATCCGTGTTGACTAAACGTATCGATTTAACGACCGCCGCTCTTGCAGTCGGCGTCGTTGGAGCCGTGTAGAGGTCGTACACAGTGTCTGCATTCGGACCGATTTGCCCGTCAGCTAGCGATAATACACTTATTGCCATAGTGTTCCTTTGTCAGATGAGTGTTAACAGCAAGGCGTCCTCCGCTTCGGTTTCAAGCTCGCTGGATTTGGTGTTGCTGACCCCGTCTCGGCCTCGAATCAACGCGCCCGAGGGAGTCTTATTGTTGAAGTAGGTTGCGGTACCGCAGCGAAAGTTCTTGATTGGGTTGTCGGTTGGCCCGCACTCGATCAGGTTGTCGCTGATGAGCGCGTTCTTGGCGCCCTCAATTTGCAGGGCCGTGCCATCCCATCCGTCACCGGCATCGCCGTTCACGTAACGAATCTTGTTCTGCCGGATGATGACGCCACCATGAGCATAGTCGGGTCCCTGGCCCGCATTGTGGTCGCACAGATGAATGGCGACCGGGTCGGAGACATCTGAAGCCAACTCAATCGTATTCAACTCAATCAAAGCCTGGTCCACACCCAGCACTTTCTGCATAGCAGGGGTAGCGGCGTTGCTGCCGGGATCGGACACCATTCGGTATCGGAACTGGTTCGTGGCCGGCACATCGCTCACAACAAAGACGCCTTTGAATGCCGGGGGAGTCAGGTCCGACGCCGTGACCTTCACCCGCTCGCCCACTTGAAGATCGTGGCTCGCACTGCCAACCGTAGTGGCCAACGCGGTCTTGCCGGTGGCATCGTACGTCGTGTCCCGAACAAGACTCGAGAGCGTCATCGCCGTCGTCGGGTTCAGCACCCCCAAGTCCCAAAACGGGCCTTTGACCACGTTCCGGTAGTAGTTGTTCCGCACAATCACGTCCCGAATACTGGCTTTGTCCAAGAACGGCCCGCCGTATTTCGTGTTATGGACTTGATTGCCTTCCACAATTCCGCCACGACACCAACCCATTGACAACGCTCGACAATCATGGCCTTCACTTGGTCCGCCACAATCCACGAAGCAGTTACGGATGAAAGGAGCTTTGCCGTACGCCTCCGCATTGGTTGCGGTACTTTCGGCGGCTCCAGCATAGAGCGCGAATGAGGGGTACGTGTTGTATGAAAACACGGCCGGCTCCACAACAATGCATCCCTCAATCCCGGCGTCGAAAACCTCGGCCAGTTCGGCCGTCCTGTCCCCGGTCACCACGGCAAGCACAAAACAGGGTTTCGACTGCGTCATTGATCCCCAGTTTTTGGCCTTCACGCGCGCGATACGCACGTGATTGCCCATCAAACGTACTGCACCGCAAGCATTGGCCCCGCCGCTCTGGCCGCTGAAATTGCAGTCGATGGTCAGGTCCGACGCCTCGCAGAAATCCACCAGATTGGCGTGGAGGGGGCTGCCTACGGCCAGCGCGTGGCCAATGGCAAACGAACGCGCGGGAGTACCGCCACTCTGCCGATTCGCCACTTGCAGCGTCGTGACATCAATCCCGGCGCCGACGATCTTCATTCCGGCTTGGACCTGCCAGCCGCCTGACAACTCATCCGAGTAGCCCAACGTTTGAAACGTGCCTGGGCCGAGATGGACCTGGGTGCTTGGCCCCAAGGCGTTCATCAGCGCGTCGAACTTGGCGGCGGTGCTGCCGTCATAGGGATCGTTCAGCGTGCCACTGCCGTGCTGGCCGTCGGCGCGGCAGGCGATCCACACGTCAAAGGGAGCGGGATCCAACAGCAATGCATCTAGAAGCGACATGGCGATATTCTCCTATGGTTGAGTGAGCGAAACATCCCGCCGCCGAAACCGGAGCCGCCCGCGGGACGTGAAAAGGAACAGGGCGACACCTCCCACCGCCAACAAGACGACCGGCCCGGGTTCGGGAATGGGAATCACCGTAAAAACTGTCATGAGTCCGAATGTGTCTCCGAATTCTGCAATGGCACTGTTCACATCGGAAGACGACACACCAGAAACGCTATCTCCAGCACGGGAAACCACGGCAAGTTGCCAGCTACTTGGAGGCGGCGGTTGGCCCATCCCTTGCCAATTTCTGATGTCTAGCAACAAGTTTCCGCTGGAGGACCTGTAAGGAAAGGGCTGGGAGAGGGTGATCCCCATCGTGGCGCCAGGACCTTGCGTAATACGTAAAGGACTCGGACCGTACACGATCAAGTCATCCGAGCCAATGTTCTCAGCGAACGAGGCGCTCAGCCCATCCGGCAGCTTGCTGGTCGTCGAGAGATTGATCTGAATGTTCGATGGCGTCGTAAGCCCAATCGGGACGGGACCGCCGAAAAAACTAATCTCCGTGATCAGCACGCCCTCCTCCGGAAAACCGTATCCAGAGAAATCAGACGCCTCATAAACTTGCTGAAGGCGCACACTCTGATTCCGGTCGAGGAAAAACGGGCCAGGGAGGAACTGGTCAACCGGCCCGGCCGGGCGTGGTGAATTCACATAGACCGGCGCGCTTTGCCCACGAAATCCGAGCAAGAGGCCAACGACAATGAGGCAGAGAATTCTGGTGTTCATAAATGGAACTAGCCGAACAACGACATCAAGGCGGCCTCCTCGAATTGCCTTCGTAGTTCAACCTCACGGTCCGAGTAGAGTTCCGGCTCTCCAACCAGATGCTGGTCGTATGGAGTATAAGGCAGGATCAACGCACCCGATGGCTTGCTGTTCCTGAATGTGGAAACTGTGGCGGAAAACCGGCAATAAATGGGATCATCCGTTTCCAAATCAACCACGTTTCCCTCAAGCAGCGTGTCGTCTCCACTCCACACGTCGATTGCGCCAGTGTTCTTTCCGGAATCAACTAGGCCGTCGTAATGGCGAATCACGTTACCTCGAACCACCACTTGCGGGAAACGGCGCTGCCGGTCAGGTTGCCCGCCATACAGGGAAACCCCGCAAACCGCCCCCCAGTACGCCCCCGCTGCCCCATTCATCCGCCGCACGGGCAGCTCAAAAACATTGTTCTCCACGAGCAAACGCCGCACTTGCCACATCCGTCCAAAGTAGCCGGGAGAGAAGCCGGTTCCCCAAGCGCCAGCCGGTTCGTCTATCAGGACAAACTGGAACTCCGTCTTTACATCAGTCGGTCCCAGCGCAGTGACCTTGAATAGACCGTTGCAACTGTCAGGATGTGTAAAGCCTTGGCTCTGGTCGTAGGGACCCGCAAAGCTGATCAGGACAACGTCGCCAGGCAACAGACCATGATCATCGTAGTAGTGACCATTGAACCAACTCTTCGCTGTAGCGGTATATGGGGGACCTTGGTCGGATTTCGTGAGGCTGACCAGCCGGCGTTGTGAGTAGATTCCGTGAATAACGTCACGAGTCAGGTATTTACCTGGAGGGGTGGGATCCCCCTCCGGCGTGCCAGGCATGGAATATCTGAATTCTGTTGCAGATCCCTCCGGGGCTATCGGAAATGTTCCGTTGTAAAGATCAGCATCGTCCCCGGTTACATCTACTATTGTCACGAGATCATTCACTCGGAACCCATGCGGGTTCTGGCACGTGGCGATGGCTGTCGCCCCCTCATGCCTCAACTGGTCCAGTGGGATGGGTGTGTTTGTGTAGTCAATCCCGCCATTGATTCCCGCAAGATCCTGCCGCGGTCCCACGAAAACGTCGTGGTAGTAATTGTTGCGAACGATCAACTCCCTGTTTGAGCCAGTGTCCTGATACGGCCCGCCTGTGCCGCAGTGGAAAATGCGGTTCCCCTCCACCACTGTGGCCCACGCTGCGCCCGTCGTTAGCGCCTGGTGCAGCATCCCGATGATCGCGGAGTCGTTCTGCACCGGTTGCCCTTCCGGAGTGTCTCCCAAGCTGTAGAAGAGTTCATCCGGATGCGCGGGATCATAGGCATCGACCGCGAAGTTGCCGTTGAAGACCTTGCTCGTGACGCGGTTTGTGCCCTGCCAAAATCTCACTCCCTGAATCACGACGTTGTTGTTCGTGGTGCGGAAGTGAGGGCCAAGCGTCTTGACCTTGTAAAGATTGCCAGAAACCTGGGTGATGGATTCGATCGTCACAGGATGGCTGGACACGCCGCCGCCGGTGGTGGCGTTGTCCAGATCGACATTGTTGGGATTCGTAGTGATCCCCGGGTTCGTGGTGACTTTGTAGGTGAGTTGGGTCGAATTAACGACTTGGTGGATGGCGAACACGCCGTTGACCGGATTGGCGAAACTATTCGCCACCGCCACGCCTCGGACGACGACATTTCCCGGCACCGTGCGTTGGTGGGGAGTTTTGGTGGTGAGTGTGATGATCCACTCCTGCCCGACTTGCTGGGAAGCGACACTCGCAATCCCCACCTGCGGCCCATAGACGTACTGCCCGTTGACGACACAGTTGCGGATGGCACAGGCGCGAGCGTAAGACAAAGCCCCATCCGAAGGCCGGCTCGCACCGCCGAGGCCAAAGATCGTGCTGTTGTTGACGCAATTCGGCGAGGGTTGTTCGGCGATGCAATCCTCGATCACCAAGTCCGCCCCTTCGGCGTTGGCCACACCCCAATAACCCCAGGTGTTTGGGTGAGGGGCTGCCAGCGTGAACACAAAGTTCTCGCGGTAGTCCGGCGTGTGGGAGCCAAAATTGATGGCCCTGACCCGCCGCAGGCGAAGGTGTCGGCCCACCAAATACACGGCCGCACACGCCATCTGCGAGTGGAGTTGTCCGTCGATATTGCAGTCCACCGTGAAATCCGAAAGCTCCACGTGCTCCAAGAACTCGTAAAGCCACAGGCTCACGGCGATGGCTTGGTGCTCCATGTCGTCACCCCCAACGAGCTTGAGCGTGGTGAGGCCCATGCCCGCGCCCTGGATCTTTTGGCCGGTGTTAGGAAACCAGCCCGTCTTGGGTTGCGGGCCTATCCCGTTCTCCCACTGCCCCTGAGCTCCCCCGCTGGCATTCACCACCGGGCGGCAGCCCCGGGTTTCAAAGACGCCTGGACCGAGATGGACCCGGGTGTGGGGAAAGCGGTTCCGCAGAGGCTGGCCGGACCAGTAGCCCCATTTTAAGGCGCCGACGGGAAAACCGGCCGCTGCAGCGGACGGCTCAGCCTTCATCAAGTACTTGAAATGCGTTTGATCGGTGACGTCGTAGGTGGCAAAAGTGCCATTCCAGCAATCGGCGCCATTCCCAGTCACGCCCGCGATCGTCACGATGTCCCCGTTGGCAAAACCATGATTCTCGCTGGTCACCACCTGAGCGACGCACCCGCTCTTTGTCAGGTCGCTAACCCAGATACGGGACACCTGCGTCGGAACCTGCTCACGCAGGACTTGGTCCAAACGGTAAATCCACTTCGTCGCCAGCGGAGAGCCGCCGGCCGACTCCCCCGGCGACATTCGCAATTTGTATTTGAAACTCGTCGATCCCGCGCCAGAGACACCATAGATGAGAAAAGTCCCGTTCCAGCAGGCGGCCCCACCGCCGGTGACGCCGGAGATGGTCACCACGTCATCATTGACATAATCGTGAGGCGTGGAGGTTACAGCGACGGCTTCAAGCCCGTTCCTGGTGAGGGAAGTGATGGCAAGGGGAAAGGTCGTCTCGGTGCTCCCATCATACGGGTCGCTCTGGGTGCCCGACCCAAACGCCCCATCCGTACGCAACGCAATCCACACATCCACCGGATATGGCTCCAACAGCAATGTATCCAACATTGACATACTTCACACTTCGTTCATCAACTAACTAACTTCCCTGACCCCTGATTCCCTGACTGCTGATAATAGACCACAAACTACAAACCACGGACCACGGACCACGGACCTCTGTCTTCCGCTCAACTTCCCATTACCGCCACGCTGGCCGCGTCACTCCATTGCCCTACCGGATCGTCCCCGAGCAGATAGATGCCGCGATATTTCCAGATGGCGCTTTGGCCTACCGGCGGCAACGGGGCATTGTCCGTGTAATCCGGGTTTGTGTCCACCGCCAGAAATTGCCAGCCCGTTCCCCGGTCCACTTCCAGCCGGATGCCGTCCAAGCTGCCCTTCTTCCAGCCCACGTTCACGTGTCCGCCATCCACCAAGCTCACGATCAGGACCGGCTTGGCGCTTTGCGGGTCTTCGATCACTTGTGCCGCCACGATGCCTAAGTCCTGTCCAATAACCTCCGTGTAAGCCGGGTGGTTCTTGATCCGCTGGACCAGCATCCCAATGCGCCCAAAGAGGTCCGGGGCCACATTGAGCGGCGCCGCGGCGTACTCCGGCGCGGCGGGCGGCGCTGTGGCGGCCCCGGCCGGGCCGTTGCGCAACTGGTTCTTGTAAGCGGTGACGGTCTGGGCGCGGGTGCGCATGGCCTCATTCCAGCCCACGATCCATTGCCAAGCCGCTGCGTCCGCCTGCGCGCTGACCACATCGGCATCGGCCAGACCGACGGTGACTTTGTGGGTGGGGAGCTTGCCCGCGAAGTTGTTCAGCCAAACGACACGGTCCTGGTCCTTCGGTGGGAGGTAATGCGGTTTTGCCATAACGTTACTCTCGGTTCAATCTTCAGCTTATGTGGGCGCGATCTTTACTCCCCTCCCCCCTCCAAGAGCAAGCAAAAACCAAGACTGACACAAGATTGTCTGTAACAGATTTATGAGTAATTACTTATACTTACAAAACGCCGTCCCTCCGCCGTTTCGAGACGCCCGAAAATGGAAAAGGGGGCGCGTCTTTCCGAAAAAGGCCGCCCTCTTTTCGTTTCAGGCGGCCCCAAAACGGTTTTGGGGAGGCCCCTTTTCATTGTGGGGCGGCCCCTTTCCTTTTCCGGCACCCCTTCTTCTCAATCGGCACCCCGAAGACGCCGGAGGGGGAGCGGAAAACCGTTTGGGGCCGCCCCAAAATGGTTTGGGGGGAGGAAATGCGCGTTGGGGCGGAAAAATCGGCACGGGGGGAGGCGCAAAACCATTTGCGGGCGGCGAGAAATGGCACTGGGGGAGCGGAAAAAAGTTTTGTGGCGGCGAAAAGTGATTTGAGGGAAAGGAGGCTGCATTCCGGGGCCGCTAAGAACTCAAGAAAGCGCAAAGAGGGACCACGGGGGGCAAGGCGGAAGTCGAATGAGCCATTCTCAAAACCTCTCGGTAGTAGTGACGTCTCGGCAGAGCGCTGCATTGCAAGGCAGAAGGCAAAAGGCATCGAACGGAAGACAGTGGTCAGAAGTCTGCGGTCCGAGGTCCGTAGTCTGTGGTCAGTGGTCTTTGCGTATTTTGCGGCGATGCAATGTCGGCGTTCGGGATCAAAGCCTCCGTAACAGCCACAGTTGTGAATCAGGCTCCCATGAAACTGCCAAGGCCGAGGCTCAACCGGAACCATGCAGTCCGGGATGGGGAGCGCAGGCCGCCGGCCTACGGTGCTCGACGGCCCGACGAACACTTCGTTTGGTTGCTTCTCCCTTCACCGCTCTGTGACTCCACGGCGTCAAGTCGGACGTCGTCGCCGCGCCAGCGATGACGGCACGCGAGCCGCTATCCTGTCTGGCCCATCGGCTCGCGAGTACGCTCGCCCCACCACCAAGCCTGAATGTCGGCAAGGATTGGGGGACCAACAAAAAGGCCGGCGAAGTGATCCGACTTCGCCGGCCGTAGCTGCGCAGCGGGGGACGCTTTCTACTCTTCTTCTTCCATCTCCAACTCCGGCACCACCCGATAGAAGCGGCGCGGCAGGAGCTTCTTCTCCCCTTCCACGAAGTCGATGCCGTCCTCCGTCACCGTCACGCCGCTCATGACTGGTTCCCAATTGCGCAGGTCGCTGGACGCCTCGAGGCGGTAGGGCAAGCCGTTGAGCATCGGCAGACGCACGTGCAAGTTTCCATCCGGCAGGTTCACGGTCACTGGCCGCGGGGTGTCGTTGTCGAGGATGAGGACGGCGGCGGTGTCGGGCCGGCCGACGACATACGGCGGCGGGAACACATCCAGCGGCGACGGCTGCAACTGCGCGATCACCGTTTCCGCGGTTTCGGGGAGGTTGTCGTTGAGCGGGGTGACCACGATCCGCACGGTGCGCCGGCCCGCTGGAATGGTGACGGCGCCGGGGAGTGTCACGTAATCGACGCCGTTCGAGGCCGAACCGCGCACGGAGTACGCCACTGTCAGCGGCTCGTTCGTGGGGCCGACGCGCCGCACGCGGAAGGCCGCAGTGTTGGTGGTGCCCTCGCGCGCCACGGAGTCGATGGCCATGATCGTGACGACTGGAGATTGGTTCTCGGGCCGGACGGAAATCTCGATCGGCACGGAACGCCGGCTCCCGCCCTCGTTGTCCGTGGCTACAGCGGTGAGCACGTACTGGCCGGCCGGCGCGTTCGACCACCACAGACGGAACACCGGCGGAATGGGCAGCGGCGTCGTGCCCAAGCCGCTCAACACGGCGCCATTCAGGTCCGGCAAACGCGCCAGTTCCACGATCCACGGGAAATTGGTGACGAGGCCCAGGCTGTTGGTGCCTTCGAAGAACTCCACCGTGGAAACCCATCCGTCCGGGTCTTCGGCGCTCGCGGCAAGACGGATGTCTGCCGGCGCCACAAAGGTCGCGCCGTTGGCCGGGCTGAGCAGGGCCACTTTCGGCGGCTGGTTCGGCGGCGTGTCGTTGTCGTGGAGGTAAGCCACCGCGCGGCCCGGAGTCCCGACGATGTAGCAACCGTCGGCCGGCACGGTGTTGGTCGTCACGCAACGAAGTTGTTCGAGAGCGAGGATGACCGTCTCGGTGCCTTCGACAAGAGCGTCGTCGATAGCCGTGACAAAGAGCATGCTCGTGAGCGCATTGGCTGGAATCTCCGTCTCGCCGGACAGCTTGTCGAAATCGACGCCATTGGAGGCCGTGCCGCTAGCACGGTAGAAGACCTTGAGGGTTTGCGTCAGATCACCGCCGCGGCGCGTGACCGTGAAGATCGCGGGCCGGAGGGGCGCCATCAACCGCGGGTCTTGCTCTTGCGTCGTCGGCACAGTGGCTTCAATCGTGACGACGGGGAGCGGCGGGTTTAGCACCACGGCCACGTGGACGGGATCGGAGACGGACACCGCGCCGCGGTCGTCGGTGGCGCGGGCCGTGAGGACATGGGCGCCGAGCGGCGCGTTGGACCAGGTCATGGAGAACGTCTGCGGCTGGCCGGGCGGCAGCGCAATGATGAAGATCATTTCCTGTTCGCCAATGAGCCGGTTGTCCGCGAAGAACTGGACTTTGCTCACGTAGCCGTCGGGATCAACCGTGACCACGTCGATCTGGATGTCGGCCGGCGCCACGAACACCGAACCATCGCGTGGCTCCACGATCTCGGTCTTGGCCGAAAGGTTCGCATCGTTGTCGCGGAGGTAAGCCGTGGCCTGGTCTGGCTCGCCGACCAGATAGCAGTCGGGCGGCGGCGGAAAGACCGCGATGCAGGCGACCGGTTCGAGCCGCACGACGATCGTTTCGGTGTGCTCGGCGAGAAGGTCGTCCGTCGGGAGCACCACGATGCGGGCCGACCACGCGCCGCGCCGAAGGGTCACCTGGCCGGACAGTTCGTGGTAATCGACGCCGTTGGAGGCGGTGCCACTCATGCGGTAATAGACAGTCAGGTCGGTGTTCGTGCCGCCGGTGCGCTTGACGGTGAAGGTCGCGGTGTCGAACAGGTTGGCGGGCGGGTCGGTGTTGACACCGCCGGCAGGGAGTGTCGTCACAAGGATCGTCGGCCCCTCGGTGGCGAAGGGGTCCGTGGCTTCAATCGTCACCACCGGCATCGGCGGGTCGATCACGCGGATATGCACTGGCTCGGAGATGGAGGAGGCGCCGCGATTGTCGGTGGCCTTGGCGGTGAGCACGTGGACGCCGGCGGGCGCGTTCAACCAAACGAACCGGAACAACTGCTCGACGGCGCCGGTCATGACGCCGTTGCCGCCCGCGCTGCCGCCGCCTGCGCCGTTGGCCGTGTTGGTGACCACGCCAAGGCTGTCAGCCCCGGCAAAGAATTCCACTGTGCGCACCGAACCATCGGCGTCGTCCGCTGCGGCCCAGATCGTGATGTCTGCGGGCGCCGCGAAGACGTCGCCGCTTTCGGGTTTCACGAGGGCAACCCTGGGCGGCTGGTTCGTGGGCGGCATGTCATTGTCGCGAATGACCGCCCTCGCTTCGTAGTTCGTGCCGATGGTGTACCAGTCGAGAGGCATGACGTCGGTCGTCGTCAGCCACGGCGCGGGTTCCAGCTTGAGCACCACGGTTTCAGTTCCCTCCACCAGCAAGTCTCCATTGGCGTGGACCGCAAGGTTGGTGCGGTTCGCGCCGGCCGGGATCGTCACGTGGCCAGACAAATGATCGTAGTCCAGGCCGTTGGAGGCTGTGCCGCCCGCGCGGTAAAAGACCATCAGCGGACGACCCGTGTCGCCGGTGCGGCTGACTTCGATCGTTGCATCGTCGATCACTGTCAGGACGCCTGGCTCGGACGCGATCGGATCCGTGGCGACGATGTTCACAATGGTGGGGACCGGATGCGGCACGACCCTGATTTCGACCGGCCGCGCGCGGCCCGTGGCGCCGTCGTTGTCGGTCGCCACGGCGGAGAGGACATAGTGGCCCGGCGGGACGTTCGACCAGACGAGCGTGGCTGGCGCGTGGAAGTTGGTGACGGAAGCAAGGCTGTTCGACACGATGCCGAGGCTGTTGGTGCCTTCAAAAAACTCCACGCTCACCACGCGGCCATCCGCGTCGTAGGCCTGTGCTGCAGTCAAGATCCTGGCTGGCGCGAGGAACACCGAGCCGTCCACCGGCCGCACCATCGTCACGACCGGCGGGCGATTGGACGACACGTTGGTGTCGTGAATGACGGCGCGGGCCGCGTCGGGACGACCGACCACGTAGCACTCCGGCGGTGGGGGGAAGACTTGAATGCAGATCGGCGGCAGAACGGTGAGCATGACGGACTCGTCGCCTTCCAGAAGATTGTCGCCCAGCGGCTCGACGAGGACCGGCGCTTTGGTTTCGCCTTCGGGAATGACCACGGAAGTCGCCAGGTCGCGATAATCGGCGCCGTTGGAGGCGGAGCCGGACAGCCGATACCAGACCGTGAGCGGATAGTTTGTGGGACCGCGCCGATAAAGCGTGAACGTAGCCGTGTCGAGCCGTGTGCCGGCCACGGACGGCTCGGTCGCTTCAGGATCGGTGGCCCGCACGGTGACGACTGTTTGCGGTTGATAGACGACCGTGATCGTCACGGCGGCTGAGGTCGTGCTTTCGCCGCGGGCATCGGTGGCCACGGCGGCCAGGACGTGCCGGCCCGGCGCCGGGTTCTGCCAGACGAGGCGGAAAAGCTGGATGGGAAGCGGCGACAGCGTGCCGATCGGATCACCCACGGGTTCTGGCAGAAGTTCTGGCGGTTCGACCAGGACCGGCGAGTCCGAGGCGGAGACGACGCCCCGCCCCATCACGGGTCCCGCTCCCGCCACCGTCAGCAGCGGCAAAGCATTCGTGACGATCCCCAGGCTGTTGGTTCCGTCGAAGAATTCCACTCTCAGCACTTTGTCGTCCCGATCTGACGCGCGGGCGACCAGCGAAAGACTTTCGACGCCGACAAACACCGCGCCGTCCGGCGGGTTCACCAGGGCCACGACGGGCGGCTGGTTGGTGGGCGCGAAATCGTTGTCCTCCACGTAGGCCACGGCCACGCTCGGCCACGACACGATGTAGGGCGGGGGCCACGCCGGCGGCTGATCCAGCGCGACGACGACGTGCTCCCAGCCCTCGATGAGGAAGTCGTCGATGGGCAGCACGGCGATAGGCGCGGAGTAAGCGCCGGGCGGGATCGTAACGGTGCCGGAGAGAGTCTGGAAATCCACGCCGTTCTCCGCGGCGCCTCCGATCGCGTAGGCCACGGTGAGCGTTTCGTTGGTCGGCCCGACGCGGAAGACGGTGAACGCTGCCGGATCGGAGCCTTCTTCCGCGGCTTGCGGATCGCTGGCCAGGATGTGAACGGTGGGCGGCCAGCCAGGCGGGTCCGCTGCGTGGGTCTTGGAGCCGAAACCAAGCACGCCGAGAAGTGTGACCGCCAGGGCGTACCCGAGGAGAGCGATTCGCGTTGTCATAGAATGATGTCTGTTCGATTCGTGTCGAGAAGCGCCTGCTGGATTCGTGCCAACGGGGAACCTCATGCAAAACTGCGGAACGCCAAGAATTGCCCCTGGGCAGCGACGCACCTGCGCCGCACCGCTGGGGGAAAAGCCCCAGAGCCGAAACTCCCGACGGGTGGAGACACCCAGGGAGCGGGTGGAGAAATGGTGTGGTGAAGTGGTGTAGCCGACGATGCGGTGCCATGCTCCAGAGGCGATTTCAAAACCTCTTCATGGTACTCGACGATGAAGCTTTCATCCGCGTTTCCTGCTGACCACAAACAAAGAACTGCCAAACGGTTTCCACGGCAGCCATCGGTTCTCGAACTGAGTTACAGCCTCCAAAGCTTGATTGAGCCACCGAGGAGGCAGACGGACATCCGAGGCAAAATCTTGTTGAGGCCCAAGGCGCAAACGCCATCGCTGAAGCAGGCGGACTCCATAGATCAACGGCGAAAGCAGAAATGGCCAGAAGAGGGCCTGGATGACCTCAAACCGCTCTGGGTCCAACAACCGTGTTACGTCCGATCTGGAAAATCGCCCGCGGATGCCCACGCTGAGATCGTGAAGACCACGGAAGGCCGCCAGAGCCGGGAGGTTCAGAATCAGAAGGCCCCCTGGAGCCAAAGCTTCCCAGCAAGCCTGTATGAACCGCCCCTGTTCTGCGCGGGTCAGGAAATAGAGTGTGTCGTTGCTGATGATGGCTTCGGCGCCCTCGACGCCAACGGCTTGGTCCAGTCTGCGCAGGTCGTGTCGCGCAACGGCCAGTCCGCGCTCCCGGCAAAGGCGTACCGCATGTTCGGACACATCGAAACCCGACAAACGCCGGTATCCGCGTTGTCGCAAGAACAGCAACAACCCGCCGGTGCCGCAGCCCGCATCCACGACCCGCGTCTCAGTTCCGTGCGGGTGCTGGGCCAGCGCCTCCGCGACTTGGCGGTGCAGTGCTCGGTACCACCAGAGCACCCCTTCCGTTTGGGCCATCTTCTGGTATTCCTCGGGCCGATTCAGCACCCGGCACCTCCCCGCTCTCCTTCCCAACAAATCCGCTCCCTGGTGAAGATCCAACCATGAACCTCTCGCGCCGCCGTGAGGTGTTCCTCAGGAACCCGATCCAGGAGCTTTGGCATAAACCGAGAAGACTTCATTGGTGTAAACCTCGTGATAGACCTGGGGGCAGGGGCGAAAACCATAGCTTCGCAACATGGGCGTCAGGACGAGGAGGTCCGGCCACTCCAACGCATCCGAAGGGTGGTCAAGGACGCTCTTGTACTTGTCCACGAGCCGACTGAGTTCGCTCGTCGGCAGGACCAGATTAAACGCCGCCTGCTTGGGCAACTGCCGCATGTGTGAGAGTTCCTCAGCAGAGTAGTTGTCTTCCGTCGCGAACCGGTGGTCGGAAGCGCACCAGTATTTCGCGCAGCCCAGCCAGAAGTTCATGATCCTGCCGTCTTGGATGAACTCGGCAAACGCGCCCGGAGTCATCATGTAGATCTTGCTCACTTCGCAAAGGCGCCGCTCCAATTCGCCGTCGCTGAGGGTGGTAAAGCCGTTGTCCGGCAGGTAGGCCCGTTTGCCATGAAACGCGGTCAGCAAGAAGTTCACCTCGTGGTAAAAGGTCGCGAAGGTCCGCCCTTCGCGCAGCGTCGGATAGTCCCGAAAGGCTTTCTCCAAGGCCCTGAAATTCGGGCGGTACTGATCTTCCAGACCGCGCCACCACGGGGACATTTCGGCGCGGGCTGTCTGGGTGGATTGGATGGTTCCGATCGGCTCTTCCAGGCCAAGGAGCGTCACGGTTGTGAGCGCCAACGCCAGCAGCACCCTGACCCGCCACCGGAGAGACGGCGGCGGACTCTCGACACCCGGCGCCCTCTCGCCCGGAACCCGAAGGCACAGGAGATTGAACAGCAGGAGCAGAAGGGCGTAGGCATAGAACACGGGCAGAGTGAACACCAAGTAGTGATAGAGTTGGGCCCCCTGGCCCAGCAGGAACACTTGGACCGGCTGGGCCAGCCAGGCACAAACCACCAACAGGACGGAAAAGCTGCCAACGGCGGCGGCAGTCGCGAGAGGGTCGTCATCGGGTCGCAACGCAGCGCATTCCGTCCTGGTCGCAGCCCGCGGCGCCGACGTTTCAGGATCGTGCGGGTTGCCTTTGACCGTACTGCGCGGGCCGGCAGGCGGTGACTCCTGCCGGGCGCTTCGCCACCGCCGGACGGTCCAGGCGACCAGCCCCGCCAGCGCGCCGATTACCGCCACGCGCAGCCACGGTCCGTAGCCGGGCAACAGGAGGAACTCGGTCCGCGGATAGGTGGCCAACCCAAAGCGCACGGCGCTTGCCGGACTTTGTGAGTGCAGTTGGAACAGAAAATAGACGCCAAACACCAGCGCGCCGACCAGACCACCGAGCAGGAAGCGCCCGAACCATCTCCAGTGAGTGGCGGCCAGGCAGCGAATCACGACCCCAATCCAGGCCAATCCCAAGACGGAGAATGAATAGGGATCTCCCTGGGCCAGCAGCGCCATCAGCGAACCCACAGCCAAACCGCGCTGGAGAGTCAGCGCACGCCTTTCCTGCCAGCTTCGCACGAGGAAGTAGAGCACCAGCACCACCAGCGCTTCCGTGATCATCGCGCGCGGAATCCGTTTATCGAATAGGGGAAGGCTGAGCAGGCTGGGGAAATCGTTTTCCGTCATGGCGTGACCGAGGACGTTGGCCAGCTTGCCCAGGGGTTGACTCAACTTCTGGCTCAGATTCTGCAAGGCCCCCGTGGCCAACGCCGTTCCGGCCACCAAGCTGAACAAGTTTCCCCAGTTGCATCGTCGCAGCAGCAGGGTGATGGCCAGGAAGTAGAACCAAGCCAGGCAGGCATCCGCCACCATGTAGCCGGGGCTTCCGAATGCCGCAACCGCCAAAGCGTAGGGCAGAAGGATCACCGCATGAAACCCTCCGATGCCTTGACCGTAATACAGGGCATCGGTCGGATCGCCGAAATTAAGGCGGCTCAAAGCGGTGATCACGGGCCAGGTTTGGTTGTCGCCTTTCGGCCGGTACATGATGATCTCGGCCCAGGAGGCCTCCGGCAAAAGCACCAGCGACCCGAGCCAATAAGAGAGCGTCACCAAAAGGACGATCCCATGAAAGACGTAGTGCCAGCGTGGTTCTGGGAGCAAGAAGGCATGGAGATCGGAAAGGAAGCCCGAGGCCCTTGCTTTGCCTTCGCTTGGGGCGGAAACCGGGGACTGGCTTTGTTTGGCCTTCTTCACTCCGGCCCCCCGTTCGAGTTCAACCATCGCCGAATCCCTTCCCGGATTCGCTCGAACTGGTCCGGCGTCAGATACGGCGACATCGGCAAACTCAACACTTCACGAGCGGCGATCTCCGTAAGCGGCAGGCTCGAAACACGCAGGAACAGCCGCCCCTGGTAGGCCGGCTGTAAATGCACCGGCACCGGGTAGTGGATCTGCGTGGGGATGCCGTCGGCTTCCAGAGAAGCTCTCAGTGCATCCCGGTACGGAGTTCTCACCACGTACTGGTGGAACACAGGCGCACAGGACGGTCGAGTGGGGGGCAGTGACAGCTGGGTCCCGGCCAACAACACGTCATAGCGGCTGGCCACTTCGCGGCGCCGCGCATTCTCGTTTGGCAAATGTTTCAGCAACACGCGCAAGATGGCCGCCTGCAATTCATCCAGCCGACTGTTGCAGCCGCGAATCGAACTGATCCGCCGCGGCTTCCAGCCATATTGCCGGAGCAAACCCACCTGTTCCGCCAGTGCCGCATCCTTGGTGACGACGGCTCCTCCATCGCCGAACGCTCCCAAGTTCTTGGTCGGGTAGAAACTGAAGGCGGCGAGATCACCCCACGCGCCCGTCATGCGCCTCTCCAACATGGCTCCGTGCGCCTGGGCGCAATCCTCGATCACTCGGAGACCATATTCATGCGCAATGGTCTGAATGGCGGGCAGGTCCGCGGGACAACCGTACAGGTGGACGGGGACAACGGCTTTGAGGCGAGGCCGGCCGTTCCCCCCAGAATCAGCTTGGTATGCGGCAATAGTCGCTCGCAGAGACTCTGGATCCATCGTAAACGTGAGAGGATCGATGTCCACCAGGACCACGCTGGCGCCCGTTCGTTCGATGGCCGCCACCGTGGCCACGGCAGTGTGGGCCACCGTCAGCACCGCCTCTCCCGGCCCGATGCCACAAGCCCGCAGTGCGATCTCGATGGCATCTGTGCCATTGCCAACCCCCACGCAGTGGTCCACGCCGAGAAACGCGGCAAACTCCCGCTCAAAGGCGACGGTCTGCTCCCCCAGGATGAACCTGCCGCTGCGAAACACCTCGGCCACCGCGCTGTCGATCGCGGTTTGGTGGACGCGGTAGCGGTCTGCCGGAATGGACAGCGCCAGCCTTGGCCGGCAGCGTGTACTGCGATCTTGAGACGTTCCCGGTTCTGTTTGGACCGGATCAGCAGCCGCCGAACTGACAGGGCGGCGCAGCATTGCGGCCCCGCCAAGTTCATGGGAAAGCAACACTCCACCCGCCAGGTCGTGGGTCCTTCGGGCTGGAGCGGAGTTGGTTTCATTGCTCATAGGTAGTGGGCAAGGTGCTTGTGGTAGAAGTCCACCGTGCGGGCCAGCCCTTCCTGCAGAGGCACGCGTGGTCGCCAGCCCAATTCCTTCTCAATAAGACTGAAATCGGCGAAGTAATCACCGATGTCGATGCGCTTGCGTTCCGCCGGGAAGGGGACGTGGGTGAACGAGCCGCCGCCGTTCGCGGCGGCCATCATCTGGGCCAGGTCCAAAAGCGTGACCACTTCCTCCCCTCCCAGGTTAAAGACGCGTCCGATGGCCTTGTCGTCCAAGATCGCCATCAGCAAAGCGTCCACGACGTCGTCCACGTAATTGAAATCCCGCCGCTGCGCCCCTTCCCAGACTTCAAACGGCTGGCCCGTGGCGAGGCAGCGAATCCAAACTCCCAGAAACGTCTGGCGCGCATCCTTGACCCGCATCCGCGGGCCGTAGGTATTGGTCAGACGCAGGGCGCAGGTCGGGAGGCCGTGAACCCGGTGGTAGAGGATGTGGTACCACTCGCCGGCCATTTTGTTGATCCCGTTGACATCGACCGGGCGCAGCAAGTGTTCTTCATCCACCGGCAGGTAGTCCGGCCGGCCGTACATCTGGCGCGTGCTGGCGAACACGACGCGCATCGTCGGGTTGAACTTGCGGCACGCTTCCAGGATGGACAACTGCGCCCGACAATTGATCTCCAAGTCCGTGTAAGGATCCTCCATGGAGTCGAGATGACTGGTCTGCCCAGCCAGGTTGAACAAGTAGTCCTGCCCGCGCACCAGGAAGGCCAGACTGTGCTCATCGCGGACGTCGGAAATGTTGATGCGCACGCGGTCCTCCAGACCCGAGAGGTTGAAGAGGTTGCCACCGTATTCGGCCACCAAGCTGTCCACGAGTGTGATCTCGGCCTCGGTGGCCGCCAACCAGCGCGCAAGGTTCGAGCCGATGAATCCCAGCCCACCGGTGATCAGAATGCGTTTCCCCCGAAACATCTGGCGGAGGGGCGGGCCAGTCACCATCTTGCTCCCTCCGCAAGAACCTCCCCGGTGCGGCTGCCCGCCGCCGCCAAGCTGGCCGACGCGGGGATGCAACTCGGTGGCGCCGCGACTTCCGGACGCTCGGTCGGATAGGGTCGCACGCCCAGGGCAGGCCTCTGCCGCCGGCGGGGAAGCAGTTCGCGCACGATGAATTGCGGCGCCTGGTTCAGACGCATGAAGATCCGTCCCACATATTCACCGAGGATGCCCAGAGCCAGGAGAGTGCTGCCGCGAAAGAACCACATCGACGCGCTCAGTTTTTGGTAGGAATCAGGATCGGACCATGCCGGCACCAGCCAAGCGAGGATCGTGTAGGCGCCGTAGGCCAATCCCAGCAGCGCCATGACGCATCCGTAGATGACCATCAGCCGCAGCGGATAGAGCGAGAAGGCCACAATCATGTTCCCCCAAAGGGCGAACAATTTGAGAAGGGTGTAGTTGGATCTTCCCTTTTCCCTTTCGTGGTGTTGGGCGGCCACGACTCCGATCTTGCGGGTGGTTCGCAACACGATGGCGTCGAGATAGGGATCCGGGCCGGTGTACTGCACCACCTGCCGCACCACAAAACGCGACAACACTTTGAAGCTGGAGAGATAGAGATCGCGTGGCTTGTGGAGGGCGTAGGTGGCCATCCAATTGTGCAACCGGCTGCCGAGGTTTCTCCACAGCCCGTGCTGCTTCACCTCGTAACGCACGTAAACCACGTCGTAGCCCTGGGCGGCTTCCTCGACCAGGCGATGCACCTCGGACGGCGGATTCTGGAAGTCGTCATCCATGATGACGCAATAATCTCCCTCGGCGTAATTCAAGCCGGCCATGACCGCGTTGTGCTCGCCGAAGTTTCGCGCCAGCAGGACGCAACTAACGCTGTCCGGATGGCGCTCATGGAGCCGACGGCAAACGGCGGCCGACTGATCCGCGCTGCCGTCGTCCACCAACACGATCTGCAGGCGCCAGAACGAAGCCAATTCCGCAAGGAGCTGCTCGCAGAGCCGCCCGATGGTGGCTTCGGAATTATACACCGGGATGACAATCGACACCGTGAGCGGCTTCAGTTCTGAGACGCTGGTTTCCTGGGCCTCCGGACGCCAAGCACGGTTTGGCCGGGGAGGCGATCCATCCGCCTCCGGCCGGCCCCACGGCGCGCCTTGACTGAGGAAGGGCACCGACGCCGTGGGCGCTCCTGAAGGCGCGGATTCCGACCGCAGAGGCCCCAGAGACAGATCGCGCGCTCGGAAGGCGGAGTCCGCGCCCTTCAATTCCGCCGGCGAGTCAGGGAAGTCAGGGAAGTCATTCATAGGGGCACAATCGGCTGTTCTGTTGGAGGAACGCGGCACGAGGACACCGGCGGCCCGTGGAGACGGCGCTCCCCGGTCACCTTCGGTGCGGCCAGAAGTGCTTCCACGGTGTTTAGCAGCGCCGGCACCTCCAGCGGCTTCTCCAGCAGCGCGCCGACACTGGCGAGCGCGTGCGCCGGATACTGATTGGGAAGACCCGTGACGACGATGACCGGCACCGGCGGCTGACGGCTGGCCACGTGCTTCACCATCTCCCAACTCGTTTGCTTCGGAGGGGCGAGATCCCAGAACACCAAATCGACTTGCGAGGGATCAAATCGCTCCATCGCTTGCCGCTCGTCCTTGGCCAGCAGGACTTCGTAACCCGCCTCCTCCAGGACTTTCCGCAAGGACTCACGGATGGTCATGTCAGGGTCCACGATCAGGATACGCTTCTTCACGTCCGGTGGGGGTCAGAACGATGACGCCCAGCGAGGCTTGCAGAGCGGCTGTTTCGCAGGGGAGCAAGCGGGGACGGCATCGTTCCGCACTGTGATTCACGGACCGCGCCGCGTGGACTGAAGTCAAGAAGTGTCTGGGCCATCTGAGTTTCATTCGCCACAGCGACACCGCCGCCGTAACTCAAAAGGGGGTGTTACCCAAGATGAGGCCGGAAAATGCTCCGGTTGACTCAAAAGTGGTGTTACCCAAATGCCCCTGGAAATTGGAAGCGAAGGAAGCCGGGGCACGGTGGCAGTCCGGCCTCCCT
>JACRJZ010000016.1 GCA_016219875.1 Verrucomicrobiota bacterium | reverse complement strand
GCCTGCCCGCGCGTTCCGCCGAAATGGGAGCGAAAAACACGCGGGCAGGCTGCCCGCGCTCCTTCTTGAATCAGTCCTGCGCGAGAGCCGGGGCCAGAATTTATTGGCTTGTGCCCTCAAGAAATTGCTGACACGTTCCGATCACTCAAACACGAAGTCATGAGTACTCTCAGGAAACCCTTTTCACTGGCCCTGGCCCTGGCCAGCGTCACTTCTTCCGCGTTGGCCCTGGGCATTCGCGTTCCAGACCAGGACGCGCGGGCCATCGCGCGCGGCAACGCTTTCGTGGCCACGGCGGACAACCCGTCCGCCATTTACTACAACCCGGCGGGGATCACCCAGTTGGAGGGGATGAACAGCCGCGTCGGCCTTTACAGCATCTACATCAAGGACCATTACAGCTCCGGCTCCACCAGCCTGGATTCGAAGGATGCCTGGGGTTTTCTGCCTCAGGTCTTCAGCACGGTCACGCCGAAGGACTCCCGGTTTTCCTTCGGCTTCGGCACCTACTCCCCGTACGGGTTGTCCATGGAGTGGCCCAGCAGCGCGCCGTTCCATTTTGCCTCGAGACAGGGCAGCATGATGACGATCGCGGGAAATGCGGTTGTCGCGTGGAAGATCGCAGACAATTTCTCCATTGCCGCTGGGCCGACGATCATGTGGTCCAAGACGCGGCTGGAGCAGGACAACCCGGCCCCGCCCGGTGACATCCGCCTGCGGGGCGACGGTTTTGGTTACGGGGCGACGGCGGGCCTGTTGTGGAAGCCGCACGAGCAGCACGCTTTCGGCGTCAGCTACCGCAGCGGGATGAGCACGGATTGGGGCGGCTCCTTGAATACGCCGATCCCCGGTATCACCACCCGCCCGGCCAACGCGGAGTTCGACTTTCCGCACACCATCGTCGGCGGCTGGTCGTTCCGCCCCACGCCGAAGTGGAACCTGGAGTTCAACCTGGACTGGACCGATTGGAGTTGCGTGCGGAGCGTGGCGATCCGCACCACTCCGCCGGCGCCGGCGCCGCTCGTCTTCAACTGGCAGAACAGCTTCATGTATCAGTTCGGCGCGACGCGCGATGTCGGCAAGGGCTTTGCCGTGAGCGCCGGCTACATCTTCAGCGAGAACTCCGTTCCGGCGGCGACGTTCAAGCCCACCGTCCCAGACTCCGACCGGCACGTCTTCTCCGTGGGGCTGGGGCATCACGGGAAGAAGGTTTCTTGGGACGTGGCCTATCAATTCGCCTACGGACCGGAGCGAACGATTTCGGGAGCGCCCTTGTTGGGCGGGGGAAACTACACATTCTATAGCCATGCCCTTGCTTGCTCATTCGGGTACCGCTTTTGAAGCTCCGCGGGCCGCCACCCCGCCGCCCCAAGACCGCCGCCGCGGCACGCTGATGATCGTGGATGACGAAGAAGGCCCGCGCCAATCGCTGCGCGTGGTGTTCAAGAGCGACTACGACCTGCTCATCGCGAACGAGGGTGAAACCGCCGTGGCCCTGGCCCGGCAGAACAAGGTGGACGTGGCCATCCTCGACATCCGCATGGTCGGCATGAGCGGGATCGAGTTGTTGGGACGGCTGAAAGACGTCGATCCGCAGATTGAGGTCATCATGCTCACGGCCTACGAGACCATCGACACCATTCGTCAGGCCTTGCGGCTGGGGGCGTGCGACTACCTGCAAAAGCCCTTCGACATCGCCACCGTGCGCAACGCCGTGGCGGCCGCCATGGAACGCCGGACGCTCAGCTCTGAAGTCCGCACCAACAGCGAGAAGCTGCGCGAGCTGCAGGACGAACTGCAGAAGCACATGATGGAAGAGGAAATCATGCGCGCCCGGGGCGAGATCTACGCCAGCGTCATCCACGAAATCAGCAGCCCGCTCACCGTCATTTCCGCCCTGCTCCAAAGCCTCGATCACCGTATGAGCCACGCGGCCCGGATCGAAGGAGACGATCTGGAAATGGTGAAGGACCGGCTCAAACGCATCACGCGGCAGGTCAGCCTGTGCATTGAAATCTCGCGCCGCTATCTGAGTTCCCTGCGCCAGGTCCCCACCGAGACGCCGCGCGCGTGGGTCAACCAGATTCTCACCGACCTGGGCGAGTTGTTGCGCGTCCATCCCGCCTCCAAAAGCAGCCAGCTCGTCATGGTGCCGCTCGAAGAGGACGTGAGCGTGTCCATCAACAGCACCGACCTCGTGCAGTTGCTGCTGAATCTCGTCATCAACGCCTTCCAATGCACCGCGCAGATGCACCGCGTGGAAGTGCGCGCCGAAGTGCTGGGGCACGTGCTCCGGCTGGAGGATTTCCAGAACGGGCCGCAGGACCGGTTCGTCAACCGGGACGAGTTCCAGAACAAGGCGCCGTTGCTCGCCCTGTCCGTGCAGGACACCGGGCCGGGCATCGCGGTCGAAACCCTGCCGCGCATCTTCGAGCCGTATTTCACCACGCACAAGAAAGGCCAGGGCACAGGGCTGGGCTTGGCCATTGTCAGCCGTTTCGTCAAGCAGGCCGGCGGCGCCATCCACGTTCACTCGAAAGTGGGTCAGGGAACCATCTTCACGGTGTACCTGCCGCTGAAGGGAAGTGCCGGCGCCGACTTGAAGATATGAAAGGGCGCGTTCGCGCGTCGCGTCGCGGATTGAGCCGTTTCGTTCACTGGCACGGGTGAAGAGTTGACGAGGCACTGGCATTGAACTGAAGCCATCCCATGCGGACGTACTCCCCAAGTTCGGAGCTTCTTTCAAAACCGTAGCAGCCGACGTGAGGAGGCTCTGTTTCCGTTGGAGTTTGAGCCTCCTCACGTCGGCTGCTACGGGGTTTTGAAATCGCCTCTTCGGACTTCAAGTTGATGCCGATGCGCTGGGCGACCACGACTCACGAGACTCCCGGCTTGTCACGGAGCGGTTGGATTGATACCTCTACCTCGCTCGGCGCACAACGCCGGCCGCCCGGCTCAGCTATGGCATTGCTCAAGACCCACAGGCTCTCGAAATCGTTTGGCGATCTCCACGCGGTGGACGGGGTGTCGTTCGAGGTTCGGGCAGGCGAAATCTACGGATTGCTCGGCCCCAACGGCGCGGGCAAGACCACGACGCTGTCGTTGCTCTGCGGCTTGCTCAAGCCCGACGCGGGCGAGGTGATCGTCGAGGGCACGAACTTCTGGGCCGACCCGAATCGCGCCCGGGCCATGATGGGCGTCGTGCCGCAGGAGGTCGCGCTCTACGAGGAGTTGTCGGGACGGGAGAACCTTGAGTTCTGGGGGCGGCTGGCGGGTCTGAGCGCGAAGGAAGCCCGGCAGCGCGCCGGCGAGTTGCTGGAAGCCCTCAGTCTCACCGACCGCGCCAACGACGCCGTGCAGAAATACTCCGGCGGCATGAAGCGGCGCATCAACCTCGGCGCGGCCTTGCTGCATCGGCCCCGGCTGCTCTTGCTCGATGAACCGACCGTGGGCATCGATCCGCAGGCGCGCGCCAATCTGCTCGAGTACATTCGCGGCCTCGTCGCCGGCGGCATGGGCCTGCTCTACACGACGCATTACCTCGACGAAGCGGAGTTGCTCTGCCATCGCATCGGCATCATCGACCACGGGCATCTGCTCGCGGAAGGCACGCTGGCGGAACTTCAGGACCGGCTGGGCGGCGACCGCTTGTTCGTGCTGGAAGGTGATCTCAGCCAAGCTGAACCGGATCACTGGCCCGGTTTCCGCGAGCGATTTCGCGTGATCCACAAACTGGATCGGCAGTTAGTCGTCGCGGCGGCCACAGAGCGCGAGCCGGCGGCGTGCCTTCAGGAACTGCTCGCCCTGCCGGTGCGCGTGGAGAACGTGACGCTCAAGCGGCCGAGCTTGAACGACGTTTTCCTGCAACTCACCGGGCGCGAGCTGCGCGAGTAGCCGTGTCGGAGACGCTTTTGCCGTGAACACGCTGCCCACCATCCACCCGAAGCTGAGTCATCAGTACATCGATGCCCGCACGCTGGCGATGTGCCGGCTGATTGCGGACAAACTCCGGCACGATCCCACGCTGGTTCGCGTGGCCCTCCGCAACCTGGAGCGATGGAAGCAGACGCTCCAGCCGTGGCCGCGGGCGCTGTCGGAATGGGAAGAAATCCTGGAGCGCCACCCGCTCGAAGAGGTGCTGCGCGTGTTGACCGAAGAGAGTGAGGAAGGCGCGCGGCGGCGGCAGAACCAGCCCTTTGCCGGCGTGCTCACGCAACGCGAGCGGATGGAGTTTTTGCAGCAGTATGACGCGCCACGCGCTTGAACACGTGATCCGCGCGGCCAGCGGAATCGCCCTCGATGCCGAGTTCCTGGTCTTGGGCAGCCAGGCGGTTTTGGGATCGTTTCCCGAGGCGCCGCCAGAGTTGCTCGTGTCACGCGAGCTGGACGTGTACCCGAAGAACAAGCCTGAGGCCGCAGACCTCATCCATCGCGTCATGGGAGAGGGATCCAGTTTCGACGAAACCTTCGGGTATTACGCCCACGCCGTCTCGCCGGAACTGGCCACGTTGCCGGCGGGTTGGGAGCAACGCCTGATCCGCGTCAGCACCGAAAACATGGCCGGGGTCGTGGGCTGGTGTTTGGAAATCCATGACCTGGCGGTCAGCAAACTCGCTGCTGGCCGGGACAAGGACATGGAATTCGTTCGCGGTCTGTTACGGCACCGGCTGGCGGATCTGCGGACGATAGAACAGCGAATGATCGGAACGACGCTCGTTGAGTCAGAACGTGAGTCACTTCGTGACCGCTTGCATCACCTCGCGGCGGAGGCCAGCCTGCCATGACACTGATGCTCCGCGTCCTCCTGGCCAAAGACCTTCGCCGCGCCTGGCGCAACCCGGTGCCGTATCTGATCTTCCTGGCCGTGCCGCTGGTCATCACAGCGCTGCTCGGCTTCGCTTTCGGCGGTAGCCCGGAGAAGGCCCTGGGCCGCATCCGCTTCGCCGTGGTGGACGAAGACGAGTCGCTGCTGACGCAACTGTTGCGCGGCGCAGCCAATCAGGGCGAGGGCGCGCACCACCTCGAACCCGTGTTCCTGCCGCGCGCGGAAGCGTTGCACCAAGTCACGAACAACCAACTCAGCGCGGCGTTGATCATCCCGAAGAATTTCACGCGCGACTACTTGCTCGGCGGCAAGGCAGTGAAACTCGAGCTGGTGAAGAATCCGGCTCAATCATTTCATCCAGCCATCCTGGAAGAACTGGCCGGCGCGCTCGTCACGGGCTTGAACGCGCTGGCCCGGAGCTTCCGCGCGGAACTCGACGCGTGGCGGGCGGTGCTCGAACAGACCAACGCGCCGCGCTCCCTCGCCGTCGCCATCGAGGTGGGCCGCACCGGCGCGAAGATCGAGTCGGTGGCAAATCTGCTTTTCCCGCCGGCCATCAGCTACACCATCACGCGCACGAATGCAGCGGACCCGGGCGACGGCCCCGCCGGAAAACGCGCCGACGCTCCCAGCCAGGGCCGTGCGCCGAAGTGGAACCTGTTCGCCTATCTGCTGCCCGGCCTCGCGGCGATGTTCCTGCTCTTCCTCGCCGACGTAGCCCTGCGCGATTTCTACCGTGAAGTGGCCGCCCGCACCTTCGAGCGGTTTTGCAGCCTGCCGCAGCGGGTCTTCACGTTCGTCGCGTCGAAGGTGCTCTTCAGCCTGGCCATGCTGATGATCTGCGGTGTGATCCTGTTCGGCGGCGGGGCGTTGCTGTTCCAGATTCACTGGACGCGTCCGCTGCCGCTGGCCGTGATGGTCGCGGCGTTCGGATTTTTCGCCGGCGGCTTCATGGCCGCGCTCACCGCGCTGGCGGGCGGCGAGCGCCGCAGTGAGGTGATCAACAACCTCGTCGTGATGCTGTTCACCCTGGCCAGCGGCTGCGCTTTCCCGGCGGAATCGTTGCCCGGCTTCCTGCGGGAGCACGTCACGCCGTGGCTGCCGCCGAACTTGTTTCTGGAAACCGCGCGCCGGCTCCAGTTCGACAGCGCCGCGCCGTCGTGGACATGGAGCGCGCTGCAACTGGCCGTGCTGGGGCTGCTGCTCGTGGTCTTGGCCGCGTGGCGGTTTCAGCGCCGGCTGGAGAAGGGCCTGCGCGCATGAAGCCCGCGCTGCTCATCGGCCACAACGACCTGCGGCTCTTCCTCCGCAACCGCTCGTCGTTCATCTGGCTCTTCGTCCTGCCGCTGGCCATGATGTACTTCATGGGCTTCGCCGTGCGCGGCCCGGGGGATCCGTCGAACCCGCGGCCGTCCGTGTTGGTGGAAAACCTGGACACGAACTTCCTCGGCCGCGTCTTCCTCAGTGAACTGGGCGCGCAAGGCTTGAAGCTCGTCGCGCCGACGAACCGCGCCGAGGCCCAGCGGGGATTGCGCCTTCCCGCTGATTTCACCCAGCGCGTGTTGAGCGGCCAGCAGAGCAAGGTCGAGTTCTTCACCGTGCCGGGCTCGGGCGACGAAGCCGCGGCGATGATCGAGTTGCGTCTCGTGCGGGCGCTGGTGGCGGTGAACTCGCACCTTGTCGAACACGTGCTTCGCCACGGCACCAATGCGCCGTTGACGGAAGACGCGCTGAGCCTGCTCCAGAAACGCGAGGACTTGGTCAAGCTGGACGCCACGTTCGCCGGGCACAAGCCGCGGCCGGTGGGCTTCAAGTTTTCCCTGCCCGGCAACATGGTGATGTACCTCCTGATGAACCTGCTGATCTTCGGCGGCGCGACCATAGCGTGGGAGCGGCGGGGCGGCCAGCTTCGGCGCGTCGCGGTGCATCCGGTGAGCCGCGGCGCGCTCGTCCTCGGCAAGCTCTACGGGCTGATGTTGCTGGCCGCGGTGCAGGTCGCGTTCTACCTGCTCGCCGGCCAGTTTCTCTTCGGCGTTGATCTGGGCGAGCATCTCGGGGCGCTGCTGTTCACGCTCCTGATTTACGCCTGGGTGGCGGCAGCGCTCGGCGTGCTGATTGGCTCTGTCGTGCGAGCCGAGGACAAAGTTGTGGGCTTGTGCGTCCTGGCCAGCCTCGTGATGGCGGCGGTGGGCGGGTGTTGGTGGCCGATTGAGTTGATGTCCGGTCCTTTGAAAATAGCCGCGCACTGTGTTCCTACTGGCTGGGCGATGGACGCGCTGCATCAGTTGATCACGTTCGGCGGAGGACTGGCCGCGGTCGGCAAACCCATCGGGGTGCTGGCGCTCTTCGGGGCGGGAGCCACGGTCGCGGCGGCCAAGTTTTTCCGGGTGTAGCCAGCGCCATGGACTCCGTAGTTGAAGCCGTCTTCCGCCATACCAGCCTGTGCGTCGTCGGGAGCCTCTGCCGCGATGTCAAGACAGCGCCGCTCGCCGCGGGGAACCACCTCTTCCAAGACGGCGAGACGCCCGCCGGGTTCATCGTGGAGACGATTGGCGGGGGCGGGGCCATCAGCGCGATGGCCGCCGCCGGCCTCGGGGCGGAGGCGCGGTTGGCCGGGAAGATCGGCGGCGACCCACTGGGCGCCCGGCTCGAACAGGCGTTGCTGGACCGGGGCGTGAAGTCGTTCGTCCGCCGCGACCCTTCCGTGCGGACCGGCAGCACGGTCGTCCTGAGTTTCACCAACGGCGGGCGTCACTTCCTCAGTTCACAACCGAACAACTCCTCGCTGGCCTTCGACGATCTCGACTTGTCGATGCTCGCGGGCACCGGCCACCTGCTGCGCGCTGACATCTGGTTCTCCGAGCCGATGCTGGCTTCGGGCAACGCGCGGCTCTTGCAAGCGGCGCGCGATCACGGGGTGGCCACTTCGCTCGACCTGAACTGGGACCCGCTCTGGGGATCGGCGGACACCGGACGAAGCGCCGCGCGCAAGGAAGCCGTGCGGCGCCTGCTGCCCTTGGTGAACTTGGTTCACGGCAACATCCGCGAGCTAAACCTCTTCGCCGATTCGCCGGACTTGGCGACAACGCTCGATCGGCTCGCGGCGTGGGGTGCCGAAGCCGTCGTCGTCCACATGGGCGCCGAGGGAGCCGGTTACTACAGCGACGGACAGTTGACTGTGGCCCCCTGCGCGCCGGTGCGCCGCTGCGTGAACACGACCGGGACCGGCGATCTCCTCAGCGTCTGCATGATGTTGCTGCACGCGCAGACGCAGATTCCCATTCTCGAGAAGCTTCGTCTGGCCAACCGCATCGTGGCGGAGTTCATGGAAGGGAAGCGCGACTTCTTGCCCGTGCTGTGAAGGCCCGCAGGGCTTCTCCGCAATCGACAAGTCAGCATCAACTCGCCCCTCGGGAATTGGGGCGTCGTTCAGGGAGCTTCGACCGGCGACTCACGCGGCGGCGCACGATCTTTGGCCAAAGACCGCAGAACCGATCAGACCACACTTTTAAAAGTGTGGTCTTCCAGGCCAAGCCCTCCTGCCTCGCGATGTCCCCGGGTGCTGGAGACGATAGCATCTCCGAGGACGCACTCGGCACGGGGGACGGGGAGGACAGCAGAAATCTCCAAGCCTCCGAGAGGCGCGCCAGAGCACGCCCCTCGGAAGGATGCTCGCTGGGGAGGGTCAATCATCGTGTCCGCGACCACGCGCAACGCGGTAGATTTCGTACACCGCGCCGTTGCTCAACGACACCACGAACAGGTTCCCGTTCGGCCCGGTATGAATGTCGGTGCCGACGCCGAAGCCGACGCCGAAGAGCAGGGTTTCGCTCTCGGTGATGTCGAACTTGAACAAATTGTCGGCGACCCCATCCTCCAACCGCGGGTCTTCGGCCGCGATGCCGCGCCGGTCGGCGGTGAGTTTGAAACGGAACAAGTTGCCCTCGGCGAGGAAGGTCCGCGCCGCGCCGACGATCATGTCGCCCCGATACTGCCGGCCCAGCTTGCTGCTGCTGATAAACCCAAGCCCCACCGGAGCGACTTCATAGCGCCAACTCAACTCCGGATCGTTGTAGTGGGAAACCGGCGCGCGGTCGGTCACGATGATTTGGCCGCGGACTTCGCCGCCGGGAAACGCGGTCGTGTGCAGGTTGGCGTAGGTCCGCCCTTGGCGCATCCGAGCGACGAGGTTCGCGATGGTCGGGGTGAAGCCGGGCCGGGCGATCACGTTCGAGTCGCTCAAAGTGCCGCTGCCGATCAGGTCTCCTGCTTGAAAACTCTGGCCCCCTGCGACCAGTCCGAAGAGGAACGTAACGACCGGTCCGTTCTGCCCGCGTCCACCGAGATGGATGTGGGACTGGGTGGCGTTTTCAATCGGTCCCGTGGCACGAAGTTCGTAGGAGAGCGTGCCGTCAGGATTCAAGGTGAAGAGCGCCACCGCGCTGCCGCTGGTCGTCACGGGCGGGTTCTCCTGACTGCCCGTCATCTGCGCCCCAAAAGCGTCCCCGCCTTCATAGACCATGAACAGGCGGGACAACGCCCCTTCCGGGGTGTCGGCGAGGTTCGCGGGCGGCCAGCGCAGTTGCTGCAAGCCGGCATAAACGTTGCCCAGGAGGGGATCGCGATTGGTGCTGGTTTCGATGGCCTTGAACTCACCCACCCGGGCAATCGGTCCCATGACTTGGACCCAGCCCAGGTTCGAGCCGGGATCGACCAGATTCAGTTCACTGAAACTGTCGTCGCCGTTCTGGGCGTCCCAGAGCCGACCGGAGAACGGATCGATGGCCATGCCGAAGCCGTTGCGGATGCCATAGGCGAATACTTTCTGAAGGTTCGCGCCCGCTTCGCCACCGCGCAAAGCTCCTGCCACGTAGAACGGATTGTCGGCGGGCGTGGTGCCGTCATCGTTCAACCGCAGGATGACGCCGGTGAGATGGGCGTTGTCCGGCTCGGGTCCGCCGAACTGGTCGTCCGGGAGATTGCCGCTCGGAATGGCGGCGCACGGCGGGTTGGTGCAGCCGGGGCCGTCAGGCTGGTTCTGCATCTGGCCCCGCCGGCCGTTGTCGCCAATGAAGATGTAGATCTTGGCGCGTTTGTCTGGCCGGCCTTGGTCTTCTTCTCCCTCGTCCTCGTCGTCTTCCTCCTCGTCATGCCGGTCTGAGAGGCGCGTCCGCTCGTCCTGCGCCCGGACGAGGCGGATGATGCCGCCGTTGTGGTTGCCCCGGAGCGGTTGTCCGGCGTCGGCCTGGAACGAGCGCAAGGTGATGATGTTTCGGTCGAACGTCAGGGTTTGGGCCCGCGCATCCCAGACGAACCGGTCCACCCGGTTGCCCAGGAGCGGCGTCTCGCTCAGGACGGTGCTATCCGCCCCGGTGGTGCTTTCCGTCCAGTAGAGGTACACCCACGGATGGCGCTTGAACTGGGGATGCAAGGCGATGCCCAGCAAGCCGCGTTCCGACGCCGAGTTCACGGGCAAATCGAGCACCGTGGCGGCGACGACGCCGTTGACGACGCGCTTCACTTGCCCGCTCGACTTCTCGGTCACCAGAAAATCGCTCCGGCCGAGGAAGGCCATCGCGGCCGGCTGGCTCAGGCCGCTGACGACGGTGCGCACGGCCAGGTTGGTGTCCAACACGGCGGGAGGATTGGTCTGGGCCTGGGATGCGATGAACCCGCCAGAACAGCAAGCCAGGAGGGCGCCCAACAGCGCGCCTCCCGGCAAGGCCTGGCAGATTCCTGGTCCGGGTCGGAGTTTTGCCGGGTCGCCTCCGGTGGCATGGCGGGACGGGTTTTTGCCGGGCGGCTGACCCTGGGTGGGGCGCGTCGCCGCGCGGTGAGTGGTGGTTTCAGTCCATCGTTTCGTGTTCATACTTGGTTTTGCAGTACGCAAGTTTACTTGTTTGTCAGTTTGTCCCCTGCGCAGAGTGCGCTCCCTTGGCAGATAGGATGGTTGAGCCGCCACTTGGTTCCCAGGGATCGCACTTTTTTTCCCGGAGGCCGGTGGAGGAGAACTCGACGGCGGCAACGGGTGAAATGGAATCTGGCGGTTGGACAAGGAGGCTCGCGCCAAGGCGCCAAGACCCAAGGAATGAAACACTGTCAGGCCCAGACTTCCTGAACCGGCAAGGGGAGACAGCACAGTCTCGTGGCATCGGGGGGATCGTGGGACGCCGGGTCAGGGGATCCGGCCTACAGTCGTGATGTCCTTTGTAGGCCCGGTGCCCTCACCGGGCGGCCCAGGCCAATTCCGCGCCCTCGCGGAGAACTTCGGAGCCGTGGAACTATTCCAAGCGCCCTACTCCATTCGTCGGCCCAATGGGCTGGACGCCCTGGGCGGGCGTGCTCTCCAACTTCGGAGTTCAGGATGAAACCACCGTTGGCGAAGGACCGGCTGGCCGCACCGCTGGGCGGGTGGACGATTTCGTGATTGGGACCTATGGGGCGGCTGTCCGTCGCCGGTCCCGCTCAGAACTTCAGCATCGCGGCCAGGTGCCAGGTGGAGGCGTAGTCGATTTCTTTGTAGCGTTTGAGTTGCCAGCCGTAGTCGAAGCGCAACTCGAGGTTCTTGCGCGCGGTGTAGCGCAGGCCGAAGCCGGCGCCCGCCAGTTCGCGGCTCGTGAAGACATCGCTCGGGGAGGAGTTGATGACTTTGCCGGCGCCGTAATCGAAGAAACCCAGGAACTGCATCTTGTCATTCACCCAGGCCCATTTGCACCAGTTGGCCAGCGGGCTGAATTCCGGAGTGCGCAACTCTTGCGAAAGGTTCCAGCCGTTGTCCGTGTTGACTTCGCGCTCATGATAGCCGCGCACGGTGGCGTAGCCGCCCAGGCCAAATTGCTCCGTCGGCAGCAGGTTGCCGTCGGCCCGCTGGGCGCCGATGCGCACCAGCCAGGTGAAGTTCGCCGGCAGCCGCGTCTGGCGCTCGGCCTGAAGGCGGCCATAGACGTATTGCGATTCGGCGAAGAGGCGCGACTGCGCGAAGGCCGCGTCCGTGTTCTTGGACGTGACGCCGCCGGGACTGAAGTAGAACTGCGCGCCCAGCCGCGTCTCGCCGAGGAAGTCGCGCACGATGCCGGAGTAACCGAGGGCGAACTGGAAGATTTCCGTGGGCGCATTGTGGGCCTGGAACACGCCGAGGTTCAGGTTGTTGTCCGCGCTCTTGAAGTCCAAGCCGAAGGCGACCTCCTGCTGGTATTTCCCGATGTAGGGCAGCGGGATCGCATAACGGAAGCTGGCCTGGTAGTTCGCGCCTTCCAGGCGGATACCGCTACCGATGTCGCCTTCCACGTCGAGGTAGTAGCCCATGAAGCGCAGTTCGTGACGCCAGGGCAGCGGAATGGCATAGCTGGCCGTGTGGGCGCGCAAGTGGTCCAGCGCGGGATCGGCGATGAAGTCGTAGGTGAAGAAGTGGTCGGTGAGGCCGAAGGCCTTGCCCCAGGCAACGCCGGCGTTGATGCGGTTGAAGTCGGTAAAGCGCGTGCCCGTGTTGTCGTAACCGAGATGGGCCTGCCACTGGCGCTCTTCGCGGACTTCCAGAATAACATCCGCATAGCCGATCTTCGCGCCCGGACGGAAGAGCACGTCCACCTTGCGGAGCGGATTGCGGTTCAGCCAGTCGAGATCGCGCTGGAGGACGCGCATGTCGATCGGGTGGCCTTCGCGCAGACGGACGCGGTCGGTGACGAACTGCGGCTTCGTCCAGCCGTTGGTGACGGCCAGGGGCGGCTTCCCGGGGCCGGCGTCCTTCACGTAGGTCACGGGGCGGGCGGCCACCTTGCCCTCCAGCACCACGACCTGCAGCACGCCGTTGCTCACGTCCTGCTCCACATAAATGACATCGACGATGGGGTGCCGGTGCGCCCGGCAGTAGAGGACGATGTCCCGCTGCATCTCCCGCATGGAAACCGTGTCCAGCGGCTTGCCGAGGTACTGCCGGGCCACGATCTGGAAGTCCTCGCGCTCGAGGACCTTGACGTCCTTGACGACGATCCCCTGCAGGGCGGGGACGCCCTCCGGCTTCACGGCGTCTTCACTGTTGAGGAAGAGGATGCCCTTCACCAACGCCAGGTTGGTGTAGGAAGACTCTTCCTGGGCCGCCGCCGTCCCGACGAAGGCGGTCAGTGCGATGGAAGCCAGCCACAACGCGATCCGTTTCATAGAGGTTCCTTTCATGTTCTGATTCTCGAGGTTCATTGCCGGAGGTCCGGGCTAAGGGTGCCGCGCCAGAGTGACCGCGGAGGGAAGCGGTTGGAGTTCCATCACGCCCGTGAGCAACTTGCGGGGCGCCTTGCGCTGCTCCTCTTCGAGTTCCTTCTCGAAGGGGACCTTGAAGCTGGAAGTCCAGATGTAGGTCCGGCCTTTGGGCCGGCGTGACTCTGGATCGAAGTCACTCCGGAACTTGAGGGCGCGCTGCGTCGGCAACTTCATCAAGTCCACGAAGAACTTGGCCGCATCCGGCGCCGCGTTCTTGGGCGGGTCCGCGAAGACGTAGGCCCGGCCCGGCAGCAGGCCGAGGTTCTGGAAGTCGGAGAAATTCTTGAAGAACTGCCCGTAGAAGAACCGGAGGTTGCCGAAGTGGTAGAAGAACGGATCGCCAGGTTGCTCGGTGGGGATCAAAGGCGTGTTCAACTCCGGCGAGGTCGAGAAGATGAAGACGTTCCTGCCGCTGACCGACGGAGTGCCCGTCGTGTTGTAGTTGTGGAAACTGGAGTTGAGCACGGGGGTCGCGCCCGACATTCCGATCTCCGCTGCCAATGCCACGACGCCGCCGTCGCTCTGGACGAAGTTGGCCGCGCCCAGCGCGATCTCGAGATCGCCGATCGTGCGGATGACGGTGTTCTCCGTGGAAGTGTTGTGGACGCTGCCGGCGATGGTCAGGCCGATGCGGCCCGATCCCGGCGTGAGATCGCCGGCCGCGCGCGCGGTCGAGTCTTTGTCCGCCAGGTAGAACAACCCGTTCACGGTCACGTTGCCGACCTCGGTGATCCAGTTGTCCGGCTGGGCGGTCATGGCCGAGTGCTCGCCGATCGTGGCGTCGGCCGCGGCGTCGCCGAACAGGGCGGAACGAGCCGTGGTGACTGACAGTCTGTGGACGTGGATCGCTCCGGGATTGGCGCCGACGGCTTCGATCACATCGCGTCCCGCGCTGAAGGTCACATCGTGCGCCGTGAGCACCCGGTTGACGTTGATGTCCCGGCTGGCCGTCAGCACGACGTCGCCGCTGGCAGTGAGGTCGGCGTTGAGGTTGAGGTCGTCGGCTCCGCCCGCGGCCGTGACGGCGGCATTCCGGGTTTGCGACGCGCCTGTCAGGTTGATCGTTCCGCCGCCGTTCAACGTGGTGTCGCCGCCCGTGATGAAGCCGGCGTTGAAGCCGTCGGCGTCGCGGTAGTCGATGTTGCCGGTGCCGTTCGCGCTGTCGGCGGCGTTGCGGACGCGGAAGCTCACGGTGTCGGCGTCATTGGCCGGATCGGTGAGGGTGATCGAGGCCGCGGCGTCGCTCAGCGTGGTCACGTCCAATTGCTGGGCCGTGATCCGGCCGGACTGCGTCACGTCGCCGCCGGCCGTGAGCGACAGGTTGCCCGAAGCCGTGGACAAACCGACGCGCAGGGCGTTGGCGTCGCGCAGGGCGACGTGGTTCGCAGAAACGACGCTCACGTCGGACTGGAAGTCGTTGCCTGCGTTGTCGAGGGTGATGTTGTTGGCAGCGCCCGCCGTCAGCGTGGCGGCTCCGCCGACCGTCAACGCGCCGGCTTGCGCGATGCCCTTCGTGTCCACGTCCAGAGTGCCGGTGAGGGCCAGGGCCGAGAAGGTGACCGGGGCGTTGTCGTAGAGGAGCCGCAAGTTGTGCAAGCCCGGCTGCGAGAAGGTCGGGAAAGCCGGGGCGTTCACGATGTTTCGGAAGAACACGTCGCGGCCCAGCAGCGAGACGGCGCCGAAGAACTGGTTGGGCTGGGTGTCGAGCGTGATCGTGCCATTGCCGACGTTGACGACGCTCGGGCCGTTCACAATGGCCGGAGCAGTTTCGTCCACCGTGCCGGCGTTGATCGTCAGGCCAGCGCCCCCCACGGTCACGCCCGCCAGCGTAGCCGAGCCGGCATTGATGCCGAGGCCGCCCAGGCCGCCATCGACCGTGGCACTGCCGGCGGCGTTGACGGTGAGCGTGCCGCCGACGGTGCCGGACACGTTGATCGAATTCGCATCGGTCAACGTCGCATTGCCGCCAGCGGTGACGGTGACCGGCCCGGTGAACTCGTTGTTCGGGTCGGCCAACGTGACGTTCGCCCCGGCGTCGAGCATGGTGGTCGTGCCGACCATCACCGTGCCGGATTGGGCGATGTTGGCGGAAGCCTTGCCTGCCAGCGTGGAAGCCGTGGTGTAGCCGGCGAAGGTGAGATCACCGCCCCGCGCCTCAGCATCCAGAGTGGCGGACGCGCCGCCCACGGTGAGGGAATTGGCGTCCTGGAGCGTGACCGCCTGGCCGTTCAACACCGTGACCAGCCCGCCAAAGTCGTTCAGCACATCGGCCAGCGTGATGTTGTTCGCCGCGTCGAGCGTGGTGGTCGTGCCGGCGTTGACCGCGCCGTTCTGGACGATGTTCGCAGAGGATTTTCCAGCCAGGGTCGCCGTGGTGGTGTAACCCGCCAGTGTCAAGTCGCCGCCGCGCGCTTCGGCATCGAGGCTGCCGGACATGCCGGTCACGGCCAGGGTGTTGGCGTCCTTGAGCGTGACGGCTTGGCCGTTCAGCACGGTCACGAGGCCGGCGAACTCGTTCAGCACGTCGGCCAGCGTGATGTTGCCGCCCGCGCCGAGCGTGGTGGTCGTGCCGACGTTGAGTGTGCCGCTCTGGAGGAGGTTCGCCGAAGCTCTGCCCGCGAGGGTCGTCGCGGTGGTGAAACCCGTCAGCGTGAGGTCGCCGCCTCTGGCCTCCGCGTCCAAGCTGCCGGACGCGCCGCCAACCGTGAGTGAGTTCGCGTCCTTGAGCGTGACCGCCTGGCCGTTGAGCACCGTGACCAAGCCGGCGAAGTCGTTCAGCACGTCGGCCAGCGTGATGTGGTTCGCGGCGTCGAGGGTGGTCGTCGTGCCGACGGTCACCGCTCCGCTCTGGTTGATGCTGGCCGAGGACTTGCCGGCGAGCGTCGTGGTTGTCGTGTAGCCGGCCAGCGTGAGATCGCCGCCGAGCGCCTCGGCGTCGAGGCTGCCAGAGGCGCCACCGACCGTGAGAGAATTGGCGTCTTTGAGCGTGACGGCTTGGCCGTTCAGCACCGTGACCAAGCTCGCGAACTCGTTCAACACGTCGGCCAACGTGATGTCGGCGCCCGCGTCGAGCGTGGTGGTTGTGCCGACATTGAGCGCGCCGCTTTGCGCGATGTTCGCCGCGGCTTTGCCCGCGAGCGTGGTCCCAGTCACGTAACCCGCCAGCGTGAGATCGCCGCCCGTGGCTTCCGCGTCGAGACTGCCGGACACGCCCGCAACGGTGAGCGAGTTTGCGTCCTTGAGCGCCACGGCCTGGCCGTTCAACACCGTGACCAAGCCGCCGAAATCGTTCAGCACGTCGGCCAACGTGACGTTGCCGCCCGCGTCCAGTGTCGTGGTCGTGCTGACGTTCACGACGCCGCTCTGGCTAATGTTCGCCGAAGCCTTACCGGCGAGGGTTGTGGCCGTGGTGTAGCCGGCGAAGGTGAGGTCGCCGCCGCGCGCTTCGGCGTCCAGATTTGCGGACGCGCCGCCGACCGTCAGCGAATTGGCGTCCTTAAGCGTCACCGCTTGGCCGTTCAGCACCGTGACCAAGCCGGCGAAGTCGTTGAGTACGTCGGCCAGCGCGATGTTGTTGGCCGCGTCAAGCGTGGCGGTCGTGCCGACCGTCACCGCTCCGTTCTGGACGATACTCGCGGAGGATTTTCCGGCCAGGGTCGTCGCCGCGGTGTAGCCGGCGAGCGTTAGATCGCCGCCGCGCGCTTCGGCATCAAGGCTGCCCGACGTGCCGGTGACAGCCAGCGTGTTGGCGTCTTTGAGCGTGACGGCCTGGCCGTTTAGCACCGTGACCAGGCCGGCGAAGTCATTCAGCACGTCGGCCAGCGTGATGTTGCCGCCCGCGTCGAGTGCAGTGGTTGTGCCGACATTGAGCGCGCCGCTTTGCGCGATGTTCGCCGAAGCCTTGCCCGCGAGCGTCGTGGCCGTCGCGTAACCGGCCAGCGTGAGGTCGCCGCCCGTGGCTTCCGCGTTCAGACTGCCGGACGCGCCCGCGACGGTGAGCGAGTTTGCGTCCTTGAGCGCTACGGCCTGGCCGTTCAACACGGTGACCAAGCCGCCGAAATCGTTCAGCACACTGTCGAGCGTGATGTCACCGCTGGCGTCCAACGTGGTGGTTGTGCCAACAGTCACCGTGCCGTCCTGGCTGATGTTGCCCGCGGCTTTTCCGGCCAGCGTCGTCGTGGTGGTGTAGCCCGCCAGGACGAGGCCGCCATCACGCGCCTCGACGTCGAGGCTGGTGGAGCCGCCGCCCACGACCAGCATGTTGGCGTCCTGGAGCGTCACGGCCTGCCCGTTCAGCACCGTGACTTGCGCGCCGAAGTCGTTCGCCGGGTCCGCCAGCGTGATGTCGCCGGTGCTGTCCAACCGCGCCGCCGAAGTCACGCGCAGCGTTCCGCTCTGGACCACGGAACCGCCGGCCGTGAGATCGAACGTCCCGGAGATGGTCGAGGCGCCGAGCGTGACGGCGTTGGCGTCGCGCAGCGCCACGTTCCGGCCCGCGACGAGGGTCGCAGTGGTAAAGTCGTTCGCCGGGTCATTCAAGGTGATGTCGTTGCCGGTCCCCGCGTTGAAGGTCGCGGTCCGGCCCGCGCCGTTGACCACCAGCGCGCCGCTTTGCGAGATCGCTCCGCCCGCGCGGACGTTGAGGTCGCCGGTCAGCGTGACTGCCGGGAGAACGATGCCGGCATTGTCGTAGCGGAGGGTGAGGTTGCGCAGCGCGCCCGGCAAGCCGGCCACGAAGATCGGCGCGGGCGAAGCGTCCCACAACGAAATGTCCTGGAAGCTGCCGCCGCCCGTCGTGCCCAGGGCCACGCCGCCGTTGAAGACGTTTGGAGCGAGAGCGAGGGACAAGTCCGCGAGCGGCGCGGAAACCGTGAACGTGCTCAAGCCGCTGACGTTCAAAACGGCCAATTGGCCAATCGTGCCGCCCGCCTGCACGTTCAGCGCGCCGCCGGTGATGCCTTGGACATTGATGCCGTCGGTTTCGTTGAGGAACGTGTCGCCACTCGCCTTCTTCAGCGCCAGCGTGCCGAGGGTGGTGTTGACCCGCGTCCCAGCGGAGCCAACGTTGCCCGCGCCATTCAGGTTCAGCGTGCTGGCCGTGAGCAGACCCGGACCATCGACCGCTCCGTCCAACGTCACCGTGCCCGCGCCAGCCGTCAGCGCCGCGTTCAGGGTCGTCGTCCCCGCGTCCAGCAAATTCAGGTTGTCCCCGCCCGTCGCGCCGGAGAGGTTGAGGCCGTCGGCTTCGCTCAGGAAGCTGTGGCCGCTGACCTTGGCGAAGACCAGGTTCTTCACCGCGGTGTTCAACCGCGCACCGCTCGCGCCGACGTTGCCCGCGCCATTCAGGTTGAAGGTGTCGGCGGTGAGGAGGCCGGGGCCATCGACCGCTCCATCCAGCGTCACCGTGCCCGCGCCCGCATCAAGCGCCGCGTTCAGCGTCGTCGCTCCGGCATTCATCAAGTCGAGGTTCCCGCCACCGGTCGCGCCGGAGAGGTTCAGGCCATCGGCTTCACTGAGGAAACTGTTTCCAGCCGTCTTGCCCAGCACCAGCATGTTCACCGCGGTGTTCAACCGCGTGGCGAGCGCACCGACATCGCCGGCGCCGTTCAGGTTCAGCGTGTCGGCGGTGAGCAGGCCGAGGCCATTGACCACGCCGCCCAATGTCACCGTGCCTGCGCCGGTGTTCAGCGCCGCGTTCAGCGTGGTCGGGCCGGCGTCGAGCAAGTCGAGGTTGCCGCCGCCGGTCGCGCCGGAGAGGTTTAGGCCGTTGGCTTCGTTGACGAAGCTGTTGCCGCCGACCTTGTCCAGCGCCAAGGCGGCGACCGCCGTGTTCAGCCGCTGCGCCCCGCTGGCCACCGCGCCGGCGCCCTTGAGCGTGAGCGTGCCGGCCGTGATCGTCGCCGCCGGGTTGCCCACCGTCAGCGCGCCGCTGTGCTCAATCGTCACCGCGCCCGCGCCGGTGTTGAGGTTGTGGTTCAAGGCCAGTGTCGTCGTCTTGAGCGTGGCATTGCCGGCGGCGAGGTCGCCCGAAGTCGTGATGCCTTGGGCGTCCACGTCCAGCGTGCCTGTCACGGTGGCCGCGCCCGACGGCAGGGTGATCCCGGCAACGTCGTAGCGAATCGTCAAGTCGGTCAGGCTGGCCGGCAGGGTGAGCGTGCCCGGCGTGGCCGTGGCGTTGCGCAGCGCCACACTGCGAGCGCTGGTGATCGTCACAGCGGCCAACTGATTGGCGAACCCGGCCAGCAAAACGTCCGAGCCGGCCGCGGGCACATCGAACGTGGCCGTGCCGCCGACCGTCAGCGCGGCCAACTGCCCAATCGTACCGCCCGCCTTCACGTCCAGCGCACCCGCCGTCATGCCTTGGAGATTCAGGCCGTCCGTCTCGTTCAGGAACGTGTCGCCCGACACCGGCTTGTTCAGCGCCAGCGTGCCAACCGTCGTGTTCACCCGTGCGCCACTGGAGCCTACGTTGCCCGCGCCATTAAGATTCAGGGTGGCGGCGGTGAGCAGACCCGCGCCATCGACGGCACCGCCCAACGTCACCGTGCCCGCGCCGGCGTTGAGCGCCGCGTTCAG
>JACRJZ010000018.1 GCA_016219875.1 Verrucomicrobiota bacterium | reverse complement strand
GTCCGGTGTACCAGCGGCAAGGTCCCCTTCCAAGTGTTCTTCTGCACAGATCCTCATATGTCCGCCCTTGAAGTGCTTCAGGGGTATGCCCGGCGATGGAACCTCGAATGCACCTTCCGGGACCTCAAGCAGTTCCTCGGATTCGAGGACTCGTCGGCTACTTCCGAAAAGGCAGTAACGCGAACCGCCCCTTTCGTCGGCCTCGTCTTCAGCCTCCTTGTCATCTGGTTCGTCGAAAGCGCTTCCGCGTTGGCCCAGGTCCCCTTGCGGCCTTGGTACGCGCGGAAGAAGAACCTCTCGTTCGAGGATATCCTCCGGACGGCCCGCTTCGCGCTGACGCCGTTCACGGACATTCTTGTCGCGCGCTGTGTCTCCGGCAAGTTGGGGGAAATCGACAACGACCGACGGACAGAGGAATGGGCGATCGAGGGTCGCTCCATGCGCCCTGCGGCGTGATGCCGGGTTGAGCGTGTCATCCCGTGTCAAATCTTCGGCTCCAAATTGGCGAAACTGGAGTCTGATGAAGTCCGGAAAACTGAGGTGCTGGGGGCAGAACCGTTTTGGCCAATTAGGCACCGGGACGCAGACAAACGATTCCAATCCGACGCCAGAGGATGTGGTTGGGTTTGGCCCATAGATTTGCCGTTGGTTTTCGATTGAAAGTGAAAACGAACACCAACGGGCGATCTATGCCACAAGGAACGATCACGGACCCGCGACACATCGAAAACCGAGGAAGTGGCCAAAATGGTCTGGGGCGACACCATTCCTCGATGTCACACGGAGAATACCCCCATACGTTGAACTCCACGAGCCGCCCCGTGCTACTCGCTCTAAACCGCGTGGGCTTTCAACCCAGGGACTACCATCCGCTGGGCTGTCGGTGTAGGTGTCGTGGTAGTCATCCTCGGTCCATTCCCAAACATTCCCACACATGTCCGCGGCGCCATATGGACTCTCACCGAGCGGTTTGCTCCCCACCGGCATTGTCCCGCCGTTGCCGCAACCGCAACTGGTGGGTTCGTTTGAATCGTCATCGCACCAGACGGCGTGGTCGCAGTCGACGAATTCATTCCCCCAAGGGTATCTCCTTCCGTCCGATCCCCGTGCGGCCTTCTCCCACTCTGTTTCTGACGGCAGCCGTTTCCCCACCCAAGTACAAAACACCCTAGCTTGGCTCCAGTCCACGCAATTGACAGGGTGGTCCTCTCTATCCAAAACATCGAAGTTGCATCCTTCACCTGAATCGGCGTCCGTACACACACCGAAGTTCACACAGAGCTTGTAGTCCGACACGGTCACTTCGTACCTGTCGATCATAAACGTGGGAACGTGTGCGGCGTGGTAGGGGTACTCATCTGAATAGCATGCTTGGTCGACCAACACATTGCATCCCATCTGGAACGTGCCGTCTGGCACCGGCACCATGTCATCTGCGGGGCAGTTGGGGACGCAACCCTTTCCCACATCAGTGAACCCTCCGTCGTAACTTGAATCTCCAACAGTGTCGGCGTCGCCCGAATCGTGATCCGGGATCTCGCCACGATCACTTGAGTCTTGCCCAGGTTCCGCGTCCGTCCCCGCATCGGAATTCCGTCCGGAGCCATCTTCAGTATCCTTGGTCATGGCGTCCACTCCGCCGTCAATGAATCGAACATCCGAAGTGCCGGAACCCTGCTCTCCGACGTGCGTGTCTTGGGCGTGCGTCCCTCCATCGGTTCCGCCATCCGATTCGCTTGCACAGCGGAAACTGAAAAAAGTGGTCGAGAGACTAGCGAACGCCAGCGCGGCGACAAAACGCTTCATGGCCAATCTCCCCAACTGGATCGTAACACGTTGCCGAGGTAGATGCACAAGCCAATAGCCAAACGACCCTGAACCAGCCTCTTTCGGCAGCCTATACGATTCCTTTGCCGTCTCATCACGGTTTCCAACCTTCAGGAACCATAATGCCCACGTTTGCCCCCAATCCAATCTGAGGGGACAAGTGGAACCAGACACCACGATCCCAATAACTCATGCCAACGATCCCCCCCACGACGGGGGAAACGTCGTTTTTCCCCTCAGTGAAAAAAGGTCCACCCAACCCACGAACCAGGAAACGCGGACCGCTTTCGCGGTCATCGGATGCGACCCCGAGTCCCCCCGCAACCGTGGGACCAGGACTCTGCCAAGTTTTGGGTTGGAAATAGCCGGCCCCAATGTACACATATAACGCGCCGTGACATGTGAACCGTCCTCCTTTACAGCCTGGCTCATGAAAGCACCCCCGCCTCCGTGCAGATAGACCAAGGCGGCCGCATCGATTTCCACCCCCATGGTGAAACCTTCGCCGGTTCGGTAACCTACTGTTGGTCCAACGGCAGCGTAGCAACCGCAGATCGACAATACCGTGTGCAGAGCCGCCAGAATTCTCCCAACAAACAACAAACCAGCCCCTCGGACTCGCCCCGGCCGCATCCACGCGAGATGGGCAATACCAAACAGTCGCGCGAGGAGGCGATTCCGGGGGCCGACGACATTACAGATCGTCATACCTCTTCTCCCGAGACGCTATTCTCTCGGAAGGCGGTTTTCGTTGACTTCATGGCACCAGGGGTTGTCTATAACTCTTCTTTCCTCATTCATGAAGCACTCGTCTTGGTTCTGGTAGACGCCAGGCTGGCTGCCGCCTTTGCCACACCGGCCATACACAGGGCCGGTCGGAGAACCACTCGATCTTCCCCATCTGCCTGAGTACCTAAGCTCGTAGTACATGTCATTGAGCGGGTGGAGGCGAGAACCCAAGTTTTTCAAATGACCCTCCACGGATGAGATGCTCCCGCCGTCTCCATCGCACTCAGCTTCCGTTTCGTAGCGGAAGCCCGACCAGATCTTTCCTTCTGTCCAAGACTCCCATACTGTCAACGGGTCACCGTCGCCGTCGAAACACTCTCCGTACGGCGGGAAACTACCGCCATCATACCCCTTGCAACTGTCGAGATAGCAAGCCGGCGCGCCGGAGGGATCAAGTGAGCACGGCGTTCCTTCCCAATCACCTTTGGATGCGTAGGCGGCGTGAGTGCCTTCTTCAACGAGGACAATAGGGTGGGTTCCACGCCACATTGGCTGCACGAGATCTTTGTATTCGTCACCGTGCCTCGCCATTTGCACCCTGGCTGATTCCACCCCGTGGTCCCAAGACAAATGTGATGACCAAAAGGGTTTTAGGATGACACGTATGTTCTCCCAATCCCCTTCGTGGTCGTAATTATTGGCGGGGTCGAAATGAACGTCGTTGAAATCGTAGTAGCGCCAATATGTAATGTTCAGGTTGCCGTCACGCGTCATATAGGTGTGGTGGAAATGGTATAGGTCGGGAGTCCTGCCGCAACTCATCTCCGCCGTGACCGCACCGAAGTCGCACAGCAGGTCATGCATCTCGTGTGATTCTTCCCAGACGTCGAACGTGAACCCTGTTTCACCCTCGTACACCCAAGTTCGGTCGGACCAGTAGTTAGACGGCCATCCCTCGCAGGCTTCGTAGTTCGCCTCAAGTCCGCACGCCTCCCACCACGCATTGTAGCTGACACTTGCACAATAGACCTTGCTCCGCAGGACTGTTCTAGGATCCGTGGGCCAGAAGTTTTCGTGGTATTGGTGAACATATATCGGAGCATATTTGTTCGCCAGGTACTCTTCGTACTCGTCGCAAATCGTGTCGTGATCGGCGTCCCCAGAAACACTTCCAAGGAGGTAGCCGTCAACGTCAATTGTCGGACTATGGGGTGGGTCACAAGGTGTGGGATACCTTGAGTTGGCGGGGTCAAATGGAAACCACCTCGCCCAGCGAATCGTGCGTTGCCCACTATTCCGACTATCATCGATCTCGACCTTCGACGGGTCGTCGGATTCTCGCAAACCCGGCGTCTCAGGCAGACCATCAAAGTAACCGATCGTGACGAATGCCGTGCTATCGTTAGAAATCTTGTCGAGTTCCGAGCTCTCATACGCAGAAGAACCGACCCAGTAGCCTTTTTCCAAGTCGTCCTGAGGTGAGTCATCCGTTGGCGTTTTCATGGGTTTCCCGTTCACATCGAGTCGGGTAACGCACGGATGGACATAGGGGGTCTGAAGTTTCCAAAGATCGACGAAAAGCGCATTTGGCCGAATGAGATTCGGGAGGCCGGCAATCTCATAGTCAGTGGTTTTTGGAATGGACAATTCGCCTAAATCTTGCTGCCGGTCGCCGGCCACGATGGCTCTCCAGTCATCCCAACCAGCATCCAAGGATTCGAAACAGTTCGGAGCGGAACGGTTCGTCGCAGAGCAATCCAAGGAGTGCACCGCGCCGCTTCTCGCGAACTCCAGAACGTGTCTCCGGCAGAAAACCATGCCCCACCTCGGCAGTTGCCCGGCCACGCACTTGGAGACTCAAACTACGAACGCATGATACCAAAAACCGGCGGGAAGATCACCAACTGTTTGAAAACAAAAGCATGCCGGGCAAAATCGGGTGCATAGACGCCGTTTTTCCCGTAGAATGGCAAAATGATGATTCGGAGGAAAACATGAAACGGAGCGCGGGTGCGGACTATCTTGGCGTTCTGGCCTGCCTGCTGGTGTTGGGCTCGTGCGTCGTTGACGTCGCGGGGGCGCCGTGTGAAACGGACGACAACTGTCCGGCGGGGCAGTACTGCTCGGCCGCGGGGACGTGTGCGTTGGGCGAGGGCGGGGGGCGCGACGCGGGGTCCCGGGACGAAGGGACGACGGACGGCGGGGCGCAAGACGCGGAGACACCGGACGAAGGGGCAGACGCGAACGACTTTGACGGGGGCGACGGGGGGCGCGACGGCGGGGACGCCGGCCGCGACGCGGGTGACGGGGGACGCGACGGCGGCGATGCGGGGGCGTGCAAGGACGAGTGTCCCGCGAAGGGCTCCGCCGAGTGTTCGGCGGGGGGCGTCCATTCCTGCGGCGACCTCGACCAGGACGGCTGTCTCGAATGGGGCGCCGTGACCCCCTGCGCCTTCGGGTGTGAAAGCGGGAAGTGCAAGGCGTGCCAGCCGGACTGCGCGGTCAAGGCCAAGGAGTGCGGCAACGACGGGTGCGGCGGGTCATGCGGCGACTGCACCAAACCGCCCGCGCCGGCATGCGTCGACACGAAGACGCTTCGAACGTACAACTCTGCGGGGTCGTGCAGCGGCGCGACGTCGAAATGCACTTACGGGTACACGGACTCGCGGTGTCTGTATCAGTGCACGGCAGGGAAATGCGCGGACAACTCGCTCACGCGGGCGTTCGTCACTCCGGTTGACGACCGGTACCTGTCCGTGTCCGCCGGCGCGTCCGGCGAAACGTTTGCGTGCGGCACGACTGTGCTGGGCCCGTTCGAGGGGCGCGCGGGGCTGCTCACGAAGTTCGACCCGGCCGGGCAGGTCGAGTGGCACCGCGTGCTGGGCGACGACAAGGACGACGAATTCAACTCGGTCGCCGCGACGCCGGACGGCGGGGCGGTTGTCGCCGGATCCACGGCGTCGTTCGGCGTTTCCGGCCGGGACGGCTGGGTCGCAAAATTCAAGTCCGACGGCGCGGTCGAGTGGCAGTACCGCTTCGGCGGACCCAACGACGACGATTTCCGGGCCGTCGAAACGACGGCCGATGGAGGGTATGTCCTCGCGGGCGGCACGAACTCCTGGGGCACCGGACGAAGCGACCTCTGGATCGTCAAGCTCAAGTCAAACGGCGCAATCGCATGGGAACGCGTCTACGGCGGCACCGACGATGACGCCGCCGCGGCCGTCGCCTGGACTTCGGACGGCGGCTTGGTGGCTGCCGGGCGCACGGCGTCGTTCGGCGCCGGTTACAAGGACGTCTATGTGATCAAGGTGAAGGCCGACGGGGCGATCGACTGGCAGAAGGCGTACGGCGGGGGGGGCGACGACGAAGCGGGCGGCATCGTGCAGACTGCCGACCACGGGTACGCGGTCGTCGGTTCGACCGATTCTTTCGACCCGGGCAAGGGCAGGGAAGTCTTCGGCCTCCGGCTCGATGCCGTGGGCGCGCTCACGTGGGCGAGCACCGCCGGGGGCAGCGGCGATGACGAGGGGTTTGCGATCGCGCAGACCGCCGACCAGGGTTTTGCCGTTGCGGGGAGCACCGCCTCTTTCGGCGCCGGGTCGTATGACGCATGGGTGCTGCGGTACAAAACCGACGGCCAGCTCACCGGACAGAGGGCATACGGGGGCACGGCAGCCGACCGCGTCTACGATCTGGCGCTCTTGCCGTCGGGGGACGCCGTGCTCGCCGGCGAATCCTCGTCGTTTGGGCCCGGAAACCCCGACGCCTGGGTCATGCGTCTCAATCCCGACGGTTCGATCGGCCCCGACTGCCCGGCCGGGTTCGCTTCCGACACCGAAGCGGCGACGGCCAAACCCGCCGTCACGGTCACCGCCGCCACCGGCACGGCGGGGAGCTCCTATTCATCGTTCGGGGCGACGGCCGCGCCGGCGGAGAGTTTCATGAACATCGCCACCGATCCGTGTGCGCAAAACCCGTAGGAAGGAGAAAGTGAGAAGGCTGTTTTTCCACGCGCTCATGATCTCCTCATCCCTGGTTGTCGGGTTGTTTCTTGCCGAGGCGGCGGCCCGGACGTGGCTGGCGTGGCAGTCGGACAGGCTGAAAAATAAACTCGAGTCCTCGGAAACGAGCGACGTCAAGCAGGTTGATGCCGGCAGCAACCTGATGGGACTGATACGACCGAGCCCGATTGCCGGTCTCTACTACCAGCTCAAGACGCATCTGAATGCAGTCTTCGCGGGCGTTCCCGTCATGACCGACGAGTTCGGTTTCAGAGGTTCCGGGACCTTCCCGCGGAAGGCCGAAAGACAGCGCAGAATCGCCGGTCTGGGGGACTCCGTGATGTTCGGACTGGGGGTGTCGCACGAGGAGACGTTTATCAAGAGGGTCGAGTACGAGCTCAATCGGCGAGGTTCCGGGTACTCCTATGAGGCCGTCAACACGGGCGTCCCCGGCTACAACACCTCGCAGGAAGTGATCCTGTTCGATTCGTACAGGCGGATCCTCGAACCCGACCTGATAGTCATAGCATATACGGGCAACGACATGCTGCCGCCCCAGTTCAGGCCCGATCTCAACGCGGACGGGACATTCAACGAATTCAACCTTGCCCTGTGGGTCCTTCTCGACCGCGGCGTTGACAACATGTTGTTCAGCCTGCGCTGGAACCCCGAATCGGATGACCGGCTGTACGGCGCCATTCCGATGTCGCTCTCTCCCGTTGAAGAGGCGCTCTCTTCGCTCGCGGCAACCGCCAAATCGATTGGCGTGCCTGTCGTTCTGGTGCACGGCAAGTACGGATTCAAAAAAGATTTCGACAGGAGCGAACTGTGGGTTTCGCAAAGGGAAGCGATTCGCAAGGCGGCGCAGGACAACGGGATGGTCTTCGTCGACCAGGTCGAGATCTACCTGCACGAGATGCGCGTGAAGGGCTATGAAACGTCCGAGCCGTTCTGGGTTGCGCCGCAAGATAGGCATCCGAACGCCGCCGGGCACAGGCTGATGGCCGAAGGGGTGCTCGGAAAACTGCCGGGGGACTGGTGATGCGGACGACTCCCCGGCCGCCGGAAGGTCCGTAGGCGTGCCCGAACCAGCCGAAATCATGCAGAGCCTCGAAGGATGGCCGGCGTACGCCCTGCTGTTTCTTGCGGCGGCGATCGAGTACGTGTTCCCGCCTTTTCCCGGCGACGCCGCGGTCCTTCTGGGCGTGTTCCTCGCCGTGTGGCGGGGATGGAACTGCGCCGCCGTGTTTGTCTCGACCCTGCTTGGCGCAGTTTTTGGCGCCGCGGCGACGTGGCAGATCGGGCGGTGGCTCGGCGGGTTGGAGGAGAAGGACTTCCCGGCCGGGAGCCTGATTGCGCGCGTCAGGCCCTCACGCGAGGGTTTTCATCGTTTCACGGCCCTGGTCGCCAAGTACGGGCCCGCGGTGATAGCGGTGAACAGGTTCTTCCCGGGCCTGCGGGCGTTTTTCATCCTTGCCGCCGGGATGGCCCGGATTCCCTTCGGAAAAACCATCTTCTACGCGTCGGTGAGCGCTTTCGCGTGGAACTCCGTCCTGTTCCTTGCCGGCAGGGCGTTGGGCGACAACTGGGACGTACTGCATGCGTTTTTCCGGACGTACACATTCGTTGCCGTCGGGGCGGTCTGTGTTATTATCGCCGTGTTCGTGGTTGTCGTGCTCGTTCGAAGGACCAACACGCGGGATGGAAACTAGTTGTCGGCGGGCGGGCGTGGGCATCGCAACGGCGGTGTGCCTTGCCGTTTCCGGAGGGGCCGGCGCGGCCGACGACGCGCCTTCGCAGAGGCTCTTCGACGAGTGGTTCGAGATCACGATCGAAGGCCACAAGGTCGGCAGTGTCCACCAGGCGGCATATCTGGTCCGGTTCGAGGGGGCCGAGGCCATCCGGTCGTTGACCGAGCTCAAGACGACGTTCCTGCGCGACGGGATCCCGCTCGAGAGCACCTCTACGACCGAGACGGTGTCGCGGAAGGACGACCTTGCGCCCATCGGGTTCAACATGGTCGCGGTGGACGGGCAACAGAAGCGGTCTTCGGCCGGCCGGGTGCTCGAAGGCCGCGCTTTTCATTTCGAGACGAAGCTCGGGGGGAAGGTGACGGAGAAGGAGGCCATCCTCGCCGAAGGCACGCTGTTCTCGTCATCAATCGAGAACCTCGTCCGCCGGAACATGAGGGACGGGTGGTCGTGGGGCGGGAATGTGATCATGGAAAGCGACGTCGACATCGCAAAGGCCGAGGTCACGATGGCCGCCGGGCGCGGGAAGACGGCCTGCCCCTGCGGACCCGACGCCGCGGGGTCGGGCTGCGCCGCGGCGGCGTTCGTGTCGCGGAGCACCGTTGCCGGCATCGAGTCGATCGATTGGCGTGACGCGTCCGGCGGGCCCGTCTGCGTGAGCGTTCCGGCAATGAAGGGGGTTTTCCGCCGGGTCGGACGCGACAAGGCGCTCGAGCGTTTCGACCCCTTTGACATCTTTGAGCGTTCGCTCATGAAGCCCGACCGGCCCATCAAGGGCGTCCGGGACCTCGAGTCGGTCACGCTCGAGCTCGTGTTTGACGGGGCCCCGGCCGATTTCCCCGAGGACGAGCGCCAGAAGGTCGTCGCCCGCAACGCGCGTTCGGTCACGCTGAAGCTCCGTCGCGTGCCCGAGAAACCCTCGGTCAAAAGGCCTGTGCAGGGCGGCGAGCACGCGAGGTTTCTGAAACCGACCGAGTACGAGCAGTCGGACGCGCCGGAGATTGCCTTGAAGGCGAAAGAGCTGACGTGGACCATCGACGATGCGCTCGATGCCGCGAAGGCTGTGCACGCCTTCGCACACGGCCGGATTGCGCGGCCAGGCATGGGCAAGGGCTATCTGTCGGCGGTCGAGGTCCTCAAGGAGGGCGAGGGGGACTGCACCGAGTACTCGGTCCTCGCGTCGGCGCTCGCCAAGGCGGCGGGCCTGCCGACCCGGCTTGTGACCGGGGCGGTGTACGTGGACGGCGTGTTCGGGTTCCACGCGTGGCTGGAGATCTTCGTCGGCTACTGGCAGCCGTTCGACCCGACGCTCGATGAGATCTCGATTAACCCGACGCACATCAAGCTCTGGACCGGCGTGGGCGAACCCGGCGCCCTCCGCGACGCCGCCGTGGCGGTGCTAAGGCTCTTTACGGGCGTGAAGATACGCGTCGTCGAAACGAAGTAGAGTTCCTGCGCGGCTGGGTTTGGTTTGGCAATGCCTGAAGCAGACACAACGGTTCCCGGCGACACCGGCCCGGTCGGGCGGTCAATCCTGCGCGCGCTTCTCGTGCCGGCGGCGGCGGGCCTTGCGCTTCGTCTCGCCGCCCTGGTGCAGCTCCTCGCGACCCCGTTTGGCGGAGTCCTCGTCGTCGATCATGCGTACTATCTCGACTGGGCGCGCGCGATCGCAGGGGGGGCAATCGTCGGCGGCGACGTTTTCGAAATGGACCCCGGGTATGCGTACCTGCTCGCGCTTCTGGTGCGCCTTGCGGGCGAATCGCTTGTGCCCATGCGGCTTCTGAGCGTCGCGGCGGGAACCGCTACAATCGTCGTTGTTGGGTTTGTCGCGTGGCACACCTTTGAGCTTGGGGCGGCCATGCGGCGGCGCGTGGCGCAGGGCGCCGCCTGGCTGTGCGCGCTCTGCCCTGTGCTCGTGTACTACGACGTGCAGGTCAGCAAGACGGGCTTTGCCATTCTTGGACTGGCGGCCCTTGTCCTCGTTGCGCAGCGTGCCCGGGCGGACCCGCGGCCGTGGGGCGCCGCCGCAGTCGGGTTTTTGCTGGCGCTCGTCACGGTCTTCCGCGCGAATGCGCTTGTGCTCTCTCCCCTGGTCGCCGCACAGGTCGCGGCGCGCCTTCCACTCCGGACCGCCGCGGCGCGCCTGCTCCTTCTCGTGGCGGGCGCGGCGCCGGTTTTTGGGCTGGCCCTTGCGCACAACGTCCTCGCGGGAGGTCAGTTCGTGCTGCTGACGTCCGAAGGGGGCGAGGTCTTCTATCTCGGGACGCTCAGGGAGGGACACGGGGAGTACCTGAGGCTCCCGTTCGTGCGCCCGCACCCGTGGAAAGAGCACGAGGACTTCCGCGCCGAGGCGAGGCGCAGGACCGGGATTGACCTCGACCGCGCGGCGAGCTCGCGTTTCTGGTGGCGCGAGGGATGGGCGCAGGTCAAAAGCGATCCGGCGGGATGGATGGGTCTCGTGGGCCGCAGGGCGTGGCTCCTCGTGCACGCCTTCGAGATCCCGGACAACCAGTCGCTGCCGTTTTTGTCGGCGCACGTGGGCGTTCTTGCGTGGCTCAAGCCGTTCGGCGCGTATCTGCTCTTTCCGCTTGGGCTGGCGGGTCTGGTGTTCCTGAGGCGCGGGGAGGTCCGCGCGTTCCCGGCTGCGATGGGTGCGCTCTACCTCGGGGTCTTCCTCCTGTTTTTTGTCAACGGGCGGTTCCGATCGCCGGTAGTTCCGCTCTTCGCGGTCTACGCCGCGGGCGGCGTCGCGCTGGCCCTGCAGGCTGCAAGGAGTGTATACGAACGGCGGGTGCTCGGGCCGTATCTTGGGGTGCTTGCGCTTGCGCTGGTTGTGGTCAACCTGCCCAGGGAGATCGATCACGGCCGCGAGGAGGCCACACAGCTTCACAATCACGGCATCGCGTGGCGGACGGCCGGGAGGCGCGTTCTCGCAGAGGATCTCCTGGCGCGGGCGGCCGCGCACGACGCGGAGGTCGAGCACTCGCTGGCGTACGCGTTGGTTGTTGCCGAGGGAGGGCGTGTCGGCGCTGCTATCGATCTCGTGCGCAGCCAGCTCGGCAGGCACCCGGGCCATCCCCGCGCGACGGAACTCGTGATCGAACTGCTGGCGCTGGGCGGGCGCGTGGACGAGGCGCGCTCGATGCTCGACTCGGCGCGCGCGGTGCTTGCTCCGGAAACCGTGCGCAGGCTCGAAGGCGTCCTGTCTCGCCCGCCGCAGTGGCTGGAGAAGTGATTGGGAAAGGGCAGTCGTGTCATTGCCGCGCCGCGCCGGAAAGCGCCTCGCCCAGACGCCGGATGTCGTCTTCGGTCGTCATCTCGGTCGCGCAGACGAGCATGCAGTCGGCGAGTTCCGGGTAGAAACGGCCGAGGGCAAGGCCCGGAATGACGCCGGCGCCGCAGGACCTTTCGACCAGCGCCGAAGGATCGCCCTTTGGCCGCACGACGAATTCGTTGAACGTCGGGCCCGAAAACGCGGGATCCGCGCCGGCGGCCGCGCACGCGGCCTTGGCCTTCTCGCTGCGGTCGTGGTTGATTATGGCCGTCTTGCGGAGGCCCTCGGGCCCCATGAGCGAGAGATAGATGGTGACCGCCAGCGCGTTCAATCCGCTGTTGGTGCAGATGTTGCTGGTCGCCTTCTCGCGCCTGATGTGCTGCTCTCGTGTGGCAAGGGTCAACACGTAGCCGCGCCGGCCACGCGTGTCGGTCGTTTCACCCGCGAGGCGGCCCGGCATGTTTCGGACGAACTCCTTTTTGGCGGCGAACAGCCCGACCCCGGGTCCCCCGAACGACTGCGGGACGCCCAGGCTCTGCCCCTCGGCCGTCGCGATCACCGCCCCGCTCTCGCCGGGGGACTTGAGGATGCCGAGCGCCATTGACTCGGCGGTCGCAGTCACCAGCACCGCCCCCGCGGCGCGCGCCGCGCGGGCGACCGCCTGGAGGTCCTCGACGACGCCGAAGAAGTTGGGGTACTGCACGGCGACGCAGTACGCCCCCCCAAAAAGGGCCTTTTCGAGGGCCTCGTTGTCCAGGCGCCCGTCGGGCCTCCACCCGATTTCGACCACCTCGTCGCCGGCGGGCTCAAGATAGGTCGCGAGCACCTCCCGGTACTCCGGGTGGACCGAACGCGCGACGACCGCCTTTTTTCCGGCGCCTTTGTGAATCCGCCGGGCCATCAGCACGCCTTCGGCAAGCGCGGTCGAGCCGTCGTACATCGACGCGTTCGCAACATCCAGGCCCAGCAGGCCGGCGGCCATCGTCTGGAACTCAAACACGGCCTGGAGGGTCCCCTGGCTGATCTCCGGCTGGTACGGCGTGTACGACGTGTAGAATTCCTGGCGAAGGAGCAGCTGATTGACAGCCGACGGGATGAAGTGCCGGTACGACCCCGCCCCCAGAAACGCGGGTGTCGCCGTCCCGCAGGTGTTCATGCGTGCCAGCCTGTCGATCTCGCAGAGGACCTCCTGCTCGGTCATTGGCCCCGGCAGGTCAAGCGGCCGTGCGAGCCGGAACTCCTCGGGAATGGTCTCGAAGAACTCGGAGACGTCCTTCGCGCCGACGGCTTCGAGCATCCGGGCGATGTCTTCCGGCGTGTGCGGGATGTAGCGCATCAATTCCCAGCCTTTAAGCCTTCAACCTTGCTTGGCAGCTTCTTCCTCCACGTACTTCGCATACGCGGCGGCGTCCATGAGGCTGTCCGACTCCTCGGGCCTGGCGATCTCGATTCTGGCGATCCAGCCTTTGCCGTAAGGGTCCTTGTTGATGGTCTCGGGCTTGGCCTCGAGCCCGGTATTGCGGCCGACGACACGCCCCGAAAGCGGCGCATAGATGTCCGAGGCGGCCTTCACCGATTCGACGACGCCGAGCCTGCCGTCCTGCACGACCGCCGAGCCTTCCTCCGGGAGCTCCACGAAGACGATGTCGCCGAGCTGTTCCTGCGCGTAGTCCGAGATACCGCAGGTCGCGACGTTGCCTTCGACGCGCGCCCATTCGTGGTTTTTGGTGTACCTCAAGTCGGATGGGGTGTTCATCGGTCGTCTCCCGTTCGGGGCCGGAGGCATGCAGGACGATTCACCGCGCCGATGATACCCGACGATGGGAGGAGGTCAAGACGAAAATTGCGAAATGTCTTGACATGATTGGATAAATTCAGTAATGACCACCGTGTCGGTGGGGATTCCTTGGTGTGATCTCCACAGGAAGAAACAGCAGAAGTACGTACGAATCCCACAACGGGTGCGCCGTGGTTCACATGCGGCGGCGCGCCAGCACAGGAGGCTTAGAGACCATGCGCAGGGCAAGACTTGTCGTCACCGTCGTTTTCGCGCTCGCGGCGCTGGCCGTGCTCACGGGTTGTCCGCCCAAGTTTCCCAACTGCAAGACCGACGAGCATTGCAAGGACGCCGAGAACAACGAGGGCAAACTCTTCTGCATCAACGGGCAGTGCCAGGAGTGCGGAAGGGACGAGGAGTGCCCCGCCGGGAAGATATGCAAGTTCAACAAGTGCGAGGTGAAACCCCAGTGCCTGGCCGATGCCGATTGCACCGGGGGGCTGGTGTGCCGCGCCCAGAAGTGCGTCCCCGAGTGCACCCGGAACGAGGAGTGCGGGTCGAACATGAAGTGCGAAGGGGTGCGCTGCGTCCCGGCGCTCGAATGCTCGGCCGACGCCGACTGCAAGGAGGGGAAAGTCTGCGAGAACAACAAGTGCATGGTCAAGGTCGTGGCGGCGGCCGTCGAGAAGGCATGCGAGATCGTCACGATTCATTTCGAGTTCGACAAGTACGAGATTACCTCCGAATCCAGGTCCGCCCTTGAGAAGAACGCCGAGTGCATGAAACAGAAGGGGATCAAGGACCTCGTGATTGAGGGGAACTGCGACGAGCGCGGCACCACCGAGTACAACATGTCGCTGGGCCTCAACCGCGCCAACGCCGCAAAGAAATTCCTTCAGAACCTCGGCGTCAAGAACGTGAAGTCCATCTCCTACGGGAAGGAACGCCCGGTGTGCAACCAGTCGTCCGAGGACTGCTGGTACAAGAATCGCAGGGCGGACTTCACAACGAAGTAGGCCGGACGCGCCGGGCGGCCGCGCTGCGGCTGCCCACCCGCCCGTGGGCAGAACAATCATGAAAAGGACCGTCGCGGCAGCACTCGCGCTGGCCTTTCTGCCGGCATGTTTCTGGTTCACCAGCCGGTCGGACGGGGACCAGATGCAGGAGGACGTCCGCGCAATCAAGATGGAACTCGTGAAACTCCACGAGGCGCAGGAGGCCGACAGGAGGGAGATCGAGGCGCAGGTCAAGAAGACCCAGGCGCAGGCGGCGGGGCTCGAACAGGCGCTGGAAAACGTGAGAAAAACCTACGGCAGCAACGTCGCCAACTTCGGTCTCGAGGTGGACAAGATCATCCAGAAGCTCATGGAGTTGAACGGAAAACAAGATCTTCTCGCGCACCGCCTGGACGTTCTCGAGGGGGATTTGAAAAAGCAAAAGGAGGGTGTGGCGGCGAAAGCCGCCCGGGCGGCCGAACAACAGAAAGGCGTCGACGGCCAGCTTCCCGACAAGCTCCCCGAGTTCAAGCGGCCCGAAAAGAAAAAGGACTACCTTGCGCTCGGGATGCGGTTCTTCAATGACGGCCAGTGGGAGGCGGCCCGGATCATTTTTCGGGAGTACCTTGAGAAGTTCAAGGGGGACCCCGCCTGCGGAAGGGCGCAGTACCATGTCGGGGAGTCGTACTTCCGCGAGGGAAAGTACCAGAACGCCGTGCTCGAGTTCCAGAAGGTCCTTGCCGACCATCCCGCGTCCGACAGGGTCGAGGACGCCTCGTATTCGCTTGCCCTGTCTTTCGCCCAGATCGGTCTCAAAGACGACGCCGTCAAGCTCCTGGGCGAATTCGTCAAGGCATATCCCAAGTCCAAGCTCGCCCCCAAGGCGAAGAAGAAGATTGAGGAGCTCAAAAAATAGTCCACGCCGGGCAACCTGGACTGGCGGTGTCGAGGGCGCTGAGAATTCGCTCCGGAAAGTCAAGAACAGAATCGGGTGGTCGCGCGTCGGCCCGACCAAGTATCGATTGACACCTTGCAACGTGTGTCTTTGTCATCCTCGCAGGCGTTGGAAAGCGGTTCTCTGCTCGGTCGTTCGTGGCGCGGGGGTATGCCGTGGTGGGTGGCACAGGCTCTCGAAGGCTCGGGTTCCGGGGTTCTCCTCAGGCAGGCGGTGCTCTGCGCTTCCTGCCGTCAGCTTTCAGCTTTTAGTCGTCCGACTCCGCCGCTCTCGGGCTACGTCGCGACGAGTCAGCTTTCGGCCGGCAGCCGGACGGGCAAGGGTGCCAGGACGGGCAAGGGTGCGACGGGCAAGGGTGGACGGGCAAGGGTGCCAGGAACAAAGCGCGGGGCGCGGGCAGGGCGCGGAGGTTTCGGGGGTGACGGCGGGGTTCGGCGGGGTTTGAGGCCGGTCGGGGCTGTCAGGGTGACCGGGAAGGTCTGGCGTTCAACGGTGGAGAACGGTGCGGGATGACGGCGGGCGGGTCAAAACGGGCGGCAGCGGCGGTGGCGCGGCAACGGCGCGCGTTCTCGGGCGGGGCGCGGCGACACCTCGGCTTCTCCCCCCGGCGTCACGATCGTCGTTTCAGGAGCCGTGGAGGGTCACGGGGGGTCTGTGGCGCCGGGGCCGTAGAGTTCGCGGCGGTACTTTTTGACGAACGCCTCGGAGCCGATGACGTAGTTGTGGGTCCAGCTCTCGTCGCGCAAGACGATCTCGCCCTCGACAAGCTCTCGAAGGTGGGCGGC
>JACRJZ010000137.1 GCA_016219875.1 Verrucomicrobiota bacterium | reverse complement strand
CGAAAGGAACGCCCAAGAGAATCGCTGGCCGCGCCGCGGCAGGACGGGGACTTCGTCCCGTCACCGTTTGGTGACGCCGGCACACCAGCCAAGAACCGCACGGCGGCCTTTGCTTTCGTGTGTTTCGTGTATTTCGTGGTTCCCTCGTCTGCACCGATGCCGTCTTGGCTCAGGGCCAGGACCGCTTCGGCCGTTGGCCTTTTGCCTTCGGCCTTTCTGTTTACATCGCCATGCCGCCGTCCACGGCCAGAACCTGGCCCGTGATGTAGCCGGACGAAGGCAGGGCAAAGAACCAGACGGCGTTGGCCACGTCGTCCGCCGTTCCCAGCGCGGTCAGGGGAATCTTCTTGGCGATGGCGTCCTTCTGCTCCGGGGTGAGTTTCTCGGTCATCGCGGTCTGGATAAAGCCCGGCGCGATGGCGTTGACCGTGACGCCGCGGCTGGCGAATTCGCGCGCGGCCGACTTCGTGAAGCCGATCACGCCCGCCTTGCTGGCGCCATAGTTGCACTGGCCGGCGTTGCCCATGAGGCCGATGACCGAGGCGATGTTGATGATCCGCCCCGCGCGTTGCTTGAGAAAGCTGCGCGTGAACGCCTTCGTCACGAGGAACGTGCCCTTGAGATTAATGTCCAGCACCGCGTCCCAGTCCGCCTCGCTCATGCGCATGAGGAGGGTGTCGCGGGTGATGCCGGCGTTATTGACCAGAATGTCGATGCGGCCCGCGGCGGCCAGAGCCTGCTCGGCCAGGGCGTCCACGCTGGCGGCGTCCGCGACGTTGGCGGCCAGCGCCCAAGCTTTGCGGCCCAGCGCCTGGACCTTCGCCACGGTTTCGGTGCAGAACTCCGGCTTCAGGTCCACGACCACGACATCCGCGCCGGCCGCAGCCAGCCGGAGCGCGATGGCCTGTCCGATGCCCCGGCCCGCGCCGGTGACGAGTGCGATCTGATTGTTCAGTTGACTCATAAACGGGATTCGTTGTCGGCGTTTCGAGAGTGGGTGTCAAGGCGTGAAAGGGGAGCGGGACATGGCCTCCCAATCCCGAGCGAACCGGGGAAGACGGCCTCGGTGGGGGAACGCCAAGTCAGGGGACCCGGCCGACAAATCCGCCCTGTAGGCCGCGTGGCCTCACGCGGCGGGCCAGGATTCCGCCAAGGATTGGGCCGGTGCGCGCTTTGCGTCCAATCTACGGCTCCAACTCCACCCACTGCTTCGTCTCCGCCGAGCGCACGGCGGCGTCCATCACTGCTTGCGTCCGGGCGCCGTCGTGGAAGGAGTTGTCGCACGGGCGCCCGCGGCGGATGGCATCGACGAATTCCCACGCTTGGTCGTAGCGGAACGTCACCAGCGGATCGCCGGCGTCCGGATCGCGCGGGCTGCCTGGCCAGGTCCAGAATTCGCGCGGCACGGGGATCGTTTCAAGGCCCGGCCCGCCGAGCTTGCCATACTGAAGCTGGTTCCACTGGCCGGTGATGAACACGAAGGAGCCGGCGCTGCCGTTGATTTCCACGTAGTCGAGACTGCGCCAGCTTTCGTTGCGACCGCTCGCCAGCTTGCTGCTTTCGAGCACGCCGCTCGCGCCGCAGGCGAACTCCGAGAGGACCGCGACCCAATCGTCTGTGTCGTTGGGCGCACCGCCGCGAACCGGCGTGAGGTTCCTCGTGTTGGCCACAAGCCGCTTCATCGGGCCGATCAGCACGTGCGCGAAGTCGATGCGGTGGCTGAGCATGTCGCCCAGTTCGCCCGTGCCGGCCAGCTTCTTCTGCTGTCGCCAGCCGAGGTTGCGCGTGCCCCAGTCCTGTAAACGGCAGGAGCGGTAGTGGTAGGGCTGGCCTAGGTCGCCGCGCCCGACGAGATGGCGAAGGTAGCGCATTGCTGGCACGAAACGGTAGGTGAACGCAGTCATGTGGCGCAAGCCGGCTTGGTCCGCGGCGGCGGCCATCGCCCTGGCGTCGCGGGCGTGGAGCGCGAGCGGTTTCTCGCAGAGGACGTGCTTGCCGTGGGCGATGGCGGCGAGCGCGATCGGCGGGTGAGTGAAATTCGGCGTGGCGATGATGACGGCGTGGACGTCGTCCCGTTTCACGATGTCCTCGTAGTCGGTAGAGGTGATCGTGACGCCGGTCTGCTGTCGGGCGCGTTCCAGCGTGGCGGGGTTGGTGTCGCAGAGCGCGACGACTTTCGTGGCCGGGCACATCGCGAGGCCAGGCAGGTGGTTTTGCAGCGTGATTCCGCCGCAGCCGATGATGGCAAAGTTGATCTGTTGCATGGTGGGTGGCACTTCGAGCCGGTTTCAAGACTCATCAGAGGCGATTTCAAAACTCGGTAGCAGCCGACGTGAGGAGGCTCACTCTGATTGCGGAATGCAGATTGCAGATTGAAAACAGAGCCTCCTCACGTCGGCTGCTACGGTTTTGAAAGAGGCTCATCATTCAGGAATGAGGCAGCCCAGTAACGGTTTTGCCCTCAAAAAACAAGGCCAATCTCCAACCAAGGAGATCACCGGCCAACGGTGGGCACATCTGGAACCATCGAGCCGTGGGGCCTTCCGGCCCGCCCCGCGTCCGTGGCGGAATCTGGAGATGTTTCCCATTCGTCACCTGCCTGCCACTTGACTGTCAATGCCCGGCTCGAACGTGGCCGGCAATGAAGGCGACCGGGCATCTGCTGCTACAGCGCGAAGTACTTTCCCCCTCGGAGGAGAGGGAGTTGGCGCCGTGCGGGTGGCAGTTCCTGCAACTGGAGGAAGGCTGGGCCTATTGGCTCTGGCAACACACCGCCGTGGAATGGCATCCGGGAGACCTGCTCGTGCTCCTCCCGCACAACCGCGGCCACCTGCGCGCCAGCCAGATTGGCCGGGTGCGCTTCCATACGTTTCACTTTTGCCCGGAATTGGTGACCGGCCTGATGACGTTGCAGGAGCGACGACGCCTGAGGGAACTGGCCGGGGCGAGCCGGCCGCAGCCGCGGATTCTGCCGGCGTCCCAGGCGTGCGCGCGGCAGTTCCACCGCATGGCGCGCGAAGCCAGCAAAGCCAGTGGCCTGCTGAGCCGCTGCCGGATGCTGGAATTGGCGATCACGGTGATCGCGGAGGAAATCCTGGAAACACCCTTGCCGCTGGAACGCGGCGACTCCGCCGGCGCGCGGTTTCGCCAGTTGGCCTCGCAGATGACCGACAGTGAATGGAGCCTCTGCACCGTGGAGGACTTGGCGCGTCTCTGCGGGTGCGGCGTGCGGCACTTCCGGCATTTGTTCCGGCAGCAGTTCGGCGCCTCCATGCACGTGAGCCGGCGCAACGGACGCTTGGTTGTCCCACTCGAAGCCCCGCAGTGCGCGCCGGTGAAGGACCCGGACTCGCCACCGGAACACCGTCGGCAAGCCGGATCGCCGGCTTCGTCACCGGAAAGTAACCCCGCCGCCATTCCGCCGTCACCCGCGGTCCCCAACTTCCCTTCACGCGACATGACTGCGACACACACGACAACTCAAGACTGACGCCACCTATGGGCCACCTCGAATTCGCCCCGCTCCTCGCCAACGCCCTTCAGTTCGCTTTCGACAAGGCGACCACGGAAGGCAAGATCACCATCGTGATGCTGGTGATCGTGTCGATGTTCAGTTGGACGGTCATCATCACGAAAGCCCGCCAGCTCCTCCGCGCGCGCGGCCAGTCTAAGAAGTTCTACACGTCTTACCGCGGCAAGCGTGACCCGATGGAGATCTCCAATCGCGGCGAGGAATATCCGGGGTCGCCCGCTTACGAAGTCTATGCCGCCGGCGCGGAGGAGTTGAACTACCACCTCAAGAACAATCCTGTCTCCCTAGGCGGCAAGACCCGCGTCAGCTCCGGCGCGTTCGAGTCGGTCAAGGTCGCCCTGGAGCGCACGGTCAGCGCCCAGGCGCTCTCGTTGGAGAAGGGCATGATCATCCTCTCGACGGCGGTGGCGGGCGGGCCGTTCATCGGACTGCTGGGCACGGTCTGGGGCGTGATGGAGACGTTCTCCGGCATCGCCAAGGTGCAGGCCGCCAGCCTCATCGCGATGGCCCCCGGCGTGGCCGGCGCGCTGATCGCCACTGTGGTCGGCCTCTTCGTCGCCATTCCGGCCATGTTCGCCTACAACTACATGATCACCACCATCCGCGCGATCACCCAGGAGCTGGACAACTTCACCGCCGAATACTACGCGGCCCTGGAGCACAACTACGTGGACAACCGCCCCGTCTCCGAGGAAATCGCCGACGCGCTGCGCAAGCTGCAGTTCGAGCAGAAGAACGTGGCCGCCGCGGCTTGACCGCGGCCGTGCGGTTTCCACCCAGGCCATGCCAACATGAAAAAATATTCGGCCAGCAAACACCACACGCTCACGGAGCTGAACATCACCCCGCTCCTCGACCTGGCGTTTGTGCTGCTGGTGATCTTCATCATCACGACCGCGCCGCCGGTCAACGACCTGGAAATCTCGTTGCCCACGGCGTCGAGCCGGCCCAAGGAGAAACCTGCCAAGGCCAACTACGTGACCATCGACAACTCCGGCAAAGTCTATCTCAACGCCGTGCCGATGACCGACGACGAACTGCTCAAGACCCTCGTCGAGTTCCGCAAGCAAGACCCGGATTTGAGCGTGGTTGTCCGGGGCGATTCCCGGATTCAATACCAGAAAATCATCGGCGTGCTGGACGTGCTGGTTTCGGCCAACATTGCCAAGGTGGGGCTGGCGACCGAAACGACCGGCCACTAGCACTGCCTTGACGAATCTGTCCCGCCGTGCCCGCGCCCCGGATGTCTCAGACCGAAAACCCCGATGTCGCGTCAGACCAAAGTAAAAAAGGACCGGACCAGCCTCTTGATCGCCGTGATCTTGCACGTGGTCGTCATCCTCGGCGTCGGCTATTGGGCGTGGAAGACGGGCAAACTGGAAGAGATGGCGCGGCGGGCGCTGGAGTTCGTGCGCGCCGAGAAAAAGGAAACCAAGAAGGACGACGCCAAACCCGTTCAGCAAAAGACCGCACCACCGCCGAAACTGCCGCCCATCAATCAGGGCGTCGGCCCTTCCACCGCCAGCAGCGGCACGCGCCGCGCCGTCGCGACCGACGCGCCGGAGGCGCACGGTGAGACGTTCTTCACGGACACGCGCCGGCAGACGACCGGTTCCTCCGCCGGCGGCGGCTCCGGTTCCGGCGGAGCCACGAGCGCCCCACCCAAGGTCGCAGCTGCGCCCAAGGTCGGGCCGTCCAAGCCATCGTTCGCCCCTCCACCCAAGACCACGATCAAACAGTTGTTGATGGAGCGCGCGAAGGAAGCGGCCTCGACGGAGGCGTTTGGCTCGGAGCAAATCTCCAAGTCGGGCGTGTCCGACGCCGGGGCCATCGTCAACAAGGTCGCGGGCGCGTCCATCGTGGACGGGCGGTTCGCGGTGATCCGCGGTCTGAGCGACCGCTACGTGACCACGACGTTCAACGGCGGCGAGATTCCTTCTGCCGATCCCTACCGCCGCTCGGCCTCGCTCGACTTGTTTCCAGCGCAAATCATCGAGAAGGTGGTCGTGGCCAAGACTTTCACCCCCGACCAACAGGGGGCGTTCACGGGCGGCGGCATCAACATCGTCAGCAAGTCGTTTCCCGAGCGCCCGTTCGCCAACGTCTCGGTTGGCGGCGCCTACAACACGAAGGCGACGGGCAACGACAAGTTTCTCACCTACAAAGGCGGCGGGCTGGATTGGCTGGGGATGGATGACGGCTCACGCGCCCTGCCGCAACGACTCAATGATCTCAGCGTCCGGCCGCCGGCACCTGTCTTCACCACCGGCCCGCGCACGCGCCCCGAGTACCAGGCGAACATCCAGGCAGCCGACTCCCTGAACGATTTGACCAAACTGCTGGGGCCTGCCCAGTTCGCCCCGACCCATGAGGCACCGCCTCTGAACCATAATTTCGCGGTCGCCGCCGGAGACACCACGCACCTGCTGGGCCGCCCCTTGGGTGTCTTCGGCAGCTTGAGCTACAAGCGCGATTTCACCTTTTACGACGACGGCATTTCGCGTCGCTACAAGCCCACCACCGGCGGAGCGTTTGAGATCAGCAAAGACAACCGGGACGCGCTGGCGGTGGACACCGTGAACTGGTCGGGCATGACGACGCTGGCCTATCAACTCCTGGACGACCACGACGTGTCGTTCAACTTCCTCTACAACCAGAATGGCATCGACTACGGCCGTCAGCAGGTTGGCACTCAGGAAACTGATCCTGGCGCCACCATCTACCAGAACCGGCTCCAGTTCACGGAACGCTCGCTCAACACGTTTCAGCTTCGGGGAACGGATCGTTTCCCGACCCTGGGCGACCTCAAGCTCGACTGGCTGGCCGCCCTCTCCGACACCTCGCAGGACGAGCCGGACGTGCGCTTTTTCAATTACAAGCAAGATGGCGGCGCCTTTGCGACCAGCGCCTCCGGTCTGCCCGATCCAGGCGACCCGACCCGCTATTTCCGCACGCTCGAAGAACAGAACCGCAATCTGAAGCTCGACCTGACCATTCCGTTCCGCCAATGGCGCGACGAGGAGGGGCAATTGAAGCTGGGCGTTTTTGACAGCCTCTCGGAACGTTCGTTCCAGGAGCGGGGATTCTATTACAAGGACATCTTGGGCGGCTTCGACGGCGACCCGAACAACTACCTTCGGTCGGACAATCTCGGTTACACGAACCTGCGGACCAACAACTCCAACGGCCGCATCGCCTATGACTGGCTGCGGTACGTCCAGACCTACGACAGCTTCTACGACGGCAAGTCCGCCGTCCAAGCCGCCTACTTCATGCTCGACTTCCCAGTCGTGAACCGTGTGAGGCTGGTCGGCGGGCTCCGTCTGGAAACGACCGACCTAACGGTCGATTCCTACAGCGATCTTCCCAGTGTCTGGACTGGCCTGCGGGAGAACCACAGCAAAATCGAGCAGACCGATCTGTTGCCCGCCGCCGGCTTGATCTACGCCGCGCGCACCAACATGAACATCCGTCTGCATTACAGCCAGACGGTGGCCCGGCCCTCGTTCCGCGAGCTGGCGGCCTACCGCAGCTACGACCCCTTTCTGGACGTGTTGCTCGACGGAAATCCCAACCTGACCATGAGCGCGAGTGAGAACTACGACCTGCGCTGGGAGTGGTTTCCGCGCGCCGGAGAACTGCTCAGCGTGAGTCTTTTCTACAAAAAAATCCAAGGCGCCATTGAACGCATCGCGCTCGACAACCTGGCCGACAACATCTCTTTCATCAACCGCGAGGCCTCCACCGTCATGGGGGTCGAGTTCGAAGCCCGCAAGACGCTGGATTTCCTGGACGCCAACCTGCGCTACTGGAGCCTGGGCGGGAATTTCTCCTACATCCAGTCGGAGACTTCGCTCACCGTCGCCGAGTACGGAAACAAGCTGAAGTATGTGCCCGGAGCCTCCCAGAACCGCCCGCTCTACGATCAGTCGCCGTACATCCTCAACCTCGACCTCAGCTACGACAACCCGCGCTCCGGCACCAGCGCATCACTGATCCTGAATGCAGCCGGCCCGCGCATCTCCATTGCCAGCCCCATCGCCGAAGACGTTTATGAACATCCGCCGCTCACACTCGACTTGGTCTTGTCGCAGAAGCTGAGTCGGAACATGACGATGAAATTCACCGCCCGGAACCTTCTCGACCCCGAGATCAAGCGCACCTACGGCGAGAACTCCAACTTCATTTACTCCTCCTGCCGGCGCGGCATGACCTTCGGCTTGTCGCTAAGCTACGACTTCTGAGCCGGAACGATGACGTTGCGTGGGGAGCGCCCGCGGCTCGCGGGCGGTTTTCGGCGGCGCGCCGAAAACCTCGCCCCACAAACTCCCGCCCCACCGCTCGGTGCGGGAAAGAACGGTGGAACGAAGTGTTGGGCGGGCTGCCCAACACCGCCGGCCGGTGGCTTGCGCTCCCCCTCCTCAACGGCATCGTTCCGGCTGAGGGGCCGCTCTGCCCACTGCCTTCTGCCTTCTCCCCTTCGCGGAGTTCACCGAGTTGTGACGCGATTGGAATATGGGCGTCATACAGCGGTGCTGAAGTGAGGGTGTAGTGCATGACGTGTAAACCAACAAATATTCGGCTCATGAAAAAGCATCTCCAACTCCTCAACGTGTTCGGGCTTTCGGCCTGCCTTCTGGCGCCGGCAGCTGCTTCAGCAGACACAGTCCAAGTGACCAGCCACATCAGCGGTGCCAGCACCTGGCACCAAACCAATGAATACATCCTCAACGGCCAGATCTACGTCCTCGACGGCGGCGTCCTCAGCATCGAACCGGGCACCGTCGTCAAGGGCAAGCCGGGCGGGACCAACGATTTCTCCGCGCTGCTCGTCGCCCGTGGCGGCAAGATCTACGCCGAGGGCACCCGCACCAAGCCGATCGTCTTTACCGCGGAGCAGGACGACGTCACTGACCCGGCCGATCTCGGCATTTACAGCCGCGCCCTTTGGGGCGGTGTCGTCATCTTCGGGAAGGCTCGCATCAACATGGCCGCCGACAGTGCCGGCAACCTCGCCGACCCCCAATACGAAGTCTATGAAGGCTTGTCCGACATCCAGATCAACGGCCAGTTCGTCAACCGCTTCGGCGGCGACGACGACGACGACAGTTCCGGCGTCTTCCGCTACGTCTCCATCCGCCACGGCGGCGTCAAGATTCTCCCCAACAGGGAAATCAACGGCCTCTCTCTCGGGGCCGTCGGCCGCGGCACGGTCATTGACCACGTCGAGGCCTACGCGATTGCCGACGACGGCTTCGAGTTCTTCGGCGGGACCGTGAACACGCGCTACCTGGTGAGCGCGTTCTGCGACGACGATTGCTTCGACACGGACATGGGCTACCGGGGCAAGAACCAGTTCTGGCTGGGCATCCAGGAACGGGGAGCCAAAGACAACGGCGCCGAACTGAACGGCGAAATCAACGGTGCAACGACCGGCACGAACTCGCCCATCGGCAACTTCGAAATCTACAACTGCACTTGGATCGGCGCGGGCACGAACACGGCGGCCAACCGCGGTTTGCAGATTCGGGACTATGCGGCGCCGCGCATCTACAACAGCATCCTCACCGAGTTCGGCGGCTCGGGCGTGCGCGTGGATGCCGCCGCGTCGGTCCACCTGACCAACGGGTTGCTCGATTTGCGGAACAACCTGTTCTGGGCTTTCCTCACCAACGGCGTGGCAGCGCCGGTGGCCGAAACCGCGCCGGCCCAGGTGCTTTTCACCGACGCCAGCCGCAGCAACGAAGTCGTGAATCCTCTGCTCCGCAGTATCAGCCGCACCAACAACGGCGCGCTGGATCCGCGTCCAGCCCCCGGCAGCCCGGCCCTGACCTCGTCACGCACCGCGCCGCAGGACGGCTTTTACAGGCCGGTGGCCTACGCGGGCGCCTTCGATGGCAACAACCTCTGGATCGACGGCTGGACCGCTCTTTCGGAATACGGCTTCCTTCCTCCACGCGACGCGAACTTCGTCCAGGTCACTGCTCCTGTCTCCGGCACCGCGAACTGGTATCGCACGAATGAATACGTTCTGAACGGCCAGATTTATGTCCTTGACGGCGGCGTTCTCAACATCGAAGCCGGCACGGTCGTCAAGGGCAAGCCGGGCGGCACCAACGAATTCTCCGCGTTGCTCGTGGCGCGGGGCGGCAAAATCTACGCCGAGGGCACCCCGGAGAACCCCATCATCTTCACCGCGGAACAGGACGATGTTTACGATCCGTCGGACCTCGGCATCTACAGCCGCGCCCTTTGGGGCGGGGTCGTCATCTTTGGCCAGGCCGTTCTCAACATGGCCGCCGACAGTGCCGGCAACCTCGCGACTCCGAAGTACGAAGTCTATGAGGGGCTGTCCGACATCCAGATCAACGGCCAGAACGTGAATCGCTTTGGTGGCAACGACGACCACGACAACTCCGGCGTGTTGCGTTATGTCTCCATCCGTCACGGCGGCGTGAAGATTCTCCCGAACAAGGAAATCAACGGTCTTTCCTTGGGTGCCGTCGGTCGCGGCACGGTCATCGACCACGTCGAAGCTTACGCGATTGCCGACGACGGCTTCGAGTTCTTCGGCGGCACCGTCAATGCGAAGTATCTCGTGAGCGCGTTTTGTGACGATGACTGCTTCGACACGGACATGGGCTATCGCGGCAAGAACCAATTCTTGCTGGGCATCCAAGAGCGCGGGGCCAAAGACAACGGCGCCGAGTTGAACGGCGAACTCAATGGAGCCACCACTGGCACGAACACACCTATCGGCAACTTCCAGTTCTACAATGTGACCTGGATCGGCGCTGGGACGAACACGGCGGCCAACCGCGGCCTGCAGATTCGCGACTACGCGGCCCCCATGATTTACAACAGCATCCTCACCGAGTTCGGCGGGTCGGGCGTGCGCGTGGACGCCGCGGCGGCGGTCCATTTGACCAACGGGTTGTTGGACATGCGGGACAACCTGTTCTGGACCTTCCTGACCAACGGCGTGGCGACGCTGGTCGCCGAAACCGCGCAAGCGCAAGTGCTCTTCACCGACGCCAGCCGGAGCAACGAAGTCGTGAACCCCATGCTCCGCGGAATCAATCGCAACAATACGCCGGCTTTCCAGTTCGATCCTCGCCCAGCGCCCGGCAGTCCGGCGCTGACCTCCTTGCGTGTGGCGCCGAACGACGGTTTCTACACGCCCGTGGCGTACAAAGGCGCGTTCAACGGCCTGAACTGGGCCAGCGGTTGGACCGCGCTGAGTGAGTACGGCATCATGACCGGCGCCGGCGGTGGCGTGGAAGTGCCGGCCAATGCGACAACGATCCCGCCCGCCCGGCCGAACCTGGGCTTCGCCCGCAGCGGCAGCGCGTTCGTGGTGGACTTCGCCTCGCAGGCCGGAGTCAGCTACCAGTTGCAGTCCAAGAACAGCATCGGTTCCGCGGCCGGCTGGGCAAACGAAGGCAGCGCCCAACCCGGTACCGGCGGCATCATCACCCTGACGAACCCCATCACTGGAGACACGCTGAAGGTCTTCCAAGTGATCGCGCAGTAAGGATCACCGAACGGCAATCGATCGGGCGATTGCCAAGACCCCGGAGGGCCGCGCCGCAGAGCGCGGCCCTCTTTCTTGGCCGCGGCTTCTCCATGAATTCAAACCCGGCAGTTGAGAGCCACCGATGGCACAGATGACACAGACTCGAAGAGATCAGCCGTGTTCACGCAGGTCAAAAGGGCCGCTTGCGGAAAATGTAACAAACCAAGACTTGCTGGCCGCCTTTCCCGTGACACAGTGCTGTCACGCGGTTGTTACCGGTGCGTAACAATCGCGATGAGAAAGGCCATACGATGAGCACGACCGGTTTGTTCTGGATGAATTTGGTAGTAACCGTGGCGTTCGGCGGCTTGATGTTGCGCGAATGCCTGCGGCAGCCCAACCCCGCTTGGTCGATCCGGGGCCGGCTGGTTCACAAACCCGTGTGGCGGTCGTTGGTGGAGCCGGAGGCCGTGCTGGCCTTGTCGGCCGCCACCATTGCCCTCACGGTCGTCTGCCTGGTCTGATCCCGGAGCGCGACGCCCGGCGTTGTCGTGACCAGCCGTTGGCGACAACCCGGAGAGGCCAAATGAGCGTGTGCTGTTTGACCTCTCCGGGTTGTTTCATCTGCGGACGTCAGATCAATCTGGGTGAGGCCGTTGGAATGGAGCACAGATAGCCCAGTGCGGCATCGCCGCAACCCAATGGGGTTGATGATCGAAGTGGTCGAAAGGACGCCGCCGATGGGGGAGGAAGGGTCTGGTGCAAAACCAACTTTCCACCGGACCCGACGGCGTCACCAACCCGTTTAGGCAACAACACCAAGCCGATGAGCCTCTTTCAAAACCGTAGCAGCCGACGTGAGGAGGCTCTGATTCCCTTGAAATTTGAGCCTTCTCACGTCGGCTGCTACCGAGTTTTGAAATTGCCTCCGACGTCATCGTGTTGCGCGGGTCAAACCTCGCCCAAGCAAAAGGAGCAACGACTCGCGCCGTTGCTCCTCTCGGGTCAAAACTGTGGAGGCTCGATCAGGTCAAGATGATCTTGTCGCCTTCCTTGAGGGTGACGATGGCTTTCTTCCAGTTCGGGGTCCAGCCGGCCTTCGGCGTGCGGGCGCGGCGGGGCTTGCCGCGGACGTTGAGGGTGTTCACCCGAAGGACTTTGACTTTGAACAGTTCCTGCACGGCCTGCTTGATCTGCGGCTTGGTGGCGCGCGGGTCGGCCTTGAGGGTGTACTGGTTCAGCTTCTCGCCCTGGCGTGTGCCTTTTTCCGTCACACGGACGGTCTTGATGATGTCGAAAGAATTCATGGCGGTGGCCTTTCTGCTTACTTGGTGAGGCGGGCGTCCATCTTCTCCAGGGCACCCTTGGTGAAGAGCAGCTTGTTGGGCCAGAGCACTTGGTAGGTGTTCAGGTCGTCGCTGGTGGTGAGTTCCACGCCCGGCACGTTGCGCGAGGCGCGAAGGAGGGCTTCGTCCCGTGCCGGCACGACGACGAGCAGGGTCTTGGTCAACTCCAGGGCCTTGAGGACGCCGAGGAATTCCTTGGTCTTGGGAGCGGCGAGCTTGAGGTCGTCCACCACAATCACGTCGCCCGCAATGAGGCGCGAGCTGAAAGCTTTTTGGAGGGCGAGGTTCTTGACCTTGGCGTTGACCTTCTTGCTGAAGTCGCGGGGCCGGGGACCGAAGACCACGCCGCCACCGCGCCAGAGCGGGCTTTGGAAGGAGCCGGCGCGGGCGCGGCCGGTGCCTTTCTGGCGCCAGGGCTTTTTGTTGGAGCCTCTCACTTCGCCCACGGTCTTGGTGCAGGCGGTGCCCAGGCGCTGGTTGGCGCGATAGGCGGTGACGACGTCGTGAACGGCCTGGGTGCCGCGGTGGTTTTCGATGAGCGGGAATTTGACTTCAAATTCGCCCGCTTCCTTTCCCTGAATGTCTTTAACGGGGAGCTTCATGGCTGGTTACTTCTTGGCCGGAGCAGCCGCGCCGCTCTTGCCTTTCTTCGGGGTTTGCGCCGGGCCCTTGACGAACTTGGTGCCCAACGGTCGCTTCTTGGCTTCGCGAATGATCACGTAGTCGCCGGTCGCGCCGGGGATGGCGCCCTTGATGAGGAGGACGTGGTCCTCGGGGCGGACCTGGATGACTTCAAGGTTCTGCACGGTGCGCTGCACCTGGCCCATGTGGCCGGGCATCTTGAGGCCGCGGCGCACGGTGCCGGGGAACAAGCGGCAGCCAATGGCGCCCGCGCGGCGGTGCCAGCCTTTGGCGCCGTGGGTGGAATCACCACCGGCAAAGCCGTGCCGGCCCACCACGCCTTCGAAGCCGCGGCCCTTGGTGGTGCCAATGGCATCGATCCAGTCGCCTTTGGCGAACAGGTCCACGTTCAGGAGGTCGCCGGTCTTGACCGGCTTGCCGAAGTCGCGAAATTCCGCGATCCACTGGACGCCGTCGAGCACCACGGGCGTCTTCGGTTCTTCGCGTTTGGCTTCGACGCCGAATTTCTTCAGGTGGCCGAGCTTGGCCTTGGTGAGGCGGCTGTCCTTCTGTTTGCCGAAGCCGAGTTGGACGGAATTATAGCCGTCACTGTCGTTGGTCTTGCACTGGAGCACGCGGTTGGGACCGGCCAGGACGACGGTGACATGCACCGCGTTGCCCTGGGCGTCATACACGCGGGTCTGGCCCATTTTCTTTCCGAGCAATCCGATCATAAGCCTCTAGATCTTGATGGTGATATCGACGCCAGCGGGGAGGTTGAGCTTCTTCAACTCATCGACGGTCTTGGCGTTGGGGTCGATGATGTCGAGCAGGCGCTTGTGCGTGCGCTGCTCGAATGTTTCCTGGGATTTCTTGTCCGCGTGGGGGGAGCGCTGCACGGTGAAGCGTTCCACGCGGGTCGGAAGCGGGATCGGTCCGGCGACGCGCGCCCCGGTGCGTTTGACCGTTTCGACGATTTCGCTCGCCGACTGGTCAATCACACGATGGTCGTAGGCTTTGAGCCGGATCCGTATGCGTTGTGTTGCCATAAAAAGAACAGGGTTTCAGGTTTGGGTTGCGGTTGTCAACTTCGGGCTGCCGGCCTCTTCTTGGCGGAGTCCAAAATGGTGTCGGCGACGCTCGCGGGAACCTGGTCGAAACAGCGCGGTTCCATGGAGTAGGCGGCGCGGCCTTTGGAAAGGGAACGGATCGCGGTGGCGTAGCCGAACATCTCCGACAGCGGCACGTCGGCGCTGAGGATGGTCGAATTGTTCTTCACCTCGATGCTGTGAATCTTGCCGCGGCGGCGGTTGAGATCGCCCAGCAAGTCGCCTTGGTATTCGTCGGGCGTGGTGACTTCGACCTTCATGATCGGTTCAAGCAAGATCGCCCCGGCCTTCTTCGCCGCTTCCTTGACGGCGAAAATGCCCGCCATCTTGAACGCCAGTTCGCTCGAATCGACTTCGTGGAAGGTGCCGTCGATGATCGCCACCTTGACATCCACCACCGGGTAGCCGGCATAAACGCCGCCCGCGACGGCTTCCTCGATGCCGTCGATCACGGCCGGGATGTATTCCTTTGGGATCACGCCGCCAACGATCTTGTTCTCGATCTCGACGCCCTTGCCGCGTTCATTGGGTTCAACGGTGACAACCGCGTGACCGTACTGGCCGCGCCCGCCGGACTGGCGGATGAACTTGCCCACGCCTTCCGCGGGCTTGGTGAGCGTCTCGCGATACGCGATCTGCGGCGCGCCAGCGGTGGCTTCCACCTTGAACTCGCGCATCAGACGGTCGCGAATAATCTCCAAGTGAAGCTCGCCCATGCCCGCAATGATGAGCTGGCCGGTTTCTTCGTTGGTGAAGCACCGGAAAGTGGGGTCTTCCTCCGACAAGCGCTGCAAGCCTTCGGACATCTTGTCGCGATCCGCCGTGGTCTTCGGCTCGACCGCCATGCTGATGACCGGTTCGGGGAACGTCGGCGGTTCGAGCAGCACATCGAGCGACTCGTTGCAGAGCGTGTCGCCGGTGGTGATGTTCTTGAGGCCCACCAGCGCCGCAATGTCGCCCGCGTGGACCGTGTCCAAGTCGATGCGCTTGTCCGCCTGCATCATCATGACGCGGTTAACGCGCTCGCGCTTGCGGGTGCGCGGATTGTAAATCATGTCGCCCTTCTTGAGCGTGCCGCTATAGACACGGAAGAAGACGAGCTTGCCGACGTAAGGGTCGCTCCAGAGCTTGAAAGCGATGGAGCAGAACTTGGCCGCGTCCTCGGGCTTGACGAGGATCGGGTTGGCGCCGGAGTCCTGGCCCTGGGCCGGCGGAATGTCCAGCGGCGACGGCAGATAATCCACGACCGCGTCCACCAGCGGCTGAATGGCGCGCTTGCGGAAGGCGGTGCCGCACAGCACCGGGACGAATTCGATCTTGCAGGTCAGCCGGCGAATGGCCTTCTTCAGGATTTCCGCCGTGACCGGCTTGTCCTCGATGATCAGCGACGCCACTTCGTCGTCCTTGTTCGAGACGGCATCGACGAGTTCTGCCAGGGCCATCTCGGCGGCGTCCTTGAGCTCGGCCGGGATTTCCTCGATCCGGTAGTTCATGCCGGGCTCGTCGGAGTCGTCCCACAGCCAGGCCTTCTTGTTCACCAAGTCGATCACGCCCCGGAAGTCGTCCTCCTTGCCGATGGGCAGGACGACCGGATAGGCGTAAGCGCCGAGCTTCTTGCGCATCTCGCCCACGGCGCGCTCAAAGTCTGCGCCCACGCGGTCCATCTTGTTGACGAACGCGACACGCGGCACAGAGTATTTCGTCGCTTGGCGCCAGACCGTCTCCGATTGCGGCTGCACGCCGGCCACCGCGCAGAACACCGCGACCGCGCCGTCCAGCACGCGCATGGAGCGCTCGACTTCCGCCGTAAAATCGACGTGGCCCGGAGTGTCGATGATGTTGATGCGATGAGGCACTCCGGCAAAAGCCTTGTACACGCCTCCCTCGGGCTTCTGGGTCCAATAGCAGGTCGTGGCGGCGCTGGTGATCGTGATGCCCCGCTCCCGCTCCTGCTCCATCCAGTCGGTGACGGTCGTGCCTTCGTGGACCTCGCCCATCTTGTGAATGAGGCCCGTGTAGAAAAGGATGCGCTCGGTGACGGTCGTCTTGCCGGCGTCAATGTGCGCGGCGATGCCGATGTTGCGCGTGCATTCCAGCGGATACGGGCGTTTGGGAATGACCGCCGCCTTCGGGGCGGGCGGAGCGTGTTTCGGCGCGGCTGGCTTCGCTGGTGTCGGCGCCGGCGCGGGAGTGCCAGGCGCGGCCACGGCCGAAGCCGGTTTCGGCGCGGGCACTTGAACTGGCGCGGCTGGCTTCAACGGTCCAGGGGCCGGAACGATTCGAGGCGCCGAAGGTCTTGCCGGAGTCGCCGCAGTCCCAGTCGCCGGCGAGGGCGGCCTCGTTGCGGCTGCACCGTGCGTCGGCGGGCGCACCGTTGCCGGAGCGTGGAAGCCGGGCCTGCCCGAAACTGGCGCGGAGGCGGGCGAAGCTGTGAAAGGCCTTGCCGGAGCCGGCCGAGGCCCGGAAACAGGCATCGGCGGCCGGAGCGGCGCTGTTGCAGTCCCATGCGGACGAGGCCCCGCGGGAGCGGGAGCAGCCGGCCGCGAACTGGGAGCCGCCCCGGAGGAATGCGGCAAAGGTCTTGCCTGAGAAGCCACGTTCCCCGCCACGGGGTGGGACGGCTTGGCCGGGACCGGCGCAGGCGCACGCGGGCCTGGCGTTGCCGGGGCGGGGGCCGCCTTCGGTGGGTTTGTTGCCGGGGCCGGTTTCGGCGCGACGGCGGACTTGATGTCAGTTGCTACAGCCACAAAATCAAAACGAATAAAAACGCCCCGATGCGTTATCGGCCCCGGGGCGTTTGCGGAAAAGTTGTTCTACCAGCGGAAATGCGCGAAGGCCTTGTTGGCCTGCGCCATTTTATGAACGTCATCGCGCTTGCGCACGGCGTTTCCCTGGCCTTGATAGGCTTCCAGGATTTCCGCCGCCAGCGCGCGTTGCATCGGCTGGCCCTTGCGGGCATCGGCGAAATCCACGATCCAGCGCACGGCCAGACCGAGCTGGCGGTCGATGGGCACTTCCAGCGGCACCTGATACGTGGCGCCGCCCACGCGGCGGGCCTTGGTTTCGATGCGCGGCTTGGCGTTATCGACCGCTTTGGTCAGCACTTCGAGCGGATTGACCGCGGGCATCTTCTGCGCGATCTCATCAAACGCGCCGTACACGATGCGCTGCGCGGTGCTCTTCTGCCCCCAGTGCATGACGGTGTTGACCAACCGGGTCACCAGCGGACTGTGAAACTTCGGGTCTTCGGTCAACGACCGTTTGTAGGCTCTGCGACGTCGAGACATGGGTTCGTTAAATCGTTAAATGGTTCATTCGCGAAACCGGGGCGCGCTTCAAAATCACGCGGCCGGGGCCGGGGCTGGAGCGGCGGCCGCGGTGGCCGGCTTCGCGCCTTCCTTCGGGGTCTTCACGCCGTACTTCGAGCGGCTCACGCGGCGCTTCTCCACGCCGGCGGCGTCCAGGGTGCCGCGCACCACGTGGTAACGGACGCCGGGCAGGTCCTTCACGCGGCCCCCGCGCACGAGCACGATGGAGTGCTCCTGAAGGTTATGGCCTTCATCGGGGATGTAGGCGATGACCTCGTGGCCGTTCGTCAGGCGCACTTTGGCCACCTTCCGCATGGCCGAGTTGGGCTTCTTCGGCGTGCGGGTCATCACCTGGATGCAGACCCCGCGGCGGAACGGCGAGCCTTGCAAGGCGGGCGCCTTGCTCTTGTAATTCAACTTCGTGCGTCCCTTACGGACCAGTTGGTTAATTGTCGGCATTGCAAATTTGCTTTGTTTCCACGCTGTCCGGCGCTGCCCGGAAAAATGGAGGGCGGACTATAACAAAGGACTTCGGTGCTGCAACAAGTTTTTGGGGGAAAATTTGGGCGTCCGTGTTGTCCGCCGCCCGCCGCCGCGCCCGATTCTCTCACCCGATCCTGTCGGCCCCATGCCCTCACCGGGCGGGCGATTTGCAACTCTCCTCGTAGGAAAGGCGTCGCGCCTGTCTCCATTCTCGAGAGTTTCACTCACCATTCAGCGATCGCTTCAGTTCTCGCGCCCTGCCTGTACGCGACTCGCCGCACTGAGCCTGAACCCCGATTTTGAATCACCACGAAACACACGAAACACACGAAAAGGCTGGCCCCACTTCATCATTTTCCATCGCGCGACTCTTGGGCAGGGCCAGCATGACGGTTCCGGTTCTGCTTTCGTGTGTTTCGTGTGTTTCGTGGTGCCCACTTCGGATTTCGGGCTGAGATCAGAGACAGGTGCGCCGCCAGTCTTGCTTCATGGACAGATTCGAGGGAGGAGGCCAGTACGCCTTCAACCTGCGCGCGGTCGATGAGGGAATTCTTGCGAGGGCTGGTGCGGTTGGGATAGAAGCAGTCATGCCCGTCGGGGACAAATCTGAGTCGCAGGGCCTTCCAGGGAAAGACCGGCGGTCTCGCGTCTTCATCGCTTCCACCTTCCGAGACATGCTTGCGAAGCGGGACTGTCTGAAGGCCGAAGGCCGGAATCCAGAGACAACGCAGAAACCGTTTCTGAGGAGGCGATCTCAAAACCCGGTAGCTGCCGACGTGAGGAGGCTCAGACTTCAGGGGAATCAGAGCCTCCTCACGTCGGCTGCTACAGTTTTGAACGAGGCTCTGAGGTGAAAGGAAAACACCGAACCATGAACGATCTATCGCAACAACCAGCCTTGACCCGCGTCTTCCTCTCCTACGCCCGCGGCGATGATGAGGCTTTTGTGAAGCGCCTCCACGCCGACCTCACGAAGGCCGGCTTCACCGTCTGGTTTGACCGCGAATCGCTCATGTCGAAGGGGCTGACCTTCCACCAGGAGATTAAGGACGCCATTCGCACGGAAGTGGACCGGGTGGTCTATGTCGGCGGGCCGAAGGCGGCGCTTTCGCCCTACGTGCGGGAGGAATGGCAGTTCGCCTTGGAGTGCGATCACGTCCTCGTCACCCCGATTCTCCGGTTCGGCGATTACGAGCATGTCCCCGGCGAACTGAGCCTCCTGCACTGCGAGGATTTCCGGGACGACGCAAACTACCCCGCCGCGCTCGCGAAGTTGATCGCCAGCCTGCGTCAGCCAAACCCCAAGCTCGGCGCGCTGTTCGCCGTGCCCAATCTGCCGCCCAACTTCCTCGGTCGCCCCGACCTGATGCGCCGGGTGCGCGACGCGCTGCTGGTGGACCTCCAGAAACCGCAGGTCATCACCGGGGCCGACGCCCGCGTGGGGATGCAGGGCATGGGCGGCATCGGCAAGTCCGTGCTGGCTGCCGCGCTCGCGCGCAACCGCCAGGTGCGCCAGGCCTATCCCGACGGCGTGGTCTGGATCGCCGCCGGCCAGAAGCTCACCGACGACGACCTGCTCAAGCGCCAGCGCGACCTGGCCCGGCACCTCGGCGGCGACGACACGTTCGCCTCGCTGGCGCAGGGACAGGGCGTGCTCCGCCAATTGCTCGCCGCCAAAGCCGTCCTGCTCGTGCTCGACGACGTCTGGCGGGCGGCCGATGCCCAAGCCTTCGACCTGCTCGGCCCGTGCTGCCGGATGCTCGTCACCACTCGCGACAAAGGCATCCTCGACGCCCTCCACGGCGAGTTGGTGCCCGTCTCGCTCTTCACCGAACGGGAAGCGCCTGCTCGTCGTCGCCGGGAACCCCGTGCTGGCAGAACAAGTTGTCAGACTGTTAACATCAATTCACCATCTGCCTATGAACACCACCTGGAAAACCGTTCGCGTCTTCATCAGCAGCACCTTCCGCGATATGCAGGCGGAACGGGATCATCTGGTGCGCTTCGTGTTCCCCAAGCTGCGGCAGGAATTGCTGCAGCGGCGCATCCATCTCGTGGATGTGGACCTGCGTTGGGGCGTGACCTCGGAGCAGGATGCGCTTTCGGTTTGTCGCGAAGTCGTGGATGAATGCCGGCCCCGGTTCCTCTGCATGTTGGGTGGCCGGTATGGCTGGGTGCCGCCCGGCAAGACCCGGTCCATTACGGCCGATGAGGTCCATTACGGCGTGCTGGACCGCGATCTCACGAGTCGCGGCTTCGCCTACTTCTATTTCCGGGATCCGTCAGCCACCGCGGCCATGGTCGAGGTTACGCCGGGCGAGTTTCGCGAGCCGGCCGGCAGCCACGGCGCTGCCGCCTTGGCCGAACTCAAGACCGCCATCACCGAGGCCGGTCTCCAGCCGTTCATCTACCGGGCGCAGTGGGATGACCCATCCCGACGGCTGATCGGGCTGAAGGAGTTTGGCGACCGGGTTTACGCGGATCTCAAGCAGAGCATTGACCAGGAGTTCGGCCCGACGACGGGGGAGAAACCGGACGAGTTCACCGAGGAGAACGCGGCGATGGAAGCGTTCATCGAGGAACGCGTCCAACGCTTCGTGCTGGGCAGCCGCCAGCCGGTCTGGAATGAACTCCGGCACCACGCCGAAAGCACGAGCGGGAATGGTTATCTGTGCCTGACGGGCGCAGCGGGCAGCGGGAAATCGGCGTTGCTGGGCAAGTTCTGCCGGGATTACCGGGAAGCCCACCCGCAGGACCTGGTGATTCCGCATTTCGTGGGGGCCAGTCCCGGTTCGACCGATGTGCGGCGGACCTTGCGGCGGTTGTGCCATGAATTAGTGACTGGCGTCGGACTGACGGCGGAGATACCGGAAGACCCGGAGAAACTGCGGGTGGCGTTCGCTGAAATCCTCCAACAGGCCTCCGCCCAGAAGCGCGTTGTGATTCTCCTCGATGCCATCAACCAATTTGATCCCACCACCCAGCTTGCCGGCTGGTCGTGGCTGCCCGAAGAACTGCCGGCGAATGTGCGCGCCATTCTCTCCACGATGACAGAAGTCAGCGGTCAGAGGTCAGAAGTCAGCGGTCAGAAGACAGTCCAAAGTTCTGAGTCCAAGGTCCAAGGTCCACTTGAGTCACTCCGTCACCGACGAGTTCCGCCGAAGGAGATCGAGCTAAAACCGCTCACGGCAGAGGACGGCAAAGCCATCATCCGGGAATTCCTCCACCGGTATCGGAAGTCCATGACGGACGACCAGCGCGCCGCGCTGCTGGCCAAGGCCGATGCTGGCACCCCATTGTATCTGCTGGTCGCATTGGAGGAACTCCGCACGCTGGGCACATACGAGGAGATCACCGACCGCATCGCGCAACTGCCACCGGACACCCGGGCGTTGTTCATCTGGATTCTGAAGCGACTGGAGGACGATGACGGTTTCCGTGATGCCTCCGGCCAGAAGGTCGGCTGGGAACTGGTGTCCCGATTTGTCTCCCTGCTGGGCGCGAGCCGGCACGGCCTGAGCCAGCAGGAACTCGTGGAGCTCCTGTCGCCCGGTGACCCGCAAGGCAATGTGGCCGCCCTCGCGCAACTCCTGCGTCCCTACCTGATGCAGCGCGGCGAATTGCTCGACTTCTACCACGGCCAGTTCCGGGAGGCGGCGGCGACCTCCTACCTGCCGGCAGAATCTCAACGACTCGCGGCGCATGACCAACTCGCCACCTACTTCCGCGACAAGGCCGACCCGGAGGGAAACCGGGGTTGGAAAGGCAACAGCCCGCGTCCATTTCTCGAAGTGGCGTTCCATCTGGTCGGGGCGCAACGCACAAACGATTATTGCCAGACCCTCTGCGACCTGAGGTTTGTCGAGGCGCGATGCCGACTCAGCCAGGTTTTCGAGTTGATCGCCGACTACCGTCTGGCGCAGGAGAGCCTGCCGGAAGCGCAGGCGGATTTGCGCGGGGAAAGCGCCCGTGAAGAACGTGTGCGGCGGTGGACGGCGGAGATTATCGAGTATGCCCGGCAGTGGAGTGACCGGCGTGATCGGATGAAGCGTGGTGAAGCAGTTACCGAATCGCAACCAGTCTTGCCGGAGATAATCCCGTCGGTGGAGCCTTGGAGCAGCGATCGGATTGAGGCAGAATGCCGGCGCGTCCTAGAGAAGCCGACACGGCTTGACCGTTTGCGGGCGTTTGCAGGTTTTGTCAAGTCAGAGTGCTACCCGTTGCTGGAGTTTGGCAAACGAGACGGCTTCGTGGTGCAACATGCGTTCAATCAATTGTCTAACGGCCCAGTGCATGAGGCTGCAACTCGATCTATCAGTTCGCGACAAGCTCCAATGGTGCTGCGCCGGTGGCCAGCGACTGCAGCCAGCAACGCCAATCCCGCACTGCTGCGCACCCTCGAAGGCCACAGTCAGAGCGTCAGTAGTGTTAGTGTAACGCCTGACGGTCGGCTTGCGTTTTCGGCTGGTTCAGACGAGAAGCTACGAGTCTGGAATCTCCAAACAGGCCAATGCCTGAAGGTACTAGAATGCCCCGGCTGGATAGCTTCGAGCGTGAGCGTGACGCCGGACGGACGGTTCGCGGTCTGTGGGAGCCGATACCAGACGGTTTCCAGCTGGGACTTAACAAGCGGCCAGCGCCTGTGGGAATTGCAGGGCCATAGTGATTGGGTCGTCAATGTGAGCGTCACACCCGATGGTCGGCGTGCTGTGTCTGGAAGTAAGGACAAAACCCTGCGAGTATGGGATCTCCATACAGGGCGATGCCTTTGGGTATTGGAAGGGCACTGCGATGGCGTTTTGACTGTGAGCGTGACGCCGGATGGTCGACGCGCGGTGTCGGGGAGCCATGACAAGACGGTGCGCGTATGGGACTTAGAGTCCGGTCAATGCCTACGCAAGTTGGAGGGGCACACCAGTTCGGTCTTCAGCGTGAGTGTGACTCCAGATGGTCGGCGTGCGGTATCCGGGAGTCATGACGAAAGAATGCTCGTGTGGAACTTGGAGGCCGGACAGTGCCTTCAAACGCTTGCAGGCCACAGTTGGGCGGTCAACTGCGTTAGTATAACGCCTGACGGTCGGTACGCGGTGTCAGCAAGTGGCGACAGAACGTTGCGCATCTGGAACTTGGAAACCGGTCACTGCCTGCGCACACTGGAAGGCCACAGCGCCGATGTTAACGGGGTGACCGTAGCGGCGGATGGCCGACTCGCGGTTTCGGGGAGTGGCGACAGGACGGTACGGGTGTGGAACCTAGAAGATGGCTCTTCCCTGCGGCCGCGCGAAGGCCATAGCGACGAAGTTAGTAGCGTCAGTGTGACGTCTGACGGGCGGCGCGCGGTGTCGGGGGGTGGGGACAATACGTTAAGGGTGTGGGACTTGGAGAACGGGGCGTGCCTACGCACTCTGGAAGGCCATAGTGCCACCGTCTTGAAGGTGAGTGTGACGCCTGACGGGCGGCGCGCGGTGTCGGCTAGTTATGATCAGACATTGCGCGAGTGGGATCTGGACTGTGGCCAATGCCTACGCACCTTGAAAGGCGTTGTTGTCATCAGCTTATCCACAACTCCGGATGGTTGGCGCGTAGTATCGTTGGCTTCGGACGTGACGTTACACGTGTGGAACTTGGGCAGCGATCAACGCCTCCGCACAGTGGGGGGAGGTCCTGGCGAAACAGCGTATTGTGTCAGTTTAACGCCAAATGGTAAGTGTGCGGTGTCGGGAAGCACGGACGGGACGCTTCGTGTATGGGACATGGAGAGTGGCCAATGCCTCCATACGCTCGAGGGCCACATCGGATTGGTCAGTAGCGTAAGTGTGACGCCGGACGGTCGACGCGCGGTGTCGGCTGGTTATGACTTGACGCTGCGGATCTGGGACTTGGAGAGCGGCGCGTGCCTGCGCACGCTGAAAGGCCACACCAACTGGGTTAAGAGCGTGGAAGTGACGGCAGACAGTCAGCGGGCGGTTAGCGGGAGCGTGGACAACACGGTGCGGGTTTGGAACCTACATTGTGGCCAATGCCTGGGCGTGTATTCAGCATCAGCGCCTTTCAATTCAGTGGCCCTCAACGGCGATGGGAATGTAATTTGCGCCGGCACAAATACAGGCGAGGTGTTGTTCCTCGAATTGCACGGCGTCCCGTCCGATCCAGGCATTCTCACCGCCGCCAATCCCCAGCAGGCGCGCTGTCCCGTGTGCGGCCAGGAGTTCGCGCCGCCGCCCGCCGTCGTTGCGGCTATTCAGGTTCATTCCGCATTCCGCATTCCGCATTCTGGATTTCTCTCCACCTGTCCGCATTGCCAGCACCCGCTCCAGTTCAACCCGTTCTTCGCCGCCGCGGACAACTATGCCGAAATCCTGCGGCGCGGCTTGGAACAGTCCCGCCGCGAGAAAGGCGCCGACCACGAAGAAACCCTTGCCCATCTCGCAGCCCTTGCCGCGCACTACGAACATTTGGGCCAACCCGAAGCCGCCCGCCCCTTCGCCGAAGAGCACGCGCGCCTCTCGAAAAGGATGAAGGCAGAATGATGAAGGAAGAAGAATAGCGTCGCCAGAAGACCATGATCTTCTCCCCACCAAGAGCCGCCGCCTGCGACCCCGTTCCACACCTTTTCCGCCGGAATGGCGTGAGATTCTGCACCGGCGTTTTCCCTTGCTGACCTGTCTGCCGCCCGAAGATCAGCGGGAACTGGAGGGGCACATCCAGGTGTTCCTGGCGGAGAAGCAGTTCGAAGGCTGCGACAGCTTGGTCATCACGGATGACATCCGCGTCGTCATCGCGGCGCAAGCCTGTTTGCTGCTGCTGCATCGGGACACCGATTATTACCCGGACCTGAAATCCATCCTGGTTTATCCGAGCACCTACTTCTCCCGCGTCACGGAAGAGGACGAGGAGCAGCAGGCGGCCTTCGCCGGCCAGTCCTGGCAGCGCGGCCCGGTCATCCTCGCCTTGGCGGAAAGGATGAAGGCAGAATGAGGAATGCAGAAATCAGACGCACGGCTTGTTTGGAGTTCCGCGTTGACGCGGTTCCGAGCCGCCTGAAGGCGGAACTCCGAGCGGTATTCGCCGACGTCACAGAAGTTGGCTCAGGAAGGTCCTGGCGGGAACCACCACGGGTTGCCGAACGGCAAAGCAATCGGCTGGTTCGTAGGGCAGGTTCATCACGACCTGGAAGGCGTGGAGGACCTTCGTCTGGGCCTGGAAATAGGCCAGCGACGGGGAGAGGTTCGCATCGGTGAGCTTGACTTCGACCAGGAACCAGGGCTGCCGGTCGCGCACGACCAGGAAGTCCACTTCGCGTTTCTGTTTGTCGCGCAGGTAACGCAACTCGAAGTCGCCCAGTCCCAGGTCCGTCCAGCCCTCGACCGCCTTGAGCAGGTGGCAGGCGACGAAGGTTTCCGCCCGTGCGCCGTCGTCTGCCAGTCCGCTCCAGTCGCGCAGGAACCATTTAGGCTCCTTGCGCAGGGCCTTGGCGACATTTTTGAACCAGGGACGAACGATGAATCCGTAGTGCATGCGGCCCAGCAGATCAATCCATCGCTTGGCGGTGTCCACGGACACCTGGATTTCCTGGGCGAGGTTGGAATAGACAAGCTGCTGTGCGCTGTGCTCGGCGAGGAGTTGCATGAGGGTTTCCATCGTGCCGAGGTCGGTGATGTGCGCGACGTCGCGAAGGTCTTCCCGCGAGAGTTGTTCCTGCCGCAACGAACGCCAGCGGCGCGTGAAGCGGGTGTCCCGCCGCAGAAACGGCTCCGGGAATCCGCCATGCTCCCAAAGCGCGTCCCAGTCGGCGGCGGGCACTTCGCCCGGCGGCTGGATCTCCCGCGCGGGCAGGCCGGTTCGCAAACATTCGCCCACGCTCCAGGGATGCATGCGATAAAGCAGGTAACGCCCCATCAGGCTGTCGCCACCCCGGCGGAAAACGTCCAGCCGCGAACTGCCCGTCACGAGCAGGCGCACCCGGTCGCCGTGAGTGTCGAAGAAGCCTTTGAGCAAGGTTTTCCATTTCGAGTATTTGTGCAGTTCGTCGAGGATGGCCACAGGCGGCTGCGCACGCAGACGGTCCAATTGCAGCGCTTCGGCCAGCGCAGCGGGCCCGCGCAGGAGGCGTCGCCGGTCATCGGAATTGTCCCAGTTGAAATAGGCTTCGCCGAGGGATCGGCACGTCGTGGTCTTGCCCACCTGACGTGGCCCGGAGATCAGGGCCATCTGACGGTGCCTTTGCAGGTGATCCTGCAAAATAGCCGTGTAAAGGCGGGCGCGTTCGCTCATACGACCATTGTTGCGAGCGTCGTAAAATAGTCCAGACCGTTTTACGATGGGCGCGAGAATTGGCGTGAGCTTGCCAGCTATTCGCCGGGACGGAAGAGGCTGCTTCTGCCGCCCGACTTGCCGGCCGTCGTGACGGCCCTGCGTGACGCTGCTGCTGCGAGCCTGTTCTCCCACTGTCCGCATTGCCAGCCCCCGCTCCAGTTCAACCGGTTCTTTGCCAACCCGGACGACTGCTGGGGAAAGGATGAAGGCAGAATGAAGAATGCAGAAATGAGACGCACGGTTTGTTCGGAGTTCCTGCGTTCACGCGGCCCCGAACCGCCTGAAGGCGGGACTCCGAACTCACTTTACATTCACCAGTTCCGCCAGCGTCACGACCTCGACCTTTTTCGCCAGCGGGTAACGCTTTTCGCCGGGATACACGACGCGGAGTTCGTCGAGCTTAAGGTCGGCCAGCGCGATGCGCATGGAGGGCGTAAGCACCGGCGCGTCCGCGCGCTTGCACTCGACACCGATGCGGCGGCCGTTCTTGAAGAGGACGAGGTCAATCTCCGCGCCCTGATGCGTGGCCCAGTAGTAAACCTCGTCGGGGCGCAGCGCCTTGAGGACTTCTTCAACGGCGTAACCTTCCCACGAAGCGCCGACTTTCGGATGATGTTCAAGATCGCGCTGGTTGGTGATGCCGAGCAGCGCGTGGAGCAGTCCGCTGTCGCGGACATAAACCTTGGGCGCTTTGACCTGGCGTTTGCCGAGGTTCTCGAACCATGGCGGCAGTTGCCGGATCATGAACAGGCCGGTCATCAGGTCGAGATAGCGTCGCACGGTGGATTCGTTGACGGCCAGCGCGCGGGCGAGTTCGGCCGCGTTCCAAATCTGGCCGTGGTAGTGGGCGACCATGTTCCAGAAGCGCCGCAAGGCGACCGCCGGGATGGTGACGCCCAACTGCGGAACGTCCCGTTCCAGGAAGGTCTGGAGGAACTGACGCCGCCAGGCAAGGGAGTTGGGTTCGGTGCGGGCGGTGAACGACAACGGGAATCCGCCCCGCATCCAATGCCGGGTTTGCGCCGCCGCGCCCAGGTCGGCCAGGCGGAAGCCTTCCAGCGAAATGGTCTCCAGCCGGCCCGCGAGCGTTTCGGATGACTGTTTCAAGAGGTCCGGTGATGCGCTGCCGAGAATGAGGAATCGGGCGGGGAACGGCTGCCGATCCGCCAGCACGCGCAGCAGGGGAAAGAGGTCCGGGCGGCGCTGGATTTCGTCAATGACCACCAGCCCTTTCAGCGGACGCAAGGCGGTGTCCGGCTCGCTGAGACGCGCGAGGCTTTGCGGGTCTTCCAGATCGAAGTAGCGGAGGGAGTCGGCGGGAACAAACTGGCGGGCAAGCGTGGTCTTGCCGGACTGGCGCGGGCCGAGCAGCGCGACCACGCGGCTCCGTTTCAGGGCGGCGCGAACCAGTCCAACGTCGCTTTTGCGGTCAATCATGTCCGAAATGTAACCATGAATATCCCGCAGGCAATGCCGGATGTTCATGGTGCATACTGCCCGATGGAATCCATCCAAATCTGGTCGCAGGTGTTGGTCCGGCTTTGCGTGAGATTCGATGCGTCGTTCTGGAATCCGTGTCATTTCGAGTGTTCCGTGGTTTCGACTGCTTTGCTAGGTTCACCAGCTATCTCCCGAAAGCCGCTACGGCAGCAGGGGCTTGAGCCATTTCAGCATCGGTGGGTTCAGACTCACGCGCTGACCGTTCTGAAAGCAGGCGACCTGTCGGAAGGGAGTTCGCAAGTCGTCGTTGTCGAAGATCAACACCTGCGAGAGTTCGCGAAGGGCGGCCTGGAGATTGGCCATAGTGCGTGGGAAACGGGCCACCAGTTTCTCGGTCGGCACATCATGGCCGCCCTGAGAAACCCGCATGGCCACGCGTTCTTCGGAAACGTCCGGCCCGGAAATTCCGATGAAGCAAAGCACCACGGTGTAGCCCGCTTGCGCCGCCGCCTTCAGGAAGGTCCGTTTGTCGCCCACGGGATCGGAGAAAACGGTTTCGAAAACGAAGCTCTCACGTTGTTGCACCAACTGTCGCCGGAGCGCATCCGCCACCTTCGCGGCGGCATACGGATCGAGGCGGAGTTCCCGCGCCAGCACGTCGGCGTTGACGAAGCGCAGTCCGGCAGGGTGGAGATGGGCGTGGTAGAAAGTGCTCTTGCCCGCACCGTTCGGCCCGGCCAGCGCAACGATGACGGGACGCTGGTCCAGCGGCAGGCTCGTCACTGGGCGGGCCTGGCTTTCGTGGCTTTGAACTGGCGATTGACGAAGCGACCGACCGTGCGTTTGCCGTCGGCTTCGATGCGGACCAAGAGTCCGGGGGCATCGGCCGCCGGCTCATAGTGTAGATACGGCTGGGTCTGGAGGAACTCACCGAGCCGGCGACGACCCTCCGGAGAATCCACGGAGTCCAGGCAGGCGGACAGCGGACGGGCGGTGGCGTTGCGGCTCAAGGTGAGCGCCTGAACGCCTTGCAGCAAAGGTTCGATGGCCCGCCCCAATCTGGCCCAGAATTCCACTTGGCCAGCGATGGATCGTTCCAAGGCTTCACCCGCCAAGCGCGCATCCAGCACCAGGGCGTCGGACAGCTTCACCGGTTGACTCATGCGCACACGGTAGCGTTTGGCTACCCTCTGTCAATCTTGCTGTCAGTCTTGTGGTGCGTACGGGGGTGGGACACCATCAGTACGAACGCGATGCAGTTTTACCGGCTGAAAGTGGAAAAGCAGTGAAGCCGAAGGCAGACGTCAGAAGTCAGAGGTCGGAAATCAGAAGCCAACGGCCTTCGCCTCGAAGGGCAAGGCGGCGTCGCAGCAAAGCAATTCCTGGAGCGGAGCAGGAGTCTTGGCACCGCTGGAACGAATTGGCTGACTCTCTTCACCAACCATCCGCCGACTCCGTTTCAGACAATCCTGCTGGACCTTTTCAGCACGAACCGCGCGCTGTTCTCTCGCGTGCGGGCGGTGAGGGAGTAGCTCGTTCTCCAAAGCGGAGACGCACGGCGCGCAACGCCCTGGTCAACAGCTCTCACTTGGGCCCTGCGCGACTTCCCTCGTCACAGCGTCCATCCCTGCCGATACGGGTAGTGCAGCAGGCCGTTCGCTTCCGGCAGGTTGGTGACTTTGAAGTTCGCGCTGTCCCAGTAAAGCTTCTGCCCACCGAGCCGGACGGAGATTGTGCCCAACAGAACGGCCTCGGTGAGCGGGCCGGCGAAATCGAAGTTCGACCGCGTGGGCGAGCCGGTCTTGCACGCTTCGACCCATTCGCGGTGATGGCCCACGGAGCGCGGCAAGGTTTTCGGCGGGCGCTGGTATTCCTTGTTCCTAGTTTCGGGAATGAGCCGCGGGCGTTCGCCACCCCAGCCTTCCACGAGCATCTTGCCCTTGTCTCCCACGAACAGCAGGCCGTCCTCCGGGTCGAGATCGCGGTCGTCCTCCAGTTCCTCCGGGCGCGCGGGCAGGAGGCCGCCGTCGTACCAATGCAGCTTGACGGGCGGCAGCTCACCGCGGGCGGGGAACTGGTAATGCACGATGCTGGCCAGCGGCACCGATTCCGGGAAGACCGGCGTGGAACTGGCGTGAATGCTTTCCGGCGCGCCGAGCTTCAGCGCGGAGAACGCCGGCGCGAGGTTGTGAATCCCCATGTCACCCAGGCCGCCGCTGCCGAAATCCCACCAACCGCGCCACTTGAACGGGACGTAGGCGGGGTGATACGGACGCCACGGCGCGGGGCCGAGCCACAGATCCCAGTCGAGCGTGGCCGGCACGGGCGGAGTTTCCTTTGGGCGCTCAAGGCCTTGAGGCCACCAGAATGGCAGCTTGCCTTTGTGCGTCGGGCGGTCGGACCAGACGTGGACTTCGCGCACCGGGCCAATCGCGCCGTCGGCGAGCCACTCGTTGATGAGGCGGTTGCCCTCGAAAGCCATGCCTTGGTTTCCCATCTGGGTGGCGACCTTGGCCCCGCGTGCCGCTTCCGTCAACGCCCGCGCTTCGCGCACGGTGCGCGTGAGCGGCTTCTCACAATAGACGTGCTTGCCGAGCTTAATGGCCGCCATCGAGGCTACCGCGTGCGTGTGGTCCGGCGTGGCCACGACCACGGCGTCGATGCCCTTTTCCTTTTCCAGCATGACGCGGAAGTCGCGGTGCCGGGTGGCTTTCGGGAATTTTTTGAACGTGCCCGCGGCCCGCTCCCAGTCGGCGTCGCAGAGGGCGACGATGTTCTGGCCCTTCAAGTCGGCGATGTCGTCGGCCCCGCGGCCGCCCGCGCCAATGACCGCGATGTTCAGCGTCTCACTGGGCGGCGCTTGGCTCGCGGCGCCCAGCACGTGGCGGGGCACGATCGCAAAGCTGGCGGCGGTAACTGTCGCAGCGGAGAGGAAGGCCCGTCGGGTTGTTCGCGGAGACTCGTTGCGGTTCATGGCTTGGGTGTAGCGGAAGCAACGTGGTTTTCCAATGGATTTCCGCGGCGTGGTGTAAGGCCTCAGTAGAGTCCGGCTCTGGCGGTTCGCAAATCCGAAATCCGAAAATCGAAATCCGAAACAAATCCGAAGCTCGAAATCTCAAATCCGAAACCTTCACGGGCCGACAGAGTCTCGGACTTGCTCACTCGGATTTCGGATTTCTGCCTTGGCCCCGTCGTTACTGAGGCGTTACGGCGTCGTGAGGCGGCGCGCGACCGCCCTCAGAGCCTGTTTGAAAACTCCGTTGAGCCGCGACGAATCGAAGTTTGGAGTTTCGCGTTTACGCGGTTTGGCGGGGGGCGCGCCGCACGAACCGCGTAAACGCGGAACTCCAAACGGGGGTTTTCAAACAGGCTCTCAGCCGCAGCAACGCCTCCAGTAACCAAGCGCGGCCAGTGTCCACGGCGTCTTGCGGCTTCCGGTTGCTGCGGGTGGGACACCCGCGCGCCGGCTCAACTCCGTCGTCGCCACCACACCAACGCGCCCACCAGGATGACGCCGCCAGGGAGGCCCAGCAGCAAAATTCCCCGCGCGACCGCAAGCTGGTGTTGGGTCATGATGATTTGATAATGCTTCACCGGACGCGGCGCCACGCCGGAGATCAGAACGCTTTGGTCCACGAGCCAGTTGGCGACGGCTGCCGCGAAGTCGCGATTGGCCATGGACTGGATGCCTTGGTTCTGCATCAACCAGGAATCGCCCAGGACGACCAAGCGCATCACGCCCCGTTCGGCGCTGACACCCGGCACGCTGCCGCGTTCGACGGCCACCATGAGAGGGACGGCGCTGGCCGGCTCGCTCTTCTGGGGCACGCCGTTTCTGAAGCTGCTGTCCACGCGGCTGTACGGCCCGGTGAACAACAACTCGTCCACACGGCTGGCCCCGGCGCGCGCCGCAGCCGACTGGAGCCGCCGAATGGAGCGAGGCAGGTTCAAATGCAGCACACTGTTCTGCATCCGCGCCACGATGGGATGACTGCCCAGTTCCACTGGTCTGAGATCGCCGCTGCCAGAAACCGTGTTCCACGTGTCGGTGACCAAGTTCTCTCCCACCGCGACATTGTATTGGGCCAAGAACCTTTCCAGGCCGGAGGGCTTCCCCGGCCGGACGGAGAAGTAGTTGAAGAGCACCAGCATTCGCCCGCCTTGGTCCAGGTAGCGTTGGAGCTTGTCGAGGTCTTGCTTCGAAAACGGGTCCATCGGGCCGGGGATGATGAGCAGGTTGCAGTCCGCCGGCACCTCGTTGGTGCCCACCAGCGTGAGCGTGTCGGAGAGCATGCTGCATTCGTCCTTGAGCGTGGCCACGAGTTCGGAGCAACCGATCGTCTGGTCGGTGCTCTCGGGGTTGTGCTCGCCGTGGCCGCGGAGGAAATAGGCCTTGTTCCTGCGGGGCGTGACGACGTTGTAGATGGCCGACGTGAAGCGCAGTTCGCCGCGGAAATGGGTGCGCTTGACCTCTCTCGTTCTCCGTTCCAAGACGCCCTGGATGTCGGTGTCCGAAAGTTCCAAACTGGTGACAATGTCGCGATTGCCGTTGCACTCGAAGATGACCAGGTTCTTGTCGCTCACCTGGTTCAATCGGTGCCTCGCCTTGACCTCTTTGGCGGCGGCGGGGTCCCGGAAGTAATCGACCCGTTGCACCTCGAGGTGCGGGCTGGCGGACTGGTATTCCCTCAGCAGACCGGTGATGCGCCCGTAGAGGTAGGGGTCATCTTGGGAGTCATAGTACACCGTGACGTGGACCTTGTTGGTCAGCATGGCCAGCACCTGGAGCGTCCGAGGCGAGAGCTTCATCTGCGTGTCGGCGGTCCAGTGCAGGCGCTTGAAATGACGCACGGCCAGGTAATTGGCCATCACGGCCAGCGCGAGGACGGCGAAGATGGAGAGGACCACGTTCAGGAGCACGTTCCAGCGGCGGCCGAAGGAGAAAGTGGGGGTGTCGGCGTTCATCTCCATCTCCGGCTTTCCACGGTCTTCAGCGTCAGAAACAGGAACACCGCGGTGGCGCTGAGGTAGAACACCAAGGCCCGCGTATCGACCACGCCGCGTGCAAAGTCCCGCATGTGTTCGATGATGGAGATGTGCGAGTACAGCTCCGTGCGCCAGCCCGGCTGCAAGGACGTTCCGAACGTCAAGTAGCTCAGCACGAACACGGACACGCCCAAGGCGAACGCGATCATGGCTGCGGTGTTCAGATTGCGGGTGAGCGCCGAGGCCAGGCAGCCCATCGACATGTAGAGCATCCCCAACAGCACGATGCCGAGGAAGGTGCTGGCCGCCGTGCCGGTATCGGCCACGGTGGGATCGTTGCCGTAGTGGCGGAAGAGGAGCATCTGCCCGAAGAGCGGCACCCAAATCAAGACGTGCAACACCATCGCGCCGCTGAACTTGGCCAACACCACCTCCAGGTCCCCGACCGGCGCGGTCATCAGGGTTTCAAACGTGCCGGAGAATTTCTCCAGCGCGAAGGTGCGCATGGTCAGGATGGGCGTGGCCAGCAGCAGCACGAGCCAGAAATAATAGGTGTCGAGGAACTGCTCCATGAGCGGCATGTCGTTCTCCTGGGCGTTCATTTCCTGCAGCAGACTCGCCGTGGAGAGACCCAGGAGGAACAGCACGCCGGCCAGGACCACGTAGCCCGTCCAGGACACGAAGTGGCTCCCCAACTCGCGGCGGACCAGTGTGAGGTAAGTCTGCATCAAGGCTCCTCTTCCCTTCCCGCGTGAGTGACCCGGACGAAAATGTCTTCCAGCGTGAGCCGGGTGCGGGTCAGTTCACGCAACGGCCAGCCGCGTTCCGTCGCCAGCTTGTGGATGTGCGGGCGCAGATCGACGCCTGGCCGCGGCGTCAGCGTGCAACGGAGGTAGTTGCCCTCCGCCGCCGCCATGTCGTGGCGCTGGATTTCCGGCGTGTGCTCCCAGGCCAGACGCAACTCCTCCCTCGGCGCGGCGATCTCGGCCACGACTTGGCCGGCTTCATCTTGGTCCTTCTGCAAATTCTCCGGCGTGTCCGCGGCGAGGATGCGGCCATGATGCAGGATCAGCACCCGTGTGCAGGTCATTTCCACTTCGGGCAGAATGTGGCTGGAAAGCAGGATGGTGTGGCTCTTGCCGAGGTCTTTGACGAGTTGCCGCACGGCGCGAATCTGGTTGGGATCGAGACCCTGCGTCGGTTCGTCGAGGAGGATGAGTTCCGGCTCATGCACCAACGCGTCGGCCAGACCCACGCGCTGCTGGTAGCCTTTGGAGAGGTGCGCGATGATGCGATGGCTGACCTCCGTGAGCGCACACTGTTGCATGACGACGTCGGCGCGCTCGCGCGACCGGGGCCGGCTGAGACCCTTGAGGCGGGCGCGGAACTTGAGGTACTCGCGCACGCGCATTTCTTTGTGCAGCGGGTTGTTCTCCGGCATGTAGCCGATGCGCCGCCGCACTTCGTCCGCCTGGGTGAACACGTCCAAGCCCGCCACGCGCACCGTCCCCGAGGTGGCCGGCATGAAGCAGGAAAGAATGCGCAGGATCGTGCTCTTGCCCGCCCCGTTGGGACCGAGCAAGCCCACGATTTCGCCGCGCCCCACCGTGAAAGACACGTCCGTGACCGCGGTGTGGCCGGCGTAGCGCTTCGTCAAATTGGCGACCTCAATCATGCTTTGCAGCGTCAACGCCCGCGCAGCTTAGAGCATGGCGCGCGCGCCGGGCCAACAAAAAGTCGGGAGAAGTTCGGCCACGGGCGCAACCGGACATCCCCGCCGTAGCGCAGGCTTTCCAGCCTGCCGTAGCGCCGACATTCTTGTCGGCAGGCCCTCCGCCACGATGCGGACGGCCGAATCGCTCGCACGCCTCGCAGGCTGGAAAGCCTGCGCTACGGTGGCACTGGCCAGATGTGCCCTTTGGCCACGACAGGTTTGCCCGCGCCGCTTTAGGCTTCTGCGTTTCCCGCTCAGTTCCCCTTGAACGACGGATGCCGGTAGCGGTATTGCGTAGCAACCAGACTGAAGAGCACACCCACCACGGCGGTCAGGCCGGCGTAGAGCAGGAAGCGCGACGTGCTGACGGAGGCAGCGTGGGCTGCGCCGCCACCCATCACCTTGGTAATCGCGGTGACAATCAAGTTGCCCAACGCCACCGTCAGCAGCCAGAAGCTCATGATGGTGCTTCGCATCGAAGCCGCCGATTCCGCGAACGCGAATTCCAGGCCCGTCGTGGAAAGCAGCACTTCCCCGGTGGTCAGAACGATGTAAGGGAGCGTTTGCCACAGCACGTTGAGTTGCGCCCCAGCTTCCAGGCGCTGCTGCAACCAGGCCACGATCACGTAAGACGCCGCGGCCAGGAAAAAACCGGCACTCATCCGGCGCAAGGGCGTCGCCAAGCGCCCCAGTCGCGGATACACGACGAGCGTGAGCAGCGGCACGAGGATCATCACCAGCGCCGGGTTGGCCGACTGCATTTGCTCCGCGCCGACACTATAGCCCAGGAGGCCCTGCGGAATCATCTTCTGGCCTTGCATGACCCAGGTCGAAGTCGTCTGGTCAAACAGCGCCCAGAAGATCGGGACCAGCGCAAACACAAAGAGAATTGGCCCCACGGAGCGGGCTGCGGAAACTTCGGATTCGCTGTGCCGTGGGCGGGCTGCTTGCCAGAAACTGTCAGGAAGTTCCATTCGGCCAAGCAGACTCAGGGCGAGAATCAGCAAGTACCACACGGCCACGCCAACCAGCGCCGTCCAGCCGATGGCCTTCATGGTCTTCGCCAACACCATCGGTTGCTTGCCCAATTCTGTCGGGAAGGCGTCCTCCAGGAGCATCCGATTGAGCCAGACTAAATCTTCTCCCGTTGGGTTGCGGGCCAGAAGCTCTTGGGTGGCTGGCCTCAGGCTGACGCCTTGGAAACGTTGCGGCTCATGGAGAGGAACGCCCTCGCCCACCAGCTTGTTCAAGTCGTGCAGCACGGCGGCCTTCACCGCCGCGGGAGCGGACGACAAGTCCGTCGTTTCCTTCAGCGCCTTGACCGTGTCAGGAGAGAGGTTCGTGCCGAGGCAGGCGGACACGGCATCCGCCGGTTGGGTGATCTTGCCGACCAACCGCGGAAAGTCCTTGAGGTCGCTTTCCGAGAACGACGCGGAAGTTGGCCCCAACGCCACCACGGTGAGGGCGATCATGGTGACCATCGGCAACACCAGGCCGGCCAGGATGTTGATCGCCGGCGCCAGCGTCATCCGGCCTTGGCTGCGGAACGCGTGCAGGAACACTTGAAGAAAGCCCGCGGTCTTGGTTTCCCGCGCCGGCGGCACGCGCGTGTAATGCTTCGTGCCTAGCCAGAAAATCAGCGTGGCCAGCGCCATCAAGACACCCGGCACGCCGAAGGCCAGACCGTAGCCGTGATGGTCCTTGACCCACGGCACGACGAGGAAGGAGAAGAACGAACCGAAGTTGATCGACCAGTAAAACGCCCCGTAGGCCTTCTGCAGCAGGTGCCCTTGCTCCGGCTTGAACTGGTCGCCCATGAAGGCCGAGACGCACGGCTTGATGCCGCCGGCGCCGAACGCGACGAGGCCAAGTCCTACGGCCAGACAAATCATCTTGGAGGTGACCGTCGTGAAGAAATCGCTGCAAGCCAGCACCCCGTTCCCAAGGCAGTAAATCAGCGATACGTAGAGGATCGTGTAGTAGCGCCCGACCAGCTTGTCGGAGAGCCAGGCCCCCAGCAAAGGCATGAAGTAATTCGCGAAGATGAAGAGGTGGATGATGCTCGTGGACGTGTCGGTCGTCTGGCCCAGTCCGCCGCGGACCACTTCGCCCGTGATGTAGCCGGCCAAGATGCTGCGGATGCCGTAATAGCTGAAGCGTTCGCAGGCTTCGTTGCCGACGATGAACTTGGTTTGGGGCGGCAAACGGTCAGCGGCGTTTTTTGTGCTGGCGCTCATGTTGTGGTCAAGTTGTGCGCCGGGTTGTTACCGGATTCGGTCCCGGAGGGCCAGCAAATCTTCTGGGATGGCCGGCTGCTCCACCAAACGGCTCTCCGCGTAGGACAAGCGTCGCGCCTGTCTCCATTCTTGGAAGCTTCGCTTGCCGGTCGGTGGTCGCTTCAGGTCAAACCCCATTCCCGTGCCGGATCCGCCGCACGGATATCAGAGACAGGCGCGACGCCTGTCCTACTTCATGGCTCAGTGCATCTCCACGTCGCAGGTTCCGATGCCCGGCCGGTAGAAGTTGAATTGCACGTTCGGGTGATCGGCCAGCAACGACATGGGTACGGCTGTGTCCACGATCCGCTTGGAAATCATGTAGGTCGTCAGCCGTTGACCAAAGGGGTTGTCGTGGTGGCCGGCGTGCCAGATGGAAATCTTGTCCGCCTTCCACGTCTCGACCGGACCGACGCTGATGGCCTGCGTGGGCACGAGCGCAATGTTGCCGCCGCCGCTCGTGCGCGCGTTCTGCGCCACAGTCAACGGGTGGAGATCGACGACGCGTGTGGGCAGCTTGCGATACTCGGCCGGCGTGGGCGGGGCGTCTTTGTGTCTGCCTTTGCGCCTGGGCGGGTCGTTGAAGGCCCAGTGCTTCACGTCTCCCTGGCCGCCTTGCATGACGGCGCAGCGCACGCCGGCGTCCCACGATTCACGATAGGCCGCCGTGTCGGCCTTGGGAAAATGCAGGTTCGTATCCGGCATGACGAGTTCCCGGCGGATGCGCTTGAAGCAAAGCTCGCGATCGGCGCGCTCGAAGGAAAGCGGGTGCGTGACGGGCGCTTCCTTGCCGTCGAGGAACCACTCGTCCATGCCCCAGAAATGGGCCGACTTCACGCGCAGGTCCAGGTCGTTGACGAGGCGCGCGACGAGCGGCAACTGCTCCGTGGGACCGATCGGGCCGCAGATGCCGACCGGGTTGTCCTCGGTGGATTGCCGCCAGGCGGTGATGTACTCCAGCGCCTCGGTGAGGTAGAACTCCTCGTGGGTGTCGTAGAACACGACTTTGAAGCCGGGCCGCGAAAGCTGGAGCAGGTCTTTGGGCGTGAGCCGGGCGACGGCTCGGATCAAGTCGTCGTCGAGGGTGGTGTAGTCCCACCAGTCCGGGCAGATGGCGCTGAGTTTACGAGGCATGGTCTTCTAGAGGGTTGAGAGTTGAGCCGTGAAGCGTAATACGTGAAACGTAATCAGGTTTCTCGGTCGAGCGATTTTTCGTAGGCGCGGTTCACCAAGTAATCCTTGCCGAGAACTTCCTTGAGCGGATCGGCGTCGGGCGCGCAGAAGCCGTAGTGCAAATGCCGCCGCCAGCCTTCCGCGTGCTGAAAGCGGCGCGAGAGCCGGCCCACTTCCCGCGACATGTCATCGCAAACCCGCAGGTAGGAATCCATGCCTTGCGACTTGTCGAGCCAGAGTTTCTGGCTGGCGTGGGCGGCGAGCGCCTGGCGCTTACGCGCGTGGACGGCGGTGGTGTTGACGAACGCGCCTGGAATCACCCGCCGGCGCAGCGGATCGCGCAGGCCGTGCGGCATAGCATGGTAAACAGTGACGTCGCCGCCGACCGGACGGCGCGACGGGAGGGTCTTCACGTTCGGCATCCCACGCACGAACGCCGCGCTCACCGCCAGCCGCGAGGAGTTCGTGTGATCTTCCATGTAATCCTGCGGCGACGGCACGAGCAGCACGCGGGGCGCGACGTCCCGGATGACCGCCGCGAGCCGGAGGATGGTTTTGAGGTCGTAGAAAATCTCCAGGTCGTCCGCCAGGCACGGATGCCAGCGGGCGCCGAGGACTTCACACGCGGCTTGGGCCTCGCGCCGGCGGACGCGGCGGGTGGTGGCGGAGTCGTGTTCCACGCTGCCGCAATTGCCGCTGGCGATGGTCAGGTAGTGGGTGTCCCAGCCGGCTTGCCGGAGGAGCAGCAGCGTCCCCGCCATCATGAACTCGATGTCGTCAGGATGGGCGGCCACGGCCAGGGCGGTGTCACGGCTCATAAGCGATCAGGTGTTTCCGGCCACGGTTGCGCTGAAGTGCACACAGAGGTTCGTTTTCTCTTCCCGCTGGCCGTGGCTGGAAATCATTTGGCCCCGTGTTCATGCCGCTGCGCCGAACGTTCCGCCGCGAAGACGATCTCATGCGTGAGCAAGGCGTCCTTGAGGCTGGTCAGCGGCATGTCTTCGCCGCGGCTGAGCGCGTCAAAGAACGTCTCGAACTGTCGTTGGTACGACGATTCCGGCGCATCCTCCTCCGCCAGCTTCACGGCGAACTCGCTCCACTGGGCCTTGTCCAGCGCGCCGAGTTGCGTCGAGTAAAACTTGTTGTCGAGGATCGTTCCTTCGCTGCCAATCAGGTGGACCCGGAAGTAAAACGGCTGTTGGGCATCGAGCACCGAGCCGACTTTGCCCACACGGCCATCGCGGAACTTGAGGATGGTGACGCTGGAGGTCGGATACTCGAAGCGGGCGAAATCGCGGTTCAGCGAGTGCGTGGTGTAGCAACTGGCCGACTGCACGTCCGGCCCCATGAAAAAGAGCAGAGCGTCCAGCGCATGGCAGCCGGCAGCGAGCAGGCTGGTGCCGCCGGATTCCTTCTTCTGCAGCCATTGGTACTGCCGGAACCACGGCCCCAGGCCGCGGTAGTAATCGACTTCACCGTAGTGAATCCGGCCCAGCAATCCGCGGTCGAGGAAGGCCTTGATGGCGCGGAGCTGGTTGGAAAACCGATACCGGAAGCCGACGCAGGTTTTCAGGTTGCTCGCCGTCACGGCGTCGCGGACGGCTTGGCAATCTTCATGGTTCAGCGCGATGGGCTGCTCCAGGATGAGGTGCTTGCCGGCCTGGGCAGCCGCGACGGCGTGGCACGCGTGCAGTTGCGGGAGACTGCAAATCGACACCGCGTGCAACTCCGGCTGCGACAGAAAGTCCGCGATGTCCTGGAAGCAGTTGAGGTGGCAGCCATGCCGGCTGGCCAGGGTGGCCGGCTCCAGTTTCCGCGAGGAACAGACGGAAGTGACGTGCGCCAGCGAGGTGGCGTTGATGGCCGCGATGTGTGACGCGGCTGCCGCGCCGTATCCGATGATCCCGACGTTGTATCGTTTCATGGTCATGGGAATGGTTGCTGGCGCCATGGCACAGCGTTCCGCGGGCGTTGTCAAAGCAAAAGGCGGCTTTCCCTGCCGAAGGGATTTCAAAACTGTAGCAGCCGACGTGAGGAGGCTCACTCTGATTGCGGAATGCAGATTGCAGATTGCAGATTGGAAATGGAGCCTCCTCACGTCGGCTGCTACAGTTTTGAAAGAGGCTCTGCCGGCTTGCGCTTTGGCCGGCCCGCGCCAATATTCCCCGCCCATGCGGTTCATCCGAGACATCTATGCTGAGTGTCGCGCGGCAGGTCGCCCCGCGATTTCCTACGAGTTCTTCACGCCGAAGACGCCGGAGGGCGACCGGGCGCTGAGGGAGAAAACTGTGCCCGCCTTGTGCCAGTTCAAGCCGGACTATTGCTCGGTGACTTACGGGGCCGGCGGCAGCACGCGCGAGAAGACGTTCTCGATGGTCGATGCCCTGCAACGCCAGCACGGGGTCACCACGATGGCCCACCTCACCTGCGTCGGCTCCACCCGCCCGCAGATTGAAGAGATCGTGGCCCAGGCCCGCGCTCTCGGCATCAAGAACCTCCTCGCGTTGCGCGGTGATCCGCCCGACGGCAGTTCCGAGTTCAAGAAGGTCGAAGGCGGATTCGAGTTCGCGTTCCAGCTTGTCGAACTGATTCGCCGGATGGGCGGCTTCAGCATCGGCGTGGCGGGTTTTCCCGAAGGCCACGTCGCGTGCAAAGAGGGCGCCATCGTGGACTGGAAGCGGCTCAAGGCCAAGATCGACGGCGGCGCCGACTTCGTGGTCACGCAACTGTTCTTCGACAACCGGGACTTTTTCGAGTTCCGCGACTACCTGACCGCCCGCTTGGGCGTGACCGTGCCGATCGTTCCCGGCATCCTGCCGATCCTTTCAGGCAAGCAGGTGCGGAAGTTCACGCAACTCTGCGGCTCGCGCCTCCCCATCTCCCTGCTCGTCCAACTGGATGACCTGGGCGACGACGACGCAGCCGCGACGGAGTTTGGGATCGACTACGCCGCGAAGCAATGTGAGGAGTTGCTTCGACAAGGCGTGCCCGGACTGCACTTCTACACGCTCAACAAGGCCCACTCCACGCTGCGCATTCTGGACCGGCTGGGTCTGAAGAGCGCCTGACCGGTTTTGCCGCTTGTCGTCGGCGGGACTGTGGCCTAAGCTCTCGCAACATCGTAACAGATTCATTCTATGATCGAAGAAGTCCTCCAAGAGTATCCGAGAAAACTCAGCTTGAAGTCCGGCCTGGCGTGCCTCCTCCGACCGCTTGAGGACACCGATGAGAAGGCCTTCCATGAATTCTTCCAGGCCATTCCGGAGCGGGAGAAGCTCTTCATCAAGCACCGCGTCTCCGACCCGAAAGTCATCCGCAATTGGTGCAAGAAGATCGACCTCGGCCGCATCCTTCCGTTGCTCGCCATCAAGGACAAGAAGATCATCGGCGATTGCTCGCTGCACCAATCGCTCGGCGGCTGGAAACGCCACATCGGCCGCATCAGCGTGCTCATCCATCCGCAGTTCCGCGGGCGCGGCTTGGCGCGCGCGATGGTCCAGGACCTCATGGAGATCGCCCGCGGGATTGGCTTGGAGAAAATGGAGGCGGAGTTCCTCGGCGACCAGGAGGCGGCGATGAAGATGTTTGGTCTGATGGGCTTTCGGCAGATTGTCCGTGTGCCGGATTATGTGAAGGACATGCAGGCCGTCACGCACGACTACGTGCTCATGGGCGTCGATCTCAAGACCGACGAGGAGTACGCCAGCGCGGGCTGAGCGGCGGCGACTCGATGGTGAAACCGCGCCGGAGTCTGTTCACTCGCACACGCATGGCCCCTTCGACCTGCCCCAACTGCGGCGCCGAGGTGCCGCCCCGCGCCCGCTGCTGTCCGGCGTGCGGCTCCGACGAGAAGACCGGCTGGTCGGATGAAGCCTACGCCGGCGGATTGGGTTTGCCGGAGGAAGGCTTCGACTACGACGATTTTGTGAAGCGGGAATTTGGCGGACGGGACGTGCGGCCCCGGGGCATCTCTTGGCTGTGGTGGCTGACGGCCCTGGGGCTGGTCTTGGCCGGGCTGTGGATGTGGTTTGGGCGATGAGGCAAGGCGGCCGGCGTAGTGGCGCAGTCGACCTCGCCTGTGATAGTCGAGCGGGCGACTCGCCCGTCGTGCCGCCGGGCAACCGAGTCGGTTGCCGTGACTTCGGCAGGCGGGTCGGCTGCCCCAATACTTTGCGACGGTGTCGAAGCAGGCATAGCCGGAGCAGGGCTGCATCAAGCTCCCGCCCGGCGCATCGGGTAGCGCAGGTTTTCAACCTGCCGTAGCGCCGACTTGCAGTCGGCCAGGCCGTGAACCTTCCAGCCGGCTGGCCTTTTCCAACGCTCGCCGGTTGGAAAACCGGCGATACGGCAGACTGGAAAGTCTGCGCTACGAGTGTTCCTGAACCGAGCTTGATGCAACCCTGTGGCCGGAGTGGCGGCGCGTTTCTGAGATCGCTTTTCCGCAGCGATTCGCCGAGTTTCTTCCGCGCACGATTCAAACATGCATCCGACGAACCTTGACGTGATCGGTGGCGAACTGGCCATCAAATGGGACGACGGCGGCGAAAGCTTCATCCCGCTGGAGAAGCTGCGCCGCGCCTGCCCCTGCGCCGGCTGCCGGGGCGAGGTTGACATCATGGGCCAACTCCACAAAGGCCCCGACCGCCCGCTCGGCCCACCCTCGTTTCAACTGCTCCGGATCGTTCCGGTCGGAACCTACGCGGTCCAGCCCGTGTGGGGCGATGGCCACAATTCCGGCCTCTACGCCTTCGAGTATTTGAAGCGCGTGGCCGGTGCGGCGGAGAAATAGCACGCCCGGCAAACGGTCCCGACGGAATCTCACTATGCACACCTACCAGAACTTCATTGCCGGCGAATGGATCGCCGCGAAATCCGGCCAAACGTTTCAGACCACGAACCCGGCTGACTCGCGCGAAGTCGTCGCCCAGTACGTGCGTGGCGAACAGGCTGACGCCACCGGCGCCATCGCCGCCGCGAAGGGAGCCGCGGCCGGCTGGGCCGCAACGACGGCCGTGGCCCGCGGTCGCATTCTGAGCAAAGCCTCGCAACTTCTCGAAAGCCGCAAAGCCGAGTTGGCCGAACTCCTCACCCGCGAAGAAGGCAAAACGCTGGTCGAGTCCTCGGGCGAAGTCCAACGGGCCATCGACATCTTCCGTTTCTTCGGCGGACTGAGCTACACCCTCGGCGGCCAGACGATCCCGCACGATCTGCCGGGCAACTTGCTCTTCACACGCCGCGAGCCGCTGGGCGTGGTCGCGCTCATCACGCCGTGGAACTTCCCCATCGCCATCCCGGCCTGGAAACTCGCGCCCGCCCTGGTGTCGGGCAACGCCGTCGTCATCAAACCCGCCAGCCAGGCGCCGGCGATGACGCTCGAACTCGCGCGCGCGCTGGCGGAAGCCGGCTTGCCCAAAGGCGTGCTTAGCGTCGTCACCGGCGAAGGCCGTTCCGTGGGCGCGGAACTGGCGAGCCATCCAGCCGTGGCCGCGCTGAGTTTCACCGGGTCGTACGCGGTCGGCAGCGCGATCTATCAGCAGCTCGCTCCGCGCATGGCCCGCGCGCAAATGGAGATGGGCGGCAAGAACCCGACGATTGTGCTGACCGACGCAGACCTCGATCTCGCAGCGACGCTGGTGGTGAAGGCCGGCTTTGGCCTCACCGGGCAGGCTTGCACTGCAACGAGCCGCGTGATCGTCGAACACCGCGTGCTGGAACCGTTCCTCGACAAACTCGTCGCCAAAACGCGTGCGCTCAAAGTCGGCAACGGCCTCGCCGCTGGCATCGACATGGGGCCAGCGGTGAGCCGCCAGCAACTCGAAGGCAACCTGGCCTACATCGACGGCGCGGTGAAGGACGGTGCGAAACTGCTCTGCGGGGGCCAGCGCCTCACGGACGGCGACCTGGCCCACGGCTGGTTCATGCAGCCCACTGTGCTCGCCGACGTGAAGCCGGCGATGCGCCTCGCGTGCGAGGAAGTGTTTGGCCCCGTGGTCGCCGTGCTGGCGGTGGAGAGCTTCGACGAAGCCATCGCCGTCGCCAACGGCCTTGAAGTCGGCCTCAGCGCGAGCCTTGTCACCCGCGATCTCAAGAAAGCCATGCTCTACGCCGAGCGCATCGAGGCCGGCGTGGTGAAGATCAACCAGATCAGTACCGGCCTAGCCCTGCAGGCGCCGTTTGGTGGGGTGAAGAAATCCAGCACCGACTCCTTCAAAGAACAGGGCGCGGGGGCCATCGAGTTTTACAGCAAGCTCAAGACGGTCTATCTGGATTACTCGGCGTGAGAGCCTCTTTCAAAACCGTAGCAGCCGACGTGAGGAGGCTCTGTTTCCCTTGAAGTTTGAGCCTCCTCACGTCGGCTGCTACGGGGTTTTGAAATCGCCTCGTGAGACACCTTGCAGCGGGGCTGCGAATTGAGTATGCGTCTCCCATGACACCGGACGCCGCCACCCGGCAGCAGATCGAAGGCTACCGCCGCATGACCGGCGAGCAGCGGCTGGCCATTGCGCTGGGCTTGCACGAACTGGCCTGCGAGATGGCGCGCGAAGGCATCCGCGACCGGCATCCGGAGGCGGACGCGGCGGAGGTCGAGCGGCTGCTGCGACAACGTCTTCAACCGGCGAGGCACCCGTGATGGAAAAGGAACCGCCCCACGACCACGTGAGACTCTGCCGTTTCCAAATTGCTTCGTCGCCAGCCCGCCTCGGTCGCTTGCTGGACGACGGCCAGGTTTGCGACCTGAGTGCCGCCGGCGTTGACCAACTCGCTCCGCTGTTCGAGGTCGAGGACTGCGTGGCGCGGCTCTCCAGCCTTCCGATCGGGAACTTGCCCAGCTATCGACTGGACCAAGTTCGCCTGCTCCCGCCCGTCGAGCGCCAGGAAGTCTGGGCGGCGGGCGTGACCTACTTGCGCAGCAAGGCCGCCCGCATGGAGGAATCCGATTTCAGCGCCACGGCCTACGGCCGCGTGTATGCCGCGCCGCGCCCGGAACTCTTCTTCAAGGCGATGCCGGAAAAAGTCGTCGGGGCAGGGGACACGGTCGGCATCCGGCGGGACTCGAAGTGGAACGTGCCGGAGCCGGAGCTGGCGCTGGTCCTCAACTCCCGCGGCCAGATCGCCGGCTACACCATCGGCAACGATATGAGTTCGCGCGACATCGAAGGCGAGAACCTGCTCTATCTGCCGCAGGCCAAGATTTACCGCCGCTCGTGTGCGCTGGGGCCGTTCATCCGCGTCGGCGTGAGCGAGGCCGAGACGCGGACATGGAGCGTGGCCATGCGGATTTCCCGCGACGGCGCGGCCGTGTTCGACGGCCAGACGAGCGTGGCCAACATCAAGCGCCCGTTCGCCGAACTGGTGGAACACTTGTTCCGCAGCCAGAGCTTTCCGCACGGAGCCGTGTTGCTCACCGGCACGGGCATCGTTCCGGGCAACGACTTCACGCTCCGACCCGGCGACTTGGTGCGCATCGAGATCAGTGGCCTCGGCGTGCTGGAGAACCGGGTCGAGGAAGTCTAGCGAAGTCAAGGCTGCATCAAGCTTTCGCCCGGCGCACCGGGTAGCGCAGGTTTTCCAACCTGCCGTAGCGCCGACTTGCAGTCGGCAAGGCCGTGAAACTTCCAGCCGACTTGCCTCTTCCAACGCTCGCCGGTTGGAAAACCGGCGATACGGCAGACTGGAAAGTCTGCGCTACGAGTGCTCCCGAACCGAGTTTGATGCAGCCTTGCAGCGAAGTTGCTTGGCAAGTTCCCCGCTTCTTCCTAGCCTCCGCGGCAACCAAACTGAATCACAGCATTATGGACCAATACGTTGAACAACTGGTCGATCTTCTCGATCCCGCCCTGAACTCCGTCCTGAACATGAGCCTCGAAGAAGCCCGTCGTCGCGTGCTGGCCGGATCGCCGGAAGCCGTGCGCGAGATCGATGGTTCCTTCGCCCTCATCGCGCGCGACGGCAAAACCGTCCGCCTGGCGCGCTCGATGGACTGGCCCATGCGCTACTTCCTGGCCAAACGCGAAGCCGGCCCGGCGCTGGTCGTCGCGGAGCGCATCGACGCCATTCACGGCTGGCTCAAGTCCGAAGGGCTGGCCGCCCAATTCCATCCCAGCTACACGCGCATGGTGCCGGCGCACCACATCGTGGAGCTGCAACTTATCGGCTGTCCTGATCCCGCGCCGAACTACACGCGGTTTTTCACTCCCAAGCGGAACAAGTTCCCCGCCGACCTCGATGAAATCGGCCGCGCCTACCTCGGCGCGCTGGCGGACGAGATCGCCAAGTGGCTGCGCGCCGTGCCCGAGCGCGAGCCGGTGGGCGTGTGCTTCTCTGGCGGCATCGACAGCGGTGCCGTGTTCCTCACCACTTACTCAGTGATGCGAAAGCTGGGACTGAACCCGTCGCGGCTCAAGGCTTTCACGCTCAGCTTCGGCGACGGCCCGGACTTGGAACAGGCCCGCACCTTTCTGGCGAAGCTCGGACTCGGTCTGTTCCTCGAACCCATTGAGGCCGATCTGTCCAGCCTGGACGTGGCGGAAACCATCCGCGTGGTCGAGGACTACAAGCCGCTCGACATTGAAGCCGCGTCGATGGGGCTGGCGCTGTGCCGCGGCATCCGCGCCCGCTACCCGGAGTGGAAGCACCTCATCGACGGCGACGGCGGCGACGAGAACCTCAAGGACTATCCCATCGAAGAGAACCCGGAACTGACCATCCGCAGCGTCGTCAACAACCTCATGCTTTACCAGGAGGGCTGGGGTGTTGGGCGATTCAAGCACTCGCTCACCTACACCGGCGGCTTGAGCCGGAGCTACGCGCGCACGTTCGCGCCGGGGCGGCATTGCGGCTTCGCGGGTTTCAGTCCTTTCACGCGGCCCAATGTGATCGAAGTGGCGGAGGGAATTCCGTTCACCGAACTCAGCGGCATGAGCGTGGAGAAACTCTACGCGCTGAAAGGCGAAATCGTTGCGCGCGGCGTGAAGGCGATCACCGGACTGGACATGCCGGTGTTTCCGAAACGGCGCTTCCAGCATGGAGCGTTGCCCGTGGATGCTCTGCGTCAGCGCCTGCCGATGCGGGAGGCGGATTACCGCAGCCAGTTCCTCGCGCTCTACCCGTAGCCGGTCGTGCCCGATCCCTATCCAGCAAACGCGGCGGAGCGGGATCGGTGGATACTGACCCGGCGCGGCACGCGGTCGGTGGTCGATCCCGCCCAGCCCTACGGCTTCTTCGCCGAAGAGGAGCGGGCGGCGTCGGGCGAAGTGGTTTCCGTCAACACGGTCCTGCTGACCAACCGCGAGTGTCCGTGGCGTTGCCTGATGTGCGATCTCTGGAAGCACACGCTCACGGAACCGGTGCCGCCAGGCGCCATCCCGGCCCAGATCGACTACGCGCTGAAGCGCCTCCCACCCGCGCGCCAGATCAAACTCTACAACAGCGGCAGCTTCTTCGATCGGCAGGCCATCCCGGTGGAGGACCATCCAGCCATTGCTGAGCGGGTGCGCGGTTCCGAGCGCGTGATCGTGGAGAGCCATCCCGCGCTCATCGGAGACGACGTGCGGCGATTCCGTGATCTGCTTTCGGAAGGAGCGATCTCCTCGCGGAGCCGCCGACGTGAGGAGGCCCACGATGGTTGCAGATTGCAGATTGCAGATTGCGGATTGGAAGTCGCGCTCGGGCTGGAGACGGCTTGCCCCGAAGTGTTGGAGCGGTTGAACAAACGCCTGACGCTCGATCAGTTCCGGCGCGCGGCGGAGTTTCTGCAAAAGAACGAGATGGCCTTGCGGGTCTTCGTCCTGGTGCGTCCGCCGTTTCTCGACGAAGCCGCAGCGTTGCACTGGGCCTGCCGTTCCATCGACTTCGCCTTCGACTGCGGCGCGACCGTCGTGGCCTTGATTCCGACGCGCGGCGGCAACGGAGCGTTGGACGCGCTGGCGCAGCAAGGAGAATTCAGTCCGCCGAGTCTGAGGACGGTCGAGTCCTCGCTGGACTACGGGATAGGGCAGCGGCGCGGACGTGTCTTCGTCGATCTCTGGGACATCGCGCGGCTGGCGACGTGCCGGCATTGCTCCACCGCGCGCGTCACACGTCTCCGGCAACTCAACCTCGCGCAAGATTCTCCTCCGCCGGTCGCCTGCGCGGAGTGCTCCAAAGTCGGTTGAGGACTTCGGTGCCGAATCGTGCCCGCGATCGCTCTCGCCTTTTCCATCGACCTCCGCGGACGGCTTTGGCATCGTCCGCCCTGACAAAGCCATGAACACGATCACACGACGACATTTCCTCCAGCAAACCTCGACCGCCACTGCCGGCGCCTCGCTTCTTGGCGCGGTGGTGATTTCACCCTCCGGGCGCGCGGCCCCAGCCAGCGAGAAAATCCGCGTGGGCCTCATCGGCGCGGGCGGCATGGGCAAAGGCGACCTCGCCACCTTCCTTCTGAACGCCGACGTGGACTGCCCGGTCGTCTGCGACGTGGACGACGCGCAGTTGGCCGGCGCGGTGAAGCTCGTCCAGGACAAGCGCGGTCATGCGCCGGACACGGCGAAGGATTTCCGGCGCGTGCTGGAACGCAAAGACGTCGATGTTCTCCTCGTGGCTACGCCGGACCATTGGCACGCCTTGCCCACCGTGCTCGGCTGTCAGGCCGGCAAAGACGTGTATGTGGAGAAACCTCTCGCCGTCAGCATCGCAGAGGGCCGCGCCATGATCGAAGCCGCGCGCCGCCACCAGCGCATCGCCCAAATGGGCGCGCAGCGACGAAGCTGTCCGACCTACGCGCAGGCCGTGGAGTTCGTGCGGTCGGGCAAGCTGGGGAAAGTCGGCTTGGTGCGCGCCTGGGCTTACCTCGACTGGATTCAGCCGGCCGGCAGTCCGCCCGACAGCGCGCCGCCCGCCGGAGTCGATTATGAAATGTGGCTTGGCCCGGCACCGAAGCGGCCCTTCAACCCGAACCGGTTTCACTTCAAATTCCGCTGGTTCTGGGATTATGCGGGCGGCTTGATGACCGATTGGGGCGTGCATCTGATTCAAGTGCTGCTCTGGGCGATGGGACCGGAGCCGCCGCGGGCCGTGCTTTCCAGTGGCGGCAAATACGTGTTGCAGGACAACACCGAAACGCCGGACACGCAGATCACCGTCTATGAATTCCCCGCCTACACGCTGGTCTGGGAGCACAAGGTGGGCGTGGGCCTCGGCCTCTACAATCGCCCTTGGGGCATGTCGTTCACGGGCACGGAAGGCACGCTCGTCATCAACGACAGCGGCTGGGAGGTGCTCCGCGAGCCGCGCCAGGACAGCGTTGAGGCGAAGAAGTTCCCCGGCGGCGCCGATCCGCGTCCGGCCCACGTGCGGAACTTCCTGGACTGCGTGAAGTCGCGGCAGCAACCGGTGGAGAACCTGGAAGTCGGCCACCACGTTTCCACCGTGGCGCACCTGGGGAACCTCGCGTTGCGCACGGGCCGGAAGCTCGTGTGGGACCACCAAGCCGAACGGGTGGTGAACGATGCCGAGGCGGATCGCTTGGTGGGCGTCGCCTACCGCGGGCCGTGGAAGCTGCCTTACCTTCAATCGCGGGGCTGAGATCATGCCAGACTCCGCGCGCATGGATGCCGCAGCGGCCCGGTCGAATGACTCAGGCGGCGCGGCGGAGTCGCAAGGCCCCGGCGCTGGATTGAGCGACGCGGAACTGGTGCGTCGCCATGAGGAGATCCGTCGTGGCTTGGTGCGGTCGAACACCGCCACGGTCGTGGCGCTCGTCATCACGGTGGGGTTGGCGGTGGCGGCGATATGCTACGCCTTCCGGGCTGAAGAACAGACCGTCGCAGCGCGCCACGCCCATGCGCAACGGACGGAAGAGTTGTGGAACGCGCAACTGGCCCGCGCGCGCGCGTTGCGGCTCAGCGGTAAGGTGGGGCGGCGGCAAGAAAGCCTCGAGTCCATCGCGCAAGCCGTCAGCATTCGGCCGTCGCCGGAATTGCGCGATGAAGCCATCGCCACGCTGGCGCTGATGGACATCCAGCCTGGCTCGTGGTGGCGGCCGGCGTCGCCGACGGTCAATGCCTACGCCGTGTCGCCGCGCCTGAACTACTACGCGTTGGGTGATCTCGCGGGAAAGGTGCAAGTCTTCGCTGCTTCGGACGGATCGGTCGTGCTGGAGTTTGCGCGCGACCGACAGGCGGTGGTTTCTGTCCACTTCAGCCCGGACGGGCGGTTCGTGGCCGCACGCTGGAACGCAGGCACCGTGGAAGTGTGGAATCTGCCGGAGCGGCGCCGGGTTTTCGAGGCGCTTTATCCGCAGCGGGAGTGGGGTGCGGACAGCCTCGCGTTTGACCCGGCGAGCCAGCGGATGGCGGTGGCGTGCGAGGATGAAATCGTGCGAGTCATCGACCTCGAATCGAACCGGGTGGCAGCAGCGTTGAAAACGGAAGGCCGCCCGTGGACTGCCGCGTTCGCGCCTGAAGGCTCCCGCCTGGCCGTTGGCGCCGGGCGACGAATCGACCTCTTCGTGCATCGTTCCGGGCAGAAATTGGCTTCCTTCGACCTGCCCGAGGGAGTGGGACGGCTCGATTGGCACCCGTTTGGGCACGTGTTGGTGGGTGCCGCCGCCAGCAGCCGCATCACGCTGCTGGACGTGCGCACGGGCCGGCTCAAGGTGCTGGACGCCCACACGGCGCGCATGATTTTCGTGGGGTTTCATCCCACTGGGCGACTGTTTGCCTCAGCCTCATGGGATGGACGGACTCGTTTCTGGGACGCGGGTTCGGGCCGGCCCTTGCTGGAAACGCAAGCCGGCTTCGCGCTGGAATTCGACGCCAACGGTCGGCGGCTGGGTTTCTTCCGCGAAGGCATGGGCATGGGCGATTGGCGCATCGACTTGGACAACATCTTCACGACGATGCCGCTGCCGCTGGGCGGCCCGGTGGAAGTGCTGGCCGTGGCCCTCAGTCAAGACGGGCGCTGGCTGGCTGGAACCACGCGCGAGAGCGTGCATCTCTGGGAATGCCGGAGCGGGCGGGAGCTTGACTCGATGAAGTGGGCGCGCTCGTGGGGCGTCGCTTTCACGACGGATGATCAAGCCCTGTACCTCAGCAGCGAGACGGGCATGTTTCGCGTGCCGCTCCACGCTGGCACCAACCAAGACTCGCCCGGCGCGCTTTCAGAACCTCGTGGCAGCCGACGTGAGGAGGTTCAAACTACCGCGAAATCAGAGCCTCCTCACGTCAGCTACGATTCTGAAGAAGGCACGCTTCGTTTTGGCAAACCGGAACCGATCCCTGGCGCGCCCAAAGGCGCCTTCGCGCACGGTGTAGTCAGTGGCGGCGACCGCAGGCGCTTCTGCGCGGAAGGATCCTCGAACCACGTCTTTGTGGACCTGACTGCGCCGCACTCGGTCTGCACGTTGCCGGGAGGTTTGGCCAACTCGGCGCCCTCCACCGCTGACGGACGACTCGCGTCCACCAGCCGTTGGAAAGGCCGGGGCACGCGGGTGTGGGACTTGGAAACGCAGGAGCAGATCAAAGCGTTGCCCGATGAAGGCGGAGTCAGTCTGTTCAGCCCGGACGGGCGCTGGCTGACGGTGGGAACATCGAGCGAATTCCTGTTCTACGAAACGCGGACCTGGCAGTTGTCCCGCAAGCGGGCGCGCGATTCGGCGAGCGCAATCTCCGGGTTGTTGGCGTTCAGTCCGGATGGCCAGTTGCTGGCGGTCACACACACCCTGCGCCAAGTGCGCTTGCTCACGCCGGACGGCAGCGCGGTCCTGGCCAGCCTCGACGCGCCCACGCCCGAACGGATCACGGCGCTGACCTTCAGCGGCGACAGCTCGGTGCTGGCGGCGGCCACCGACAACGGTGCGGTGCAGGTCTGGAATTTGCGCGACCTGCGCACGCGGTTGCGGGCGATGAAGCTGGATTGGGAAAAGGATGCGCTACCAGCGGGTCTGACCGCCACGAACCAAGTCACCCTCCCGACGGCGCCGTCTTTCCTCCCTCGCCGCAGTGCCGTTTGGCTCTCCACCATCGGTGCGCTGCTGGCGCTGGTCTTCGCGCTCTACAGCATTCGACACCACCGCAAACTGGTGGAGTCGTACGCCGCCGTGGAACAGATGGCCGCGCAACGCCGGAAGGAACTCGACACCGCGCAGGCGCAACTTCTGCACAGCGAGAAGATGAAAGCATTGGGCACACTAGCCGCCGGCGTCGCGCATGACTTCAATAATCTGCTTTCGGTCATTCGCATGTCCGGCCAACTGGTGGCCCGCCAAGTCAAGCCCTCGGGTGCGACCAGGGAGAATCTCGACGCGATCGAACAAGCCGTGGCGCAGGGCAAGGAAATTGTCCGTTCCATCCTGGGCTACAGTCGGCAGCCGGCGGATTCTGGCGCGGCCTATTCCGTCAACGCCGCTGTGAGCGAAACGCTGGCGATGTTGAGCAAGCAGTTCCTCGGCGGGATCGTGCTGACGTTGGAACTGGACAAAGACACCCCACTCGTGCGCGGAGACCGGACACGCCTCGAACAGGTCCTGCTGAACCTGATCGTCAATGCCGCCGAAGCCATGCAAGGGACAGGGAAGCTCCTGATCCAAGTGCGCTCGCGCACGACCACGGCAGAAGCGGTGCTTCGGGCCAAAGCCGCGCCGCGTTATGTGGAAGTGGCCGTGCGCGACTCGGGGCCGGGTATTCCGCCGGACGTGCTGCCGCGCGTTTTTGACCCGTTCTTCACAACCAAGCAGGCCGGATCCGAGCGCGGCGGCGGGCTGGGCTTGACGACCGTGTACACGATTGCGCAACAGGACGGCTGGGGACTGGCGGTGGAAACAGCGGCGGGCGCGGGCACCACGTTTCGCGTGTGGTTGCCAGCGGAGGATGTGAAATGAAATCCGAAATCCGAAAATCGAAATCCAAACCTCGTAGCAACCGAGGTAACGAGGCTCAAACTCCAAAGACATCGGAGCCTCCTCACGTCGGCTGCTACCGGCTTCTTCAATTTGCGTCTCGGATTTCGAGCTTTCCACCTGGATGGGCTTCACTCGCCCAGTGTGTTGGGCGAGCGGCGCGGTAGGCTGTCCTGAGACTCAACGGCTATGAGCGAGAGCTTCGCAGGTTCGATTCTGATTGTGGAAGACGATCCGCAGCAACTGCGGCTTTACGCGCAGGTGCTCGGGGCGTATCGGCTCACCTGTGTCAGCACCGGCACGGCGGCCTTGCGGGCGCTGGCGGAGCGCGTGCCGGACCTGATCCTGCTCGACCACGTGCTGGCCCAGGGCGAACTCGGACTGACCTTCCTGCCGCGGCTCAAGGAGGTCGCGGCCCACGTCCCGATCATCGTCATCTCCGGCACACTGGAGATCCGAGACGGACTCAGGGCGCTGCAAGGACCCGACGCGGCGCACTACGTCATCGACAAGCCGGTCGATATCGAGCAACTGGAGCAGACCGTCCAAACGGCGCTCAACGAATGCGGCTTTGGCGAAACGGTGCGCGCGCTGCGCTCGCTGGAACGCGCCGAATTGATCGAAGACAGCGACCGCGAACGGCTCTTCACGGAACGGTTGGCCCGTCAACACGAGTTGCTCAAGCGCCTGCGCGGCACGGACGAGAAGCCCAACATCTCCGACCTGGCCGGCGCGTTTCACGTGGACCGCAAGACCATCCGGCGAGACCTGCACGATCTGGTGCAACGCGGCCAGCTTGATCCGGCGCTGTACCCCAACAGCGCGAACGAGGATTGACCGGAAGTCAGGATTCCGCGCGCCTCGTTCCACCCCGTCGCAGCCGACGTGAGGAGACTCTGACTTCACTCTGCACTCTGCACTCTGCATTCCGCAATCAGAGTGGGCCTCCTCACGCCGGCTGGGGCGCCTCTTGACACTCCCGCCAACCGGCGCGCGGCTGTCTCAGCCGCGCGCCGGACGGGGTCTGCTGGGGCGCGATGGGTGGAAGTGTCAAGTTGCGCCGCGTCGGCTGCTACGGAGGTTGAAAGCGCCTGCCGCGCTTGGAACTTGAACCTCACGTTTCTTGCTTCGCCTTCTGCCTTTCGCCACTGGGCGTCACTTGCCCATCGCGGATCACCTTCGCCACGTCAGACTCGCGAGCATGACGACCACCAAAACCAAGAAAACCATGAAACGAACGCTCGCCTGTGGCGCAGCCCTGCTGCTCGCCGCTTTGTCTTCCTCAGCCCAGCTCGCCACCGCCTTCACTTACCAAGGCCGGCTGAATGACACCAACGGGCCGCTCGATGGCACCTTTGACTTCGTCTTCACCCTCCTCGACAGCGCCAATTACCCCATTGGTCCCAAGTTGACCAACGCGGCTGTGACGGTGACGGAAGGCTGCTTCACTCGCGCGCTGGACTTCGGTGAGAACTCCTTCAAACGGGTGCGGATCGCCGTTCCGCCCTTCGATTTTCGCTGGGAAGGCCCCGGCGAGTGGTTGGAGATCGCCGTGCGCGAGACAGCCAGCCAAGGCCAGCATCCAGCGGCGTTCGTCACCCTGGCGCCGCGTCAGCACCTGAGTCCTGCTCCGTACGCCGCCGCCCTCACGACGCCGTTGACCAGTTCGGCGCTGGACGGCATCTACAGCAGCGAAGTCTATTTCAGCAACGTCTCGAACCGGTTCCGCGGGGCGTTTCTCGGTGATGCCGCCGGCTTGTCCAACGTGCCAGCCTCTACCATGACGGGCACGCTCCCGACATCGCTCTTGGGCACCAACGTGGCCCTGCGGCCCGGGGGCAATGCCTTCAGCGGGAATCAAACCGTGATGTCCGGCGACGTGGGCATCGGCACGCTCTCGCCTGAAGCCAAATTGGACGTGCGCACCACGATCATTTCCCAAGGGGGAGCCGGCAGCAGTGACAACCTGGTCTTCAAGAAACAAGGCGCGCTGGGCACCGCCAATGCGCAAATGGTCCTCTCCCATCGCAACGGGGGTCGTGAGCTTTGGCTCTACGGCTACGAGCCGATCAATGGGATCAGGAATCTCCAGGGCTGGCACTACGGCAGCAACGCGGTGAGTTTTCCCGCCGGTGGTCAGACGCTTTACATCGACGAAGGTTTCGGCCGCGTGGGAGTGGGTCGCCGGCCAGTCGCCGAGAAACTGGAAGTGGACGGCAACGTGGCCGTGTTCGGAACCATCCTGGGAGATCGCCTCAACATCGGTGAAGACAACGTGGTCAATAGCGATCACGCCACCGTTGCGGGCGGACGATACAACACCAATTCTGCCGGCTACTCCACGATCGGCGGAGGAATCAACAACTACCTGCGCAGCAGCTACGGCACGATTGGCGGCGGGCGAAACAACACCATCCCCCTCGGGATGGAATACGGAACCGTAGGCGGCGGCTACCAGAACACCGCGGCGGGCGACTACGCCACCGTGAGCGGCGGTCGGAACAATCACACTGGTAGCGGTGCTAGCGCGGTCGTGGGAGGCCAAGATAACGTGGCTGACGGCTCATGGGCCACGATAGCGGGTGGATACTCTGGCCAGGCTTCTGGCAACTACTCCATCGTCCTGGGTGGCACCCACAATGTCTCGCAGGGAAACAACAGCCTGGCGGCTGGTTCCTTCGCCACGGCGGCGCACAACAACTCCTTTATCTGGAATGGCGAAACATCCTTGGAACGGAGCACCACCGGCGACCGTCGATTCGAGGTGTATGCTCCCGGCGGCGCGTTCTTCACTACCGGCACAGCCTCGCTCTATGCCAGTGGCGACATGAGTTGTGGCACCCTCACCATCCGTGGCGGCGCAGACCTGGCAGAGCCGTTCGCCGTGTCGGGTGACAACATCCCTGCCGGCGCCGTCGTGGTCATCGACGAACAGCATCCCGGCCGGCTCAAGCTCAGTACCGCCGCCTACGATCACAAGGTCGCCGGCATCGTGAGCGGCGCCGGCGGCGTGCAACCGGGCATCAGCATGCTCCAGACGGAGAAGTTGGAGGGCGGACGCAACGTGGCCTTGAGCGGACGTGTGTTTGCCCTGGTGGACGCCACGAAGCATCCGGTCCAGCCGGGCGATCTGCTCACCACCTCGGAGACGCCGGGCCATGCGATGAAGGCTGTGAACCCAGCACAAGCCCAAGGCGCGATTCTGGGCAAGGCGATGACGCCGCTGCCAAGCGGGCGCGGACTGGTGCTGGTGCTGGTGAGCCTGCAGTAGCCATCAAACCGCGAAAGCAAACGAGGCCCTCATCATGAAACCTCTATTCAAATGCCTGGCTGTCGGGATTGCCTGTGCGTCCCTCGGCTTGTCGCTCGAGTGTGCCGCCGCCACACCCTCGCTGGGGGAGTTCGGTTACGGCAACATGACCACGAAGCGGGCGATCTACAACGCCATCATCCTGGTCAACTTCACCAACAACAACGGCAACACCCCGCTTACCGTGCCCTTTAGAATGGGAACGAACCAAGTCCACACGAACTACGCGGCCGCGGAGCGGTACTACTCGAACTGGTTCTTTGGCCGGACCACGTCTCCGGAGAGCATGAACGGCTATTTCCATGAAATCTCGAACGGGCGGTTTCAGTGGTTGCCGGCGCCGGTGTGCATGGTGCTCATGGATACCAACCACCTCTATCGCACCTTCTGGGACCACTACGACGGGACTAACGGCGCGGCGGCGGACCATGATTACATGACCCACATGATCGGGCAGGCCATGGCCCAGGGCTTCGACCTGCGCAGCTACGACTTGGCCAGCAAGGGCGGCAATGGCAATGGCACGGTCACTCCGCTGGAATGCACGATCCAGTTGATCGGCAACGACCTTACTTTCGGCGGAGGCGCCCGCGATTGGAGCGGAACGGCGGGCGTTGACTATGACGGATGGGTGACCATTCAGCACTTTGACCTTGGCCTGCGGGTGCTGGCGGAGGAGTTGATTCACGTCCTGCAGTCCGGCCCTCCGGGAGACATCTACGGTCCCAGCGGGATGAGCAGCGGTTTCACCGTCATGTCTGGGGGCAACGTCCTGCACGTGGACGCCTGGCACAAACTTCAGTTCGCCTGGTGCGAGCCGCGCCGCTATTCCCTGCGTCAAGCGGGCCTGTTGATCTTGCCGGCGGCCCAACGCATGGACGTGAACGGACCGGTCATCCTGTACGATCTCACCAACACTGCGCGCGGCAGCAAGGAATTCTTTGTGCTGGAGTACCGCACGACTAACACCTCGAGTTTAGGCTCCGGCTATGACAAGGACGTCAAGGACAGCGGCCTCGTCATCTGGCACGTGCAGCAGGACGGGAACAAGCATCCCGTCAATTACACCACCACGTATTTCCCCTCGGCTGAGACGAACTGGCGGCGTTGCATGTTCTGCCGCAGCTTGTTCATCACCAACCGCACCGACTGGCCTTGCTCCCGCAGCAACACCAATCACGTGGCTGAAAATGCCGGCGATGACAAGCACCTCCGACTGCCCTGCAATGATCCCAACGCTGGGGGAGTCCCCGGCTGGCGCTCTTGCCAGAAGTGCGGCCAGCTCTTCTATTTTCCAAACCTCACTTCCAGCGCTTGTCCCGCTGGCGGACGCCACCAAGCCGGCGTCTGCGAAGTCAGCCTCCGTCACAACGACGATCCCGAAGCTCTGGGCACTCGCAAGTGGCAACATTGCAGCCAGTGCCAGTCCCTGTTCCGTCCGCGAGAAGACGCCCACGGCAACCCAACCGATTACGGTGCCTGCGCCGGCGCCAACGGCGGCGTGCATGCGGCTGGAGGCAACACCAACTTCTACACGCTGCTGTGGGCCGATGGCGTCAACGCCATGATGACCGAAGGCTCGCCCAATTTCTGGCGCAGCCGGGGGGACGCCTGGCATGGCGGCGATGGCACACCCGGCTTGCGCTGGTTCGACGGCACCTCGAGCGCAACGCGCATCCTCGTTCATCCCTTCGCACCCGGGGCTGACGAAATCACTGTCGAAATCCAGCCTGACTTCGAAACCTGGGTGGATTTCCGTTACGGGGGAACGGAAGACGGCAGCTTCGCGCGACCGTTCAACACCTTTGCCGAAGGGGTGAACGCCGTTTTTCCCCAAGGAAACCTGCATATCAAGACCGGGACCAGCCCCGAGAGAGGGCACGTCGGCAAACCCCTGACCATCGAAGCCTACGGCGGGCCGGTCACGATTGGCCGGTAGCGACAAAAGGAGAACCAGATCATGAGAACAATCACCGCAACCTTGGCGAGCCTGCTTGCCAGTCTGACACTACTGCCCGCCCAGTCCTACACCCTCGACTGGTTCACGCTCGACGGCGGCGGGGGCACCAGCACCAACGGCGGCTTCACCCTCACCGGCACCATCGGCCAGCCCGACGCCGGCGTGCTGAGCGGTGGCGGCTTCACGCTGCAAGGCGGTTTCTGGGGCACGCTGGCCGCCGTGCAGACCGAAGGCGCACCCTTCCTCTCAGTGGTGCAAAGCAACGACATGGTCGTGGTTTCCTGGCCCAAGCCCGCCGATGGCTTCACGCTGCAATGCGCTGCGACGCTTACTCCCGGCACGAACACTGTCTGGACGCCGATTCCCCCACCGTACCGAACCAACGTGACATGCCTGGACTACCTTGAAAACGCCCCCACTGGCGCGCGGTTCTACCGGCTCTGGAAACCTTGAAGCCGCACTTCACTGTCCGTAGATGCTGGACTTGCGCGTGGCGGCGGGCCGCGGCTTGACCGAGCCGGGCTTCCAGTCGCGGGCCGCCTGGATGTCGTCAGCGACCTTCCCCGCCAGCTTCGGGATGTCCACCCAGCCGACGCGGTTGTAGAGGAGCGGCTGTTTGTATTGGCGCGTGTAAGCCGTCGCGTAAGCCCGCCAATGGCCGAGGGCCGCTTCGAGGTGTTTCACCGCCGCCTCACGATGCTCCGGCTGGGCCGTGGCGTCGAAGAGCGCCAGTTCACACGCGCCTTCAATCTTGGCCGCGTAGTAGTGTCCGATGCGGGCGAACGCCTCCATGTCACCCAGCGTGAGACGGAGTTCTCTCGATGGCACCGGAGGGGATACAGCGCCTCGCAGTTCCACTACGCCCGCCAGCGCGGCGTCGGCATGACGGCGCAAGTTCGCCGCGACCTCCAGGGGCGTGGTCCCGTTCATCGGTTGGCGTTGGAGGAGACGTTCACGCCATTCGCGGATGTCGAGGTTCCCGCTGCCCGGCATGATTTCGCCCTCAATGAAATGCCGGACGGTGTAAAAGCCTTTGAAGCTGGGATGGCTCAGACACGCTTCGGGCATCCACTTCAAATCGATGTTGCCCCAGAAGAACCGTGTGATTTCCGGGAACACACGCGACGCGGCAGACCAGGCGGCCAGGAGCTTCCCCGCCGGCACTTCGGGAAATCGCACGGCGACCGTCCGCTGGAAGAGCGCGTCCGGCAAGGCGGGATCGTAGCTCAGCCGCCCCCAGAGCATGAAACTGAACCATTGCTTCTGCATGACGAGTTGGCGCGGCGTCTGCGGCTCCAGATCCATCGCCTCACGGCCCCAGCAGTAACCGTCCGGCCCCATGTAGAAGCCGGCGAGCATGTCGGGGCCGGGCATGGCTTTCACAAAGTCGCGGGCGAACTGCGGATCGCCCCAGCGAAAGCTGTAGATGTCGTCGTTGCGGACGGTGAGCCAGGTGCGGCGGTCCTTGGACAGTTCCTTCAGCAGCGGTTGGATGAACGGCGGCGTGGTCGAGGCATACATGTGTGCCACGACGTACTTGTAGCTGAAGTCCAGCGGGCCGGGATAGTCTTTGAACTCGGTGAAGATTTCGCCCAGCCCGCTTTGGTGGAAGCGGTGGATGAGGCGGAAGTGCCGTCCGGGTTGCTGCTTCAAGGCGTCGCGCACGCCTTCGCCGTAGGTCCGCCACAGCCAGCGCTCCTTCGAGAACTCGTCCTTGCGGTCCTCCATGCGCTCACCGGCAGTGATGCCGAGGCCGGCGAGTTGCGGGTAGGTGAGCAGCAGTTCACGCACGCTGGCGCGGAAGTAGGCAATCGTCGCCGGGTTGGTCTGTGAACCGGTGATGCTGTGCTTCCCCTCGGCACCGTAGGTGAACAGGTTCCAGGTGAACCAATACACGTCGATGCCGCGGTCCTTGGCCATCTGGAGCACGTCGTGCCAGAACGCGATCTTCTCGTCGATGGTCATCCGGCGAACGACTTCGACATCCTTCAGGTGCTCCGGGCGAAACATGTTCGCGCCGTTGAGCGGGTAGTTCTCATCAAACGGCACGCGCGTGCGCAGCACGTCCTTCAGCGCGACCTCCGGGAACTCCGGCACCTTCACCAGCGAGGGAAAGGGATGAAGGTTCCAAAGCGACAGGACGTTGAACCGGTTCCGCGCCATCTCATCAAAGAACTCCTGCCAGAACTCGCGGCTCCACATCTCCGGGAGGTTGGCCTGAAAGGCGTCGCTGTTGTCCGAGTAGCTGGGCGTGCGGAGGTCGAGCGGGATGTTGAACTTGATCCCGCGCTGGGCGATGAACGGTTTGTGCTCGCCCTCCTTCAGGTCTGCCAGCGTTCCGAGTCGGATGGCCTCCGCCACGTCTAAGCCGCCATACATCGCGCCGATGGCGTCCGCGCCCACGACGCGGATCGTCCCTCCCGCGCGCTCGAGGCGATAGCTCTGGGGCACGCCCTTACCGGTGACTTCCAAGGTCGTTGCGGGAAGCGGCGCCTGCCGAACGGCCGCTGCTTGCTCGATTTGGGACGCGGCAAACCGGAGCGACGGCGAATCAGCCGGGTGGAGTGTGACCGCGGCGGAGGCGGTGATGGCGGCGGCGAGGCCGAGCCAAAGAGCCAAGAACGTTCGTGTGGTGAGCTTGGGGAAAGAAGCGTCGTCCGCCTGGGAGTTGGACCAGACGAGGCCGGGATGCCGGGCGTGAAAAGTCGCGGTGCTCATCGCAGCGCAGGACCATAGCCGCTGGCGCCTTGGCGGTTCAATGCGGAAGGTGGCTGGCGGCTGCCTCTCCGTTGGAAGGCTTCTCAGGTTGGCCCCAAAGCCGGTTGATCACGAAGAGCAGCACCAGCCCGCTGGCCACAAACACCGCCAGCAGCAGCCCCGCTTGCGCCATCCGTCCGTAGAGAAAGTTCCCCACCATGAACAGCGACGACCAGATCACCGCACAGCCAGCCGACCAGCCCAGCAGTGCCAGCGGGATGTTCTCTCTCGTCTTCGCCGCTTCCTGCTCCGAAATGCCCGCCTCTTCGCGGACGCGCCGCCAGCCGGGGCCGAACGGGCGGACCTTCTTGTAGAAGTCGATCAGCGTCCGGCGATCCGTCTGCGGGCCGAGGAACGCGGTCGCCATCCAGCACACGGTCGTGACCGCGATGGTGATGAGCAGCGCGTGATGCGTGGGAATATCCGCGTGGAATTGCTTCTTGAGCACCAGCAACGCGATTGAGACGCCGAACGAGCTGGCCATCGCCACCACCTCGCACCACGCCGTGATGCGCCACCAGAACCAGCGCAGCAGATACAGCAAGCCGGTGCCCGCGCCGACCTGGAGGATGATGTCGAAGTTGTCCTTCGCCGTGTCCAGCAGATAGACCATCCCGGCCGCGCAGACGAACAAGCCGATGGTCGTGAGCCGTCCGACCAGCACGTAGTGCTTCTCAGCGGCGTCCTTGCGGATGAATCGCTGGTAGAAATCATGCACGAGGTAGGACGATCCCCAGTTCAAGTGGGTCAGGATCGTGGACGAACTCGCCGCAATCAGCCCACCGACCATCAAGCCGATGAAGCCGACCGGCAGGAACTTCAGCATCGCCGGATAAGCGATGTCGTGGCCCAGCAGGGCTGGATCGAGATTCGGAAACGCCTTCTGAATGTCCGACAACTGCGGATAAACGATCAGCGAGCACAGCCCCACCAGAATCCACGGCCAGGGCCGCAGGACGTAATGCGCGACGTTGAAGAACAGCACCGCGCCCAGCGAGTCCTTCTCCGACTTCGACGCCAGCATCCGCTGCGCGATGTAGCTGCCGCCACCCGGTTCGGCGCCCGGATACCACGTCGCCCACCATTGCACCGCGATGGGCATGACGAACACCGCCACCGCCAGGTCCCAGTTGCTCGTGAAGTCGGGGAGGATGTTCAGATAGTTGAGCATGGTCTTGCCGTCGGGACCGGGGAGCGGCGCGGAGAGCTTTTGCACCAGCACGTCCAAACCACCGACCTGTTTCACCGCGAAATACGCCGCCGCGATCACCGCTGTCATCTTGATGAAGAACTGGACCATGTCGATGACCAGCACGCCCCAGAGGCCCGAGTGCGCGGCGAAAGCCACGTTCATCAGCCCGACGATCGTGAGCGTCTGCCAGCGCGGCAGACCGAAGAGGACATTCGCGATCTTGCACGCGGCCAGGTTGACCGACGCCATGATCACGCAGTTGAAGAACAACCCCAGATACACGGATCGGAATCCGCGCACCACGCTGGCCGCCTTGCCGGAGTAACGAATCTCGTAGAACTCCAGGTCCGTCATCACCTCCGAACGCCGCCACAGCCGCGCGTAGAAGAAGACCGTGGCCACGCCGGTCAACACGAACGCCCACCAGCACCAGTTGCCCGCCACGCCCTGGCGGCGCACGATGTCGGTCACCAAGTTGGGCGTGTCGCTGCTGAACGTCGTCGCCACCATTGAAAGTCCCGCCAGCCACCACGGCACCGACCGGCCGGAAACGAAGAACTCCGAAGTGTTCTTGCCCGCCCGCTTGCCAAAGAAGAGCGCGGGGACGAAACAAACGAAGAGCGACGCCGCGACGATCAGCCAGTCGATGAGTTGCAGTTTCATGCGATGTTGAGACGCGGCGACTTTAGGCTGTCTCCCCGGCCGAACTCAAACGGAATGATGAGCGGCGGTGGCGCCTGCGCCGCTCCCATTTGCTTTTTCCCTTCGCCTCGGCCACTTTCTGCGCCATGAGTTGGTCCGCTTCGCGAGAAGAGCCGCCCACGGCGAGCGTCCGCGCCCGGAGCTTCGGGGACTGAGACTGCGATTGTGAACCTGGTCCAGATCACCCCCGGCGCCGGCGGCATGTATTGCGGAAACTGCTTCCGCGACAACGCGCTCGTGGCGCAATTGCGGCGGCAAGGCCATTCCGCGCTCATGGTGCCGCTCTATCTCCCGCTGACGCTGGACGAAGCCGACCAGAGTGCGGGCACGCCCCTGTTCTTCGGCGGCGTGAACGTCTATCTCGATCAAAAATCCGCCCTCTACCGCAAGGCCCCCGCGTGGCTGCGGCGTTGGCTCGATTCGCCCGCGCTGCTCCGCTGGGCCGGTGGTCGCGCGGCGAAGACCCGGGCGGAAGATGTCGGCGACCTCATGCTTTCCATGCTGCGCGGCGAAGAAGGCAACCAAGTCCGCGAGCTTGATGAATTGATTTCCTGGCTCGCGTCCCAGCCGCAACGCCCGGATGTCGTCTGCCTTTCCAACGCGCTGCTCGCCGGGTTGACGCGCCAACTCCGCGCGCGGCTGCGAGTACCGGTGGTTTCCATGTTGCAGGGGGAGGATGCCTACCTCGACTCCCTGCCGGCCAGTCATCGCGACCCCGCTTGGCAGGCGCTGCGAGAGCGCGCAGTGGACGTGGAACTGTTCATCGCGCCCAGCCAGTACTACGCGGACGTGATGCGCGAACGGCTCGCCCTTCCCGACGGGAAAGTCCGCGTGGTCCACAACGGCATCAGCCTTGAAGGCTACGCTGACCCGGCGACGCCGCTGCCTCGCGTTTCGCCGCCGACGTTGGGGTTCTTCGCCCGCTTGTGCCGCGAGAAGGGGCTGGATCGCTTGGTGGACGTGTTCATCGAACTCAAGCGCCGCGGGCGTGTGCCGGGGCTGAGACTCAAGATCGGCGGCGGCTGCGGCCCGGCGGACGAGCCGTTCCTCGACGAGATGCGGCGGCGGTTGCGCGACGGAGGGTGCTTCGATGTGGCCGAGTTCCATCCCAATCTCGAACGCGCGCGCAAGGTGGAGTTCTATGGCTCGCTCTCGGTCCTGTCGGTGCCGGCGCTCTACGGCGAGGCCTTCGGACTTTACCTCATCGAGGCGATGGCCGCCGGGGTGCCGGTCGTGCAGCCGCGCCACGGCGCCTTTCCGGAACTGATCGAAGCCACGGGCGGCGGACTCGTCTGCGAACCGATCACCGCAGCATTGGCTGACGGCATCGAGCAGTTGCTGTTGAAGCCCGATCAAGCGCAAGCCCTGGGCGAGGCGGGCCGCCGCGCCGTGTTCCAACGCTTCAGTGTCGAGAGCATGGCCAACCGATTCCTCGGCATGCTTGGCGAGACGATCAGGCCGAAATGACCCCCCAACTTTCAACCGCATTCCCAACCTCCCCATGCCTTGCGAATTCACTGTCACCCGCCGCGTTGAGTTTTCCGAAACCGACATGGCCGGCATCGTCCACTACTCGAATTTCTTCAAGTACATGGAAACCGCCGAGCATGGCTTCTACCGCTCGCTCGGTTACTCCGTCGTGATGGGCGACATGGACCCACCCATCGGCTGGCCGCGGGTTCATGCAGAGTGCGACTTCACGAAACCGCTGCGTTTCGAGGACGAGGTGAGCATCCGCCTGCTGGTGGAGAAAGTGGGGAGCAGTTCCCTCAGCTTTCAATTTCGGTTCGCCCGGCTGAACCCTGCGCCCCAGGAAGAAATCGGTCGAGGCCGCCTCACGGTGGTGTGCGTGACCCGCACGAGCGAGGGCGGGCTGAAGGCCGTTCCGATTCCAGCCGGCCTGCGCGAGAAACTCGAGGTGGCGCCGGCTGGTCTGCTGGGGTGAAAACCCCCTTCGGCCGCGGCTGGGCTGGTGGCGGAGATGGGCTGCGGGACATTCTTTGAATACCCCAGGGCGAAGCGCGAGTCTCAAGACTGGTTTGCGATGAGCGGAATTATGAAGCGACTCATGCTGTTGGCGGCCGTGGGCTTTCTCGCACTGGTATCCGGCGCGGCGACTGGAGCGGAGAGCGCCACAAAAACCTATTATCTCCAACTCGTGCGCGGCAATGACGAGGCCAGCCCCCCTGCGTCCGAAGCCAAGCCCGTTGGGGCGAAGCTGTCCAAGGAACTTCGGGCGGTGTGCGCCTGGAAGCACTATTGGGAAGTCGCCCGGCAAGAACTCCACGTCTCCCCAGGGCAGAAAGCCAAAGCCCGCCTCAACAAAGAGCGCGCGGTGGAGATCGACTTGGCGGTTCCCGGCAAACGCCGAGTCACCGCGTTCAAGGATGGCCGGCCCGTGATCACCTCCGTCCAGCCCGCGAACAAAACTTGGACCGTCATCGGTGGAGACCGCGACCCGAAGAGCGCCTGGTTCATCATCGTGCGCCGCGACAAGCCGACGGCGGACTGACGGCTCGCGTGGAGGCCGTGAACAAAGCATTGCCGGGCGCGCCGGCTTGCGGTTTCATCCTCTGGCGTGAACATGACAACAATGAACCGCATCCTGGTCCTTTACGATTCCGCCACCGGCAACACCGCCAAGATGGCCCGTCACATTGCCGACGGCGCCGCGACCGTTCCAGACACTGAAGTCCGCCTGCGCTCCCTGGATGAAGCCAAGCCGGAGGACGTGGTCTGGTGCGATGGTCTCGCCGTGGGCAGCCCCACGAACATGGGGTTGCTCTCTTGGAAGATGAAGCGGTTCTGGGACGAGACGATGGGCGACCAGTGGATGAAGATCGACGGGAAGATCGCGTGCGCGTTCTCCAGCGCCGGCGGCTGGGGCGGAGGCATGGAACTCGCCTGCCAATCCCTCCTGACGATGCTTATGAACTTCGGCTTCCTGGTCTTTGGCGTGACGGATTACGCGGCCAAGACGCTGACGCTGCACTACGGCGCCGTCACCGCCCGGGAACCCCGCACCGAAGAGGCCCAGGCGGCTTGCCGCAAACTGGGTCGTCGGCTGGCGGAGTGGTCCGCCGTCATGGCGCATGGACGGAAAGACGAACATCCGGTGTTGAAGCCGTCGGAACGGCAGATGCCCGGCTGATCGGCGCGCGGCTGTCCCAGCCGCAGCAACCTGAACCGGCAGGATGCCCCGGAGAGATTCCACACCCTGGTTGTCGGGAAGGTTGCTGCGGCTGGGACAGCCGCACGCCGGGCAGGGGAGCCGCCACTGGAACTGAGGATCACCGTGTTTCTCGCAGCAAGTCTCCGAACGCCGGCAGGAGATCGTATTTCTTCTGCCAGGGCGTGTACATGAACCCGCGGACGTTCGGGGTCTGACGCGCCAGGGCGAGCCAGCTCTTCACGTCGTTCAAGTTGTCTGCGTCGTAATAGCAGGCAACCAGCGTGCGAAAGCCCTCGCCAGCAAAGAAGCGCAGGCTCTTCTCGCGCGGGGCGCCGCCCCAAACCGCAATCGTCAAGTCCTTCGACACGTGCTTCCAGGAGCCGGAGTAGTCGCCTTCTACCAAGTAGTAATCGCCGTGCGCGTTGTGGTTGGGATCCAGCATGTCGCTCCAGATCAGCACCTCGGCGTTCGGGCTGTGCCTGTGGATGGCTTGCGTCTGCTTGGTGATGCACTCGCCCAGCAGTTCAGCCATGTTCCGGCCACGGCACGCCTGGCAAGTGCCGCCCATGCGGATTTCATCCATGTTCAGCATCACGCGCCGCGGATGCAATCGCTCGGCCAGCAGCTTCGCCTCGTGGTCGAAGATATCGTAGAGCGCCGGCTCCGCCATGCAGACGGTGATCTGCGAATCGTGGACCACCATCGGATGGAACCAACTCACCCGGAGACGCTGGCCGTCTTTGATGCGGCTGCCGGGCCGCAGCTTCAACGGTGGCGCGGCGCGGTCCCCGCGATAGGGACTGTAATTGGGATCGACCAGCGGCGCGTAGTCCGCGCCTTCCGTGTAGGTCGTCGTGCCGTCCTCGCTGCGCACCGCGACGGGAGTGCCAGGGCGGTGGAGGACGTTCAATGGCCCGGTTTCCTCGACGCTCCAATCATCCAGCCAGAGTTTGCCCGACTTGCCGCCCCACACGCCGGCGTAGAGCCGCACGGAATCGAAGCCGAGGCTGTTGAACAGGATCGTCAGCTTCTGCCAGTCGCCGGTGGCGGGCAGCTTGAAGGTGCGCGGCGCCAGCGACCGGTTCTTCGCCAGCACGGAAATCTGAAACGCGCTGGCCGGCTGGAGCGAATCCGTCTTCACCCAAAGACTCGCGCGATAGGATCGGTGCGGACGCAGGCGGATTTCCTGCATGACGCGCCCGTGGCCGTGGGCGTTGGCGGTGAAGTTCTCCAGCCGGAGCGACGCCTGGCCGCTGTGTTTCACCTGCGTGTCCACGAAACTGATTTCGCCCGGCTGATCGTGGAAGTTGAATCCCTTGAGCTTGTTCCCGGTGAACTCTTCAAAACCGCCGTTGGCGAGACGCACAGTCGCCTCCGGCACGAAGCGCGCCTCGCCTGCTTGCGCGAGGAAGGCGGCATCCTGGACCGGGACGCCCTCGGCCAAGTTGCGGTCATGCGCGAGCGCCGCGCCGCCGTAGCCGACAGAAAACACGGCGGGGATGAGTTCCACCTTGTTGCGCTCGCAGGCCTGTCTCACTGCCTCCAAGCGGCGGAAGTAGTCGGGCGATTTCTTGCAGAGCGTGTCCAGCCCGAACGACACCACGGCGCCGTTGATCCCGTGCTGGGCGGCGGTTTCGGTCAATTGGGTAATCGCCGCGACGTCACTGTCCTGGCCGAGGCTCCAGCCGAAGATCCAAACAAACCGATCCGGGTAGGGTGCTGCCGAGGCGAACAGCGTGCCGCAGGACACGAGAACCAGCGATGCGATGAGGCGTTGCATGGCGGACGTATAGTTGAGCGGCACGGGAATGTCACTGCCGAAGAGCCTCTTTCAAAACCGTAGCAGCCGACGTGAGGAGGCTCATTTCAAGTGCGGAATGTGGAATGCGGAATGGAAGTTAGAGCCTCCTCACGTCGGCTGCTACGAGGTTTTGCATCGCCTCGGCGGAATGACTGTAAGAAGCTGCTCTCGCCAGTCACCAATAGGACAGAGCGCAAGCTCTCGAGATGAGCGAGAAAGAACAGGCATGTTTGTTTCGGACGTGGGTCGGCCAATACTTGGCGCTGATTGGCCGCATCGCGCGGGCCTACACGGCCAGCGAGGAGGATTGCGAAGATTTGGTGCAAGAGGTTTTGCTTCAAGTCTGGCGCTCTATCCCGCGGTTCGAGGGCCGAGCCAGCGCGTCCACCTGGATTTACCGCGTGGCGCTTCACACTGCGCTCGCCTGGCAGCGCAAGGACCGGCGGCGGCGGGAGCGGTTCCTGCCGCTGCTGGAGGTTCCAGCCGCGGAGGAACCCGGCGAGAGCAACACTGGGCAGACGGACGAGATCGTTGGGCTACTCTACGCTGCCATCCGCCGGCTGCCCAAGGCCGACGCCGCACTCGTCCTGCTTTATCTCGACGACCTGAGCTACCGCGACATGGCGGAAATCCTCGGAATTACTGAAAGCCACGTGGGCGTGAAACTGAACCGCGCCAGAAAGCAGTTGGCCGAACTGATGAAAGGAGTCGCGCATGAACTACGATGAATTGCAGCAGGCCTGGCAAGCGCAGCCCTCCCGCGTCCGCGTGAGCCTGGACGCCGACGTGTTGCTCCAGGAAGTGCGGCGAAACCAGCGGCACTTCACCTCGGTCCTGTTTTGGCGGGACCTTCGGGAAGTGGGTGGATCCCTGCTGATGGTGCCGGTGTGGATTTGGATTGGAGTGAAAGAAGCGTTGCCGTGGGCGTGGTACCTGGGTGTGCCCGCCCTCTTGTGGATTGCCGGCTTTATGATGGTGGATCGGATGCGTCAGAAGCGCCGCCAGCCCAAGGCAGGCGATCCTCTCCGCGAGTGCGTCGAGGGTTCGCTCGCGCAAGTGGAGCACCAGATTTGGTTGCTCCGAAATGTGACCTGGTGGTGCCTGCTGCCGGTCGCCGCTGCCGTGGGGACGTTCTTCGCGCACTGCGCCTGGCTCGCCCGGGATGCGGGCTGGTTGGTGGAACTCATCATGGCCGGGATCACCGCCGTGGCGGCCGCCATTCTCTGGGGCGTTTACCGGTTGAACCAGAACGGCGTCCGCAAGGATTTGGAACCGCGCCGGCAGGAGTTGGTCGCGCTCCTCCGCAGCCTGCAATCGAATTGACGCGCCGGCCTGTCCTGCGGCCCCGGTCGCGACGATTCGCGGTGGCCCGCTTCTCAAGTCGGCGGCGACGAGGTTTTGCAGGCGCCTTGCCGGTTCGGCCTTACCCTCCGATCGCCGTCATGGGGCGGCCGGGGTGATACTGATTGCGGAAGGAGTGCTCCAGTGGCTTGCGGCGCAGGGCGGCCAACAAGACTTCGCGCACGGCTTCGTCGGAAGGCGCGTGGCGCAGCGTGTCGCGCAGGTCGATCTCACCGTGGTCGCCGAGACAGGGACGAATCTTTCCGTCGGCGGTCAGGCGCATCTTGTTGCAGGTTTCGCAGAAGTGCGGGTTGGTCATCGCCCCGATGAAGCCCACCAGCGCGCCGGTGCGCCGGAGGAGGTAATATTTCGCCGGCCCCCAGCCGAGGTAGGGACTGGGTTGCGGAACCAACTCGTCCCGCTGCTCCAGCAACCGCATGGCCTCACTGATCGGCAGGAAGTTTCGTTCGGTCAGAACTTCGGTCGAAGTCACCGGCATGAGTTCGATCAGGCGAAGCGGCAGCCCATGCTCCGCGGCGAAGAGCACCAGCGGCCAGATCTCCTGCTCGTTCACTCCGCGCATCAGCACGCAGTTCAACTTCACACGTTCAAAGCCGGTGGCCACCGCGGCGCGGATGCCGGCCAGCACCAGATTCACATCGCCACCGGTGATACGTCGGTACAGTGCCGCGTCCAGCGTATCCAGGCTGACGTTCACCGTCCTCAAGCCCGCGTCGCGCAACGGTTGCGCCAGCGGGGCCAGTCGGGTGCCGTTGGTGGAAAGCCCGACGCACTCGACACCCGGAATCGCCGTCATGGCCCGCGCGATTTCCAGCAAGTCGTGGCGCACGAGCGGTTCGCCGCCGGTCAGCCGGAACTTGCGGAAGCCCAGCCCCGCCGCCACCCGCGCCACGCGGATGATTTCCTCGGCCGTCAAGTGGTCCGGCTTGCGCTCCCAGCCCTTGTAGCCTTCCGGCATGCAGTAGAGGCACCGCTCGTTGCACCGGTCGGTGACCGAGATGCGCAGGTAATCAACCGTTCGTCCGAAAGAATCCATAGTGGCAATTGGTCATTGGCAATTGGCTGTTGGCAATTGGCTGTTGGCTATTGGCTATTGCGCGGAAGCGCATGCGGGTCTTCGCCGCGCAAGTGCGCCACGCCTTCGCGGATGGCGTCGGCCAGCAGCGCCAGGCATTCCGCCACGGCGCTGGGGCGGCCCGGCAGGTTTACGATCAACGCGCGGCCCCGTGTGCCCGCTGTCGCGCGCGAAAGGATCGCGGTCCGCACCGTGGCGAAGGATTGCATCCGCATGATCTCGCCGAAGCCTGGCAACTCTTTTTCCAGCACGGCCCGCGTGGCTTCCGGCGTGACATCGCGCGCTGAAATGCCCGTGCCGCCGGTCGTCACGATCAGGTCACAGCCCTCGCGGTCCGCGAACTCGCGCAGCTTCGCTGCAATCTGCGCCGGCTCGTCCGGAATGACTGCGGCCAGGAAAGACGCGTCCGCACCGAACGCGCCACGCAAGACGCGCTCGATCTCTGGCCCGCCGCGATCCTCGTAAATCCCCGCCGCGGCGCGGTCGCTGATGGTGATGCGGCCGATCTTCATGCTTTCACTTTTTCCAGGACGCGGAGGCCATCCACGCGCATCGTCTTGTCCACCGCTTTGCACATGTCGTAGAGCGTGAGCGCCGCAACGCACGCGCCGGTGAGCGCCTCCATCTCAACGCCGGTCCTGGCGCTCGTCTCGACGGCGCAGGTGATGTCCACGCCGTCACGGCGGAGCCTGAAGCTAACCTCGACCCCGTCCAACGGCAACGGATGACACAGCGGAATCAACTCGCCCGTGCGCTTGGCTGCTTGGATGCCGGCAATGTTGGCCACGGCCAGCACGTCTCCTTTCGGCAACGCGTGGGCACGCAGGGCGCGGATCGTGGCGGCCTGGCAAACGAGCCGTGCCGCCGCCACCGCCCGCCGCCACTGCACGGGCTTGGCGCCGACATTCACCATGCGGGCCGCGCCGCGGGCGTCGAGGTGGGAGAATGGGGAGGCGGATGGATCGCTTGCAGGATCTCGCGGCCGTAGCGGCGTCTCGGCAGAGCGCCGCACTTTCTGATCCGGCATCCGAGCATGGCGGCGCTCTGCCGAGACGCCGCTACGGGGCTTGGAAAGCGCCGTGGTTTTCGATCGCGGCTGGGGAGTCATGGGAAGGGAAGGGTGGAGATGAATTCAACCGGACTGCCTTGCGCCAAACGTGCCGCGCCGCGGGCCACGCGAAGGAGCGCATTCGCTGAGGCCAGCGCCGTGAGGTCGCCCGAACTGCTCCAACGCAGCGGCGTGAGCACGGCGGCACCGTCGCGAAGTTGCCAGCGCGCGGGCCAGAAAGTTTCGCGGACGTTCGCGCCGGCGTCGAGGTCTGCCGCCAGGACGCCGCGTTGGACGCTTGGTTCGGAGGGTCGTCCGCTGAACCCGTCCAGCGCGGCGCGCACGCAAATGTTCAGGCAGACGAAGTGGGCCAGCGGATTGCCTGGGAGGCCGAAGGCCATCGCGTGGCCGCGTTGAGCCACGATGAGCGGTTTGCCGGGGCGCATCGTGGTCTTGCTGACGCGGACGACAAAGCCGAGGTCCTCCAGCAGCCGGCGCGTGAAGTCGTGCTCGCCGACGCTGGCCCCGCCGGAGAGGAGCAGCAGGTCGGCGGAGTCGATTGTCGAGGGCGGATTGCCGATTGCCGATTTAGCAGCCGCTTCATCCTCCGGCACGCGAAGCTGCGTTGGCTCCACGCCCCATTGTTTCAGGAAGGCGCGGACGAGGGTGGAGTTGGAGTCGCGAATCTGTCCGCGCTGTGGCGTTTGTTCCGGCGGAACGATCTCGTTGCCAGTGGCCGCGTGCAGCACGCGCGGCAGCCGTGTCACCAGAGGGCGGGCGCAACCCAGGCTGGCCAACAGCCCAAGCGTGCCGGGTTGAAGAATCGTGCCGTTCTCCACCAGCACTTGTCCGGCCCGTGCGTCCTCGCCGCGGAAACGAATGTTGCGGCCCGCCTCGCGACGCGTGAGTCGGATCAATGCGCCTTCCGCTTGCACGTCCTCCTTCATCACCACCTGCAAGCCGTCGCCGGGGAGGGCGCCGCCGGTGGCGATGCGGACGGCTTCGCCCGGTCGGAGTTGTCGCGGCTTCCAGTCGCCGGCGCGGATTTCGTCCACGATGCGGAACTGATTGCTGGATTCGTCCAATCGAATCGCGCAGCCGTCCACGGCCGAACGATCAAAGGGCGGCTGGTCCTCCGGCGCGCCAACGGGTTCGCGCAACACGCGGCCCAGCGCGTCGCGCAACGGCACCCGCTCCGGCTCCAGCGGGCGGCACGATTCCCGTACCAGGGCGAGCACGGCGTCGGCGCTGGCGGAGGGTTGGAAGCCAGCGCTCACGTTGGATTCGATGCAGCCCATTCCTCAGAGGGGATCGCGCGGCGCTTCCAGATGGGCACATCCTGTTTCAAGCGGTCCATGAACTCCGTGACCAGGCCCAAGGCTGCGCCGCGATGCCGGGCCAGGGCGAGCACGTGAATGGCCGCTGCGCCCACCGGCACCACGCCCACGCGATGCGTCACGCGCACGAACAGACATTCGTGACGGCGTCCCAGTTCTTCGAGAATCCCGCGCATGACGTTTTCGGCCATCGGCGAGTACGCTTCGTATTCCAGGGCGGTGATGACGTGGCCGTCTTCTTCCCGACGCACCAGGCCGATGAACTCCGCGCGCGCGCCGGCCACGCCATCCAATTCGGCGGGCCACGCGCGCTGGGCGTTGAGGGGCCAGGTCGTGATCTTGACTTCGATCTGCATGGCTCAGCCTCCGGACACGGGCGGGATCAAGGCGACTTCGTCCGCGTCACTGAACCGCGTGGCGCGGTCGGCGTATTCGCCGTTCCGGGCCAGCCGCACTGAACGGCGGAAGCGCTCCAACTCTGGATGCGCGGCCAGAAGGCTTTGCCACAGGCCATCGGCGTCCAGACTGTCGGCCAACTCGAGATCCATTTCAGCCCGGCCCGTGGCGTCTTTCAGATGAGCGAAGAACAGGATGCGCATGGTTTCGTCACACGGTCGGCATCGTAGCCGCGCCGCCGCGGGAGGTGACAACCAAATTCATGGAGGAACCAGAGCGGGCGGGCACGTCTGCCGGCGTGTTCCAGTTGTCAAAGCAAGGGGCGTCGGTGGACGCGACAGGAAAGGTCCGCACGGCCTTTTCGCGCAGGCAGGCTTCGGCGAAGTCGCGGGCGGCATGGCGGGATTGGGTGATGAAGTCGGAGGCGATGACGTGGCATCGCTTCGGGTAGATGGCCGCGAGCGGCTCCAGTTCGCCGTTCAACTTTGGCACCGCGCCCGTCAACACGTCGCAGCGCGCGGCCAGTTGGCGGAGAAAGACGGTGGTCATGTGCGGCAGGTCCACGGCCAGGACCAGCAGCAGCGGCGAGGCAGCGGCGCGGAGTCCGCGTTCGATGCCGCCCAGCGGGCCGAAACCCGGTTCCAAGTCCAGGAGAACGGGGCAGTGCAGGGCGGAGTAATCTTCGCCTTCGCGCCCCGAGATGAAGATTTCTTCCGCACCCAGTTCCCGTGCCTTAGCCACCGCCCCGGCGAGCAGAGATTGGCCATCCGCCTCCAGCCAAGCCTTGTCGCGGCCCATGCGGCGGGATTCGCCCCCGGCGAGGATGACGGCGCTCAAGTCCATGACTCGCGGCGCAGGACGCCGTCGGTGAGGATGCGGGCGCGCAACCCGCCCCGACCGTGGAGCCAGGCTTCCGCGCCAGGGCCGATGGCTGAGTTCATCCAGTAGCAGGGCGAGCATTCCGTCACGCCGGCAAAGCGCACGCCTTGAACGTCGAACTCCGCGCCGACGAGCGCGTTCAAGTCCGCGCCGCGGACGAAGGCATTGCGGCGGGTGACGGAAGGCTGGACGCCGGGCAAGTTCAATTCGCGGCGCAGCGCCTCGAAGACTTCCATGGCGAAGAACGTGATCTGCCCCTTGTAGTCCGGCTTGAAGTCGAAGAAACGGTCGCCACGCAGGCCGTGACCGGCGACGCACTCCACTTGCTCCACTTCGAAAATGGGATGCTCCCCGGCCGGCTGGCCGTGGTGGCCAAAGAAGTTGTGGCCTGGCGAAATGAAAAGATGGCAGACGCGAATCATGCTTTTATCTGGCCCTTTCGAACTGGTCCCGCAAGTGCGGAGTGGCCTGCCGCAGCATCCGGTAAACGACCCAGTGCAGCCAGACAAAGCTGGCGATGGTGATCAGAAACAGGATGAAGAACGTGGTCTGCGGAATACCGGTGGCCTTGAAGGTGTAGGCGAACAGCGGAGGCAGAAAAAAACCGCCCAGCGCGCCCAGCAAACCGACGAGTCCGCCCACCGCGCCGACATCTCTCGGAAAATACTCGGGGATGTATTTGTACACGGCCGCCTTGCCGATGCCCATGCCGCAGCCCACGATGAAAACCAGAAACGTGAACAGCACTGGCCCCATCACGAAGCGCATGGTCTCAATCTGCCCGCCCGCGTGAATTTTCTCCGGCACATAGAGGACGATGTGGCCCTGCGGTGCCGAGAGCACCAGCAGCGCCAGCAGCATGGTGCCGAAGACCCAATACATGATGCGCCGCGCGCCAAACTTGTCCGCCAGCCAGCCGCCCAGCGGACGCAGGAGACTGGCGGGAAAGATGAACAGCGCTGTCAGGAGCGCGGCCTTCTGGAGCGGCATCCCGAAGACATCGACGTAATATTTCGGCAGCCAGACCGACAAGGCCACGTAGGCGCCGAACACCACGACGTAGTAGAGACTGAATCGCCAGACCCGTATCTGCCGGAGCGGGCGAAGCAACTCTCCAAGCGCGCGTCCAGCGCCGGGCTTGTGATCGTGCGCCGGCGTCATGAACCAGATGGCCGCCGCCATGAAGATGAGCAGCACGCCGTAGAGAAACGGGACGAATCGCCAGCCGCCGGGGATTTTTCCAGTCAGAAAGCCAGCCGCCGGCACCAGCGCGATCAGGGTTGGTCCGATGAATTTAGTCACAGAGGCTCCGACATTGCCCGCGCCGAACACGCCGAGGGCGAAGCCTTGCCTTTGGCGCGGAAACCACGCCGAGTTCCACGCGATGCCGACGGAGAACGCGTTGCCCGCCATACCGACAAGGAAGGCATAGACCATCAGCTCGTTAAACGAAGTGACTCGACTGACGAGGAAGGCCGGGAGGGCAGTCGCCCCGACCAGCAACGTCATCACGAGACGACCGCCGTAGCGATCCGTCCATAGGCCAAACAGGAGCCGCCAGATGGAGCCATTCAGAATGGCGATGGCGGTCAGCCAGCCGAATTGAACTTCGGTCAGGCCGAATTCTTTGCGAATCGGGATGCCCAGCACGCCGAACATCAACCACACGGCGAACATCAACGTGAACGCGGTGGTGGAAAGCGTGAGAATGGTGTTGCGCTGGGCGGTGGTCGTGGCGTCCCAGACGTGGTGCTGGGGGGCGGCGGCGACGGCGGCGCTGGCGGCCAGGGCTCTCGGAGGGTTGTTGGTGCCGTTCATGGAAGTTGCCTGTGGGTTGGCCTCAGCACGGCGCCTCGGCGTTTTTGCGGAAGTAGAACCACCAGGTCAGCGCGAGGCAGGTGACGTAGAAGACGAGGAATTCGATCAGCGCCGTCTGCGGCGAGCCGCTCTTGATGGCGTTGCCAAAGGTGATGGGGATGATGAATCCGCCATACGCGCCCAGCGCAGAACTGAAGCCGAGGATGGCGCTGGATTCTTTGGCCGCATTGCGCTTGGCCTGTTCCTGGGCTTCCTGGCCGCGGCCCTCGGCGGCGCGCATCTGCTCGTTGAGGAAGATGACCGGGATCATCTTGAACGTGCTCGCGTTGCCGACACCGGTGGTGATGAAGAGCACAAGGAACATGGCGAAGAAGCCGGCGAAGCTGTGGGCGTTCAGGAAGTAAAGCACGCCGCCAACCGCGGCGATCATGGCGAGGAAGTTCCAGAAGGTGACGCGCGCGCCGCCGAGTTTGTCGGACATCCAGCCGCCGATGGGACGCGCCATCGCGCCCACCAGCGGCCCGAGGAAGGCAAATTGCAGCGGGTTCACGTCGGTGAAGGTGACTTTGATGAGCTTCGGGAACGCCGCCGAGTAGCCGATGAACGAGCCGAAAGTGCCGAGGTAGAGCCAGCACATGATCCAGTTGTGTTTGCGCTTGAAGACCACGGCCTGATCGGTGAACGAGGCTTTCGCGGCATCGAGATTGTTCATGCCGAAGAAGGCGGCGATGACCACCGCCACGATCATCGGCACCCAGATGAACCCGGCGTTCTGAAGCCAGATTTCTTTGGTCACGCCCTTCTCAATGGCTTGTTGCGGTTCGCCCCCGAGACTGCCGAACACCGCCGCCCCGATGACCAGCGGCACGAGGAACTGCATGACGCTGACGCCGAGGTTGCCCAAGCCGGCGTTGAGGCCAAGCGCTGTGCCCTTCTGGGCCTTGGGGAAGAAGTAATTGATGTTCGACATGCTGGACGCAAAGTTGGCCCCGCCGAAGCCACACAGCAGCGCCAGGACGACGAAGACCGAGTAAGGTGTCTGCGGGTTCTGCACGGCGATGCCAATGCCGATGGCCGGGATGAGGAGCGACGCGGTGCTGAGGACGGTCCAGTTGCGCCCGCCGAAGATGGGGACGGTGAACGAGTAGAAGATGCGCATCGTTGCGCCGGTCAAGGCAGGCAGCGCCGTAAGCCAGAACTCCTGTTGTTCGGTGAACTTGAAGCCGATGGCCTTGAGCTTCACCACGACGATGCTCCAGACCATCCAGACCGAGAACGCCAGCAGCAGCGCGGGGATGGAAATCCAGAGGTTGCGCGTGGCGACGCTTTTGCCGGTTTGTTGCCAGAAGGTCGCGTCCTCGGGACGCCAGTCAGTGATGCGGGTGCGCATAGAGTTGGTTTAGTGGGCGGGGTCTTCAGCCTCGTCGTCCTTCAAACGTGTCGCGACAGCGAAGCCGCGCAGCAAATGTCCCAAGCCCCAAAGGCCGGACACGGTGGCGGCGAGCGCGAGGGCGATTTGGGTGAAGTTGCGTTTGAAGTTGGCTTGGAAGAGCAGCCAGGGATCGCCGTCGCTCTTGATGAACGGGTGGGTGCCGGAGGGCAATTCCCTCGCATCGGAGATGCCGTCGTCATCAAGGTCGCTGTCTTTCGGCAACGCTTCGGCGAGTTGCGCAGGCGCAAGGCGGAGTTCGAGGAATTTCTTTTTGCCGAGGCTGTTGATGAGGTGGTTGCCAAAGGCGTTCAGAATGGGGCTGTTGGGCCTGGCCCCCGGCTCGAACGCGGCGCGGGCGCGGCCGAGTTCGGCCTGCTCCGCCGCAGTGAGATGGCCAATTTGTCCCGGCCCAGTGCCTTCCGGGCCATCAGCATTTGCGTGGCACAAAGCGCAGTTCACCGCTCGACCAGTGGTCTTGACGATATGCTGTTGAAATTCGGGGTAAGCTTGGACGCTGCCGACAGTCGTCAGGAAAGCCAGCAGGAGCGTCGTTTTCCAGCAGCGTGGAGAGTAAAGGGCTCGCATGATCAGCCTTTGAAGAGATGGTAAATTTTCTCGCCGAACACAGTCATCACGACGAGGTAAGCGCCCGCCGCCACGGCGAGAACTTTCAGGGTGCGGCGGTTGGTGTTCTTGAAAATCCAAGGCGTCGCCATCATCACCACGCCCAGCACCGTTTGGCCGAGCATGATCACCCAGAAGGGCAGCAGTTCGAGCGGGTAATAGACCCAGAAGAAATACCACTCGGGCTTGATGCCGTCGGGGGTCGAGCCTTTGGCGTTGAAGGGTTCAAACAGCGGGTAGGCGAAGAGCGAATCGAACGGCAGGCACAGGCCAAGGATGAACAACACCATGAAGGCCACGCCCCAGACCGAAAGGTCCTTGAGAAAGTACGTGGGGAAGAACTTCTCCATGCGGCGGGGCTTCTCATCCACGCCCTGGCTCATGCCGTGCAGTTGGACGGACAGCAGATGAATCCCAAGTATCCCCGCAATGGAGAGCGGCAGAATGATGACGTGCAGCGCGAAGAAGCGGCTGAGTGTCGCCTGGCCGACTGACGCCTCGCCTTGGATAATTTCCTTCATGGCCTTGGGCCAGGTCGCCATCTGGCCGGGCAGGTAGGCGCCGATTTCTTCGATAGTTTGCAGGCCGATCTTCGTGGCGTTGACGGCGATTTGGTGCCACGGCAGCAAATAGCCGGTGAAGCCGAACGCAAAGGTGATGCCCAGCAGCGCCACGCCGGTGATCCAGGTGATTTCGCGGGGCTTGCCAAAAGCCTTCATGGCAAAGGCCGAGAGCAGGTGAACCATCACGCTGGCGATCATGAGAGACGAAGCCCACGCATGAATGTTGCGCACCAGCGCGCCGGCCGGAACGTGCTCGGTGATGTATTCCACCGAGGCATGTGCGTCGCTGACCGTGGGCTGATAGTAGAAGAGCAGCATCACGCCGGTGGCGATCTGGACGAGGAAGAAGAACAGCGCCAGGCCACCCATGTAGTAGCCCCACGAGAGACGATGAACGGGCACCTCCTTTTTCAGGATCATCGAGGCGTAGTTCATCTTCTCGACCGGGAACCGTTCCGCAAGATAGGCCTCGGTGCGTTCGATGGTTTCTGGGAGCTTCATGACGATGGGCTGGGGCGGTTGATTCTCACGCTACGCGATGCCCCTTCCGGGCTTGGTGATGTAAAGGCTGCATTGCGGGAGGAGCGCCGCGTCCACTTTGCCTTGCATGGATTCGCCGGGCTTGCGGCTTAGGACGACCTTCCCAGTGCTGTCCACGAGCGCCCAGCCGACCTGGGGCAACGGAAGCTTGGCGGGGGCGCCGTCGTTGGGCTTGCCGGTCTGAACATCAAAATAGGAAATGTGGCACGGGCACATGACTCGGCCTTGGGCGTCGAGTTCACTGCCCACGGTGCAGCCCAGGTGCGTGCATTTGGCGGAGATGACCAGGGGCAGTCCGTCCTTGCCCTTGAACGCCAGGCCCGGCGCCATCGCGTAGTCGATGAAGTAGCGGCCTTTGTTCTCGGCCAGCTCGGCGTAACGGGCGACGAGAATCATGTCGTTGCGCTGGCGTTCGAGTTCGTAGGAACGCTCTTCGGCGGTGAGTTGCAAACGTTGCAGCTTCTTTTGCAGGAGCGCTGAATCCGCTTCCGGGTCCGGGTGCGGACCTTTGAAGAAATTCAGCGCTTTCTCGGAAACTCCCAACGCCATCAGCCCAGTCGCGCCGGCCACACCCGCCGCGCCTTTGAGGAAGGCGCGTCGGCTGTCGGCCTGAATGGTAGCCGCGACCGCGTGCTGGCGGCGGCGGGTGGTGTTCCAGATAACGAGTTGGGGCGCGCGCCAGAGGTATTGCAGGGGCACCGCGAGCAAGTGCATCAGGCGGGTGAACGGCAGGAGCAGGATGATGAACCACGCGCCAACGAGGTGGAGCTTGAAGAGCATCGGGAAATCCGCCACGTAAGTCATGTCCGGGCGGAACGTGACGAGGCCCCAGAAATACGGCACCACCGTTCCCGTGCTCCACGCCGAGCCGTAGCGGAAGTGAACAGCACTCAGAAGCCCGAGCACGATCTGCACGAGCAACAGCGCGACAACCACCAAGTCCGTTGTGGTCGTGACCGCCTGAACCCGCGCGGAGGTGACGCGACGGTAAATGAGCGCGCTGAGTCCAACGATGGCCAACAGCGCGCAGGCGACGCCGACGGTTTCAATGGCGATGAGCGCGCCCGGCACGGTGAGGATGCTGGACCAGACTTGCGGCAGCACTCCGGCCAGAATGTGGCCCAACAACACCACGATGATGCCGATGTGCCACGGCGCTGAACCCCAGAGCAGTTTGCGGTCTTCCAGGAATTGCGAGGAGCGCGACGACATCGAGAACCGGTTGGTGCGTGCGCGCCAGACGCATCCGATCACGGCTGTGACGATGGCGATGTAGGGCAGACCGACAAAGAGGAAGGCGTCAACCATAGGTGTCAGAGGGTCGAAAGGGCTACGCGGGCAGTCTGGGCTGGAGCGCGGACTTCAGTCCGCTTCGACTCCCGAACAGCCATTGGCTCGGGGTCGCTCTCCACGCTTTCATCAGTGCTGACGTCGAAGCGGGCTAAAGCCCGCGCTCCTTGGTCCAGCGCTGCCCCACATCCACAACCAGCGGAAATCGTCGCGCAACCAGCGCCGTGGTGTTGCATCTGTTCCAGCGGACTGGGCGCTGGCTTCACCCCGGGATAGGCGGCGTGCAGGACTTCGCGCACGGCTTCGAGCAGCGCGCGGTAAGGATTCCCCTCCGTCAGTGCGGCGATCATCTTGCCCAGCGGGCCGAGCAGGCAGAACTCGGCCAGTTCACGGCACTCTGCCTCGCCAGTCTCCGCCGCGAAACGCAACAGGACCGAGAGATGATCCGGCAGTTCCCCGCCCGTGGTGAATCCTGCCTGAGAATAGCGCTCGTGGAGTCTGGCCATGAACTCACCGCGTTTGAAGTTCTCCTCGCCGAACAGATGGATGCTGACGTAGGCGACGCAAGCCGGCGTTACGTCGAAGGTGGCGGTGTAAAGTTCTTCGCGCTCGTTGGGCGACAGCGCCAACATTGCGGTCGAGAAGCAAGCGAACGACGCCGAACTCGGGGCAGCGGAAACCCGCGCCTCGAAATCCCCGCCCGGATATTCCAGAAGGTGGGCGAGCGCGATGAGTTGAGTCTGCAACTCGTGGCTGCCTGGTGTTGTCATTCGGTTGCTCACGCGCGTTCCCCCAGCACGGTTGGATTCAAACTGAAGCCCGAGCAGCCTTTGCACGCCTCCGGGCTGCACGTGCTCTGGATGGCCTCTTCACGCTGCAACGGCGGCAGGACGTAGCGCTGGAACTGCGTCGGGATGGCGGTCATCGCGTAGATTTCCTCCACCTCCTCCGGCGTGGTCTGAGCCTCGCGGAGGATTTTCTGCACATCGTTCTCGGCCATGTCGCGAACGCTCTGCCAGCGCTTGTAGTAACGCACGGCCATCAGCTTTTTCATCACCGCCTCGACGACTTGCTCGTTGCCGGCGCTGAACAGGCTGGCCAGGTATTTGATGGGCAGGCGCGACTCGGCCAGGCTGGTGAAGAATCCGTCCGCGCTGTGTTCGTAGGTTCCGTTGGCGGATTTGCCCATGACGGGCAGCAGCGGCGGGACGTAGAACAACATCGGCATCGTGCGGTATTCGATGTGAAGCGGCAGCGCGAGCTTCCACTTCATCACGTATTGGAACACCGGCGACTTCTGCGCGGACTCGATGAATTCCTCGCTGATGCCGTTCTTGCGCGCGGCAGCAACCACTGCCGGGTCGTGCGGGTCGAGAATGGTCGTACGCTGCGATTCCACCAGTGCGCGGTCGTGGACTTTCATCGCGTCGGGCACGCGGTCGGCGTCGTAAAGAATGACGCCGAGATAGCGGATGCGCCCGACGCAGGAATGGAAGCACGCCGGCGGCTGGCCGGTTTCGAGGCGCGGGAAGCACAGGATGCACTTCTCCGACTTCCCGGTCTTCCAGTTGTAATAGATCTTCTTGTAGGGACACGCCGCCACGCACGCGCGCCAGCCGCGGCATTTCTCCTGGTTGATGAGCACGATGCCGTCCTCGCCGCGCTTGTAGATGGCGCCGGACGGACAGGCCGCCACGCAGGTGGGATTGGCGCAATGATTGCAGATGCGCGGCAGGTAAAACATCGTGAGGCGCTCCACCTCGAACAACTGCGCGCGCTCTTCCTCGGTCAACTTGTCGAGGTTCAGGTCGTTCTCGGCATAGATCGGTGAACCGGACAAATCGTCATCCCAGTTCGGGCCGGACTTGATTTCCATCGGCTCGCCGGTGATGAGCGAAACGGGAATCGCCGTGGGTTGGTCATCGCCCGCCTTGGCGGTGAAGAGGTCTTCGTATTTGTAGGTGAACGGCTCGTAGTAATCGTCGAGGTTTGGCTGGTTCGGGTTGTAGAAAAGCTTCAGGAACGCGTCAGCCTTGTTCTGGCACCGCATCTCCAGCTTGCCGTTGCCGTTCCACTTCCAGCCGCCGTTGAACTTGTTCTGGTTCTCCCAATGCGTCGGGAAGCCAGTGCCCGGCTTGGTCTCGACGTTGTTCCACCACATGTATTCGGCGCCGGGGCGGTCGGTCCACACATTCTTGCAGGCAACGCTGCATGTGTGGCACCCGATGCACTTGTCGAGGTGGAAGATGACGGAAACGTGCGCTCGAACATCCATAGAATGGGGCTTAATAAACGACCTTCCCGAGTTTCTTGATGACCACGAACGTGTCGCGGTTCACGCCCTGCGGTCCCCAGTAGTTGAAGGCGTAGGTGAACTGCGCGTAGCCGCCAATCATGAAGAGCGGCTTGAGGCGGACGCGCGTGAGTGAGTTGTGGCCGCCGGCTCGCTTGTTGCCGCGCTCCGGTGATTTCGGCACACCCAGCGTGCGCTCCGGCGCGTGGTAGAGCAGGCAGATGCCGGGCGGAATACGCGCGCTAACAATGGCCCGCGTGCATACCACACCGTGGTCGTTATAGACCTCGATCCAATCGTTGTCCTCGAGGCCGATGAGGTCGGCGTCCTTGTCGTTCATCCAGACCGGATAGCAGCCGCGCGACAGTGTCTTCATGCGCAGCGTGTCGCCGTAGGTCGAGTGAATGTGCCACTTGCCGTGCGGCGTGAGGTAATTCAGCACGATGCTGCCAGGGCCTTGGTTGGACTTCTCCAGGTCGCGCGTCTGGCGCAGTTCGCCGCGCGGCTTGAAGGTCGGCAGGTTCTCGCCGAACGCGACATAAGCCTCGTGGTCCAGATACAGATGCTGCCGGCCGGTGAGCGTGCGCCAGGGAATCAACTCCTCGATGTTCTGGCAGTAAGCCGAGTAAGTGCGTGTGCCGTTGGTGATGCCCGTCCAATAGGGCGTCGTCAGCGTGCGGCAAGGGCGGGAGCAAAGGTCTTCAAACGTGTAACGCACGGCCCGCGTGTCGGCAGCCAAGTGCGTGTGGTCAATGCCCGTCTTCACGGACTCGGCCTGGAAGGCGCGGTAGGCCATCTCGCCATTGGTCTCGGCGGCGAAGTGCAGGATGACATCGCAGGCGTCCTTGTCGTCGCGCAGCGACGGATACTCCTTGCCACCCCACTTCTCCGTGGTGTGCGTCTTGAGGTAGGCGTCGTAGGCGTCATCCACGTCGTAATGCGTGCCGTGAACCGCAAGGCCGTTGTTGCGGAAGTTCGGCCCGACGGAGACGAAGCGGTTGAGCAGGTTCGCGTAGTCGCGCGTGACGACCTTGATGTTCGGCGCCGTCTTGCCCAAGATCAGTTCGCACTCACCCTTGGCCCAATCCTTGACCGTGGGTTGCGCGATTTCCGCTGGCGTATCGTGCATCAGCGGCGAAACAAGAATGTCCTTCACCGGGCCGGAGAAATACTTCGGCGCGAGCTTTGACGTTTCCTCGGCGATGCTGCGGAAGATCTGCCAGTCGCTCTTCGACTCCCAGCAGGGCGGGACCGCCGCCTGCAAGGGGTGAATGAAGCTGTGCATGTCCGTCGAGTTGAGGTCGTTCTTCTCGTAGTAAGTCGCGGCGGGCAGGACGATGTCCGAGTAAAGCGCGGACGTGTCCATGCGGAAGTTTAGGTCCACGATGAGGTCCATCTTCCCGAGTTCGACCTTGTCGTGCCACGTCACATCCTTGATGTCGGGCTTGGCGACCTCCTCGGAGATGGCGTTGTTGTGCGTGCCGAGATAGTGCTTGAGGAAATACTCGTGGCCCTTCGCCGACGACATGAGGGCATTGCCGCGCCAGATGTAGAAGACGCGCGGGAAACACTCCGGGTTGTCCGGGTCTTCCATCGCGAACTTGAGCTTGCGCGACTTCAGTTCCTTGACCGTGTGCGCGACGATTTCGTCGTCCGTTTTTGCGCCGGCGGCTTGGGCTTCCTTGATGACCTCAAAGTTGCTCTTCGTGAATTGCGGATAACACGGCAGCCAGCCAAGGCGCACCGCCAGCGCCTGCTTGTCCGCCGTGTGACCGTGGGCCATCGGATGTTTCGCATCGCTGACCGGGCAAATCTCGCTGAAGGCCTTGTCGTAGCGCCACTGGTCCGAGTGCATGTAGTGGAACGACGGCGCATTCTGCTGGCGCGGCGGCCCGGCCCAGTCGCCCCCGAACGCGATGGGCGCCCACGAGGCTTGCGGCGAGAGCTTTTCCTGGCCGACGTAGTGGTTCAATCCGCCGCCCTGTTTGCCGATGCAGCCGCAGAACATGAGCGCGTTGATGACGGCGCGGTAGATGAGATTGTTGTGATACCAGTGGTTGACGCCGGCGCCAATGATCGCACAGCACTTGCCGCCCGTGTGTTCGGCCGTGCGCGCCCATTCGCGAGCGAAGTTGACCGCGACGCTGCCGGCAACGCCTGTGAACCGCTCCTGCCATGCCGGCGTGAACGGCTGCGAATCGTCCTCGTAACCCTTCGGCCATTCGCCCTCGAAACCGCGGTTCACGCCGTATTGCGCGAAGTAGAGTTCCATCGTGGTCGTGACAAAGACGGGGCCGTTGACCGTCTCGATTTTGCGGACGGGCACGTGGCGGGACAGCACGCGCTGATTGGTGCCGTCGGAGAAGTCGGCAATTTCCACCGGCATCGTGGCGTCGCTCCTGCCCTTGAGTTCGAGAAACGGCTTGATGGGTTGGCCGGTGACGCAATCTTCGAGCTTTAGGTTCCACTCGCCCTTCTGCTTCTGCCAGCGATGACCGACGGTGCCCTTCGGCATCTTCAGGTCGCCGCTGGTTTCATCGACGACAAAGAATTTCCAATCGGCGTTCTCCTGGTCCTTCGTGGCGGCGAGATGACTGGCGCGAAGCAGCTTGCCCGCACGGAAGCTGCCGTTGGGCTGTTTGTCGAGCGTGACCAGAAACGCGGCATCGGTGTATTGCCGCAGATAGTCCTGAAACGCGGGCACCTGCCGGTCGGCGTAGTTCTCCTTGAGGATGACATGGCCGACGGACATCCAAAAGGCGCCGTCCGTTCCCTGATGCAGCGGAATCCATTCATCGGCGACCTTCGAAGTCTGGCTGAAGTCCGGCGAGAAGACGACGACCTTCGCGCCGCCGTGCCGCGCTTCGACAAGGAAATGCGCGTCCGGCGTCCGGGTCATCAGCACATTCGAACCGACCGTGGCGATGAACTTCGAGTGGTACCAGTCGGCACTCTCGGCCACGTCCGTCTGCTCGCCCCAGATTTCCGGCGAGGCCGGCGGCAGGTCGCAATACCAATCGTAGAACGAGAGCGAGACGCCGCCCATCAGTTGGCAGAACCGGGCGCCGGCCGCGTAGCTCAACATGGACATGGCCGGAATCGGCGAAAACCCCACGATGCGATCCGGCCCGTGGCGTTGGATTGTGTGCAGATTCGCCGCCGCCATGATCTCGTTCGCCTCAGCCCACGACGCGCGCCGGAATCCACCCTTGCCGCGCGCCTGATGATACTTCTTGCGCGACTCCGGATCGCTCACGATGGAGCACCACGCAGCAACGGGATCATCGGGATGCGCCTTCTTGGCCTTGCGCCAGAGGTCCAGCAGCGCGCCACGGATGTGGGGATACTTCACCCGGAGCGGGCTGTAGATGTACCACGAGTAACTGATGCCGCGCTGGCAGCCACGCGGTTCGTAGGGCGGGATGGTTTTGTCGATGATCGGGTAATCGAGCGCCTGGAGTTCCCAGACCACGACGCCGTTCTTGACGTAGATTTCCCAACTGCACGAGCCGGTGCAATTGACGCCGTGCGTACTGCGGACCTTGTTGTCGTAGGCCCAGCGGTTCCGGTAGAACGACTCCCAGGTGCGGTCTTCGGGGGCGAAGATATCTTGGATCCAGCTCATGCTATTGTCTCCTCCGCTGCAAGCGGGTGTCGCGCCCGCGATTCTTCCGCTGCGTGCGGAAGTAGAACGTCAATCCAACCAGCAAGGCCAGTGCCCCACCTGCACCGACGGTCACAAACGGCGCGCCAGCGACTACGACATTCTTCGGGTCCAGCGTGGAGAAGTATTTCGCCAGGTGCATCGCCTCCTGCGTGGTGACGGGATGCCGCGCGTAATGCGGCGCCATGATTTTGAAGCTGGATTTCTCGATGGCTGAGACGAGCGGCGTCTGCCCGCCCAGCTTGGTGAAAACCCCCGTCAGGTCGGGACCGAGATTACCACCCACGCCCGACGCGGTGTGACAGGCCGCGCAAGAAAGTCCTTTGTTGCGGAGCGGCATCGTGCCCAGAAAAAGCCCCTGTCCGACGAGCGCATCCGGCGGAGCCATCTTGGCCATAAACTGCGCCTGGATGCGCTCCTGCTCGGCCTTGATGCGGTCGCGGACGTCCGGGGACTTCAGCAAATCCGCCAGGGCCGTGACTTGTTCCTCCGTCAAGGGGCCGACATTTTTCTCCATCAACTTGATGGCCGTCTTCAACTGGGTCTGCGGCCAGGCGGTGGCGGGGGTCAATTCGGGGCCGGTCAGCTTGACGCCGGCCAGGCTGTGGCAACCCGCGCAGGTGGTGGCGAACCTGGCTGCGGCCTGGTCAGGTTTGTTCTGACTCCCGCCAGGAGTGTCGTTGGTGCTGGGGATAGAAGCGGCGTTCGTGATTGGCGATGGAGTGGCGGCCGGAGGGTCCGGTTCATTGCCCCAAAGCGGAGAGGCTAGGCCGACTACGGAGGCGCCCGTGACCACGCACAACAGGCTTGAGATGTGTTGCCACAACGACATGGTGGGAGGAAACACCGAGTAGGTCCGAGCTGCCTTGATGTGGGTCAAGCCTCCACCTCGGCTCCGGCTCACGGGGGCGAAATGGATCCCGGATTAAACCCCCACTACACGAGCGGCACCCGACCCAACAGCCTCCCAGTTCGAAGGGGAACCAGAATGATTCGCTCGAAAGAAAGCGCCACGCCGCGTATTCTCCCGACATGAAAACGGTGCTCGACTACGTGCGACGTTGGGCTGAAGGCGTGCCCTTCCGCCCGTTCACGCTGCGGCTCGAAGATGGCCGGGCCATCCCGGTCACACGTTTGGCGCACATTGCCTGTTCCGACACGGGCGAAGCGATTGCCGTCTTTCTGCCGGATGGGAGTCTGGAAATCCTCGCTCAGAAAAGCATCACCTCTCTGCAAGAAACCCGGGCCTGAAGCGACTCCTACTTCACTTCCACCACCACGACCGACTTCGCCGGCAGCGTGGTGGTGAAGCCGGTGTCCGTTGTCTTGAACGCGGTGAACATGGTGGGCTTCACGTTCTCCGGCTGGTCGAAAGTGTTGTGGGTCGTGATGTCCGGCGCGGTCAGCAGGCGTCCGCTGAGTGCCGCGGCCTTGGCCCCTTGCAGTTCACAGGCCACCTCGGCAGGCGCGTGGGGGTTCAAGTTGCAGAGCGTGATGTGAATCTTGCCCGAACTGTCGCGGGAGGCCGAGGCGTTGACGTTCGGAATCTTGTCCGCGCCCATCAGGTAATCGCTGCTTTGGATTTCGGCGGGAAGCAGCTTCGCGTCCTGATGGACAGCGTACATCTCAAAGACGTGGTACGTCGGCGTCAGGAGCATTCTGGCTTTGTCGGTGAGGATCATGGCCTGGAGCACGTTGATCGTTTGGGCGATGTTCGCCATCTTCACGCGGTCGGCGTGTTGGTTGAAGATGTTCAGGGTCACGCCTGCCACCAGCGCGTCGCGGAGAGTGTTCTGCTGGTAGAGGAAGCCGGGGTTCGTGCCCGGTTCCACGGCGTGCCAGGCGCCCCATTCGTCCACGATCATGGCGACCCGCTTCTGCGGATCATAGAGGTCCATGATGGCTCCGTGGCGGCTGACGAGGTCGTCCATGCGGAGGGCGCGCTTGAGTTGCTCGAACCAATCTTCCTCGTCGAACTGGGTGGCGGAGCGGCTGCGCTTGCCGGAGCCGCAATAGTAATGCAGCGCCAAGCCGTTCATCCGTCGACCGGCTTCGCGCATGAGGACGGCGGTCCAGTTGGTGTCGCCGCTGTTGGCGCCACAAGCGATCTTGAACACGCGGTTGCTGCCGTAGCCGCGGACGTAGGTGGCGAAGCGCTTGTAGTTGTCGGCGTAAAAATCGGGCGTCATGTTGCCGCCGCAGCCCCAGTTCTCGTTGCCCACGCCCCAGAACTTCACCCGCCACGGCGCCGCGCGTCCGTTCTTCTTGCGCAGATCAGACATGGGGCTGACGCCGTCGAAGGTCGTGTATTCCACCCATTGCGAAAGCTCCTGCACCGTGCCGCTGCCGACGTTGCCGCAAATGTACGGCTCGCACTCCAGTTGTTCGCAGAGATCGAGGAACTCGTGCGTGCCGAAGTGGTTGTTCTCGGTCACGCCGCCCCAGTGGGTGTTGATCATGGTGGGCCGCTGGCCTCGCGGGCCGATGCCGTCCTTCCAGTGATACTCATCGGCGAAACACCCGCCCGGCCAGCGCAGCACGGGGATTTTCGTTTTCTTGAGCGCCTCCACGACGTCTTGCCGGATGCCGCGGACGTTCTTGATGTTGCTGTCCGGCTCCACCCAGTAGCCCTCGTAGATGCACCGCCCCAGGTGCTCGGAGAAGTGGCCGTAAATGTTCCGGTTGATCGTCTCTTTAGCTTGGTCGGCGTGGATGACGAGTTTGTTGGCCGTGGGGTCGGCGGCGGAAAGGTCCAAGCTGGCCAGGAGGGCAGCGACGACGAGGACGCGAGTCGAATTCATGGCGGGCTATTGAACCGGTCCCGTCGGGGGATGCAAGCCTGATTTCTTGGGGTTCTTAAGAAAGGCGGGAGAAGCCCGGCGAAGCAATCTGGACTGGAAGAGAGGGTCTCACCCGACGATTTGCCTCACTCGATCCCCAGCTTCTGCTGGATCTTCTCCAGCGAGATACCCTTCGTCTCCGGCATGAGAAGGAGCACCCAGAGCAACTGGCCCACGCAGCAGAGCGCGTAGAAGGCAAAGGTGTGCCCGCCCGATTTCGCCGCGATCATCGGGAAGGTCCACGAGATCGCCGCCGCCATGACCCAGTGCGTGAAGCAGCCCAGAGCCAGGCCGCGGGCACGGACGCGGTTCGGGAAGACCTCGCTGATGAACACCCAGATCACCGCGCCCTGGCCGAAGGCGTGCGAGGCAATGAAGACCACCAAGCTGGCCAGCAGCAGCTTGCCTCCTGTGTTCGTGTAGAACGAATACGCCGCGGTGCCCAGGCTCAGGATGTAGCCGATGGACCCGACCAGCATCAGCTTCTTCCGTCCGAAATGGTCGATGACCGCCATCGCCGCCATCGTGAAGACCAGGTTGGTGAAGCCGATCAGGACTGACTGCAACAAGGCGTCGGTCTGGCCGTAGCCCGCCATTTTGAAGATGTGTGCGGTGTAGTAAATGAGCGCGTTGATGCCGGAGAGCTGGTTGAACATGGCGATGGCCACGGCCAGCAGGATCGGCTTGAGATACTTCCGGCAGTAGAACGGTTCCTCCAATGTGTGATGAGTCAGGTCGAGGGAGGCTTGGATTTCCTTGATCTCCTCTTCCACGCTGCCGGTGTCGGTGCCGCAGCGCGCCAGCACGCCGCGGGCTTCCTCGACGCGACCCCGCGCGATGAGCCAGCGCGGACTCTGCGGGGTGAGGAAGAGCAATAGGAAGAACGCCGCCGAGGGCACGGCCATCACGCCGAACATCCAGCGGCACTCGTTCGCGCCCAAGTGCAGGCTGCCAATGATGTAGTTGGAGAGGTAGGCCAGCAGGATGCCCAGGACGATGTTGAACTGCTGGATGGCGACCAGCCGTCCGCGATACTTGGCCGGCGCAATCTCCGCGATGTACATCGGCGACACGACCGACGCCCCGCCCACCGCCAGGCCGCCGATGAACCGGAACGCGATGAACATGCCCCAGCCCAACGCCATCCCGCAGCCCAGGGCGGAAATGAAAAACAGCACCGCCAGCGCGATGAGAGCGCCGCGCCGTCCCAGAGCGTCCGCGGGTTTGCCGACGGCGATGGAGCCGACAATGGTCCCGATCAATGCGCTGGCCACCGTGAAGCCCAGCGTGAAGCCAGTCAGGGCAAATTCCTTGGTGAGCCAATCCGTGGTGCCGGAAATGACGGCGGTATCGAAGCCGAAGAGCAGACCGCCGAGCGCAGCTACGAGGGTGGAGCCGAGAAGATAGAAGTTGAGTTTCATCGGCGCGAGTAAAGCGGGAAGGCGGCCCCAAGTCCAGCCTCAGCGGCTGAGTTTCGCCGAGAGAAACCCGCGCCAGGACCACACCGCGGGCGGTGTCCATGCACACCGTGCTGAAGGACATGGAGGATGTGGTGGCTCATGGTTCAACCTTCGGTTGGGTCATCGACGCAAAGCCCCTCCGGCAGCGCGATCAACTCGCTGGCCCCGCCGGCCGGCCGCCAGACGACGCGCCCGTCGGCCCGCACTTTGACAATCACGCCTCGCAGCGAGCCGCGCAAAGTTTTCACCCGGTCACCGGGCTTGAAGTCCGCCACTTGGCAAAGGCTGTCCACGGCGGCGATCATCATCTCCTCGTCCAGAACGCCTGTGATGAAGTGAGCGACGGCGGAGGCCGCCTCCTTGCGGCGGTGAAACGGGAAATCGGAGAACAGCGCGGTGGCCAGCGCCCGCCCGATTTCGCCAAAGGTGTTGCCGTTGAAGAACAGGAACGGCGCGCGGCGGTGGCAGGACTTGAGGAACCGGAGCGTTTCGAGCAGGGTCAACTCGGAGGCGCGGCGTTGCTCCCATTCTTCCGCAACCGCTTCGTGAGCTTCCGAGTTAACGCCTCGCTGCGCGCGGCCTCGTTCGCAGAGTCCGCCATTGATCTGGGCGACAGATGCCCAACTCCAGTTTTTGAGAAAGTAGGCTCGGCTCTGTAGCGGTGCTGATTCGCCGCGGCTTCTTCGAGAATGTCCGCCGCGGTCAGGTGCTCCAGCAGATCGGTGCGCAGTTTCATCGTGCATAGGCTACGTTTTCGGGCAGGGAGATTCAAGAGTCCATTGCGGGATCGGTAAATGCAGATTGCAGCCGCGTGCCGTTCAGCGGCTGAGTTTCGCCGAGACGAAGCCCCAGGCCAGGCCCACGCCGAGGCCCGCGGCGTGGGCGGTGTTCGCAATCGGGCCGACCCAGCCCGTCATGCACAGGAAGAACCAGACAATGGCGAACATGATGGTGTTGGAGTCGAGGAAGAGTCCGCTGCGGGGATCGAACTTGCTGCGCATCCAGATGAAGCCAAATAGCGCGTACACCACGCCGGACATGCCGCCAAACGTCGGCGACTGGCTGGCGAGGTATTGGGCGAGGTTGGACACCACCGCGGTGACAATCACCAACGCTGCCAGCGTCCTCGTGCCGCGGCGGGCTTCAATCATGCTGGCGAGGTCCAGCAGCCAGAGCGCGTTGCCCAGGATGTGCGCAATGCCGAAGTGAATGAAGATCGGCGTGATCAACCGCCAGACTTGTCCACTGCGAATCTCTTGCAGACCGGACAGCCGATCGATCGTGTGCCCGTCGGAGACATAATCCTCGATGGACAAGGCCCGGATCAGCGGATGGTTCTCCGGCCACAACAGCCGCACGCCCGCGACCGCAATGCTGATCGCCACCAGCGACGCCGTGAGCCAGCCCACGCGCCACGACGCGCCGCGCCACAGGCTGTGCCGGTCGAACATGCGTTTGGCTTGGGCGGCTTCCTCCCGTTTTTCCTGCTCGCGCAACTTGTGCGCCTTGGCCGCGGCCTGGCGGTACTTCGGGTCCGCAGAATTGGATTGAAACTCGCCCAGCAGCGTCTGCGCGCGCTCCAGGTGATCGTCTTCATGGACCCAGACGTTCCACTGGCCGTGGTCGCCAGGCTCGACGTCGTTCGGGATGCCCTCGGCGGTGAGGTAGTCGCCGAACGACCGCGCGCCGGTTTCGTTGGAGATGTGTCCAATGGAACGCATGGACGGAAGGTAACTACTAGCTCCAGGAAGAGACAAGCCCCTCTCCGCAGCGCAGCGGATGTCCTGCCAAGAACTCCGCGGCGGTCATGCGCCGGCTGCCTTCGCGCTGCACGCAAAGAAGCTGCAGCGCGCCTTCGCCGCAGGCCACGACGAGGCCGGACTTGTCCGCCTGCAAGATTTGTCCCGGCGTGCCGACAGGGCTGTCGAGCGGCCGCGCCTCCCAGACTTTCAGCAGCACGCGCTTGGTGTCGGCGGGCATGAAGGTGAACGTCCCCGGCCACGGCGTCAGCCCGCGGACGCGGTTCCAGAGCGCCCGCGCCGGTTGCGACCAGTCGAGCCGGCCGTCTTCCTTGGTGATCTTGCGCGCGTAACTCGCGCCCTCCGCAGGCTGGGGCTCGGGAGTGATTCTGCCGGCGACGTAATCAGGAATCGTGCGCCCGAGCAGTTGCGCGCCCAACGCGGCGAGCCGGTCGTGCAACGTCTGCGCGTTGTCGTCGGGCCGAATGGGCGTGACTTCACGGCTGAGCACGGGGCCGGTGTCCAAGCCTGCCTCCATCTGCATAATCGTGACGCCGGTTTCAGCGTCGCCGTTCAGGATGGCCCACTGGATCGGGGCCGCGCCGCGGTACTTCGGGAGCAGCGAAGTGTGGACGTTCACGCAGTGGAACCGTGGCAAGTCGAGGATGACGGTCGGGAGCAGTTGCCCGTAGGCCGCGACGACGATGAGATCGGGCCGCCAAGCGCGCAGGGCTTGCACGAAGTCTTCGTTGCGCGCCTTCTCCGGCTGGAGCACGGGGAGTTCCTTCTGCAAGGCGAGTTCCTTGACGGCGGAGGGTTGGAGTCGCAGGTCGCGCCCCTTGGGCCGGTCCGGTTGCGTGACCACGCCCACGACGGAGAAAGCCGCTTCGCGCGTCAGCGCCTCGAGGCTGGCGCACGCGAGCGGCGCGGTGCCCATGAAGACGATGCGGAGCGGATTCATTTCCGAGCAAGTTCTGTGTTCCGCGTTTCGCGTTCAACTCGGAACTCGGAACCCGGAACCCGGAACTCGAAGCTAACCTTTGGCGTCCTTGTGGCGGATTTTCACCTCGGTGATTTCGCCGAAAGGAATGATGATGTCTTCCGAAGCGTTGCCCTTGACGACGTGGAGCGTGAGTTCGTTGGGGGAGACGCGGGTGAACCGGGTGCCCACGTAGGTGCCGCGCGACGAGGCGACCACCAGGACCATGTCCTTCTCCGCTTCGCCCGGCACCACTTTGAGGAAGCCGGCCATCTTGGTTTCAAAGAAGCGCCGGTTGAAGGTCGTCTGGCCGCGGAGATAGACCGTTTCCTGCGGCCCGGCGGCGGCGGGCGCGGCCTGTTCGGTCTGGGCGGCGGCTTCCTCCGTTTCCGAGGTTGTGGCTGCAGTCTCCGCTCCTTCCGCGCCCTCTGCAGCGGTCTCATCCTCGGCGACGGGCGCCTCGTAGGTCGGCATGCAGAGGAGGACGATCGGCCCGATCACGGGCAGGGCGGCGGAAAGCCCCGCGCCCGAAACCTTGTTGCGCTGGCGGAACATGGCGATCTCGTAGCCCGCGTAAATGTTGGCCGCGTAGAACAGCAGGAAGACGAGCCACGTCACGGGCGAGGAGAAGAGGCTGCCACTCTGGTAGCGGGTCATGCGCTCGACCGGCTTGATGGTGATCTGGACGCGGTTGGAAGCGGTGGGCGGTGACTGGGGCGGCGGATCAAGGAAGTGCCGGGCGAATTCGTTGTATGGTCGGATGTTCTCCAACCGCCGGAGGGTAGCTTGCGACAGATGGCCCCAGGGGACTTTCTGAATCTGCCCGCCGCCGCGGGGCGCGATCTCGATGTAGGCGTCCTGAAACTTCACCGGCCGGGCCTCGATCTTCTGTCCATCGAACTCGAACTCGATGTAGGTCTGGGCCGGGGCGTCCCAGGCCAGCCAGCCGCACAGGGCTGCAAAAAAGCAAATCAACTTTAGGCTTCGCATCGCGCCCGCGTGATTAACAAACGCGTCCGAACAAAGAAAGAAGAATTCGGCTGGCCCGGCGACGCGGGGCGCAACCGCACACCCCCGCCGTAGCGCAGGCTTTCCAGCCTGCCGGAGCGCCGACATTCTTGTCGACCGGACGTCCGCCACGATGCGGACGTCCGAATTGCTCGTACGCCTCGCAGGCTTTCCGGCCTGCGCTACGGCAGCAGGGCCAAGTTGCGCCCGTTCCGGCTCTCGAACCGAAACGGAACCCGCCTCGGCCTGGAACCAAACCTCCAACGCCGGTCGGGGCCAGAGTCTGCCGAACGAGTCCTAAGCCGTGACAATTCAGTAGAACCACGAAATACACGAAACACACGAAAGGAAGAGGCGATTTCAAAACCTCGTAGCAGCCGACGTGAGGAGGCTCTGTTTTGATTTCAGATTTCGGATTGAAAGAGTGAGCCTGCCAAGGAACGGTCGCGTAACTCATTGGACGCCAATAACCGGATTTCTCCTCCCCTTGTGCTTCCGCGTGAGTCGCAATGTCTCGTTCCTTGGCCCGATCCAGCGGCGTTTTTTCGCTGCTCAGACTCTCCTCACGTCGGCTGCTACGGTTTTGAAAGAAGCTCGGAAGACCCAAGAAGACCGTGGCTGGCCTGGGAACGGAAAGGTGCCTCAGCGCGGTCACCTTTTGGTAACGCCGGAGACCCTGCTTCCCACCGAGGTTCAGCCTTTATTTTCGTGTGTTTCGTGGTTCCCTCGACTGCATGGAGACGGCTAAGTCAAATCGCGCGCGGGCTATCGGTTTGGAGGCCTGATTCGTCCTCAAGTACAGATGAAGTTGGCGCCACCATGCGGGGCGGAGCGGCCTGACAGGGCCGCGCCGATGGAATTGCTCACGCCGCGAGAGTGGGAAGTGGCCAGTCTCGTCGCGCTGGGCCACACCAACGTGGAGATCGCCCGCCGTCTGGAGATCAGCAGCAAGACGGTGGAGGCCCACCGCAAGCATATCATGACCAAACTGCGCCTGCGCAGCCGGGCCGACGTGGTGCGTTTCGCCCTCGATCACGGGCTTATGAAGGCCAATCCGGGACGGGCCTTTTCCCACCAGTGCCCTGGCTGCAAAATAGTCTGGCATTTGCGCGCGACGTTCCTTTCGGATCGGGAGGTGCGGTTTCTGGGTTACCAACCCGCCCGCACGGTGAGTTCTCCGGGCTTCTTGATGTTCCACCATGATCGCTGCCGGACGACCTTGCCCCTGGCTTTGGAGTCCCTGAAAGAACTCTCAGGCGGCCCCCTGCTGGCCCCATCCTGCGCTGTGACTGGGAAGAAGAATGGACACTGCCTGGCCAACGACACGCTCCAGCCTTGTCCTCTCCGGTGTGTCTGTGCTTCGGTGTGGCGGCTTTCGCAGATCATCAACCACTGGCCCAAGAACCGGCCTGAACCATCGTAGCGGTCGTCAGGCTTGCTCTTGGCGCGAAAGCCGCGATCCCCAAAGGAATTCGAGCTTCCTGCTCGGCAAGTGTGCTCGGCGTCCCGGCTTCAGCCCACCTTTCCCCCGCAGGCTTGGAGCCGACAAGGCGTAGCGGCGAACTGGCGTTCGCCGCCTTTCTCTGCGCTGTCAATCCTCGCTGCCGGAAATAAAAAGCGGCAAACGCCAGTTTGCCGCTACGTCGATGGGTGAGAAATGAGGCTTTAACTGCGCGCCTGCCGCGCCGAGTTCCTGCGCTGGCGGAGCCAGTGGCCACCGGCCACCAACACCAAGCCCGCGCCGGCCAGCCAATGGGACGGCTCAGGGACAGGGACAAAGTCCAATTGGTAACGCAAGGTATCAGAACTGTCGGGGAAGAAACCAGTACTGTCGGACCAATTCGCCCCACCGTTGACTGAAACCAGCGACGGCGTACCTGCCACGCCGGAGAAGGGCGTAACGCCATCCACATCTTGGTCCTCGGTGAGGGCGGCCCCGATCCCGAAGGCGCCGTCGTTGCCGCTTTGTCGCAGCACCAGCCAGTAAATGGTGTCGGCGGCGAGGTTGATGCCGACATCCCCCAGAGTGTAGTTGTTGACGTCACTTCCCGCCGCCACCGATGCGGTGGTGTCAAAACTGGCGAAGAGCGCAGAAGGAGTGCCGGCACTGTTCAACCAGATTTCGGCGATGAGAGATTGGCCGGAAGCTGCGGATAGGCCGTCCAAGCTCAGTGTGAGCGTGGTGACGGTGGCTGGATCTCCACCCGTTTGAAAATCGCTGGCGTATCGCCCAGACGTGTTGACGAGTTGGTGGGGTGAGAGTGATCCCGCAGGCTGTCCGAAGGTACTGACGAGCAAGGCGGCTTCGGAGTTCAAGGAGACAAGACCGAGCGCGAGGGTGAGCACAGTCCAGCGCCGAAGCGCCAGCGAGCCGGAGTGTTTCGAGTGGTTCATAGGAAGATCGTGTTGTTGGGGTGTTGAGTTGTTCAGCGCGCCCGCGTGGCCCTGATTGACAAACCCCGGACCGCCCAGAACCGGACACGGCACTGGACCCAATAACGAACCTGTATGGCCACGCGTTGCGCGCACGCGAGCACTCTGGTGCCTCGACAGGAAAAAGCAACCGGCTCCTGCTGTTTACAGCAAAGATCAGGGTTTTTCCCGGAGGTGCGTCTTACCGCCCCATTCCGGCGAGGGCCGTGCCGAGCGCCGTGACGACGGGAGGCGGGAAAAGCTCTAATCCAAGTCTCCTTAATGGACGCCATGTGAACCAGTGATATACTGGCGGGGCCGGAAGGGCGATGGGCCAGCGGGCGGAATTCTGCCGGAACGGCAGCGGGCGAAACCGCTGCCTGGTGACGCTCTGTTCATCCCTTCTCCCTTCTGCCGTCCGAAAACGAAAACCAAACGAAAGGCCATACCATGAAGCAGACAAGACGAGAGTTCCTCAAGATCACCACCCTCGCAGGGGCCGGGCTGATGTTGCCGGGCGCCTCCACGCGCGCCAGGGCGCAATTGCCCGGCGGCACGCTCGATCCCACACACATCCCCAAGTATCGAATGCCGCTCTTCACCTTACCGTCGATGCCCCGGAGCGGGCAGATCCGGGGCGTGGACGGCCGCAGAATCGACTATTACGAAATCGCGGTTCGGCAGTTTCGGCAACGGATTCTGCCGCCGGGCCTGCCCGCCACGACGGTCTGGAGTTACGGTTCACTCCGAGCGCCGGGCACCCCGGCCCAAGGTGGCAGTTTCAGTTATCCGTCGTTCACGATCGAAGCCAGGTCGGAAAGACCCGTGCGCGTGAAGTGGATCAATGATCTGAAGGATCGGGCTGGCCGGTATCTGCCTCACTTGCTGCCGGTGGACCAGACGCTTCATTGGGCCAACCCGCCGGGACCTCGCGATCACCACACCATGGACCCGACGCGCTATGCCGGCCCGGTGCCGATCGTCACGCACTTGCACGGAGGCCACAGCGGCGACGAGAGCGACGGCTATCCGGAGGCGTGGTATCTGCCGGCGGCTTCCAACCTCCCGGCGGGCGCTTTCGCCGAAGGCACGTGGTACGAGTACTTCAAGAATCAAGCTCGGGTCCGCCATGGCATGGAGTGGGAACCGGGCAGCGCCACCTTCCAATACCCCAACGATCAGGCGGCCACCACGCTGTGGTTTCACGACCACTCGTTGGGCATCGTTCGCCAAAACGTCTATGCCGGCCCGGCAGGCTTCTACCTGTTGCGTGGGGGTCCCGGCGACCAAGTGGACGGCCGGCTGCCGGGATCCCGGCCGGGAGCAGACGACGATGAGCGCCCGCGCGGCGGACGGGAGGCCCACGAACGCGGTCCAAGCCACGCGCCCTATGAGATTCCGCTCATTATCCAGGACCGCTCCTTCAACGCCGATGGCTCGCTGTTCTATCCGGACAGTCGCGCGTTCTTCGACGGCTTCACCGGTCCGTACGTTCCCGAGAGCGACATTGCGCCGATTTGGAATGCCGAGTTCTTCGGCAACACCATCGTGGTTAACGGACGCACCTGGCCCTATCTGCAAGTCGAGCGGCGGCGCTACCGGTTCCGTGTGCTCAATGCCTGCAACTCCCGCTTCCTGATTCTGAAGATGGACACCGGCCTGCCGTTTTGGCAAATCGGCTCCGACGGCGGTTTTCTCACTCAGCCTGCCGGGCTGGATCAACTCCTCCTCGCCCCGGCCGAACGAGCGGACGTGATCGTGGACTTCTCGCAGGTCCGCCCCGGCACGCGCCTCACGCTGCTCAATCTCGCGCCCGATGAACCGTTCGGCGGAGGCGCGCCGGGAACCGATTTCGCGCCGGCGGACCCGGACACCACCGGCCAGGTGATGCAGTTCCGCGTCGTGGCGGCCAGCGGGCCGGACCCCAGTACCCCGCCCGATCGGTTGGTGTTGCCGGCCCCGCCGCAATTGGGAACCACCAACGCGGTGCGCCACCTTTCGTTCAACGAATTGGACTCGGAAGTCCTGGCCGGCGTCGGCCCGCGCATTGGGCTGCTTGGGCTGGCGGACCTCACCAATCCCGTTCAACCCGCTGGCGTGCCTCTGCGATGGATGGACGACGTGACCGAAACCCCGATCGCCGGGACGACGGAGGTTTGGGAAATCTTCGACATCACGGAAGACGCGCATCCGATGCACGTGCATCAAGTGCAATTCGAGATCCTCAACCGCGAGGTGTTCGATCCCGCGTCGCCGGACCAAGGCCAGGTCTTCGCGCCCGAGGCCGGGGAAACCGGGCGCAAAGACACGGTGGTTCTCTACCCCGGTATGATCACGCGCGTCAAAGCGCACTTCGATCTCGCGGGCCGCTACGTGTGGCACTGCCACATCCTCGAGCACGAAGACAACGAAATGATGCGGCCCTTGCAGGTGATGCCTGCATAAAGCTTGCGTGACAACCCGTGGCAGCCGACGCTCCGTCCGTCGGCTGCCACTGTTTTTGAACGAGCCTCGCTCGCCCGAATGCGCCATGAATGATTTGCCTGACATCCGTAGCGTCGTCTCCTGCCTGCGCGAGTTGCAGGACCGCTTCTGCGCCGCGTTCGAGGCGGAGGATGGAGGCGGGAGTTTCCGCCAGGACGCCTGGGAGCGCGCAGAAGGCGGCGGCGGGCAAAGCCGAGTGTTGGCCGAGGGCGGGGTCTTTGAGCAGGCCGGCATCAACTTCTCCGATGTGCAGGGCGCGCAACTCCCGCCCGCGGCCACGGCGCGACGCCCGGAGTTGGCGGGCTGCGCCTTCCGCGCCGTCGGCCTCTCGCTGGTGGCGCATCCGCGCAATCCCTACGTTCCGACCTCGCACGCCAACTTGCGGTTCTTTCTCGCGCCGCGGGAGGGAGGCGAGGCGCTCTGGTGGTTCGGGGGCGGCTTCGACCTCACCCCGTATTATGGCTTCGAGGAAGATTGCGTGCATTGGCACCAAACAGCACGCGCGGCCTGCGCGCCGTTCGGCGCCGACGTGTATCCCCGCTTCAAACGTTGGTGCGACGAGTACTTTTTCCTGAAACACCGCCAGGAACCGCGCGGCATCGGTGGACTGTTTTTCGACGACCTGAACGAATGGGGGTTCGCGCGCTGCTTCGATTTTGTGCGCCGCGTGGGCCAGCACTATCTCGAGGCCTATCTGCCGATCGTCCGCCGCCGCCGCGACACGCCCTACGGCGAGCGCGAGCGCGAGTTTCAGCTCTATCGGCGCGGTCGCTATGTGGAGTTCAATCTGGTCTATGACCGCGGCACGCTGTTCGGTCTGCAATCGGGCGGGCGGACCGAGTCCATTCTCATGTCCCTGCCGCCGCGGGTGTGTTGGCGCTACGACTGGCAGCCCACGCCAGGCACGCCTGAAGCGCGACTCGGCGACGTGTTTCTTCGACCGCGCGACTGGCTGGCCGGGGGCTGAGCCGGACGGCGATTCCTCCTCGGGGAACCTCCCGTACCGGCCTATCGTTTCGTGGCGCTGGTTCGTCTTCATATTGGAAGACTCGGCCCAGGGACAGCCGGGGTTGAGCGTCACGTCCGCGTTGGCAGTGCGCTCAACGAAACAGGCTCCTCTTCCTCTGGACTCCACTATTGCACCTCCTGGCGGCCAAGAAAGACCTGCGCTTGGAGGCGGCACTCAAGAAGCTGGACCGGTTTGAGGCCATCATTCTGGACGACCTGGGCTACGTGCAGCAATCGCGGGAGGAGATGGAAGTGCTCTTCACCTTTCTGGCGGAGCGCTACGAACGGCGCAGCGTGCTGGTGAGCAGCAATCTGGTGTTCTCGAAGTGGGACCAGATTTTCAAGGATCCGATGACGACGATGGCGGCGGTGGACCGGCTGGTGCATCACGCCCTCATCCTGGAGTTCGACGGCGAGAGTCAGCGGGTGTCCCGCCCGAAAGAAAAGGGCGGCGGCTAACCCGTGCCGCCGCCCGGCGCCTTCGGCTCCGCTGCGTCTTTGGCGCCTCACGGCGCCAAAGACTCCGCTTCGCCGAAGGCGGCGGCCCAGAGGGTTAGCGACCGTGAATCAAGAATCAAAACACAACAAAATGGCAAGCCGGTGTCACGGTGAGTTTTAATTGGCACTGAGGCGAAGAATAATTGTCATGGACCAAGCCTTTCTCACGCTCCCGTTCGCGCCGGGCCAGTGGGCCCAGGTGGACGGGGGTTCGGCGGGCTGGCTGCGCGTGGGCGCCAGTCGGCGCCGTCTCTCCTTCTTCGTCACGGGGCTGGGTTACAGCCGGCGGCTGGATGTCGAGTTCCCCCTGGCCCAAAACCCTCGACGTCTTCGACTGGACCTGGCCCCAGAAAATCAACCGCACTCAGGGGCAGAACCTTTTCCGCCTGGCCTTTCTCCACGACCACCCCAACGGGATCTTTCTCGGTGGGGCCGGCTTGGGCAAAAGTCATCTCGCCTGCGCCCTGGGCCGTGCCGCCTGTCTGGCTGGCCACTCCGTCCTCTTCACCACCGCCGTGGACCTCCTCAACCCCCTCCCCCCCTCCCCGCCGCCCCGGCCGCCTGCCGGCTCAAAGCCGAACTCAAACGCTTCCTCTCGCCCCACCGGCTGTGCGTGGACAAATTGGGTTCTCGGCCCATCGACAAAACGGGCGCCGCCCTTCTCTTCCAAGTCATCCGCCAGCGCTACGAGAAAGGCTCCCTGGTCCACACCCCCCACCAACCCTTCAAGCACTGGCCCAAAGTCTTCAAGAACGCCAGCACGCTCCCCAGTGCCGTGCTGG
>JACRJZ010000015.1 GCA_016219875.1 Verrucomicrobiota bacterium | reverse complement strand
GAGCCCCGGGCACCCACGCACCATTGACCAACCGGCCTGTGCTTCCGCTGGCACGCGCCACCGCTCAAACTACCTCACTCGCCCCATCTCGAAAGTTACTTCCATCCGCCCACCGCCTCCGGCGGTTGATTGGCTGAGCCGTGAGGACCTCCACGCCGCGCAGGCGCAGACCACGAGTGACGGCGCTCGGTACATGGACATCCATGTAGAGGCCGACGCTCACGCCAGCGCACCTTGCTCGCGCAACCGTCGGCGGAGCGGGGATTCACCGGCCTCGGCCCGCAGTCGCTCCGTTTCCGAAAGGCTGCGCCGGATGTACGCGTCGAGTTCCGGCTGGTGGTCGTAATAGTACCCGAGGGCCATGTGAATCTGCGCCAGGGACAAGTGCGGGTGCTGGAAGTGGATTTCCTCCGGACTCCAGCCGTGCGCGATCAGGTCCAACGCGATTTCGACGACCTTGGTGTTAGTGTCGTCCACCCAGGCCACGCCCCGGTCATCGAGCCAGATGTGCGGCGTGGTTGGTACAGGCGTTTTCACAGCGGGCGCACCCTAGCCCCAGGCGCTTTCTGTGGCAACCACGATTCAGCAGGGGCCGGGGATCGCGAGATTACCACGGGCCAGCGCGGCGCGGTGGGCTCACAACTCTCGCGCCCGGAAGAAGCGTTTGGCTTCGGTGACGGGAACGGGAAAGAGGCGGAACGAATTCGTCATGAGCACGTCCGCGCTCCACGGCGCCCAAGCCGCCGGCAGGCGGTCGAGACTGTTCGTGGTCTCCACGCGGCAGGTCCGGTTCGTCATGGCGTAGAGCACGAGTTGCGCGGCCTGCGGGGCGACGCCGCCGATGTCCAGCAGCGGCTTGCCCGTGGCCGGGTCGCCCACGAACTCCCACACGCGGAAGGCCGCGTTGGGCGGCGGCGCGGGGGCGAAGGTCTGGAAGGTATTCGTCACCGGCACGCGGGCCGCGAACGTCCACGGGCTGTCGGCCTGGCGCGTGTCCCGCTGCTCGACCCAATAGCTGTGCCAGGGCTGGCCGTGCAGCACCATCGCGGGCGTCGCTTGGACGATCAGCCCCGGCAACGTCACCGCCACGTTGGCCAGCAGGAAGACGGCGCTGTTGTTGATGAGAATGACGCCGCCGTTCTGCGCCTTGAGGCTCGACGCCCCCTGCGGTGTGAGGAAACCGGACAAGCGCGACAGGTCAATGACCGTGCCCGCGCCGTCGGAGAGGAAGTTCGCGCTGCCGCCCGTGATGCTTTCCAACGCCGGCAGGTTCACGTGTCCTCCGTTGCACGTGCCCACATAGAGCTGGCTACCGGCGGGCACTACTACATTCGTCACGCGAGACAGATCGAGCAACCCTTCTGGTCCATTGCATCCAGCCACGAGACCCTGATAGCTGTAGCTCACCACGAGACTTGTCACATTCGTCAACAAGATGACCGAGCCTCCACTGGCAGCGGCCGTGCGCGGCGCTGCTGTCACTTGGCCTAGATTCAGCACGGCTCCGGAGTTTGCGGTTATCTGGCAGCCGTCCACGTTGGTCAAATTGCTGACGTCAGGGGCGACATCCCACGCGTCCAGCCTCCCCTGCCGGATGCTACGCAACTGGCTGGTCGGAGTCCCGTTGGGGCCGGTTAGTCCGAGGTTCACGTTGGTCAAGCCCGTCACATTTGGAATCAGGAGCGTCCCGCCGTTCTTTGCATCCAAGGTGGAAAGATACAGTGAACTGGTGCCCCATTCACCACTCAGACCCGACAAGTCCACCACGCTCCCCGCCCCGGACACATACACTGAGGCGATGTTGCCCGTGATCCGTGCTCGCGACAAATCCACTCGGCTCCCGTTGCTGGCTCTGATCACCAAGCTCAACGAGGGACCCACCACCACGTTCGTCACCCCTGATAGGTCCACCAACCCACCGCCCCAAGTCCCGGCTTCGACATTCATGTCTGCATCGCTCACGACCAGGCTGGTGACATTCGTCAGGACAATGGCCGCGTCGTAATTTGCCATCAGGTGGCCTCGGATCACCGTGGTTCCTCTGGCAGCAAAGACAACACCGCCGCCGTTGGCAATCAGCTTCTGCGAGGCCAGCAAGGTGAAGGTGCCATCAATAAAGGATGATCCCGCAGTGACCGTGAGCACGCCTCCCGAAATGAGCAGTCCGCCCTGACACTGGACACTGCGGACGGTCACGTCGGCATTGCACACGATGGTCACGTTCGCCGCCACGTTGATGACGGCGTCGTCGGACGGCCCGGGCACCTGGTCGCCGCTCCAGTTGAGCGGGTTTTGCCAGGACAAGTCGCCGCCACCGCCGTCCCAGGTGATGGTGGCGGCATGGGCAAGCGTGGCTGCCAGCGCGAGGAGCAGGAGCGCCAGTCGCAGGGCCAGCTTCGCAGCGCGGTGGAGTCGCAGCCCAAGTAGCGCAGAATTGCCTTCTGCGGTTTCGCAGAGTTGCACTCTGCTGGCCCTCCGCCGTTCTGGACGTGCTCGATGAGCGGACGGCTTGCCGAATACAATTCGGCGATTGGTTCGCTCGTGCCCACTCGCTCGGCCCTGCGGGCTTTCGGCCTCTGGCCGAACCCATTCCGCCGCCGCCCCGGCCGCGGAATTCGGCAGATTGAAAATCTGCGCTACGGCAGCGTCGCGGTCGGCGAGAGTTCCGGGAGATGCGGATAGGCGCCGCTGGTGTTGATGGGCGTTGAGTTTGAGCCTCCTCACGTCGGCGGTTACGGGCGCCGCAGAAGAGGAGGTCGTTGGTTTGTCTGACTTGGTTTTCATGGGTTGTTCTGGTTTGTGTTGGTTGAACTGAGGTGAATGGAAAAGAGGGCGCAGGTTCTATGGCAGCAAGACGGCGCGATAGAACCGCTGGGCCGTGCTCTGCATCGGCGCGCCGGTGATCACCAGTGGCGTCTCGCTCAAAACGTGCTGACTCAAATCCACCCAATCCACCAGGTTGGGCGAGAGTTGCACGAGGCACCGGCGGCCCGGCGTGCCGATCAGGCTGAACTTGAATTCTCCGCTGGGGCCGGGCAGCAATACACCTAGCGCGACGCGCGGCGCGGTGGTCGTGCTGTCGAGGATGGTCAGCGTGGCAGAGGTTCGGGAACCCAACTCAGCGCCCGCGGGTGCTCCTGGAGCCAAAGCGAGACTCAACTGGAGGGGCTCATCGCCTTCAACCGGGGCGTCGGCCACCAGCGGAATGGTCACGATCCGATTCATGTTCCCCGGCAGGAACGTGACCGCGACGGGCGTGGGATCGAAATCGCTCTGAGCCGTGGCTCCGCCGGGAAGCTCCGTCGGCGTGACGATCAACGAAACGACCCCGGCACTGCCATTGTCCCGCCGGATCGTAACCGCACTCACCGCCGTTCCATCTTCCCGGACGCGATACTCCGCTTCGGTGAACGCAAAGGTGCCGGGCGAGTCGTTGTCGATGATCGTCACCGCCGCCTGGCTCTGGGAGCCGATCTGGGTTTGCGGTGGGGCGCCGGAGAGGAGGCTCAGGGTCAGGTGAATCGTCTCGTTGGTTTCGGGTTGGCCATCGTCGATCAAGGCCGCCGCCAGGTTCATTGTCTGGCTGATCTGGCCGTCGGCAAATTGGAGATCGAGGCTCGTGCCCGCGTAGTCGCCGTCCGTGCGCCGGGCGGTGCCGTCGCTCAGCGTAATCCGGAGTCCGACTGCCCCCTTGTTGCCGTCGGCGCGAGTGACCGTAACGGCGGACACGGGCGTGCCGTCCTCCAAGACGCGGAACTCGGGCTGGCAGAAGGCGAACGTGCCGGGGCGTGTTTCCTGGCCCGTCACGTCGCCCACCGGCGCGGCCTCAGCTTGGCTCTGCAAGGCGTCCCCCGTGCTCTCGGCGACCGCATCGTCAATGACCTTGGCGTTGGCCGCCACGAGGGCGAGGTCGGCGGCGATGCTCCCCTGGGCCAGGCCCTGAATCCGGCTGATCTCCTCGGCCGCGTTCAGGCCGCTCGTGGCCGCGGCCGCCGCCTGCTCTTTGAGCTGATTCACTTCCGCGATGATCTGCGCCGCGCCGTCAGTGATGTTCGTTGGGAGGCCAACCTGAGCGTGGCTGGTGGCTTGCGCAATGAGGTCCTCGATCTGGCTCGGCGCGCTGAGATTCAAGGTGGTGTTGGTCTGAACTTGGGCAGCCAGCGTGGCCGTGACCAACTGGGCGAGTTCGTCCGCGCCCTGGCCTGGCGAAGCCCCTTCCATCAGCGCCGTGATTTGGACGGTGGTGTCTTGCACTTGCGCGGCAGCGCGCAGCACCGACCCGGCCAGGGGGTCGTTTGTCTGGGCGGCGGCAAACGGATCGTAGCTCGTGAGGTCCACGCGATTCGATACGCCCAGCGCCACTTGCACGCGCTCCTGCGCGTTCGAGACGGAAAGCCCCGGAGTCTGATCCAACATTTCCTGCAACAAAGCGGTCAACGGATTCACCACCGTGGAACCGGCCGGGGCGGTCAACACCGTGCGCAACGGCTGGCCCGTGGCGATGTCGAAGCCGCCTCGCAGCACGAGGCAACCCTCCTCCGGATCCAACCGGCCGTTGTGGTTCAAGTCGAATTCGGCCAGCGGCACGGCCAATTCAAAGTGGCCCTGATCATCGGTCGTCGTGGAAGGTTCGTTCCCGTCGAGCTGCCCGTTGCGGTTGGCGTCGAAGAACACCGTCCCGCCGACGACGTAGCCGTCCAGACCGGCCCCGGCAATCGAAAGCGAGCCGCTTGGGGAAGTGACTGCGAGCGTGGCAACCGTGCTGGTGACGGAGCCGAAGGCATTCGTGACGATGACAGAGTAGTTGCCGGCGTCCGCAAGCCCGGCATGGGTCAGCGTGTGGTTCGCGTTGGTTGCCGAAGGGAGATTGGTGCTGTTGAATCGCCACTGGTAAGCCAAGGGGGCGGTGCCGGCGGCGATCACCCCGAACGTCGCACTCGCGCCCAGTGCCACAGTCTGGCTGACCGGTTCCGTGGTGATGATCGGGGCGGTTGGCAGGGCCGTTCCGGCCCGGCCGGTGTGTCGGACGTTCTGATGGAACACGGGCCACGGGCTGCTGGCCGGGCCGCCGCCGCTGCTGCTGTAAAGGGCATAGACTTTGCCGTCAAGCGACCCCACGTACACCGTCCCGTCGGCCCCGATGGCCGGCGAAGAACTCACGTCCGCGCCAGCTCTGAACTGCCAGCGCTTCTGCCCGGTCGCGCTATCTAAGGCATGAAACCTCCAGTTAGGTCCCGATCCCACGTAGAGCGTCCCGTCCGTGCCGACTGCGGGAGAGGTGCCCACATGCCCCCCAGTCCAAGTCACCCAACGTCTCTGGCCAGTCGCCCCGTCGAGCGCATAGACGTTCCCGTCGTGCGACCCGATGTACACCGTTCCATCCGGCCCGATGGTTGGCCCGCACCAGATGTATCTGCCGGTGGTGAAGGTCCACCGCAATTGGCCCGTCGCCCCGTTCACTGCATAGACTTTGCGGTCGTAGCAGCCGAAATAGACCGTCCCATCAGCCCCGACAGCAGGAATGGAAAAAATCTGGCCCCCGGCCAGGAACTGCCAGCGTTTGGCCCCGGTCGCGCCATGGAGCGCATAGAGTTTCCCGTCGAGCGAACCGACATACACTGTTCCGTCGGCGCCGATCGCCGGAGAGGAATTGACCTCACCTGCGGTCTGAAACGCCCACCGCTGCTGGCCGGTCGCGCCGTCCAGCGCGTAGCACTTGTGATCCCTCGACCCCACATACACCGTTCCATCCGCCCCGATGGCAGGAGAACTGGTGATCAAGTCGCCCGTGATGAACTCCCATTTCTTTTGGCCCGACGACCCGTCCAAGGCATAAACTTTGAAATCTTCCGATCCCACGTAAACGGTGCCGTCGGACCCGATAGCGGGAGAGGAGTCACCACCGCCTGCCGTTATGAATTCCCAGCATTTGGCACCGGTCGCGCCGTTCAAGGCGAACAACTTCCCGCAGCGGTCTTGAATGTACACGGTTCCATCAACGCCGATGGCCGGCGAGGCGTTAACTTCGCAGCCTGTCATGAACACCCACCGCACGTGGCCGGGCGTGGTCGGGGTGCGGCTCAACATCGCCACCTGGCTCGTGACGGCACCGAAGGCGTTCGTGACGACGACTTGGTAGGCGCCCGTGTCGTTGGTCTGGATGTTCGCCAGCGTCAAAACCGGGCTGGCCGCGCCAGAGATCGTCCCGCCGTTCAGCAGGTTCGCGCCGTTTCTGAGCCATTGGTAATTCAGCGGAGCAGTGCCGGTGGCCGCAACCATGAACGTCGCTGTTGTTCCCGGCGAGACCGTCCGGCTTTGCGGCTGCAAAGTGATCGAAGGAGCAACGCCTGGCTGAATGACCGTCAGCGTTGCCACCATGCTCGTCACGGCACCGAAGGCATTGCTGACCACGACCGTGTAGTTGCCCGCATCGTTGGCTTGGATCCCGGAGAGCGTCAGGGAGGACGAAGCCGCACCGCTGATGCGCCCACCGTCAACCAAGTCCAGGCCATTGAAGCGCCATTGGTGACTGAGCGGCTCGGCGCCGGCGGCGACCACGCTGAACGTGGCCGTCGTTCCTGCCGAGTTCGTGCGGTTCTGCGGTTGGGCCGTGATGGACGGAGCCACGCCCGGTTGGGTGACCGTCAGCGTGGCGGTCTGAGACGTGACCGGTGAGCCGCACACGCCGCTGACCAAGCAGTCGTAGCTGCCCGCGTCGCCCAACGCCACCGCCGCAATCGTGTAGCTGCTGCCGGTCGCGCCGCCGAGGTTCACGCCGCCTTTGCGCCACTGGAAGGTCAAGTCCGAGCCGGTAGCCGCCACGGAGAACGTCATCGACTCGCCCACATTCCGGGTTGTTCCTGTAGGTTGGGCGGTAATCGTTGGCGGACTGTTCACCGCCAGGGTTGCGGTTTGGGAAGCCACCGGCGCACCGCATGTGGCGCTGACCACGCAGTCGTAGTTGCCGGCGGCACCCATGCTTACTGACGTGATCGTGTAGTTGCTGCCGGTTGGGCCGCCGATGTTCACGCCACCCTTGCGCCACTGGTAGGTCAAACCCGTGCCGCTGGCGGTCACGGAGAATGAGGCCAACTCGCCCACACACCGGGTCGCTCCCACTGGCTGGGCCGTGATGGTTGGTGGCTCGCACACCGTCACCGTCAGGGCCGCCACCAGGCTGGTCACGTTGCCGTAGGCGTTGGTGACGACAACGGTGTAATTGCCGGCGTTGATGAGCTGCACGTTGGTGAGCGTCAGGTTCGTGCTGGTGGCGCCGGCGAGATCCGTGTTGTTGAACCGCCATTGGTAGCTGAGCGGCTCCGTGCCGGTCGCCACGACGCTGAAGGTGGCCGTCGTGCCAGCTATGTTCGTCCGGCTTTGGGGTTGAGATGTGATGGAGGGGGCTATGCCCGGTTGGGTGACCGTCAGCGTCGCCACAGCGCTGGTGACGGAGCCGAAGGCGTTCGTGACCACCACGCGGTAGCTGCCCGCGTCGCTGGTTTGCAGGATCAGAACTTCCAATAACTCCTCGCCAGTTCCGAATACATTGCCGCCATCCGTCAAAGGGATCTCGTTTTTTTGCCAGTGGTAGCGCAACGGCGCCGTCCCGGTGGCCGCCACCCAAAAAAGGGCGATCTCACCCACCGGCAAGGTTTGGCTTTGTGGCTCCTCCGTGATGGAGGGGGCAACGCCTGTCAGGACTGTCAGTGTCGCCACTTGACTGGTGACAGAGCCGAAGGAGTTGGTCACGACCACGGTGTAATTGCCCTCGTTGGCGAGTTGCACGTTCGCGAGGGTGAGGTTCGCGCTGGTGGCGCCCGGGAGATTCCCGTTGTTGAATCGCCATTGGTAGCTGAGCGGGGCCGTGCCCGTGGCAGAAATGCCGAACGTCGCCGTTGTTCCGGCGAGGTTCGTTTGGCTTTGCGGCTGCCCGGTGATGGAAGGAGGAAAGACCGGCTCGATCACGGTCAGCGTCGCCCCTTGGCTGGCGACGCTGCCGCAGGCGTTGCTGACCACAACGGTGTAGTCGCCCGCGTCGGAGAGCTGGACATCGTGGAGCACGAGATTGGTGCTGGTGGCGCCCGCGAGATTCGCGTTGTTGAACCGCCACTGGTAACTGAGCGGCTCTGTGCCGGTGGCGGCGACGCTGAAGGTGGCCGTGGTGCCAACGACGTTGGTCTGGCTCTGCGGCTGATCCGTGATGGACGGTGCCGCGCCTTGCCGTCCAGGCTGGTCCGTCACCGCCAGATTGTGAAACCATCCGGCCGCAATCGTCCCGACGTTGCTCAACCCGCGCGGAACGTTCGTTTGGCCGACATCATTGGTTCCCCATGCAACCACGGTTCCGTCGGACAGCCGGACCAGACTGTGCGCCAATCCTCCCGCGATGGCGACCACGTTGGTCAAGCCGGCCGGCACGTTTGTCTGGCCGTAGCTATGCGCGCCCCAGGCGACCACGGTGTGGTTGGAGAGCAGGGCCAGGCTATGATCGGTGCCACAGGCAATCGCCATCACGTTGCTCAGGCCCGGTGGGGGCGCTGCGGGGAGATTGGTCCACAGAAGGTCGTCAAAATAATCGCCCCACTCGACCACGGTCCCGTTGCTTCGGAGAGCCAGACTGTGGCTGCTCAATCCCCCACTCTGTTTGCCGCCGACCGCGATCGCGACCACGTTGCTTAAACCAGCCACCGCCGCCCCGTCCAGCGCGACTACAGTTCCGTCGGACCGCAAAGCGAGACTATTCCAACCGCCCGCCGCGACGGCCACGACGTTGCTGAAGCCGTCGAGAACCCAGGTTGCGCCCTCGCTGTTCCAGGCGAACACCGTTCCGTTGGAGCGGAGTGTCAAGCTGTGATACATCCCCGCCGCAATCGCCGCCACGTTACTCAACCCAGCGGGAACACTCGCCTCGCTGCCCATGCCTCCCCAGCCCACCACGGTTCCGTCGGCTCGCAACGCGAGACTGTGCGAAGCACCTCCGGCCACGGCCACCACGTTGCTCAACCCGCAGGGTACGTTCGTTTGGCCGAAGGAGTTGTCACCCCAAGCGATCACCCAGCCTTGGTCCGGGATGTTCCCTGAGGTCACCGTGAGCACGGCCACCGCGCTCGTCACCGCACCAAAGGCGTTCGTGACGACGACGGTGTAATTGCCCGCGTTGGTGAGTTGGACGTTGGCGAACGTGAGGTTCGTGCCGGTCGCGCCAGCAAGGTTCGTGTTGTTGAACCGCCATTGGTAGGCCAGCGGCGCCGTGCCCGTGGCCGTGACGCTGAACTTGGCCGTGGTGCCCACAACCTTCGTCTGGCCCTGGGGCTGGCTGGTGATGACGGGCGGATTGTTGGAGTCGATCGCCGGCACAGCGGTCAATTGGAACCCGCCGAGCAACGGGGCGGACCCGAACAAGGTCGCCGCTGGCAGAGGAACCCCCGGGAAAGGAACGTCTCCTCCCAATGTGACGGTTGCTAGTCCCGAGGTGCCTGCATAGTAGCTCGAATTCCCCGAGGCCATTGCAGCCTCGTAAGTGGCGCCGGCGGCGGCACTCCAGCCACGCACTTGGACGACCACCGTGCGGCTGGGCGTCCAGGGAGCGCACAACGCGACCGTGCCCGCGCTGATCCGGCCGGCCGTCGCCGAGTTGGTCACGGACGGAGAGGCTTGAGTCAACAGCGTGGGATCGGTCGTGCCTTGGGCCGCTGCGTACACGGCAAATCGGTAGAGGCCGGCGCCCGCGATGGGTCCAACGTGCCCCTGTCCATCGTTGGTTTGAATGAGGGTGGTTGACGTGTTGGCGAAATTCACTGTCCCTTGATTGTAGGTCACGGTCGTGACCGTCAGTGTCGCCACGGCGCTGGTGACGGCGCCGAAAGCATTGGTGACGGCAACGCGATAGTTGCCGGCGTCGGTGATCTGCAGGCTGGACAGCGTGAGGACGGCGTTGGTGGCGTTGGCAATGGCCTGATCGTCTTTGCGCCACTGGTATCTCAAAGGCGTGGTGCCCGTCGCTGTGACACTGAAGGTTGCCGTGCTGCCAACGCCGGCCGCCTGGCTCAGCGGTTGCACCGTGATGGAAGGAGGCATGTTCGGCTGAGTGACCGTCAGCGTCGCGGCCTGGGACGTGACTGGCGAACCACAGGTGCCACCGACCACGCAGTCGTAGTTGCTCGCATCGCCGGAGGCGACCGCCGCAATGGTGAAACTGCTGCCGGTCGCGCCGCCGATGTTTATGCCGCCCTTGCGCCACTGGTAGGTCAAACCCGTGCCGTTGGCGGTGACCGAGAACGTCACGGACTCGCCGACGTTTCTCGTGGCTCCCGAGGCTTGCCCGGTGATCGTCGGCGGACTGTTGACGGTGAGCGTCGCGGGCGGGAAGCCTCCGACCATTGGCTCCACAACGAAATCGTCCACGTAGAAGTTCACGCCCGCAGCCGGGCCCTGAAGGAACAGCGTGAGTTCCGTCAGCGTGCCAACCACGTTGGGAGTGAAGTCGCGGGCCAGGTGCGTCCAAGCCGTCGAAGAAACCGTGGTTCTCCCCCCCACGGATAGGCGGTTCCGCTGCTATCCGTTTGCTTGATGGCCAGCTCGAAAGGCTGACTGCTGGCCGTCTCCAACCGCACCCAGGCGTGGAGGCGATAGAGGGTCGATGGGGCCAGCACGCCGAGCAGCGATTGCGCCGGGCCATTCCACGTGTCGGTGCGGCCTTGAATGTAGGCGGACCTCTGGCCCGAGTGTGCCTGGCTGGTCGTGGCCGCCAGCGAACAGGGGCCAAACACAAACCATCCCGTCGGGCCTTGTTCAAAGCCGGGATTCTGCGCGAGGTTCTGCCCCGATTCCACCAACCGTTCGACGACAACCTCGTCGGCGTAGAAATTCACCCCGGCAGCCGGACCTTGAGCGTAAAGGGTGAGTTCGGTCAGGGTGCCGGTCACGTTCAGCGTGAAACTGCCCTTCAGTTGGACCCATTGCCCTGGCGAGGCGGTGACCGACGCGACGTTCCAGTAAGCGGTGCCGCCGCCATCGATCTGGCTGATCGTCACCCCGACGCTCTGGCTGGTGCTGCCTTCGACCCGCAGCCAGACACTGATCCCATAGGTGCCGGACGGCTGGAGAACTCCCAGAAGCGATTGCGCCGGGCCATTCCACGTACCGGTGCGACCCTGAACGTAAGCAGACCCCTGGCCCGAGTGCGCCTGGCTGGTCGTGGCCGTCAGGGTACAGGGGCCGAGCGCGAACCACCCGGTCGTGCCCTGTTCGAAACCCGGATTCTGCGCGAGATTCTCAGACGCCGCCGCCGCCCCGCACGCGTTGCTGACCAGACAATCGTAACTGCTGGCATCGCCCGGAGCCACCACCGCAATCGTGTAGTTGCTGGCCGTTGCTCCGCTGATGTTCCCCCCGTTTTTCCGCCATTGGTAAGTCAAGCCCGTGCCGCTGGCCGTGACCGAGAACGCGGCCGACTCGCCCTCGCATCTCGTCAGCCCCACTGGCCCCGCCGTGATCGTGGGCGGGGTGCAGGCTGTCACCGTCAACGCGGCCACCGCGCTGGTGATGGAGCCGACGCTGTTCGTGATCACCACGCGGTAATTGCCGGCATCGTTCGTCTGCACGTTCGACAACGTCAGCGTGGGCGTGGTGGCACCCGACAAGTTGCCGCCATCGGTCAGCGCGACGCTGTTCTTCTGCCAGCGGTAGCTCAACGGGGCCGTGCCGGTGGCGCTCACCGTGAAACTCGCCGTACCTCCGGCCGACACGGTTTGGCTCTGCGGTTGGGACGCAATGGCCGGCGCGGTGCCGCCTGCTCCGCCGGCAGGCACTTCGCCCACGAACGTGACGCTGAAGGCTTGGGGGGCGAACACGAGGAATCCTTCGTTCTGGGGAAGGATCAGATTGGAAGGATTGAAGTCCGGATCGAGCCAGCCCATCCCGTCCCAGTACTCGTGCGGGATGTCCCAGTGGTTCTGGCTGACGATCCAAACAGAAACGGCCGTGCCATCTGGAGCGGACGGAATCAGCGTGTCAAGGCGTTGGGCGTTGAACGGATTGACGACCCAATTCGAGCCGGCCACCAGCGACACCGTCAGAAACCCAACGGCATTGGTGGAATAGACGCTGGTAGCGGGCACGAACACGCGGTACAGCCGGCTGGCGCTGCCCACCACCGATTCGGAAAAGGGAGTGGTTGCGCCAGAGGCCGTCAGCGTCGTGAGCGTGGACCAAGCCGGCTGGCTGATCTGGATTGCCCGCTCAATGCGGTATTGGGTTCCCGCGACGCTGTTGAAGGAGAAACTGAAGGTGTCGGCGGACAGGCCCGCATTCGAGAGGCGAAGCTCAGCGCCGCTCAGCGGCAGGGCCACGATGGCGGCCACAACCGCGATCCCGGCCAGAAGCTGGGTCGCGCTGCGATCGGCCAGGGTTCTCGCTCGCATCAAGCGCGTTCGAGGGCAGGCCCGCGCTATCGCTTCCGTGGCGGGAAGGCTTCTGACTTCGTGCCTGCCCGTTCCTTCAGGCGCTGACGCCGCTCCCTCTGATGGACGGACGATCGGTCGGTTCGCTGGGACTGTCTTCACGAGGGTTGATTCAGCCGACTTCAGACGGTGCTGGCACCGGCGGGAGTTGAGTTTAAGCCTCTTCCCGACGGTCCTGGCCGGCCCGGCAGAGGATGAGGTTTCGGCCTGATGGGAGTGGGTTTTCATGGGATTGCTGGGGTTGACTGATTGAACTCGAAACCGCCGGAGGAGACCGCAGAAGACACGCCTAGCGTGGTCAGAGAAGCTCTGTGGAACAAAGGCCCGCACGGTTTTCCGCGGAGGCATCCAAGCTCTTGCCCTGGCTTTCCAAGCGTGTCTTCCGCATGTCGTGCGGTTTCCACTGCTGGACAGTGTGATTAACGGGTACGCTGCTGAGATCGGGGTCCACCCCCAATGTCGCGGGCAGGATGCTCCCGCCGCTGCGCGGTTGTCGAGTCCAGACTTCGGGCCAGCTCGATTTGTCCCAATCTTGGCGAACCGGGGAGACGGCCTCGGTGGGGCAACGCCGGGTCAGGGAACCCGGCCGACAAATCCGCCGAACAACCGCCGCGCCGACTCCAGCGATTGCGGCGTGCCGATGTCGAGGATCGAGCCGGCGATCCGATAGGCGAAGACCGGTTCGCGCCGGCACAGCCATTCGATGAAGTTCCCCGGCGCTTCAGGCGAGCCACCCTGCGACAGATACTTGCCGACACGCGCCAAGGTCGCTCGCGGGAACAGGTAGAGCGGCGGCACTGCCCACTGGGTCTTCGGCGTGCTCGGCTTCTCCGTGAATGCCAGCACGCGGTCCTCAGCATCCAGCACCGCGACGCCCGTGCGCCGGAGCCGCTCCATGTCCTCGATGTGATGCACGCCGAGGTGGCTGGCCGGCCGCGCCAGAAAGGCGGCCACGAATTCCGCCAGTGGGAAGCGCAGGATGTTGTCCGCGGCCGCGACGAGCAAATCGTCGTCGAGGTCCGAGTGCTCCAGGGCAAAGCGCAAATCGCCAATTGCGCCCAGCCGCTCCTCATTGCTGGTGGTGCCGTCGTCGAGGATTTCCACCGGCTTCCCGCCGCGGCGGCCGGCGCGCCAGTTCTCGAAGAGCGGACGGAAGCGCCGGTTGGTGATGAGGACGATTCGCTTCAGCGCCACGATGCCGTCCATCTGATCGACGAGGTGGTCGAGGATGGTGCGTTCGCCCACGTCCAAGAGCGGCTTGGGGAAATCTTTCGTCAGCGGATAGAGCCGCGTCGCGTAACCGGCGGCGAGGATGAGGGCGTTCATAGGAGGCGCGCTCCGTCGGCGGATTGGCTGATGAAACAGCCCGCGTTCGCGGCCAGATCGGGATGCCCCGCTTTGTATTCTGCCGCGACTGACGCCGCCGCGGCCTCGGCCGCGTCTGCTTCCACAAGCGCCACACAGCATCCGCGGAACCCGGCGCCGCTGAACCGCGCGCCCAGGACGCCCTCGGTGCGGACCAGGATTTCGTAGAGGTCGATCATCGGCTGGCACCCGCACTCGTAGTTCACGATGGAACTGCGTCCGGATTCCGTGACCAACTTGCCCAAGCCCGCCAAGTCACCGCGTTCCCAGGCCCGCACACCGCAGCCGACCCGCTCCATCTCGCTGAAGAAGTGCTCGGCGCGCTTGGCCAGCGGGCCGGTCAGGCGGCGGCGGTGCGCCGCGTATTCGTCGGGACTGACCTCAGCCAGACGCGCTGGACTTTCGGGACGGCCCGCCGCGTTCAAGAGAAGGCGTGCGGCCTCGGCGCATTCCGTCACTCGGCGGTTGTAGTCGGTGGAAATGACGGATTGGGTCAGCCCGGAAAAGGCGATGAGGATGGCAAAGGCCGGCATCGTGGGCGGCCTCGCCACCAAGCGCACTCCAGGCGTCGCGTCTTCCGTGGAGGCCGCCAAGCCAGCAAAGGCCCGGCAGTCAATCACCGTCAGATGGTCCCGCCGCGACAGCAGGATGGCCGACTGGTCGAGGATGCCGTTGTTCAGGCCGAGGTAGCGGTTCTCGATCGCTTGGTCGAGGCGGATGTTGTCGGTGGCCGAGCCCCGCCATTCGTTCACTTCCTCCAACGCCAGCAGATAGGCCAGCCCGATGGAGGCGGACGAACTCAGCCCCACTTCGGCCAGGTCGCCGCTGGTCAAGCCGACGATTCCGTTCGTGAGCTTGCGACCTTGACTCAAAGCCATCGCCGCGCCGCGGGCGTAATTGCCCCAGTCGCCGGGTTGCTTGGGCGGAATGGCCTCAATTCGGAATCGCACTTCGCCGGGAAACGCCAGACTGCGCAAGCGCACTTCGCCTGAGCCGGACGGCACGAACGCCAGATGCACCCCGCGGTCGATCGCCATCGCGGTCACGGTGCCGAGCTGATGGTCGATGTGCGCCCCCAACGGACAAATCCGATACGGCGCGCGCACAAAGCGGACCGCGTCCGGCGTCACGCCAAAGCGGCGCACCATGCCGTCGCGCAACGCGGCCAATGTGTTGTCGTGGCTCATGAACTGCCGCTGCTTTTAACCGCATCCAGGCCGTGGAGGGAACCACGAAATGGGCGCCGCTGGTTTGCCCCAAGGGCTTATTAACGAAAGCGTAGCAGCCGACGTGAGGAGGCTCTGTTTTGATTTCGGATTTGAAAACAGAGCCTCCTCACGTCGGCTGCTACGATCCAGGAATTCTTGAATCCATCCTGGGCCTGCCCCCGTCGGCGCATCAAATGAGGACCAGCGGGCAAGGGGGAAACGAACGACGACGGGAAGAGGCGGGAGGGTAACGGAACAGGCGCGACCGTCTCTCCGACGGCCGCGCCTGTGGTTGAACTTCGTCTGGCTCTGTCCGCTGAGCGCGGACCCGCTCGCACACGGTTTACTTCTCGCGCTTGGCTTCCCAGTCGCGGGATTGGGTTTCGCCGTTGCGGTCGAATTCGACTTTGCCCTTGATGGCGTCGGCGCTGACCTTGCCGGTGTATTTCTGGGTCATCTTGTTCCCGTTGAACTCGCGGACCACGGAGAACGAGATGTCGTCGCCCTTGACCTTGCCATCGCTGATGGCGGTCTCGCGGGCCTCGCCGCCTTGGCGACCGGGGGCGGACACGGTGCCGGTCAACTTCTCGCCATCGACCTTGAGTTTCAGGGTGGTTTTCACGGGATCCCCGCCGCCTCGGCCCGGCCGGCTCCAACTCCAAGTGCCGGAGGCATCGGCGGCTTGGGCTTGAGGAACGGCGCTGAGCGCGAGGAACGCGCAGGTGGCGACAGTGAGGAGCGAAGCGAGGACGTATTGCTTGCGTTGCATATTGGTTGTGTGCTGTTGGTTTTAGTTTGTCGTGGCCCAAGGGCCGCCGTCCATCGGCGGACCCTGGGACACCCGATCGGGAGTAAAGACTGAAGGGCGGCCGGAGAGGTTACACCTATTTCATTTCCCACCCGACGCTTTCCCCCTTTGCAGTTGCAAGCCGTGCCCCGCTTCCCATATTCACCGGCACAGATTATGGCTGAGACGGCAAAACACGTTTACGACGAGAGCAAGATCAAGACGCTCTCCTCGCTGGAGCACATCCGGCTGCGCACCGGCATGTACATCGGGCGCATCGGCAACGGCTCCCATCACGACGACGGCTGCTACATCTTGCTCAAGGAGGTCATCGACAACGCCATCGACGAATTCATCATGGGCTACGGCCGCGAGGTGCAGATCCACATCGAAGGCAATCGCGTTTCCGTGCGCGACTTCGGGCGGGGCATCCCGCTGGGCAAAGTCGTGGACTGCGTTTCCAAGATCAACACGGGCGCGAAATACAACGACGAGGTGTTCCAGTTCAGCGTCGGCTTGAACGGGGTCGGCACCAAGGCGGTGAACGCCCTGTCGAAAGTGTTCTTCGTGCGCAGCCATCGCGACGGGGAGTTCGCGGAAGCGTCGTTCAAGCAAGGCCGGCTGAAGAACGAGAAGTCCGGCAAAGACCCCAAGCAGCCGAACGGCACTTTGATCGAGTTCGAGCCGGACCCGGAGATTTTCAAGGAGAGCGAGTTCCGCCCGGAGCACATTGAGCATCGGCTTCGCCATTACAGCTACCTGAACACCGGACTGCGGCTCGTCTTCAACGGCAAGACGTTTCAGTCGAAGCTCGGCTTGATGGATTTGGTGTTGGAAGACCTGCAGCAGGACAGCAGCGAGCCGATTTACCCGCCGCTCCACTACAGCAGCAAGACGCTGGAGTTCTGCTTCACGCACGCCAACAGCCGCTACGGCGAGGACATCCTCTCGTTCGTCAACGGCCAGTACACCAGCGACGGCGGCACGCACCTGAGCGCCTTCCGCGAGGGTCTGCTCAAGGCGGTGAACGAGTATGCGAAGAAGAGCTACGAAGGCGACGACGTCCGCGAAGGCATCGTCGGCGCGGTGGCGCTCCGCTTGAAGGACCCGGTCTTCGAGTCGCAGACCAAGAACAAGCTGGGCAACACGGAAATCCGCACCGAGCTGGTCAACAAGGTCCGCGAGGAACTGCTGCACTTCTTCAACCGCAACAAACAGATCGCCGAACAGATCGTGACCAAGGCGGAGGACAGCCGCGCGCTCCGCAAGGAATTGCAGGAGGTGAAGAAGCTCGCCCGCGAGCGCGCCAAAGCCATCACGCTCCGCATCCCGCAACTCAAGGACTGCAAACACCACTTCGACAAGAAGCGCGGCAAGGGCGAAGGCACGATGGTCTTCATCTGCGAAGGCCAGTCCGCCGCCGGCTCGATCACGAGTTGCCGCGACGTGAACAACCAGGCCGTCTTCGTCCTGAAAGGCAAGCCGCTCAACGTCTGGGACCTCAAGCGCGACGTGATGTACAAGAACGACGAGATGTACAACCTCATGCAGTCGCTCAACGTCGAGGACAACCTCGACGGCCTGCGCTACGACAAGGTCATCCTCGCCACCGATGCCGACGTGGACGGAATGCATATCCGGAACCTGATGATCACTTACTTCTTCAAGTTCTTCGAGACGCTCGTGCATGACGGCCATCTCTACGTGCTGGAGACGCCGTTGTTCCGCGTGCGCAACAAGGAGCGCACGATCTATTGCTACAGCGAAGCCGAGCGCGACACCTCGGTGAAGGACCTCGGCGGCAAGCCGGAGATCACGCGCTTCAAGGGTCTGGGTGAGATCAGCCCGAAGGAGTTCGCCCAGTTCATCGGCGACAACATGCGCCTGAGCCGCGTGGAATACGCGCCCAAGGTGGAGGCGGGCGGCATCCTGACCTTTTACATGGGCAAGAACACGCCGGAGCGCAAGGACTACATCATGGGAAGGCTGGTGGTGCCGGTGGAAGAGTGAAGTCCACTATGCCGATCACCCACACCAACCGTTGCGGCAAGACCTACTACCTGCACACCGGCCCCAAGCGGGGCGGCGGCACCCAGCACTACTTCGCCATCAAATCCACCGGGCAGCTTGCCGACCGGATACCCGAGGGCTTCGAGGTGCATGAAACCGTCAACGGCGGAGTGTTCCTGCGGCGCCAACGACCGAAGCTGATTCGTGATGAGGAACTGGCCTGCATTCGCCGTCCGCTCGACAAGCCCCGAGGGAAGTGCCGTTACCAGGTTGAAGCGTCCGACAAGATCATCACCGTCCACGAAAGCAGCACCGACTGGGGCTTCCTGGCCCAGTTCAATCCGTTTCTGTCGCGGCAGACATTGGATGAAGTCTCCGGCCAACACGCCCAGTACCAGCCGGTCATGCGCTTTGTGCTGGTGGACGTGGAGCGCCGCCTCATCGCGCCGGAACGCTATTGCTTTCGGGGCAGCGTGGACGACTGGATTTCCATCGGCTCGGTGGAACCCATCGAGAAACTCGCCGCCAAGTACCTCAAGCACCTCGGCCAGGAGTCGCTCTACGAACTGTATTGAACCGCGCTCAGCGGGTAATGACCTCGAGGAGAGTTTTGTGCCGCTTTGACGGACTACCGCGTTTTCTCCCCGCGGAGCGACTCCCGCAAATCCGCCACCGCGGGACTGGCGTGCGAGATGCCGTAGAGATCAAGGATCAGGTCAAAGGCCACGGTGCCAAATCGCCGGGTCAGGGGACCCGGCCTACAGCAGTCGCGCGCGGTCCTTCCTGTAAGCCCGGTGCCCTCACCGGGCGAGCCACATCATTTCCAAGGCGCCACGAGTCCTGAGTCTGCTGCTGAACTTTCCGGCACGTCGTTGTCAGTCTGTCCCTTGCGGCAAATGCTTCCGTCACCCGCTCATCGCTCGACGATGAAGGTCTCATCGAACTCTCGCTGTTTGCCCTTCGGGTCACGTTCGCGGCCGTTGTTGTCCTTTCGGTCGTGGCCGACGGAATAGACCACGTAGCCCTTTTCCAGCCGCCGGAAGCGCAGCGGCTGTCCATCGAATGGGTCGGTCGGCACGCGGGCCAGAAATCCCGGAACCAGCCGATCAAGCTGTTCGGGCAGCGCGCCTTGGTGGGTGAGGCGGAACCGCTCGATGGAGAGCGCCACGACGCCAGCACGGCGCCGGGCTTCCAACGCGGCAAACTTGGGGCGGACTTTCTCCATCGAGGGGAGCAGAAGCCCGGAGAGTATCTTGGGCGGAAACTGACGTGCTTCCTTCACCGCACGTTTGACAGTTTCCTCGGTTTCATTGAGGGCTTGCGCGGTGTCCTGCTCCGCCAACATGATGACTTTGTTGAAGGTTTCTAACATCAGCCGTCGTTCGGCTCCCGCCCACCCCACGCTCTGCATCAACCCGAGCCCCAGCCGGTAGGTTTGAGCTTCGCGTTCTGGATCAGAGGAGGCGTCGTCCGATAACCTGGCAGTTTCGGCAAGCGTTCGGCCTGAGTCGGTGAAAATGCTCAACGAGGCAGCCCTTTCGCAGATAAAGGAACGGCGCAAGGCTCCGGACACTTCCAATGACTCCGCGAGCCGGGAAACCTGTGCGAGTTGTGAAGCGTTCAACTCTCGCTGCGACAAGAGCCGCTCAGTGCCGTTGATAGCCATGTTCAGGCACGCGATGCGCACGAGTTGGCTGATCAAACAAGGTTCGTCCGCCAACAACTGGCCCACGCGGGCCGTGTCGTGCAGCGCACCGATGGCCTTGTCCAAGTCGCCGCAGTCGGTGGCCAGCGCGGCTTCGATCAAAAAGCCGCTGGCCTCCTCCTTCAGGACGGCCAAATGCGGCATCAACATCATGTAGCCCTCGTCGAATTTGAGTGGGAATCGGAAGTGGGGAAGCTGAAGCGCGGCCCGCACTGCCTCCGTGTGCGCGGCTCGCGCTTTCATCCACTCGTCGGCCGCGGCTGTCGATGCGGCCGTGAGCCGCGTGTTCCGGGCGATGTTTCTTCCCCTGTTGCTGAGATACGGTAGCGCCGGATCATGGACGTGCCGGGCACGCTCCGGCAGCGGACGGTCGCCGTTGTGGAACGCTTTCCAGAATCTCGGATCGTCCTTTTCCCAAAGCGCCATCAGCGCCGCCGCGGCGTTCTCGCTGTCCGGCACCGCGGGATAATTCGTGGCCAGACTCGCCAGCGTCAGCGGCTCGCCGCGCTGCTGGGCCGCCGCTTCGAGACGTTGGATGGCGGCGGTGTTGGCCATGCGCCAGCGGACGTGCCACAGGAGCAATCCCACAACGATGATCAGCGGCGTCAGCAGCAACACAATCAGCCACCGAGGGAAACGGTCAGTGTTCCGCGGTGAGCGAAGAGGAGTAGATGGCGGAGTCATGGCGGCATGGTATCGAAGCCGACCCGTGCGGGCAATCGCGACTTCGCCTTGCGCAAGCCGTCGATCCTTGGCGAACCGAAACCAAATGGGCAAACGGGGAGCCTCTTTCAGAACTGTAGAAGCCGACGTGAGGAGAGTCGGAGCCACCGCCGACGGTGGCTGCATCGGGCCAAGGAACGGAGCGCGGCTGTGGTCGAAGACCCAGCCGCAGCACGCTCCAGAGGACGAAGCTCGGACATGCTCCCACGCCCCACGCCTGGCTTGGTGCGGCGGCTGGTCCGGCGAACACAGCCGCGCTCCGTTCCTTGGCAGGCTCTGTTTTCAATCTGCATTCCGCAATCAGAGTGAGCCTCCTCACGTCGGCTGCTACGAGGTTCTGCGATTGCCTCCGGGTAACAACATTCCCGGACTTCACTGGAGCATTTCAAACCTGCAAAGAATTCCTTTCTTTTTTTCTGGCGCTCCCCTACAGCATTTCACGCCTCGCGACGGCGCGAAAGATGGCCGCGCACAGGCCCAGCTTTGTCATGAAAGAAGAACCAACAAACGATGCGGACGGCTCGGACTCGCGGCCAACCCTGCGGGCGTGGCCGCTGCTGCTCGTGCTGGTCAGCGGCGTACTGTCCTTGAGTGCCTGCCGGGATCGCTCGACGACCGCCGAGCCTGCCGTCCCGCCGCCAGCGAGCGCCGCCACCAACGTCGTCGCTGCAACCAACGCCCCGGCCGCTCCCGTCGCTCAGCCGAATCCCAACTTTCAGAAACTCCTCGGCCAGTGGGTTCGGCCCGACGGCGGGTACGTGCTTGAGATCAAGAACGTCGATGACCAAGGCCGGATGCAGGCGGCCTACCTGAATCCCCGCCCCATCAATGTCTCCAGGGCCGAGGCCAAGACCGACGCCGGCGCGACAAAGATTTTTGTCGAGCTGCGCGACACCGGTTATCCCGGCTGCACCTACAACCTGCTGTTCGATCCCGCAAGCGACACGCTGGTGGGCACCTATTTCCAGGCGGCGATGCAGCAGGAATACAGCATCATGTTCGAGCGCCTCAAGAGGTGAAGCGCCGTTTCCCCGGTTTCGATTCCCAGTTTTCTTCCATGCCCAAGCCCAGCAAACCCGACCCCAACCAGATGGAACTGGCCGCAGCTTCGGCCAAGATCGCTGACGCCGAGCCGAAGAAGGCCGGTCCGGCAAACGCCGAGCAGAACGGCGACGCCGAACCCACGCCCGTGGCCAAACCCGAATCCAAGAAGAACGGCAACGGCGAATCTCACGTCCAAGCCGAAGCCATGCCCGAAGGTCTGGCCCATGCCCATCGCCCCTTCGACCCGAACAGGGCCGACCTCGCGCTCCACCGCCGCGTGGACCGCAGCTTTCTCGATTACGCCTCCTACGTCATCCGCGACCGCGCCATTCCGAACCTCGCCGACGGCCTGAAGCCGGTGCAGCGGCGCATTCTCTGGGCACTTCACCTGGGCGACGACGGCCGCTTTACCAAAGTGGCCAACGTGGTCGGCGACACAATGAAGTTTCACCCGCACGGTGACGCCGCGATTGGCGAGGCGCTCGTGGTGCTGGCGAACAAGCGTTACCTCATCGAGGGCCAGGGCAACTACGGGAACATTTTCACCGGCGACCCGCCCGCCGCGCCGCGCTACATCGAGTGCCGGCTCACGGAACTGGCGCGCACGGAACTCTTCAACGACGAGATCACCGAGTTCATCCCCAGCTACGATGGACGCAACCGCGAACCGGTCACGCTGCCTTCCAAGCTGCCGATCACGCTCATGCTCGGAACGGAAGGCATCGCCGTCGGCCTGGCGGCACGTATTCTGCCGCACAATTTCCCCGAGTTGCTCCAAGCGCAGATCGCCATCCTGAAAAAGCAGCCGTTCAAGTGCCTGCCCGATTTCCTCACCGGCGGCCTCATGGACGCCCGCGACTACAAGGACGGCACCGGCAGCGTCAAAGTGCGCGCCAAGATCAAGGTCAAGGACGAGAGCACCGTCGTCATCAAAGAGATTCCGCCCACCACCACGACCGAGTCGCTCATCGCCTCCATCGAAGACGCCGCGCGCAAAGGCAAGATCAAGGTCAAGTCCGTGAACGACTTTACCTCCGAAGAGGTCGAGATCGAAATCCGCTGCCCGCAAGGCGTGGACGCGGAGAAGTTGGCGGACGCGCTTTACGCCTTCACCGACTGCGAAGTCACCATCGCCAGCCGCATCATCGTCATCCGGGACAATCGTCCGGTCGAGTTGACCGTGAGCGAAATCCTGCGGCACAACACGGACCAACTGGTCGCCATCCTCAAGCGCGAGTTGGAGTTGAAGGAGCAGAAGCTCCAGGACGAACTCCACTACCGCACGCTGGAACGCATCTTCATCGAGGAGCGCATTTACAAGAGCATCGAGAAGTGCAAGACCAACGAAGCCGTCGTTGCCGCCGTGTATGAAGGCTTCAGGCCTTTCGCGAAACAACTCGTCCGCGATCTCACCGATCCCGACGTGGACCGCCTCCTTCAAGTTCGCATCCGCCGCATTTCGCTTTTCGACATCAACAAGCACCGCGAGGAAATGGACGCCGTGAAGGCCGACTTGGCCGAAACGCGCAAGCACCTCAAGAACCTGACTCGCTACGTCATTGCTCACCTCGAAGCGCTGCTGGAGAAATACGGTCCGCTCTACCCGCGCCTGACCAAGAGTAGCCGACACGACGAGATCGACGCGAAGGAAGTTGCCTTCAAGGCGTTCAAGGTCGCCTACGACCGCGAGACCGGTTACCTCGGCTACAAGGTCAACGGCGAGGAGTTCAAAACCGAGTGTACGAAGTTCGACAAGATTCTGATGGTCTTCAAAGATGGCCGCTACAAGGTCATCGAACTGCCGGAGAAGCTGTTTGTCGGGCCGGACCTCATTTACGCGGCCATCCCGAACCGCGAGCAGGTGTTCACGATGGCCTACAGCGACCGCGACGCCACGTATCTGAAGCGGTTCACCTTTGGCGGCACGATTTTGGACAAGGACTATTTCTGCGTGCCCGAAGGTGAGAAGTGCAAGGTCCAGTTCTTCGCTCCCGACACGCCAGCCACGCTCTACATCCGCTACAAGCCCGCGCCGTATCAGAAGATCAACCAGCAGACCTGCGTGCCCGGCGAAGTGGACATAAAGAGTCCGAAGACCCGTGGCCGCCAAGTCTCGATCAAGGACGTGAACAGCATCACTGCCGAACCAACGCGCGGCTGGGACCCCGAAGCTCCGACGACCAAGGTGATGTTTGCGTGAAGGGGGACAGAACTTCCAGCTCGTCTCAATCCGTAGTCACCGGATGAACCATCCAATCAGTTTCAAACTTGCGCTGGTCCAAATGCTCGTGGAAGGCGGACGCAAGGCGGCAAACCTTCAGCGCGCGGAACAACGCATTGCCGAGGCCGCGCGTGGCGGCGCTCAGGTCGTCGTTCTGCCCGAAGCCCTCAACCTCGGCTGGACCCATCCTTCGGCGGCCACTGAGGCCGAGGTCATTCCTGACGGGGAATCCTGCTCGCGCCTGGGCCTCGCCGCACAGGCCCACAAGGTCTTTGTCTGCGCCGGGCTGGTGGAACGAGCGGGCGATCAGACGTTCAACTCCGCCGTTCTCCTTGGCCCCGATGGCGGACTGCGTCTGCTTCATCGCAAGTTGAACGAACTCGAAATCGGCCACGCCTATTACTCGCAAGGCGACCGCTTGAGCGTGGCACACACGCCCTTGGGCACCATCGGCGTGATGATCTGCGCCGATGGATTTGCGCGCGGCCAGGTGGTCGGGCGAGCGCTCGGCCTGATGGGAGCGGGCCTCATCCTGTCGCCGTCCGCCTGGGCGGTACCGGCCGATCACGACAACACCCGCGAGCCGTACGGCCAACTCTGGCTCGCTAACTACGGACCGGTCGCGCGCGATTTCCGCCTCTGGATTGCCGGCGTGAGCAATGTGGGGCCGATCACAGCCGGGCCGTGGGCGGGCCGCAAGTGCATCGGCTGCTCGCTGCTGGTCGGGCCGGATGGGAAGCCGGTTCTGATGGGGCCGTACGGAGAATCTTCTGAAACTGTTCTCTACGCCGACGTGGTGCTGCCACCGCGTCCCGCCCGCGGCGACGGGTGGGAGGCGTTGTGGAGGCAAAGGGCTTGACGGCTGGGCCGCATTGTCCACCACTGCGCTTCGTCGCAACGGAGGAGTGCCCTCATGAACCAGAGTTCTCCGGTTGGAGGAATGTCTTGGAAAACCACTCCCGGTGTGGCTTATTTTCGCCGCATGAATAGCGCATCGAAGCGTTCTTGGTTTGCCGCGATCCTGGCCTGTTTGGTTCTCACCCTCGGTTTGACAGCGTGCGAGGCCGGCAAGGACAAGCAAACAGGTTCCGGCCCACCGCAATTGACCAAGGACCAGATCAAAGAGTGGGAGCAGGCCGCGGACAAGGGAGACGCGCACGACAAGTTCGCCCTGGGCAAGAAGTTCCGCGACGGTGTGGAAGTGGCGCAGAATTTCACGAACGCCGCGGTCTGGTTCCGCAAAGCCTCCGAGGCCGGCCACGCCAAGGCGCAGTACCAACTCGCACTCAGTTACCGCGAAGGCCACGGCGTGGCGAAGGACGAGGCCGAGGCCGCGAAGTGGCTGCTTAAGGCGTCCGAGCAAGGCAACGGCAACGCGATGGAGGAATTGGGCTTCATGCTCTGGAAGGGCCAGGGCGTCACCACCAACTACGTCGAGGCGCACAAGTGGCTGACGCTCGCCGCGGCCGAAGGCGAAGGCAAGGCGGCCAAAGGCGCCAAGAAGCTCGAACTCTCGATGAACCCGCAGCAGATCGCCGAAGCCAAAAAGTTGGAAGCGTCGTTCATCCCCAAGAAAGTCTTCACGCGGCCGGACAAGAAGAAGGAGTAAGACCCCAGCCGCAGCGGATTCCAGGGAGACCAGTGGATTCAGGGAGGAATCGGAGGAAAGCGACCCGAGTCCTCCCTGAATCCGACGGAATCCGCGTGCGTTCAGCGGCTGCCCCAGTATGTTCCTGCCATGATTTCGCGAGCCAAATCCGAAGCGCTGTTTGCCGAGGCCCTGCGGTTCATTCCCGGCGGCGTGAACTCGCCCGTCCGCGCCTTCCGCGCCGTGGGCGGCCAGCCTTTCTTCGTTCAACGGGCCAAAGGCGCCCGCGTCTGGGACGTGGACGGCAACGACTACATCGACTACGTCTGCACCTGGGGGCCGGCCATCCACGGCCACGCTTTTCCGAAAATCATCGAGGCCGTCAAAGCCGCCGCCGAGCACGGCACCAGCTTCGGCATTCCGAATCCGCACGAGGTCACGATGGCGAAGCTCATCTGCGGCCTCGTGCCCAGCGTGGAGAAGGTGCGCCTGTGCAACTCCGGCACCGAGGCTTGCATGTCCGCCATCCGTTTGGCGCGCGGTTTCACGAAGCGCGACAAGTTCATCAAGTTCGACGGCTGCTATCACGGCCATGCCGACTGCCTGCTCGTGAAGGCCGGCTCCGGCGCGCTCACGTTCGGCAACCCCGACAGCGCGGGCGTGCCGGCGGACACCGCCAAGCACACGCTGGTGCTGCCGTTCAATGACGTCGAGGCCGTGAAAGCGGCGTTCCTGGCCAACTCAGACCAGATCGCGGCGGTGATCCTGGAGCCGGTGCCCGGCAACGCGGGCCTCTATTTGCCGAAGCCGGGTTACTTGGAGTTCCTGCGCGAAATCACCCGCGAGGAAGGCGCGGTGCTGATCTTTGACGAAGTGATGACCGGCTTCCGCCTCGCGCCCGGCGGCGCGCAGGAACGATTCGGCATCAAGCCCGACCTGACTTGCTTCGGCAAGATCATTGGCGGCGGCCTGCCAGTCGGCGCTTTCGGGGGACGCGCGGACATCATGGACTACCTCGCGCCGCTTGGCCCGGTGTATCAAGCCGGCACGCTGAGCGGCAATCCGCTGGCGATGGCGGCGGGCCTTGCCGCGTTGGAGGAACTCAAGGCCGGCCGCACCTACGCCCGCCTGGAGGAACTCGGCGCGGCCCTCGAAGCCGGAATGAAAGACGCCGCCAAGTCCGCCGGCGTGCCGGTCCAGTTCAACCGCTGCGGTTCGATGTTCTGCGGCTATTTCACCAGCGAGCCAGTCCACAGCCTGGCCGGCGCGATGAAGAGCGACCGCGAGCGATTCAAGAAGTACTTCCACGGGATGCTGGAAGCAGGCGTCTATCTCGCCCCGTCGCAATTCGAGGCTGGCTTTATCTCCACCGCGCACTCGGCGGCGGACATCGAGCAGACGGTGCGGGCGGCGGGGAAGGCGATGCAGGGGCTGTGAGAAGCCGAGAATCCGCCAAGACTAGAGCTTGACTTCCGACGGAAACGGCAGAGGCTCATCGGCAATAGACCTGATGGAAAGGCGATGCTCCGTGAACAGCGGAGCGTGAAGAAAGAATATGAACTCGCGAACGTCATGGGGCGCAGGAATGGGGGCGTTGATCACATCGCTGCTGGCTGTCGCCACTGGTTCAGCAGTCCAGTTCCAGGTTGCCACCGACAAAACCGCCTACTATCCGGGGGAAGTGCTGAATGTCTTGATTACCGCCACCAACACAGCCCCCACCGAGGTGGTTCTGGAGTTTTCGGACTCTTCGCAGGCGCTCTACAGCATTGATCATTTTTATTGGCTGCCCGATGGGGCGTACATGATGAATACTTCGGTCACCATCCCGGGCTACGGCAGCTACACGTGGTCGATCCAGCACAGTTGGGGTGAATACCGGCTGCCGCCGGGAGTTCACTCAGTAACCGGGGAGGTTATTGGATATGGAAGCGCTGGCCCCGTGTCGTTTACGGTCCTCGACAGCCCAGTGGTGTTGGGGGATCTGTTGCTTGATTTCGATCACATTCCTGGCACGGACGCTCCGCTGGCTCATTTGCTGGCATACGAAGAATGCGGGGTGGAGTTTGGCATGTACGCGGGGCGAAGTGCTGTTGGGCTTGCATCAACGAGTGGAGATCATTGGCTCGATTCCGGAGTATGCACTTATCCGACAGGCTTCAACTTGTTTGCCCGGCTCCAGCGTCCGGCGTATGGAGCGACCGTGAAAGTCACAGCGGGAATCGGCCAGTACATCTCCATGCTGGCCAAGGACAGCCAGAGTAACGTCATCGCCTCTGTCACCTCCAAGCCAACCACAGTGCCCTATCACTTCTCGCAGTCGATGAGCCTCCGCGCCGCGCAGCCGATTGCCATCCTGGAATGGTGGCCTAGCGATCCGCGGTCTTTGGTAGGGATTGATGATCTTTGGCTGGAGGCGAATCCGGCCCCGATTTTGGCAGTCGAGCGCTGCGCCGGAGGAGTGAAAGTGGCTTGGCCGGATTCGATGCCTTGCCTGGGCCTTGAAATGGCCACCAACCTGGTGACGGGTTCATGGGAACCCGTGGCCACTCCACCAGGGACCAACGCGGTCATTCTGCCGCCGGTGCCGCCCGGTGAGATGCGCTTCCTTCGCCTCCGGGTGCGTTAACTTCGCACCCGACGACGGGATGGCTGTTAAGGAGGAGTTTCAACTTCGTAGTCTGGCCATTGAGGCCCTCCAAGCGGACGCGAGCGGTTCAAGAAGTATTTCTACGGGCTGCTGGAAGAAGGCGTCTATCTCGCCCCGTCGCAATTCGAGGCTGGCTTTGTCTCCACCGCGCACTCGGCGGCGGACATCGAGCAGACGGTGCGAGCGGCGGCGAAGGTGATGAAGGGACTGTGAGGCGCGGACGCAAACGTCATTCTTGCGGAAAGCCAGCAGCGTACGTAGAGTTCAACCATGTCAGTGCTGACGACACACCGCTTCACCGTGGAAGACTATTACCGGATGGCTGAAACCGGCGTGCTCAAACCCGAAGCGCGGGTTGAACTGCTGGACGGGGAGATCGTCGATATGATGCCCATTGGACCGTTCCACGCCGGCACGACCAACCGGCTGAACCGTCTTTTCAACGTTCCATCCAAGGGCCGCTGGCTTGTCGCCGCCCAGAATCCCGTGCGGTTGAGCGAACACTCCGAGCCGCAATCCGACCTCATGCTGGTCAAGCCCGCGCTTGACGACTACACCCGGCGTCATCCTGGGCCGGACGACGTTTTCCTCCTCATTGAAGTGGCCGACACCACGCTCACCTACGACCGCAGCCGGAAACTTCCCGCCTACGGCCGCGCCGGCATCCCGGAAGTCTGGATCGTCAACCTGCCTGAACGAAAGGTGGAGGTGTACCGTGAACCGCACTACCTCGGCTACGCTTTCAAGCTGGAGTTGCGCGAAGGTGACCAAGCGGAGCCACAGGCTTTCCCCGATGTGAAGGTCGATGTTGCATCGTTATTGCGGGTGGGCGGCGAGCGGCCTTGACTCAGCGCGGCTCCAGAAAGAAACTCCGGTGCGTATGGACTTGGCCGACATTCAACGGAAACTGACAAACGGCTTTCGCCCGTTTGCGATTCGCACGTCGGATGGACGCGAATTTCCCGTGCCGCACAAAGAGTTTATCATGATCACCCGGCGCAGCGTTGTGGTCGCAGACGAACAGGGCTTTGTGGACATCCTTGATCCGGTCCATATCGCCTCATTGCGCGAAATCGGCCCGTTGCCCAGTCGTGAGTGAAGGCGGCGGGCCAGGCGACCTCAGCACGAAAGCGACTCGACGGCGCAATTCTGACAGGGAAAATGAGCCATGCGCATCCTTGCCCTTGACCACGGGACCGTTCGCGTTGGCGTCGCCGTCAGCGATGAACTGAAGATCATCGCCTCGCCCTTGGAGTACATCCCGGCGGAGCCGTTCGACGCTTTCCTGGCGCGGCTCCAGCAAATCCTTCGCGAGAAAGAGGCGGAACTGATCCTCGTGGGCATGCCGCGCAACATGGACGGGAGCTACGGCCCGGCCGCGGAGAAAGTGCGCGAGTTTGTGGCGCGGCTGAAGGAAACCGTGACCCCACCGATCCGCACCTGGGATGAGCGGCTGACCTCCGCCCAGGCCAACCGCATGATGATCCAGGGCAACGTCCGCCGCGAGAAACGCAAGGAAAAGGTGGACGCGATGGCCGCGGCGATCTTGTTGCAGAGCTTCCTGGACAGTGGGGCAGGGAGTTGATTCACGCATTTACGCTTTACGTTTTACGTTTTACGGAGAGCGGAAGACGTGAGACGCAAGACGTAAAACACAAAACGTAACCACCACTCCAAGCCCCAATGGCCAAGACAAGCGACATCCAGTTAGGCGACGGCACGCGCCTCCTGATTCTCTACGAAGACCGCGCGGTGCTGGCCATCGACAAGCCCGTCGGCTGGATGCTGGCGCCGAACGCCTGGGACCGCACGCCGTGGAACCTGCAACTGGCGCTGGAGTCGTCGTTGCGCAGCGGCGCGTTCTGGGCGCGGTGCCGCAACTTGCGGTTCCTCCGTTTCGTTCACCGGCTCGATGCGGACACGAGCGGGGTGCTGCTCCTGGCGAAAAGCCAGGGCGCGCTGCGGGCGCTGGGTCAGCTCTTTGAGACGCGGCAGGTGAAGAAGTCCTACCTCGCCGTGGTCCAGGGCGTGCCGCGCGAGCAGGCATGGGACTGTGCGCTGAAGATCGGCCGTGATCCGCGGCAGCCGGGGCGGATGACGGTCAATGGCCTGGAATCGCGCGCGGCGCTGACGCAGTTTCAAGTGCTCGAGGCGAGCCAGGACACGGCGCTGGTGCTGGCCCAACCAGAGACGGGGCGCATGCATCAACTCCGGGTGCATCTGGCGGCCAGCGGGCATCCGATTCTGGGTGACGGGCTGTATGCAGAAGTCAGCGGTCAAAAGTCAGAGGTCAGAGATCGGCGGTCAGGGGCGGCAGAAGATCAAAGGCCAAAGGAGCGAATTCTGCGGCGTGACTTGGCGCTGGCGTTGCGCGCAGTGGGACTTGCCTACCCGGACCCGTTCACGCGGCGATGGGTGAGGATCGAAGCGCCCTGTGCGGCGTTCCTGCGGAAGTTTGGATTTCAGGAGAGAGTGATTCCAAGGGCGGGCTTCGCCGTGGCACGAGGCCAATCGCCAACGGTCAATCGCCGATAGCCAATCCACCGACGGCCAACCGGCCCTGGCCAAGCGCCAGCAGGAAAAGGGCGCCGGTCTTCGGCCTCACGCGTTGCTCTTTACTTCCGCGAACACGATCACGCCGGCGCCGGTTTGCACCAAGCTCGTCACCTGGACTTGCGCCTGTTGACCGATGAGGCTTTGGGCCTGGTTCACCACCACCATGGTTCCGTCGCTCAGGTAACCGACACCTTGGCCTTTCTCCTTGCCTTCCCGCACGAGCCGGAGGTTCATTACTTCGCCCGGCAGGATGGCCGGCTTCATCTTCGTGGCCAGTTCGTTCAAGTTCACGTACGGCACGGACTGGATCTCGGCGATCTTGCCCAGGTTGAAGTCGGTGGTGTAGAGCTTCGCCCGCAAGGTTTTTGTCAGGCGCACGAGCTTGGCATCGACTTCCTTCTCGTCCGGGTAATCGACCTCGTGGATTTTGACTTCGTTGCGCGTGTTGCGTTGCATACGGTTGATCACCTCCAGCCCGCGCCGGCCGCGCGCACGGCGGATGGGGTCGGGCGAGTCGGCGATGGCCTGAAGCTCGCGCAGCACGAAGCGTGGCACCACGATCAGGCCCTCGAGGAAGTTCGCTTCGATCAGGTCCGCGACGCGGCCGTCGATGATCGCGCTGGTGTCAAGCACGAGCGGGTTCTCCGGCTTGTTCTGCGAGGCGAAGCGCACGTAGGGAATGATGAGGGAGAAATCCTCCTTGTTGCTGCGCATGGCCAGGATGATGCCGATGTAGCCAAAGGACACGAACAGGCAGATGCGGATGAGCCAGCGCACGTCGGGCATGGCCCACTCGAACAAGTGCGAGGTGTCGATCAGCCAAGCGATGACGGAGCCGAGGATCAGGCCAAAGGTGGCGGCGGAGAACGCGCGCAGCGAAAAGCCCTTCAGCATCTCGTCGAGTGCGATGAGCAGGCTGCCCAGCCCGAAGCCGATGATGAGGCCCAGCCACCAATGTGTGATCAGGCCGGTGTGGACCTGGCTGACGGCGTAGCCGCCCAAGACGCAGAGACCCAGAAAGAAGATGCGGACAACCCAGAGTGACATGGTGTTCAGAACGGCGACTTGCCGGGATAGATGTGAGGGGTGGTGCCCGCCGGCTTGGGCGGACGCGGTTTGTAGAGCAGGCCGTAGCGGTTCAGGTTGCTGCTCAGCGTGGCCAGGTTGCCGGCGATCTGCGCAAACTGCGCCGGCAATCGTGGGTCCTTCAGCAGCGCGCCGGCCAGGCCCTTGCCGGCGTCGATGTCGGCGGTGATCTGCTTGAGCGACGCGGAAGCGTCTTCAAAGTTCTGCACCGCGGCGCGGAGGTCGGCGCGGTTGGTCAGGATGGTGTCGTCCAGGTCGCGGCCCACTTTATTCAGGTCTGCGGCAAAGCGGACCAGGTTGCTGACGGCTTCGGCCAGCGGGGCGCTGTTGGTGGACACGAGCGACTCGATGCGCCGAGCCGCGGTCAGTGTGTGCTCCGACACCTCGCGGAAGTTGGCCAGGCTGACCGTGACATTGGAGAGCACGGCGGGCTGGAAGATCGCTTGTTTGGCGTTGGTCACGGCTTCGCGAAGGTCGTTCACCAGCCCCGAGATGTCGGCGGTGAGCCGGCCTACGCGCGTGAGGACGTCGCCCGCTGAGCGCGCGGCCTCCTGGAGGTTGAACGGCTCCTGCCCCGGCACTTCGTCGCCGTCCTGCAACAGCGGGGCCTTGTTCTCTTTCGGGTAGATGGCCACGAACTGGTCGCCCAGCACGCCGATTTGCTCGATGACGAAGTCGGCGTCGCGATGGATGGAGTACTTCTTGAAAATCTTGAGGTGGAGGAAAACGTTGGTGTTGCCGGGCGCGAGTTCGATGCCGACCACCGTGCCCACTTGTACGCCGGAGAGGAACACGGCGCTTCGCTCCTTGAGGCCGCTGACGTTGCTGATCCGCATTTTCACCGCGTAGGTGGGCGTGAAGAGACTGGCGCCCTTGCTGAAGGCCAGCAACAGCGCCCCCGTCAGGACGAGGCAAACCACCACAAAGAAGCCCACGCGGGACTGGAAACGCGCTTGGTTCATACTCATGTCGAAAAAGAAATCTCCTTCGGGTCGGCCACGCCTTCGACGAATTGCTTCACGACCGGGTCCGTGGAAGCGAAGATTTCCTCCGGCGTGCCGGTAGCGTGAATGCGCCCGCCATGCATCATGAAAATGCGCCGGCCCACGCGGCGGGCGCTGCGCATGTCGTGCGTCACGACCACGCTCGTCACCTTGAGCCGTTCGCAGACGCGGATGATCAACTGGTCGATGCTGTCGGACACCACTGGATCCAGGCCCGTCGTCGGCTCGTCGTAGAGCACAATCTCCGGGTGATAAATCACGGCGCGGGCCAGGCCCACGCGTTTGCGCATGCCGCCGGAAAGTTCAGACGGCTTCTTCTCCTCAATGCCGCGCAACTCCACCAGCTCCAGCGCCTCGGTCACTTTTCGCGCGATCTCAGCGTCGGTCCATTTCCGCTCGCGGCGCAGGGCGAAACCGACGTTCTCCGCCACGGTCATGGAGTCGAACAACGCCGCGCTCTGGAACAACATGCCGAACTTCTGCCGCACGTGGAGCAACTGCCGCTCGTCCATGCCGACGATGTTCTGGCCTTCGATGAAGATTTCTCCGGCGTCGGGCTGGGTCAGCCCGATGATGTGCTTGAGCAAAACGCTTTTGCCGCAGCCGCTCCGCCCAATGATCACCACCGACTCCCCTTGGCCGATGGACAGGCCCACGCCGTCCAGCACGCGGTGCGGGCCAAAGCTTTTCTGGAGGTGGCGGACTTCGATCACGGCTGGAGAACTTGGTTCAGGAACAGGGTGAGGAAGAAATTGCTCATCAGGATGGTGATGGAAGAGTACACCACGGCTTCGGTCGTGGCGCGGCCCACGCCTTCCGCGCCTTCGCCGCAATGCAGCCCCTTGTAGCAACTGATCAAGCCGATCTGGCCGCCGTAGATCAGCGCCTTGATCAGCCCCATGAGGACGTGGCCGGTCGAGGTGTAGCGGATCATGTTGTGCCAAACGTAGGTCGGATCGATCTGGAGAAAATACACGGCCACCAGCCAGCCCGCGCCGATGCCGACGCTGATGGACACGGCAGTCAACAGCGGCAGCGCCATCGTCACGGAGAGAAAGCGCGGCACCACGAGGTAATCCACCGGATGCGTGGCCAGCGTGCGCAGCGCGTCGATTTGTTCCGTGACGCGCATGGTGCCCAGTTCCGCGGCGAGTGACGCGCCGACCCGGCCCGCCACCATGAGCGCGGTCAGCACCGGTCCCAGCTCGCTGCACATCGAGACGCTCACCACGGCCATCGTTGCCGTGTCCATGCGGACCTTGTGGAACTGGAAGTAGGTCTGGGCGCACATCACCATACCGGTGAACGCGCCGGTGATGAGCACCACCGACTGCGACTTCACGCCGATGAAATAGAGCTGGTAGATCAGGTCTTTCCACCGCGTCCGCCCAGACAGGACGGAGGCAAACACCTCCCGGGTCAGCAAGGCGAACTTGCCCAAGCCTTGCATCCCGTCGCTGATCCAATTGTTGGCCAACCCGTTCATGGCCCGCACACCGTAGCAAAGGAAGACGGAACTGGCCAGTGGGGAAATTGCGGCTGACGTTGCCCTTGTCTTCGTCCAACGCCTGGCCCATCGTCTGCCTGCACGTTTCGCGAAACACAGACATGCCCTCGGAACTCAAAGACTTCTTGAAACGATGGATCATCAGCACGGTGGCCGTGCTGGTGGCCACGAAGATCGTGCCGGGCATCGAATACGGCCAGTGGCACGACCTCCTCGTGGCCACGCTCATCCTGGGCATCCTGAACAGCGTGCTGCGGCCGTTGTTGATGCTGCTCTCGCTGCCGTTGCTGGTCCTCACCCTGGGCTTGTTCACGCTTGTCATCAACGCGGCCATGCTCCTCCTGGTGGACTACCTGCTGGGCGACGGTTTTGAGGTGCGGAACTTCTGGAGCGCGTTGCTGGGCGCGCTCATCATCAGCGTCGTCACGCTGTTCCTGAACACCGTCACCGGCGGCGGCCATGCGCGCTTCGAAATCCGCCGCGGCCATCGGTCGCCGCCGAAAGACCGTGGCAAGGACGGCGACGGGCCGGTGATTGATGTGTGAAAGGATTCCGAGCAGGAGGTGTGGGCGATGGTCCTGACGCTTCTCAGAAGCCACTCCGGCGGTACGCGAGCCGCGTCTGCGTTGTTCTTTCGCTGGGCCCCCTGCTTGGCATCGTGCTCAGTTATCTCGGACGATGGGATGCCGTCGCCGGCGTGACGCTGTTTCCTTTCTGGGCGTGGGGGATCGCTGGCGGTGTCCTCTCGACAGTCGCGTGGCGGTTGCATCGAGGAAGGCTCCCAGTGTTCCTCTTGCTCGCCTGGGCGTTCGCCACTCTCTTGTTCTCGGAGGACCTGTCGGGACTGGTGAGGAAGCGAATTCCATTGGCCGCGAACGCCCCCAGGGCCGCATCGGAACTTCGGGTCATCACGCTGAACTGCGCCGGCCAGGTGGCCGCGGCCCAGGAAGTGTGGGCGTGGAAGCCGGACGTGGTGCTTCTGCAAGAATCGCCTGCCAGCAACGATCTCGCGCGACTCGCCAAGGAGTGGTTTGGGCCGGACGGCAATTTCATCTTCGGCTGGGATTGCTCCATCGTGGCGCGGGGCCAACTCACGGCGCCGCCCGGACCCAAGCCAGTGCGGTTCGTCCACGGCACACTCCGGCTTGGCCGCGGGCCGGAGGTCGAAGTCGTCAGTCTGCGCCTGGAACCTCCGGAAACCGGCCTCGCCTTCTGGTCGGCGTCGTGCTGGCGTGACCACTTGCGCAATCGCCAACGCCGCCGAGAACAACTTCAGCAAGTCCTCGCCCAGCTTGATCCGGCTCACCCTGCCGCACCTCGCATCGTGGGTGGTGATTTCAACGCGCCGGCCGGAGACGCCGTCTTCCGCCTGCTGAAGGGCACCGTAAAAGAGTGCTTCCGCGAAGCCGGTGTCGGATGGGGCAACACGGCCTTGAATTCCTTCCCGGTGTCTCGACCTGACCAGATTTGGATCAACCCCGCCTCGCACCCTGTCGGCGTTTGGGCGCGTCGAACTCGGCACTCCGACCACCGCATGGTCATCTGCGATGTCGTGCTGCGGTGACGACTGTTCATTTCCTCCGGTAAGCCGCCTGGTTTGTTTGAACACCCTTCGCCTGGAAATCCCGCTCGAAGTCCGTCGGCAGGGCGAGAAGTTCTGCCGGCGTTTCCACCGCCACGAACGAAGTGCTGGCGCCGAACACTTCCGTCATCTGCTTGAAGTAAGCCGCGTCATCCGTGCGCAAGCAGACCATCCCGCCGGGCACGAGGACGTGGGCCGCCAACTCGGTGAAGCGCCCGTTGATGAGCCGGTTGGGCCAGTGCTTTCGCTTCGGCCAAGGATCGGGAAAGTAAATGTGCAGCACGCTGACGGATTGCGGCGGCAACAGGTATTCGAGGCTGTAGGCGGCCTCGATGCGCAACCCGCGCAGGTTCGTCAGCCCGGCGCGGCGGCCTTTGCGGTCCAGCTTCTTCAGCCGGCCGCGGAGCCGTTCCACGCCGAGGAAGTTCCGCTCGGGATGCCGTCGGGCCAACTCGACGATCAACGTGCTGTCGCCGCAGCCGAGTTCGACTTCCACCGGCTGCGGCTGCTCGAAGACGCGCGCCCAGTCCAGCCGATCGAAGAATGAAGGCGGCTGGTGGACCAGGCTCGCGGGCTGTGCGGTTGCGCTCTGCGTTTCCATCGCGAAAGCAAACAGCCGAAAGCGCGCCGGGTCAATTCCGGCGTGCAGGGCGATTTCAGAACGCCGTAGCAGCCGACATGAGGAGGCTCCATTCAAAGGTCTGAGAGCCAGAAATAACAGAGCCTCCTTACGTCGGCGGCTACAGTTTTGAAAGTGGCCCTCGGGTTTCGGATTCCCGCCCGGTTTTGCTCACTCCAGTCCCCGGTCGAACAACCCGTCTTCGTCCAGGCCGAGGTAATGACCGAGTTCGTGCAGAAGTGTCGTACGCAGTTCGGCGCGGAACTCCTCCTCGTCGCCCTCCACCATGTCCATAATGTTCTCCAGAAAGAGGATGATCTGCGAAGGGATCACCGAGTGCTCGCCTTCGGCATAATCACCACCTACGAACAAGCCAAGCGTGTCGGGCTCGATGCCTTCCTCCACCAGCGCGTCGTTGGGCCACGGCTCGAACGTGACCGGCAGCGCACGGGCCTTCTCCCGCAGCGGCGCAGGCAGCGACTTCAGCGTCGCCGCCACTTCGCGTCTGGCCAGCGCAACCAGTTGGTCCCATTCATCCGGCATGACGGGCGACATGGTTCGGCGGGCGCCGGCCAGCCTCAAGAAGATTCGTGGCCGCCGCGCCAGCAAAAGATTCGATTTCCGCCGGGTCTGCTGGCAGAATCCGCTCCATGCAAACTCAGTTCTCCTGGCTTCGCCTCGCCGCTCTGGCCGCAGTCCTGGCACTGCCTTCACCTCTCACTGCCGCGTCCTCAGCCGACGCCATCGGCAAGCGTCCCTACGAACTCGATTGGGCCGGGCGCACCGAAGACCACGGCCCGCCGTTGGTGGATTTCGAGGACCTGACTGGCTGGCGCGTCGAGTGCAAGAACGCCGAGGCGAAGTTCGAGCGCACCCGCGAGCAACAGATTTGGGGCCGGCACGTCGGCAAGCTCACCTATCGCGGCACCGGCCCGACGCCTGAAGTGCGGGTGCTGCCGCCGCAGCCCGTCGCCGTGGCCCAGCCGTTCGATGCCGTCACGCTCTGGGCCTACGGCAACAACTGGGGCTGGACCACCGATCCATCCACGCCGCGCGTCAGCTTGTCCGTGCTGTTCGCAGACGCTGCGGGCAAGGAGTTCTCGGTCCCGCTTTACACCGTGAACTGGAAGGAGTGGTTCCTCCTGCACAAGCGACTCACGCCGGAACAGATCGAGCGCGTCAAGGCGGGCGCGAAGTTCAAAGGCCTGCTCATCACCGGCGGCAAGAACAAGGACGACCGCGTGCTTTGCTTCGACAACTTAGCCGTGTTCACCGAGCAGTTCCCGCCGCTCAAGTTCGAGCCACGGCCGGAACGCGGGATCGCGATGTTCCCTGGCCAGTCGGCGGGCGCGAACACGGGGCCGGGGAAGCTCCCGTTTCCGACGCGCGAAGAAACGATCTTGCCCTCGAACCTCACGACGGACTTCCGCACGTCGCTCGCGCAGGAAGACAGCACGTTCGTGTTCACTTACGCCGGCGGCGATGCGCTCGTGCAATACCGGTTCCAGCCGAAGACCGGGACGTGGACCGACATCGAGGCGAGCTGGTCAAACTCCGCCGGCGCCCGCGCCGTTCCGGCTCCAAGGACGCAGGTTCGTTTTCGCCCCTGCGTCGGAGGGGGCGTGTTTCTCCAGACCAGCAAAGGCGCGACCCTGCCTTCCTCGGCAGAACACCTCGGCTCACGGCTGCAGGACAACACCGTCGAGTCGCGCTGGCGTTTGCGCGCGGCGGACGTCACGTGCGAGGTCACGTATGTGTTCCGCCTCTGGGCCAAGTCGCTCGTCATCGACGTGCTGGCGCCAGGCGGGAACGTCGCCGAGGTGAACTTCGGCCGGGGCGAGGGACTCGAAACGCCGCGGTTGGTCACAAATCCGTTTTATCCCGCAGGCGGAAGCGTTCGCGCTGCCGTGGCCATCAGCGGTCCTGCCGACGCGCCGTTGTTCGTCACGGGCAACGTGGACTGGTATCGCTCCGGCGCCTCGGCTCCGTGGGCCGCGAATTCCATTTCCACCAACGGCGTGACCTACAACGGCGGCACGCGCTACACGCCGCTGACCAACGGCAAGCGCAACGATTGCTTCGAGCGTTTCTTCATCACCGTCTCGCCGCGCTACGAGGAAGTCCTGCCGAACATCCCGAATCCGCCGTCGCCCTGGAGGCACGTCACCGGCACGCGCCTCTGGCGGGCGCACGGCGCGTCCAACCGCGAGCACGACGCGCGCTACTGGACGGAGGTGCATCGCTACGGCATGACGCAGATCGTCGTCACCGACCACGAGACGCTGTGGCGCGACGAAGGCGAGAGCTTCACCTTCCGCACCAAGGCCGCGCCGGGCAAAGGCGGCGACCAGGGCGCTTACGACTACGCGCGGCTCATGCAGGACAAGCTTGGCTTCGTTTATGGCCCCTACAACAACTACACCGACTTCGCACCGGTGAACGAGTTCTGGAACTTCGACATGGTTTCGCGCTCGCCCGACAACCAGCTTCAGCACGCCTGGATGCGCTGCTACGCGCCGAAGCCCGCGCGGGCCGTCGAGTATTGCGCCCGGCTCGCGCCGCAGATTCAGGCCAAGTTCAAGTTCAGCACCGCCTACTGCGACGTGCATACGGCCGTTGCGCCGTGGCACCGCGTGGACTTCGACCCGCGCGTTCCGGGCGCAGGCACGTTCGCCGCCGTGTTCTACTCCTACGGCGAGATCATGCTCCACCAGAAGAAGGCGTGGAACGGCCCGGTCTATTCCGAGGGCAACTACCACTCGTTCTACATGGGCCTGACCGACGGCAACTACGGCCAGGACCAGAGCTATCGCCCCGCGGAAAATCCGTGGCTCGTGGATTTCGATCTGCGCAAGATGCACGACCTCGGCTGCAACTTCGGCCTGGGCAACTTGGAGATGTTCTACGCAAACGTGAGGCAGCCGCGCGGCACGCCGGAAGAACGCGACGCGGAAATTGACCGCTTCCTGGCGGCCACGGTCGCGTTTGGGCATCCGGGTTTCCTCGTCATGGAAGGTGGCCTGGGCAACGCGATGCGGAGCTATTACCTGCTCCAGCAACTGCACAGCCGCTATTGTCTGACCAACGCCGCCGACATCCGCTACGCCGACGCCACGGGCGCGCTCCTGGACACGACTCGCGCCGTCGCCAGCGGCGCTTACAAACGCTCGCAAGTCGTCACGCGCTACGCCGACGGCACCATCACGGCTGCGAACGGGAGCAAGACCGAGCGGTTGGTGGCCGAAGCCTTCGGTCGCAAGCTCGAGCTGCCGCCGAACGGCTACGCCGGCTGGACGGCCGACGGCGCGATCGACGTGCTGAGCGGCGACTCACAAGGCCACCGCGCCGATTACGCGGTTACGCCCGCCTATCTTTACGTGGACGGTCGAGGCCGATTTACGCGCTTCGCCAAAGCTGCCGGTGACGGCCTCGGGGTCTGCCGCATTCTCGGCGGCGGCTCGAACGAAGTCATCCTGTTCAAGAATGCCGAATGCGGTTTCGCGGTGGCCGCTTCCAAAGCCGTCGCGCTCGACAAAGAGCGGAAGGAACTCGGCCCCGCCCAACTCCGCGCCGCGCGTGGGCTGACCTACGTGGTGCCGGTGAAGGGCGCGTTCAGCTACCTGCTGAGTGGGACTGGCGTCGCGCCTGTTTCTGACTTGGCCGCGGGGGTGAAGACGGAGACAGGCGCGACGCCTGTCCTACGTTGCGAGCGCGCCGAAGTCGTGGCCGGCGAGCGTATCGTGGTGCGCGGCAAGGAAACGCACGAAGTAAAAATCCCCGCAGACGCCAAACCGGGCCAGCGCCTCTGGATGCAGTTCGAGGACGCCTGGATCGACTTCACCGTCGTCCCGCTGGCCGACACGAAGCTCGCGCTGGACGGTAACGCCTTGCGCGTTGAACTCACCAGCCGTCTGCCGCGGGCCGAGGAGTTCAGCGTGAAGTGTCAGAGCATGGAGAAGCGCGTCGAGGTTTCGCTGAACAAAGCGGCTTCAGTTCTCTTCGACCTTGGAGCGCCCGCCGAAGAATCTGCCGAGGCGCTCACGGTCGAACTCCGCGCGGCAGGACTTTCGCGGCGCCTCGAAACCGGCCTCGTCACGACGCGCGGCTTTGTGGCCATCGCCCCGTTCCCGGCCCTCCAGTCGCGCGGCATCTGCTTGCGCGGCGGGCGCGAGGCCAGCGAATTCGGCCCAAGCGGCGCGCAGGCGGACAAGCGCACGCTGAGCTGCGGCGGAACCGAGAAGCCCGCTCTGTTCATGCATCCGCCGTACATGCAAGGCGTCGGCTACACCTACGCCCTCTGCGAACCGCTCGCGCTGCCCGCAGACCGGCCGGCGGCGTTCCGTGCGTCTGTGGGCAAGCAGGACGGCAGCGATCCTGGTGACGGTATTCTCTTCAAGCTCGTGGTCCTCGACGCAGCGGGCGCGGAGACGGTCGCGGCCCAGGCTGTCGCGACCCAACACGCCTGGCTGCCGCTCGAAGCGGACCTCTCACGCTGGACCGGGCAGAGTGTCCGGATGAAACTCATCGCGGACGTGGGGCCGCGCGATAATTCCTCCGGCGACTGGGCGTGCTGGGCGGAGATGCGCGTGGAGACGTTGCGACCCGTGCTCACGCGCTCGCTCAGGCGATGAAGCGATGAAGCGGATTAGGATTGGCCTGAACTGAAGAGTCCCCTTCCTCCCTGAATCCGATGGAAGCCGGTTCGATCGGATTCAGGGAGGAATCGGATGTGATCGAGCCAAAGCCGGAGCCACTTCAACGTTTGAACGCTGCAGCGATGCAACGCGCCAGCCCGGCTCAGGCCGTGCCCGCGTGGGCCTGCTTAAACCACTCGACGAACTTCGGGATGCCGTCGTCGATTTTCACTTTGGGCGCGTAGCCAAGCAGGGCGCGGGCCTTGGAGATGTCGGCGAAGGTCCGCGGCACGTCGCCGGGTTGCGGCGGGAGGCGCTGGATGCCGGCTTTGAGGCCCAGGGACGCTTCGAGCAGTTCGATCAGGCGGCTCAGCGTCACGGTCTGCGATTCGCCAAGGTTGAAGACCTCGTAGCCAAACTCACGTTGTGTGCAGGCCAGCACGCCTTCGAGAATGTCGCTGATGAACGTGTAGTCGCGGGCGGTGGAGCCGTCGCCGAAGACCGGGATGGGTTTCCCCGCCGTCATGAGGCGGGCAAACTTGTGGATGGCCAGGTCGGGCCGCTGACGCGGGCCATAGACGGTGAAGAACCGCAGCATGACGACATCCATGCCGTAGAGGTGATGCCAGACGTGGCCCAGCGCTTCGCAGGCCAGCTTGCTTGCGGCGTAGGGCGAAATGGCGGAGAAGATGGGGTCGCGTTCCGAGAACGGCAGCTTGGCGTTCACGCCATACACCGAGGAGGAGGAGGCGATGACGGCCTTCTTCACGCCGACGGCGCGGGCGGCTTCAAGGACGTTGACGGTGCCTTCGACGTTCACGCGCTGGTAGAGCGCCGGTTGTTCGACACTGGGACGCACCCCAGCGCGGGCCGCGAGATGGATGACTTGATCGAACTTCACGGCGCCGAACAGCGCGTCCACGGCGGCACGATCCGTGATGTCGCCCTGGACAAACTGGAACCGTCCGTCCAGCGCCCGGAGATCGCGGAGGTTCTGCTCCTTGATCGAAACCTCGTAAAACGGGTTGAGGTCGTCGAAGGCCCACACGCCGTGGCCCGTCTGCAAGAGCCGTTCGCTGACGTGCGAGCCGATGAACCCCGCGCCGCCGGTGACCAGAAAATTCATGGGCGGAGGCTAACAGCGGCCGCCGGAGGGCCAAAGCGGAAAGATGGCGGCGAACGACGGTGGATCAGGCGGATGACGGTTCCTTCAACACGGCGATGAACTGCTTCACCGCCGGCGACAAGACCTTGTTCTTCTTGTAGAGCAGCGCCCAGGGCCGGTCCATGTCCACGCCATCGAACTTCACCGCCACCAAACTGCGGTTGGCCAACTCCTGCACGACCGTGCTGCGGGGCACGATGGCCACGCCGGCGTCAATCTCCACGGCCTGCTTCACCGTTTCCACATTGTCGAACTCCATCACGTACTGCACGGCCAGGCTGTGCTCACGGAAGATCTTGTCGATAGCTTTGCGGGTGGGCATGTCTGATTCGAAGCCGATGAACTTCTGCCCCACCACGTCCTTGAGTTTGAGGCTCTTCTTGCTGGCCAGCGGGTGCTGGGGATGGCAGATGAGCACCATCTCGAACTTGTGCAGTGGGACGATCTCCACGTTGTTCGTCTTCTGCGGAAAGGCGACGAGGCCAAGATCGGCCACGTTGCCCAGCACGTCCTCATAGACCTCGTTCGAGCGGCGGTACTCGACGTGGACGTTCACCGTCGGATAGGCCTTGAGGTATTTCTTCAGGTAGGACGGCAGGTCGTGCAGGCCGATGCTGTACACCGTGGCGACGCGGATGTTGCCGGAGATGATGTCTTTGATCTCCTGCAGTTTGCTCAGGAGTGAATCGTAGGTCTGAATGACCTGTTTGCTGTAATCGTAGAGGACCTGCCCCTCCCGCGTGAGGCGGAACTGCTTTTTGCTGCGTTCGACGAGGAGGGACTTGAACTGCCGTTCCATGGACGAAACCTGCTGGCTGACGGCCGACTGGGTGACTTTGTTGATCTGGGCGGCCTTGGTGAAACTCTCCGTCTCCGCCAGGTCGCAGAACATCTTGAGGCTTTCGATTTGCATAGTTTTTATTTGAACGCAGGCCGAAGAGTAGCTTCGCCTTCCGGTTAGTGCAACTAAACTTCCACGCTCTCCGCGTCTTTTCCGACGGCGGGCTTCCCTTCCCCGCCGGTCCCATCTAAGCTCGCCGGGGCCTGGCCTCGCCAGGTTCGCGACTCATGGCACAAGACGTCATCCGCATCGGCGGCGCGCGGCAGCACAACCTGAAGAACCTCTCGCTGGAGATTCCGCGCGACCGGTTGGTGGTCATCACCGGGCTGAGCGGCTCCGGGAAGTCCTCGCTCGCCTTCGACACCCTCTACGCCGAGGGTCAGCGCAAATATGTCGAGAGCCTCTCGGCCTACGCCCGGCAGTTCCTCGACCAGATGGAGAAGCCGGACGTCGATTTCATCGAGGGACTCTCGCCGGCCATCGCGATCGAACAGCGCAGCGCCGGCTCCAACCCGCGCTCGATCATCGCCACCACCACGGAGATCTATGACTACTTGCGGCTGCTCTTCGCACACGTCGGACAGCCTCATTGCCCGGACAGCGGAGTGCCGATCAACCCGCAGACGACCACCGACATCATCGACAAAATTCTGGCGCTGCCGCCCAAGACGCGGGTGATGGTGCTGGCGCCGGTGGTGCGCGAAGAGAAAGGCGAGTTCCGCGACGTGATCGACCGGCTGGCGCGCGAAGGTTTCGTGCGGGCGCGCGTCGATGGCGCGCTGGTGGAACTCGCGCCGAACGTCCGCCTTAAGCTCGATCCGAAGCAGAAGCACTCCATCGACGTGGTGGTGGACCGGCTCGTGATCGACGACAAGGTGCGCGTGCGGCTGAGCGATTCGGTGGAGACGGCGCTGAAGTGGGGGGAAGGGACGGTGGTGATGCTGCACCAGTTGGCCGAGAATGCAGAATACGGAGTGCGGAATGCGGAATCCACGACACCCGGCGACCAATCTGCAATCCGCAATCCTCGATCCGCAATTTGGCTTGAAACCCTCCACTCCACCCGCGCCATCAGCCCCGTCACCGGCAAGAGCTACGAGAAGGTCACGCCCAAGCATTTCTCCTTCAACTCACCGCAGGGGGCGTGTCCGGTCTGCCACGGGCTGGGGCAGAAAATGGTTTTCGACGAGGCGCTCATCGTGCCGGACGCGGAGAAGTCGCTGGACGATGGCGCCGTTCTGCCGTGGCGGCGCGGCGGCAAACGGATGGTCGTGTATTACAAAGCCATGCTGCGCGCCGTCGCGGGCCACTACGGCGTGAGTTTGGAGAAGCCTTACAAAGACCTGCCCGAGAACTTCAAGCGTGTCCTCATGCGCGGCTCCGGCGAAACGGAGATCGAGTTCCACTTCTGGCGCGTCGGCAAGCAGAGCACCATCAAGCGCCCGTTCGAAGGCGTGGTCCCGAACCTGGAACGCCTCTACGCCGAGAGCGAAAGCGAGTTCACACGCAACCGGCTCAAGGCGTTCATGAACCCGCAGTTTTGCGACGCGTGCAACGGGCGGCGCCTGAAGCCGGCGATACTGGCGGTGACGCTGGAAAGTTCGTCGTTCGTGGTTCGTGGTTCGTTGCCCGCGCCGTCGGCGACCACGAACCACGAACCACGAACCACGAACGAGTCCCCCGTTCCCGGCCTTTCCATCATGGATGTCTGCTCACTCTCGATCGAGAAAGCAGACGAGTTCTTCGCCGGCCTCAACCTCTCCGAATTTCAGCAGAAGATCGCCGCCGAGGTCATCAAGGAAATCCGTTCACGCCTCAGCTTTCTGCGAAACGTCGGCCTCGGCTACCTCACGCTCGACCGCGAGAGCGGCACCCTGAGCGGGGGCGAAGCGCAACGTATCCGGCTGGCCACGCAGATCGGCGCCGGCCTCGTGGGCGTGCTCTACATCCTCGACGAGCCGAGCATCGGCCTGCACCAGCGCGACAACGAGCGTCTGCTGACCACCCTCCAGCGCCTCCGCGACCTCGGCAACTCCGTCATCGTCGTCGAGCATGACGAAGACACCATCCGCCACGCCGACTGGATCATTGACCTCGGTCCCGGCGCGGGCGTCCACGGCGGCGAGGTCGTGGCGCAAGGCACGCTCGCCGACGTCACAGCCAGCCGGAAGAGTCTCACGGGCCAATATCTCAAGGGGGAACTCCGCATCCCAGTGCCGCGGAAACGCATGGCTCCCGTCGGCGCGGACGGCTGGCTCGAAGTCCTCGGCGCGACGGAGAACAACCTGAAGAACCTCGATGTGCGCATCCCGCTCGGCACGCTCACCTGTGTGACCGGCGTGAGCGGTTCCGGCAAGAGCACGCTCGTGGATGACATCTTGCGCCGCGCGCTGTTCCGCAAGTTCTACGGCTCTAAGGATCGCCCCGGCGCCCACCGCGACCTGCGCGGCTACGACCTGCTCGACAAGGTCATCGTCATCGACCAGACGCCCATCGGCCGCACCCCGCGCAGCAACCCGGCGACCTACACCGGCATGTTCAACCAGATTCGCGACCTCTTCTCGCGGCTGCCGGCGGCGCGCGTGCGGGGTTACGACGCGGGCCGGTTCAGTTTCAACGTCAAGGGTGGCCGCTGCGAGAAATGCCAGGGCGACGGCCTCATCCAGATCGAGATGCACTTCCTGCCGCCGGTCTATGTGACGTGCGAGGCTTGTGGCGGGCGGCGCTACAACCGCGAGACGCTGGAGATTTCTTACAAGGGCCTGAACATCGCTGACGTGCTGGCCCTCACCGTCGATGAAGCCGAACACTTCTTCCGCGCCGTGCCGCAAATCCACGACGTCTGCATGACCCTGGGCGAAGTCGGCTTGGGCTACATCAAACTTGGCCAGTCCGGCACCACGTTGAGCGGCGGCGAAGCTCAGCGCCTCAAGATCGCCAGCGAACTCAGTCGCAAGCAAACCGGCCAGACGCTCTACATCCTCGACGAGCCGACCACCGGCCTGCACTTCCACGACGTGAACAAGCTGCTGGAGGTGCTCTTCAGACTCCGCGCCCCCGGCAACACGCTGCTGGTGATCGAGCACAACCTCGACGTGATCAAAAGCGCCGATTGGGTCATCGACCTCGGCCCGGAAGGCGGTGAAGGCGGCGGGCGCATCGTAGCCCAAGGCACGCCGGAGCAAGTGGCCAAGTGCGCCGCGAGCTACACGGGGCAGTTCTTGGGGCGGGTGCTGGGCCTTTGAACCTGAAACCTCGCCCTCTCGGTCGGCGTCTTGGAGGGGAGGTTCCTATGAAGCCTCGCCTTCTCTTGATCGGTCTGTTGGTGGCATTGATTGCCGCGCCATCGAGCAACTGGTCCGCCGAATCCGCAATCGACTTCCAGCGCGCCCGGCAGTTGATGCAGAAGCGCCAGCGCGGGGAAACGCTCTCCGCCGACGAGCAGCAATACCTCCAGAGGGCGGTCGGGGCACGGCGCACGCAGCAGCGCGAGTCGGCGGGACAGCCCGGCGGACCTGGGTTGCAGGGCCGCGAGCGCGCGATTGCGGGCGAGAAGACCGGCCTGGTTCCGCTTTGCGACATGAGCGCCAGCGACCGATACAAAGGCGAGGACGGCGGCCTCTACGGCGCGGGACGCAACGAGCCGCCGACCGACCACGCCGCCGCGGCCCGCCGTGAACTGGCCCGAATCCAACCGCTCGACGCGGAAGGTAAGCCCGCGCCCGACGGCAAGATCGTGCTGCTGTCCATCGGCATGTCGAACACTACGCAGGAGTACTCCGAATTCATGCGCTTGGCGCGACGCGAAGCCGCGCTAAACCCGCACCTTGTCATTGTGGACGGCGCGTTCGGCGGACAGGACGTGATGGCTTGGGCCGAGGGTCGTCCGATCCCGCGCGCGAACAACGCCACGCCGTGGGACCTTGCGCTCAAGAGGCTGACGGAAGCCGGCGTCACCGCGCAGCAAGTTCAGGTCGTCTGGTTGAAGCAGGCCAAGATGGGGCCGGCCAGTTGGGGCGAGTTTCCTGCGCACGCCCGCAAACTGGCCGACGGCATGGCGACGATTCTCAACCGGGCCAAGGACCGTTACCCGAACCTTCGCGTGGCCTACCTGTCGAGCCGGATCTTTGCCGGCCATGCCACGACGGGTTTGAACCCTGAACCGTACTCCTACGAGAGCGCTTTCTCCGTGCGCTGGCTCATTCAAGAGCAAATCAAGGGCGCGGCGAAGCTGAACTACGATGCGGCCAAAGGTGCCGTGAAAAGTCCGCTGCTCTTGTGGGGGCCGTATCTTTGGACCGACGGGGTCGCGCCGCGCAAGAGCGATGGCCTCGTCTGGAAGCGTGAAGACCTCGCCAGCGACGGCACGCATCCGTCGCAATCTGGCCAGGCGAAAGTGGCGAAGATGTTGGTGGATTTCTTCAAAACCAACGCCCTGGCGAAGACCTGGTTTGGGAAAGGGGACGCTCCCCAAATGAGCCATGACTGAACCGTCATTCATTCCTTATCGCCCTGCGCGGTTGCCCGAAACCGAAATGCTCCAGCGCGCCCGCGAGTTCCACGCCTTGATAGAACAACGCCGCAGCGTGCGCCAGTTCGCGCCGGACCCAGTGCCGCGGGAATTGATCGAACTGGCCATCGCGACCGCTTCGACCGCGCCTTCGGGCGCCCACCGCCAGCCGTGGCGCTTCGTGGCGGTGGACGACGCGGCAACGAAGCGCGCCATCCGCCTCGCCGCCGAAGCCGAGGAGCGCCGGTTCTATGAAGGCGGACGCGCCCCCGCCGAATGGATCGAAGCCCTCGGGCCGCTGGGCACGCGCTGGGAGAAGCCCTATCTGGAAGTCGCCCCGTGGCTGGTCGTCGTCTTTGCCGAGCAACACGGCGTGGCCGCCAACGGCGCGTCGATCCAGAACTACTACGTGAAGGAAAGCGTGGGCATCGCGTGCGGGTTCTTCATTGCGGCGGTGCATCGGATGGGGCTGGCCACGTTGCCGCACACGCCCAGCCCGATGGGCTTCTTGTCCGAAATCCTGCGTCGTCCGCCGAACGAAAAACCGTACGTCCTTTTCCCGGTTGGCTACCCGGCGTTGGACGCCGAGGTTCCCAACCTGCGTCGCAAGTCTCTCGCGGAAGTGGCCGTGTGGAATCCGGCCTCTTGAGGCGTGGACCACGGCGAACCGTGGGCTGAAAAAGAAATCAAGGAATCGCGCAGTTCGCTCGTCCAACTGCCGCTGCTATGAACCGAAGAAGCCCGCGCCAAATTGCCGCTGCCCTTGACCGATGAAAACCACCTTGAACCAGAGCCTGCCACTCAGCCTGCTGTTGGCCGCCAGTCCTGCGTTGATGTTGTTCTCAGTCGCATCGGCTGCGTCATCCGCCAGCCGCCAGGCTGACATGGAGAAGCTGCCGCTGTTTGGCGGGAAGGCCGCCTCAGTGTGGAGCACGGCCGAGTCCGACGTGGTAGCCGAGACGAACCGCGTCAAGTCCCCCAGTGCGGCGATGCGCTGGCACATCGCGGTGGACCACTATGGCGGCGAGGCGAAGTATCCCATCGGTTGGCCGCGACTCTGGCGCGCGCTCAAGGGCGCGGAGCGGGACTGGTCGGGCTACGATTTCCTGGAGTTCCGTGTGTTCGCCGACACCACGCGCGACAAGCTGCCCGGCTCGCCGGTCACGTTGCTGCTTCGGACGGACGCGGCCGAAGGCAGTTGGGCACGGGCGCTCACTGAACTGAAGAAGGGCGAGTGGGTGAACTTCTCGATTCCCATCGCCGGCTTGCCGAAACCGGACGCTGTCCAACAAATCATGTTTTCCATTTCGGACTCGAACTATCGCCACAAGGACGAAGTCGAGTTCAGCATCGCCGATCTGGCGCTGACGCGCTGGGCGCGGCCGACGCTGGTAGAATTCGCGCCGGAGCGGGCGGTCCTGTTTGCGGACGCGGGCGGATTGCCCGTGCGTTTCCGCCTCAGCGGCCTGAAGGCGGGCGAGCGGGCGGAAATCGTGTGCGAACTGAAGCGGGCCGGAGAAACCGTCGGTCGCGCCGTCCTCGCCACGGAGCGCGGATCACAGCGATTGGTGCTTAAGCCTAGCGCGAGGCCGTGGCACGCGGGCGCCTACGAGCTTGTTGGAAAAATTGGAGACGGCCCGCCGCGAACCACCTCCGTGCGGCTGGTCGAATCACCGTGGACGGAGAAAGGAGCAAAGCCATGAATCGCGAGCCAATTCCCTCACCCCGACCCTCTCCCATCCGATGGGAGAGGGAGAACCGATCAGGCGTCTTGACGAAGCAAGCGTCCGCCGGCGACGAGGGCGTGCCGCGCGTTCCCTCTCCCGTCGGACGGGAGAGGGTCAGGGTGAAGGCTTGGGGCTTTGGTCTGAAGCCTGCCGCAGCCCTCACTCCCGTCGCTCGCGCAGGTTCCCGGAAATTCCGTGAGGGACCTCTTTCTTGCCTTTGGCCTTTTGCCTTCTGCCTTGCTGCGGTGGCGATGCAGGTGTGCGGCGCAGAATTGTTCTTCGACTTCGGCACCGCACAGTCGGCGGTCTGGCCGGGCTGCACGCGCGCCACGCCGTCCAGCCAGTTCTCCGAAACAGCGTCGTTCGGCTGGCGAACGAAAGAAGGTCTGCGCGCCTACGCCCGCGCTTACACCAACACGGTGCCGAACCGCAGCCGCGGCACCGAAGAGCCGCCGCCGATCTGGACTAATCCCATCACGGAGGATTGCATCGTCGGCAGCACCAGCAACGCGTTCGTCATCAAAGCGGCCCCAGGCGACTACGAGGTCTATGTCGTCTGCGGCGCGAGCGAGCCGTTCCGCGGCCAATTCTTCGACTTCACCGTGCGCGTGGGCCTCACGGAGCAGCGGGTGCAGATCGAGGGCGGCTACCAGTTTCGGTCATTGCGTTTCAAGACCACGGTGGGCAACGCCCCGTTGGCGGTCGAGTTCCATCCGCGCAGCAAGTGGGTGTGCAGCGCGATCCTGGCCTGGCCCGTGGCCCAGCGCGAGCGGGTCGAGCGGGAATTCCTCAAGCCGTTCGAGGCCGCGACGTGGCGGCTCCCGCCGGAGGAGTGGGCGAAGTGGAAAGCGGACCCGGAACCGGAAACCGGCCCGATGCCGCCGTTGACCGAGGCGGACCAGCGACGCGGGTTCGTGGTCTATTCGCGCCACTACCTGGATTGCGTCTATCCCCGCACGAAACCGCGCGCGGAGGAACTCGGTCCCACATTGCGGCTCTTCGCCTGTCCGGGCGAATTCGAGCCGGCGAACTTCATCGTTTTACCGCTGCGCGACCTGGCTGGCGTGCGGGTGCGCGTGACGGACATCGGTCCCGTGCCGGCCGGCGCCATTGAGGTGCGCAAGGTGCGCTACCAACTCGCGCGGCCCAACTACACCGTCCGGCATCGCTATCGCGTGGTGCCGGACATTCTGGAGCGGTTCGATGGCGGCGATTTGGTCGCGAACGAAAACGCCCGCTTCTGGCTGACGCTTCACGTCCCGTCCAACGCGCCGCCCGGCCAATACACCGGCCAGATTGAGTTCACCTCCGCCAGCGGCTCGGCGACGGTCCCGATTCAACTCCGTGTCCTGCCCATCCACCTTCGCGACGATCCGGCCAAGCTGTTCGGCATCTACTACCGGCACCCGTACGACTCGATGGCCGGCGCGGAGGACGGGGTTTCCCGCGAGCATTTCCGGCGTCGTGCTGACTTGGAGCACGCCGACATGGCCGCGCACGGCACGCGGAACGTCACGCTCAGTTGCTACAGTCCGCCCGCCGACGCCGCGGGACAGTTCAAATTCAACTGGGACCTGCTGGCGGCGAAGCTGGAGTTGTGGCGCCAGCACGGATTCCGCGGGCCAGTCGTGATGAGCATCAACACCGACGGCGTGTACGAAAAACACGTGAAGGAACGCTACGGCTCGCACTTGCGCGGCGTGAAGGACCCGCCCGAGGCGTTCAGCCGCGAGATCACCGCGATGGTCCGCGCCATCGACGCCGAGCGCACAGCCCGCGGCTGGCCGGAGTTTCTTTACTATCCGGTGGACGAGCCGAGCACCGATGCCGCGTCCGTCAACTTTATGCTCAAAGTGCTCCGGGCCTGCAAAGCCGCCGGCGTGCGCACCTACATCACCGCCGATCCGACGCACGACCAGTTCGAGCCGTTGCGGCCTTACGTGGACGTGTGGTGTACGCAGCCGTTCGCGCCCGACCGTGAGACGGTCCTGGCTGACAGCAAGGCCCACAGCGTCGAGTACTGGTGCTACCCCAACCACGTCAACGGCGAGAACGACCATACGCCCGTGGCCGGCGCACGGATGACTTACGGCTTCGGCTTCTGGCGCTCCGGCTTCCGCGTGCTGATCCCCTGGATTTACTCGTGGACCGTGGGCGATCCGTTCAACTACCTCGACGGCTCCTCGATGGACTTTTTCAACCGCCACGAACCCGACGGCACCCCGATGCCCGTCGCGATGTGGGAGGCCTATCGCGAAGGCTACGACGACCACCGCTACCTCTTCACGCTGGAGCAACTCATCGGGAAGGCGAAGGCGAGTCCCCGGGCCGCCGCGCGCGCGGCTGCGACGACCGCCGAGCAAGAGCTTCAGCAAGTCTGGAACGCCATCCGCGTGCAGCCGAAATACAAGCACGACGATCTCTGGTCACCGGAGGAGTTCGACGTGTATCGCTGGCTGGTGGCGCGGCAAATCCTCGCGGTGCAGGAGGCGTTGCTGCGATGAAGCGAAATTCCGAAGTGGGGGAGCACGTCCGCCCTGGAGGTGGCCGAACGCGCCCCCGCGTTCAGCACTTTGGACCGACGAATGGAGGCCCGAAAAGAAGCCGCCAAAAGACTTGACTTCGTAACCGTTTGAAACCAATCTCGCGCCGCTTGCTGAGACCAATATTCAGTTGTGGGTGTTTTATGAAGAACGCAAATCTGACTGCGACGCTGGCGGCTCTCCTCTGCATCGGAACGGTGGCCCGTGCCGACACTACGAATTACAACTTCAGTGTGGGCCTGGCGATTCCCGACAATGACCCGAACGGCTTGGCCAACCGGCAGGTCGTTTCTTCGGCCATCGTCCAGATCACGAACATCACCGTGTCGTTGACGGTTTCCGGGGGTGCTTCCGGGGCCTGGAACGGCGACTACTTCGCCTATCTGAGCCACAGCTCGGGCTACGCGGTCCTGCTGAACCGGCCCGGCAAAACGGCCAGCAACCCGTTCGGCTACTCGGATTCCGGTTTCAACAACGTGACCTTCAACGACGCGGCCACCGGCGATGTCCACACCTACCGCTACACGTTGTTCGGCAATGACACCACCCCGCTGAGTGGTCCGCTGACCGGCAGTTGGCGGCCCGATGGCCGTGAGATTGATCCGGCGTTCGTGGTGGACACCGATCCGCGGACGGCGCTCTTGTCCTCTTTCAGAGGTCTGGACCCGAACGGTGAGTGGACGCTGTTCCTGTCCGATCTCTCGGCCGGCAGCGATGGGGTTCTGGTTTCGTGGAACCTGAGGGTCTGGGGTGTCGTGCCGGAGCCAAGTTCGCATCTGCTGTTGCTGGCGGGTCTGCCAATGCTTTGGTGGATGCTCCGCCGCCGGAAGGCTTAAACCTCCAAGTCTGTTGTTCCTGGAACGACCCGCCCGGAAGGGTGGGTCGTTTTGTTTTTGCCCCCGCGTCGATGCCAGGCTGTGGCCCGCGCAACTTCCAGGCCGGTTCCTTTCCCGCTTTCCACGCGTCAGACGGCCCGCGTGTAGGGCGATCCGCGTCGGCTCCAGCTCACGCTGACAGGCGGTAGATGAGGACCAGTTGGAAGATCAGCAGCGACCCCAGCGCGAGCCAAGTCAGCCACTCGCGCGGGCACAAGCTCCGTTGGCGGATCGCAGCCAGCCAGAATCGAAGTTTGACCGACCCGAACTCAATGAGGTCTCCATTGTGAAGGCGGACGTTCTCGATGGGCTGGCCGTTGACGGAAACCAGCGCCCCTGGCCGGGCTTGCAGGTAGAAGCCGTCCCTGCCCTGTAGATCGATCTCAAAGTGGCGGTCCCAAACCCCGTCAGCCTGAATGACGAATCCACACTCCGCGGCCCGGCCCACCTGAAAAGGAAAATGGCGGGCCAAGGTGCTCCGGCCCGCCATCTCCACGTTGAGAATCGAGAGTTGAACCACTAAATGTTACGCCGAGGAACATTGATCGCATCCCCGGGGCACACCGGCACGTCGTACCGGGAATCCTTGCGTGCTTTGATGCAGTCCACGATGATCCGTGAGCCGTCGGCGCCCATCAACTCCACTTTTTTTCGACTGGCAAAGTCCGTGAAGTCCCCGCAGGACTGGATGGCCCGGAGAACGGTCGTCGGCCCCAGGTACTGCTGCCGGGCCGGGAACTTGACTTCGCCCCCCACGGAGTAGTTGCGGTCTTCGGCCTTGATCGTGGCGGTCAGTTGCTTGTAGATGTGCGGCACGTAGTTGGTGACGACTTCTTTCTCCAACATGCCGATGGTCTTCCGGGTGACCACCACGCTCTTGTTCATCGGCAACGTGATGGTGCCGTCTTCTTTGACGCGGGCCCTGAGTTCTGGAATGCCAGGGGGAGCCAAGTCTGAGAACGTGACCGTCACCATGTCTCCCGGATGCAACTCATCCACCGCGCAGGGGGGCCGGCTTTGGGGCGGGTGCGTCGTGCCACACCCCGCCAAAAAAACCGCCGCCAGCAGTCCGCCCAGCGCGCCAATCCAGTTCAATTTCATGTGGCAATCCCTTAGCAACGACGGTGGCCGGTGACAATCAGTATTTTGACTTGAGCTCCAGTTTCTCGTCCGCGGCGGACTTGTCTCCGGACTTGCTCTCTTTGCTGGAGTACTCGTACTCGTCGTAGCTGCGCGAGTAGTAGTCGTAGTAGTAACCGCTGTAGTAATAATAGTTCTCGTCCTGGGCCATGTTGATGTTGTTGAGGACGATGCCGAGCAGGTTGCCGCCCACCTTCTCGACCATCTGTTTGGCGCGGATGGTCATGGGCTGCGGGTAGCGGCGATACTGGATGACCTGGAGCACCATATCGACTTCGCTGGCCAGGATCGAAGCGTCGCTCACGCCCATGATCGGCGGGGAGTCGAAGAAGACGAAGTCGTAACGCCGTTTGAGGTCGCGGACCATCTCTTTCATTTGGGCGGAACTGAGGATGCCGAGCGAACTGCTGGGGAGCTTGCCGCTGGGCATGAAATCCAGCGTGGGAATGCTGGTGGTCTGGATCGACTCCTCCAGCGAGTTCTGTCGCATGAGGAAGCTGGTCAGCCCGACGGTGTTGTTCACGCGGAAGAATTTGTGGATGGAGGGGCGGCGCAAGTCCGAGTCCACGATCAAGACGCGCTGCCCGTTCTGGGCGAAAACGATGGCCAAGTTGAACAGCGTGGTGGACTTGCCTTCGCCCGCACCGCCGGAGATCACGGTGATGGTGTTGAGCTTGGGATCCTTGCGCGAGAAGAGCACGTTGGTGCGCAAGACGCGGTAGGCCTCGGCGTGGGGGCTGTCCGGCCCCTCTTCGTGCAACAGGCCGACGTTCTGCGGGATGACGCCCAACACCGGGGCCTGCAGGGCGCGCTCGACGTCGTCGATGGTCTTCACGCTGGTGTCCAGGTACTCGATGAAGAAGGCGAGGCCCACGCCGATCAACAGGCCCACGATGATGCCGAGGGAGATGTTCATGGTCTTGTTCGGCTTGACCGGCCGCAGGCCCGGCTCGGCCTGATCGACGACCTCCACAATCATGCTCTTGGGGATCTTGGAGTCGATTTCCTGGGCGATGATCTGCATCTGGAGCTTGTCACGGAGGAGTTGCAGGGTTTCCAGGTCGCGCTTCGCCATGAAGTAGGGACGGCGCTCGATGGACTTCTTGATGTCGTTGGTCTTGGCGGATTCCACCTGCGTGATCAGTTCGTTCACTTCGGCCTGCATGGCATCGACTTTGTTCTTGAGTCCCGTCATGACGCCGCGGAGGCGCTTGCTGACCTGATTGGTCACGGTTTCGTAAAGATTATTGGCCTCTTGAAGTTGGAGGTTGTTGGCGCCCAAAGTGGCTTTCAATGCAGCCAGTTTCTGTTCCGCTTCCTTCTCGTTGCGCAGCAGTTCCTCAAGCTGCGTGTCCGGATAGACGACGTTGATGGTCTGCTTCAACTCATCGGGACTCAGATTGGTCATCTTGTCGTAGGCCGTGCGAATGCTGGCCAACCGGGCCTGCGCTTCGAGACGGGAGGCCTCGATGCGCCGCAGGGTTTCAGGCTCCATCGTCGAAGTCTGGTAGGGGCTGGCCGCTTCGGAGTCGCTGATGGCCAACTTGTCCTTGAGTCCGTTCACTTCCGCCTGCTTGTTCGAAACCGCCATGGACTGGTTGTCGTACTGCTCCCTGAGCACCGCGATGCCTCTTTCCGTCACTTCCTGGCGATTCTTGATGCGCACATCCCGGTACACGTCGGCAATCGTGTTGGCGATCAGTGCGGCTTCGCCGGGCTTCTCGCTGCGGACGCTGATCTCGATGAGGCTGGTGTTGCGGGCCTGGCGGATGTCGAGGTCACTCTTGAGGATCATGTAGGTGAGTTCGGTGCGCAGGTCGCCGGACTCCTTGTATTTCTTGGCCCACTCACGGTTCAGGTTCAGCTTCTCAATGACTTTGTACATGACCTTCTTGGAGCCGATCTTTTCAAACTCCGTTTGGATCCAGTACGGGTCATACATCATTCCGGCCATCGGCTGCGTGGTCAGGGCCGCGACATCGGGCGCTTCCTTCTCGACCTGGATGCGGACGGTGCTGGAGTAGCGCTCGGGCAGAATGAAAGTGACGAGGGTGGTGGTGAGCGCGACGAGCAGGAAGACTGCGAGGATGACCGTCTTGCGGATGCGGATGATCCGCCAGTAGTCGAGGAAGTGGAGTTTGATCTCCGGGGCGTTGAACGATTGCTTCGACAGGTCAGTCTTGCTCGAGTCCATAATTAAAAAGGAGGCTGGCCGACATCGTCCAGCCTCCCAGCATCTTTTGATGAGTTAACTCAAATAGTGTTCAAAATCCGCTCAATACGTCGCGCGGATTCCGAGGAACACGCGATTGCGGTCGTAGCTGCGCGGGTCCACGCCGCCCACCCGCCAGTCGGAGCCGAGCCAGTCGTAGTTGTATCCGGCCTCCACGGCCAAGTGTTGGTTCAACTTGTAATCCAGGAACAGCCCCAGGAGCAGGATGTTTTCGTTCACGTCGTTCGCGAGTCCGCTGTGCAGCGTGGAGAACTGATACTGCACCATGACATTGGCGCTCAATTTGGGCGTGAACTGATGATTGAGGTTCAGATAGACCGCCGAGGCCTCCTGATCCAGCGTGGGATGATTATTCCCCGCGTCGGCCGCAGCAATGTCCGTCGCACTGATGGTGTGCCGGAAGCCGAGTTCTGCCGTGCTCCCCACCGCGTAAGTGTAGGTCGCGTGCATGTCCACGTAGGGCGTCATCTGGTCTTCGCTGCTGGCCTGCTCGTAGGTCGTGTACTGGGCGCCGACGCGCGCTCCCGCGCGCAGTTGGGCCGTCACGTCGTAATCCGCGCCCACCCAGAACAAGTGTCCCAGGCTGTCACGATCGGAACTGCGGAAGGTTCCGGGAGCCAACTCCAGGAAGTCGTCCCCGGTGTAGTTCACCATGTTGAACGTGTAGCCGAGCAGCGCCACAAGTTCAGGTTTGACCTGCCACCGGATGTCCACCGGAATCTGGTGCTCGACCCGGTCCAGCAGCGCTGAGTAGCTGGCGCGACCGGTGGAATGGTAATCCCAAAGCTGGTTGTTGTAGCTGATGCTGCCGCCAATTCGCTCGGTGAACTGCCCCAGGAAGTTAATGTTCGCAGAGTTGTGGACGTAGCTGGCGTCGGCGCGACGTGGCGCGCTGATGATGCCCGACGTGTCCGGCTCCTGCCCGTAGGTGAACACGTCCCGCACCTTGAGCTGGTAGCGCGGCGAAAAGGCGTGGTCGAACCGCAGCGTGGCTTCGTGGGTAAAATCCCACGGATCGACGCCCGGCTTGTTGCGCACTTCATAGAAACGGGAGGAGTTCAGGTAGCTGATCCCCACGAACGTCTGCTCCATCGGGAAATTGAAGCCGAGGTAGGGCCGGGCCTCGAACCCCCAGGTGGCCTTATCGGGAGCGGTCGAAATGTCCGGGAACGTGGCCCAGTTGTCGTCGTAGAAACCGCGCAGCGACGCTGAGACAGTCCAGGGTTTTCCGGTTTCAATGCGGCTCAATTCCGGCGCGTACAAAGCGTGGAGGCTGGACGCACTGAGTGCTACCAAGCCGGCAGATGCGACGAGTCTTTTCATAGATTAGGTCAATCTTTTTCTTCCCACTCAAGGGGCTAAGTCTGAATCCGCGGAGGTTCTACCGTCTTTACCAGTTAAGTGTCAAACAGAAATCTGCGTCGAATCCTCTGCAAACGAGAGGAAACGCAAAAGATTTTCCGCGATTGCCCCCCTGTTGGCCGCTGGGAAGCCTGCCAGCGGCCTTCCTTCACCGCGGTCCGCGTTCGGCCAGGCGGCCCAGAATCCTCCGATGAACGGCGGAAAAAGGGAGTCGGTTCATCTCGCTCAGGCCCAGCCAACAGGTCGAGGCCTTTGCTTGGGGCTTCGCCAGCGGGACCGTTCCCAGATGCACCTCGACCATGATGCGGGAGCGCGTGATCGAGTGGCGGAGCACGCAGAGACGATGAACGTCCGTCACCTCAAGCCCAAAATGCTGCCGTGCCAGCCGTGCCAGATCCTCGGGCGGAATCGCGCGCGACACCTCCAGGTTGGGGAATTCCCACAGGTGCGCGTTCACTTCGCCGCTTGGTCTCCGATGGATCAGGAAGCGCCCGTCCCGCTCCACCGCAAACACCACAAAACGGCGCTTTCTGCTGGCTGGCGGCGCTGGCAGTTGCGGCAACGCCTCTTGGCAGCCTTCGCGACAGGCCACACACCGCCGCCGGATCGGGCAGTCCTCGCACCGGGGATGCCGGGGCGTGCAGACCACCGCACCGAGTTCCATCAGCGACTGGTTCAACGCCGAGCACCAACCGGCCGGCGCGGGGCCAGACCTGGAACCTGAAATGGCGGCGCGATCATTCCCGCCGCCACGCTGCTTCGTTGTTTCCGCGACGGTTTCGAGCCGGTGCGCGCTTTGGACCAACTGACCGGCAATCTGCCAAAGCCGTTCACTCACGGAGCGCCTTCTGGGGTTGCCTCGAATGCCGAACGCACGCGTCAGGACACGGATCAAGTTCCCGTCCAGCACCGGCGCCGGCTGGTTGAACGCCATGCTGCACACGGCACCCGCGGTGTAACGCCCCACGCCCGGCAATTCCTGCACCGCCTCGAAGCTGGTGGGGAACTTCCCGCCGTGCTCGCCCACGATGACCTGCGCCGCTTCGCGCAGGCGGTGCGCGCGCGAGTAGTAGCCCAGGCCCTCCCAAAGCTTGAGCACCTTCTCTGGCGTGGCCTTCGCCAGCGACTGAACGTCCGGCAACGCGCGCATCCACCGCTCCCAATACGGGATCACCGTCTTCACCTGCGTCTGCTGCAGCATGACCTCCGAAATCCAAATGGCGTACGGGTCGCGGGTCCGCCGCCACGGCAGGTCGCGTGCGTTCGCGCTGAACCAGCCGAGGAGTGCGCCGACCAAGCGGGACAGGCGTCGCGCTTGATTCTGTTCTCCGCGGGAGTTCAGAGTCGGGCGCGATGCCCGGCCTGCCGTGTTCGCATTTCGCATCACGCCAGCATAGCCAGCGACGTGCAAGGCTCAAACTTTGAACTTTGAACTTTGAACCTTGAACTCAGAATGCCGCCGTGAAGCCGCTGACTTCCTACACCTGCAAACTGGACGCCCGGCAAGCCGACGCCCTCGAAGCCTACCTGCGCGGGCACGGTTTCAAGCCGCGCGACGTGCCCTACGCCCGCTTCGCCGGCGAAGGCGACAAGGTGAACGTGGTCTTCTACGAGAGCGGCAAACTTGTCGTGCAGGGCAAAGCCACCCAGGAGTTCGTTGAGTTCGTGCTCGAGCCGGAAATTCTCAAACAGGCCCGCCTCGGTTACGAAGCGGTGCTGAACCCCGACCTGCTCCTGCCGCGCCTGGGCGTGGACGAATCCGGCAAGGGCGACTTCTTCGGCCCACTCTGCGTCGCCGGCGCCTACGTGAACGAGTCGGTCGTGAAGGCTTGGCAGGACGCCGGCATCCGCGACTCCAAAAACATCTCCAGCGACAAGAAGATCGCCGAACTGGCCAAGCTCATCCGCGAGACGCCTGGCTGCGTTGTGAGCGTGGTGCCCATCGGCAATGAAGCCTACAACCGTCTCTACGCGAAGATGCGCAGCGTGAACGCCCTCCTCGCCTGGGGCCATGCGCGCGTGATCGAGAACCTCATGCTGCTGCGCTACCAGATGCAGCCGCCGCCCGTGCGCGCCATCAGCGACCAGTTTGCGCACAACAAAAGCACCGTGGCCAAGGCGCTGATGAGCCTGGGCCGCGAGATCGAACTCGTGCAACGCCACAAAGCGGAAGAAGACCTCGCGGTGGCTGCGGCCTCGATCCTGGCGCGCCACGAATTCGTCACGCGGCTGGCCGCAATGGAAAAGCAGTTCGGGATGAAACTGCCGAAAGGCGCTTCGGCGGCAGTCGATGCCGCGGCGAAGGAGTTCGTAGCGAAACGCGGCGCGGAAGATCTGCCCAAGGTGGCCAAGATGCATTTCCGCACTTCCTACCGCGCCCTCGGCTTGCCGGAGCCACCCAAGCAGGAGTGGCGGCGGCCGTCGTAGCGGCGTCCGCCGCCCCTCTCAAGCCTTCGCTGGTCCGCGGAGAACCGTGAGGCTCACCAGTGCGTCGCAATCGTTGGATTTGTCGAACTCGACCAGACACCAATCTGCCGGCTCGCCCAAACCCATGAACTTCGCGGGTGATTCCGAGGCTCGCCGCCACGTTTCCTGCCAAGAACATCCCAACATTTCCGCCGCGCGGAACACGCCGTCGATGGGCCGCAACGCCGAGCCGGCGAAATTCGTCTTGCCGGGCTGGCGCACGATTTGGTCGTCGCCTACTTCCACTTCCAGCGCGCCCAGCCGAAAGCGACCCGGCCCGGCGCCCGCCGCCGCCATCGCGTCGGTGGTGTAGTAAATCGCCGCTGAGTCGAGCAGACGGTGAAACAACCGGAACGGCGCGGGCGAAACGTGATTGCCGTCAGGGATCAAACTCACGGTCAAGCCGCGCCTCTCCTCCGTACCAGCCGACGCAAGGAAACTCTGATGCTTGATCTGACTTCTGACCTCTGACCTCCGATCTCTGAATGGAGCCTCCTCACGTTGGCTGCTACGGGACGCGAGTTCGAGCACACGCCACAGGATGTTGTCGTGCCGGTCCAATTCACGCGGACAGCCGTTGGCCAAATGCGTGAACCCGGTCGCCCCAGCCGCCACCGCTTCCTTCAGCACCACCGCAGACGCGTCCGTGTGGCCCAGGCTGATCTTCATGCCGAAAGACGCGGCCAGCGCGATGGCTTCGATCGCGCCCTTGCGCTCCGGTGCCAGCGTGAGCAGCAGCGGGTCAGCACCGGTGATCTCGCGAAGCTCGTGAACGTGCGCCGGCGTGGGGTCCAGCATGAACGCCGGAGGATGCGCGCCGTGGAAGCCGGGTTCCGCCGAAAGGAACGGCCCTTCGATGTGCCAGCCGGCGATGGCCTGCTGCAACTCCGCGGACTGCGCGCGCAAGGCCCGCAAATGACGCAGCCGTGCGGTGAGCTTCGCCCACTCGTCTGTGATGAGCGTGAGCAGCCAAGTGGCGCAGCCCGCGGCGCGGAGTTGTCGCGTAGCGTGGAGAAGCTCGTCCAGCGTCAGGCCGTCCTGTTGGAAATCCACGCCGCCGTAGCCGTTCACCTGCAAGTCCACGAGCGCCGGCGCGAGCCACAAGTTCTCTGGCGCCACCGCCGCCTCTTCGATGACGGTGATCCGGTCCTCCGCGCAAACGAGCCTTAGTGGCTGGCCGGTGGCGTAGTGGCGGGCGGTGATTTCGGTGTGTGGCACAGGATGGAATTAGGAACAGAGCAGCGAGCGGTGTTGTCGTCGCTATGGGCGGCCTCCTCCACGACGACGAAAGCGGTGAGAAAGGATGAAACCCAAAAGGCCAAGGCCCAGCAGAGCTACGGGTCCCGGCTCAGGCCCAAAATAGACCAGCGCAACGTAGGGATTGGAACTGGAAGACCCGGGCGCCCAAGGAATCGCTGGTACAAATGTCAATGTGTCTGACGTCGGCACTGCGGCGACAATCGGAGTGGCCAATGATCCGCTGACCAGGCTTACCCCCAGGCCCGATTGGCCAGACATCATGACCTCCTCATAACTGTCGTAGCCCGCACTCCACGCTCGAAGCTGAAAGAACGTTGTCTGGCCCGCCCTTTCCAGAATCTGCCGGTTTCCTCCAAAGCTGACGGTCGAAATGAATCCGGCGGCCGATCCAGTCCTGAAAACCGCCAGTCCCGTTCCGTTCATGCCGCCGTTCCGTACCAAGGTTCCTCCACCTCGCTCCAGCGTCGCAGGGTCGGACGCCCAATAAAGTCCTGCCACGACCGAGTCTCCAGAAACCCACTCGCGAGTGAGAATGTTGCTGAATCGCATATACGAGTTCACCCCAACCGTGTTGATGCTCACCAGCCCTTGCCCGTGCGCGGCGAAGACGGCGCATCCGAGAACGATAGTCGCGAGAATCGTTTTCATAGAAGTCCTGTCATCTTGTTTGGCATCTCTTGACTCACCTGCGCAGAGGAACGAAGCCCCGCAGTCGAACCTTCCGCTGACGAGAGGAGGCTGGCCTGCAGAACGGCACTTGGCAAGACTTTCGATCCGGCTTTCCGATCCGCGCCCCTTACCCGCCCAGACCCAGCGCCCGCTTCTCTTCCTTTCCGTGCCCCGCACTTCCACTGCGCGTCCGATACAGCACATCCACCACGTTGCGCACGTACTGTTCGTCAGAAAGCCCATCCGTGGCTTCGTGGGGAAACTGCGCCTTGCCCCGAAAGTGCTTGGCCACCTCCGCGAACAGTTCCAGCCGCTCCACCGGTCCCAGCAGGTCGCTCCGTAACACTGCGGCCAGGGCCACCGCCGCCTCCGCCGGAGACACGCGCTGGCGCAGGCGCGCTTCCAAGTGCGGGTGTTCGCGCAAGGAGTTGAACTTGCCTCCGGTGATTTGGTCGAGGTCCGGCTGCGCCACCCGCGGTGTATGGATCACGACCGTGTTCGCCGCGAGGTCGCCGAGCCGTTGCCCACGGCGGCTCACCAGGCACGCGACGCCGCCCACGAGGTAGAACAGCGGCAGCGAGTCCACGAACCGCAGCAGGTTCCGGATGGCGATCTGGCTGAATTGCAGCCGCAGGCCGTGGGCATCGACCACCCGCAGACGGAGGATCTTCTTGCCCACGGTTTGTCCGCGCCAGAACCACTCCAGCGCCATGCCGTAGCCGATGGACACCACGAAGTAGCTCAGGATGCCCAGCGCGTTCGCCACGTCGGGACTCAACATCGCCAGCAGCCCCACTGCGGTCTGCGTGATCCGCACGAGCGTCACGATGCACACGAGATCGAGGCCCCAGGCCAGGCAGCGCAAAACCGGACTGGCCAGCCCTTGCGCGAAGACGATGCCTTCGGGCGTGCGGATCAAAAGTGTGTTGGTCCTTGAGTTCAAGGTTCAAGGTTCAAAGTTCAAAGTTGCGCCGCGCGCTGGCCTTGCTTGAACTTCTCGCCGCGGAACGGGGAGCTTTCCAAGTAACGCATGAAGCCGGCGATGAGGCGGCTGGTTTCTTGAGCTTCGCCATAGATCTGATCGAACTGCGGCTGGGTGATGAAGCGCGCATCCAAGGCGACGTAAAGCTGCGAACGCACTTCGCCGGTGGAGCCTTTGGCGTTGGCCAGGAACTGGATGAATTCCCTGTTGCCACCGCGCTCGAAACCTTCGGCGATGTTGGACATGCCCGATACCGCGGCGCGGCGGATTTGATCCCGCAGACCGTAGTCTCTCGCCAAGCCTCCTGCCGACGAAACCTGGTAAACGTCGCGTGTCAGCTCTCGGGCCTTCTTCCATGCCTCGATGTCCTCGAACCGTTCAATTGTTGCCATGGTGGTTTTCCTTTTGTTTGTTGTTCATGTCGCGACCGACAAGTCATCCCGCAGCCTCGAATTGCCCCAACTTTGAACCTTGAACCTTGAACTTTGAACCGTGTCTGCCTGCCCGCGCGAGAAACAGGACCAGCAAGCCCAGTTCCACGCCGCCAAACGCGATCTTGACCGCGTAGGGCAACACCGGCTCGTGGTATTGCGAGAGGAACGACTCAATGATCCCCGCCCACACCAGCATCAGCGCCACGCCACAGATGAGCGTGAGGACGTCCCGCGACACCGCGCGCAGCCGCGTCGCCAGTGTGGCGCGCTGGCCACGACCGATCAACGCGCCGGCCAGCACAAAGCCCGCTTGCGCGGCGATCAGGATGGCCGGGATTTCGATCACGCCATGCGGCATCAGCCAGCCGAGGAGGAACTTCGTCTGGCCCGCCATCACGTAGTCCACGCAGATCGCCCCCAGCATGACGCCGTTCGAGAACAGCACAAGGATCGTGCCCACGCCCCACGTCATGCCCAGCGCCAGCGTAAAGATCGACACCTTCGTGTTGTGCGTCATCAACATGCTGGAGAAGCTGCCGTGTTGCCCGGCCAAGTGCCCGCCTCCGCCCTTCTCCTCACGCGCCACGCGGTCGGCCGGATTCAGCCGGTCGTGGCCGAACGGCATCATGGCGTGGCGCGATTCCGGGTCGAACACGGTGGCGAACAAGCCGAACAGAACTCCCACCATCGTGATCGCCACCGTGAGCCAGAAGGCGCGGAGGTGCCGGCGGAAAGTCTGCGGCAGCGTGCGGAAGAACCAGTCCAGCGGCGCGAAGCGATGCTGTTGGAGCCGCGTCTCGTGGATTTCCGCGTAGGCCCGCGCCACCAGTGTCTCCAGGTAGCGGCGCAACTCCGGTTCCGCGGCGAAGGTCGTAAGCTTGGCCAGGTCCGCCGACGTCCGCTCGTAGAGGTAGTGAAAACGCCGCAGCGTCTCCAGCGGCATGACGAAGTGGGTGTCGCCCTCGACCCGGTCGAGCAAGGACTCCAGTTCGGTCCAGTGGGGCCGTTCGGCGGAGACGAACTTGTCGAGGTCGATGATCATCGTGCTAAGGCGTAAAACGTGAAACGCAAAACGTGACCGAAGCGCGGGAGGTTCTTGGGAAGTGGAGAGTCATTTTACGTTTTACGTTTCACGTTTTACGCCGCACCCCTCACAACAACTGCCTCTGCTTCACGCCCAGATACTGGCTCACCAGTTGCACGCTCAACTTCTCGTTTTCCAGCAGCGCGAACTGGACGCCGCGGCGCTGGAGGACTTTCTCCAACTCCCGCAGACTGTGCCAGCGCAAATGCCCGCCCAGGTGCTGGTAGAGGTCGTCCACCGATTCCACGCCCGGCTGGCTGAACAGCGGCTCGGCACCCGGCGGTTTCATCATATTCACGAGCAGCAAATGCTGGTGGCCGAGTAACTCCGCCGCGCGCACGAAGCTCTCAGCCAGCGCCGGGTCATCGAGCGCAGTCAGGAAAATCAACAGCGCGCGACGCCGCAACCGCAGTCGAAGGAATGACGCGATCTCCTCAAAGTCTGGCGTCACGAGACGAGGCTCCAGCGCGTAGATGGCGTCGCGGCAGGCGCTGTAATGGGCTTTGCCGTTCCTGGCTCGCACGAAGGTTTCCACCTTGTCGCTGAACGTGGCCAAGCCAAACAAATCGCCTTGCTGCTCCGCGGCCAGGCCCAGAACCAGGGCGGCGGTGACGTAGCGTTCCAGAATCGAAGTTCCAGGTTCCAAGTGCAGAGTTCCAAGTTGGCTCCCGTCGAGCGCCGGCCCCGAACTTTGAACTTTGAACTTTGAACTTTGAACCGCTTCACGGGCCGAAAGCCTCGACGCATCAACGACGACGTACACTTCCTGCGTCCGCTCAATCTGGAAAACTTTCGTGACGGGTCGCCCGCGCTTCGCGGTGGCTTTCCAGTGGATGTCATCGAAGCTGTCGCCAGGGACGTACTCGCGGAGTTTCTCGAAGTCGCGTCCCTTGCCGACCTGCCGCTGCGCATGGATGCCGAATGCGCCGCGATTCAGGAACAGCGCCGCCAGGTTCTTGCGCTCCGTGAATAGATTCGGATAGACGCGCATCTCAGCGTTCACCGATGTCATCGCACGCACGGCCCAGAAGCCCAGCGGCGACGCCGTCTCCAGGTAAGCGCGCGACAGCCGGAAATTCCCGCGCTGGAGTGGCGTGCAGGGCCATTCCAGCCGGGACCATTCGCTGCCGGCGGGAAGCGCCACCGGAGTGTCTTCGACCGCAGATCGGATTCCACAGGGAAACGCCAGCCCGAGCCGCAGGCGGCGGGGCTTCTGCCGCTCGTTGCGGAGACGGACTTCAATGGCGCCCTCGCGGTCTTTGGAGAATCGCAGCACCTCCGGCAGCTTCACGCTGATTCCGTCCAAGCCGCCCAAGCCGAGCGCCACGTCCAGTGCCGCCAGCACGGCGAGCACAGCTATCGCCACGATGGCCAACGGCAACGCCTCCGCATAGACCGCGCCCAGCACCGCGAAGGGCAGCACCACGATGGCGAACCAGAAGAGCAGCCTGGATTGGGGGACGATCATGAAGAGAAGGCCGCGGCTCCTCCCCGCTCAGGAAGCCGGAACCGGTCGGCTCCGGAAGGGGTTTTCGATTCGCAATGCGCTCTCGACCATCAACCCGTCGTGCAAGTCCTCGCTATAGAAAACGCGCGCCCCGCCAGCCAGAGCCGAGGCCACCATCACGCCGTCCCAGAACGAGAACTGGTAGCGGGCGCGCAAGTGAGAGGCCCGGAGGAGCACCGCTTGGTCGAGCGCGATCACAACATGACGGGCGTAAAACGCAGCGAGGAGTTCCTGGATTCGAGTTTCGCTGAACCCGGCCTTTCGAATCAGATTCACGCACACTTCGTTGATGAGTTGTGTGCTAACCATCAGCGGCAAGTTCCGGACCAGAGCGTTGGCTTGCGCTGACTTCTGAGCGTCTTGCGTGGCCAGGAGCGCATAAAGCCACACATTGGTGTCGGCAAACGCCGGCACCTTCCGCTCAGTGGCGTCCATAAATCTGGTCGCGGGTCAGCGGTTGGAAATGGGGCGCCGGAATGGGTGACGCCAGCAGGCGGTCAATGAGGTTCCCATTGCCAGTCTGCGTGGGCGCGGGCAGAGCGGTAAGCACGGCCAGCGGCCTTTGGTCCTCGCAAATGGTGATGGCTTCACCCGTCTTCCCTGCCTGCCGCAGGTACTCGGTCAGATGCAATTTCAACTCGGCTGCCTCGACGGTCATGGTGGGAGGCTATTCGCGCCGGCCCAGCGTGTCAAACCTTGCGCCGCCAACCTTCCCACAGACAGAAAGGGAGGCCGCCTGCCGCAACGCTTTGTGGAGATGAATCGTCACCGCGGCACCGCCATCTGCTGGACGAGGCTCTGGATCACTTCGCTCACGCTCAAGCCTTCGATCTCGAACTCGGGCCGTAGAATGAGCCGGTGGGCCAGCACCGGTTCGCACATGGACTTGATGTCGTCCGGCGTGACGAAGTCCCGGCCCGCCAGCGCGGCGGCGGCACGGCTGGACAGAAGGAGGGCTTGCGTAGCGCGCGGCCCAGCGCCGACCAATACGCTCTCGTGTCGGCGGGTAGCGCGGATGAGATCGACGGCGTAGCCGATGAGTTCTTCGCGCAGCGTGAGGCCGAGCAGTTGCTCGCGCAACGCTTGCAGGTCGGCGGCGGACACCACCGGCCTGACCGCGCCGCTGGCCAGTGTGGCTTCGGGCGACTCTCTGCCGAGTGTGCGCTGGGCCAGCGTGTATTCCTCGTCGCGGCCCGGCGCGCTCATCACGATTTTGAGCATGAAGCGGTCTTTCTGCGCTTCGGGCAACGGGTAAGTGCCTTCGTACTCGATCGGGTTCTGCGTGGCGAAGACGGTGAAGTTCGGCGGCAACGGATGCGTGTCGCGATCAATGGTCACGAGCCGCTCCTGCATGGCTTGAAGCAGCGCGGATTGCGTCTTGGCGGGCGCGCGGTTGATTTCATCGGCCAGGAGGAACGAGGTGAAGATCGGCCCGCGGATCAGGGTGAACTCGTTCTTCTGCAGGTTGAAGACGTTCGTGCCCGTGATGTCGGCGGGCATCAGGTCGGGCGTGAACTGGATGCGGGCGAAGTCCACACCGAGCACGTGGGCCAGCGTGCGCACCAGCAGCGTCTTGGCCACGCCGGGCACGCCCTCCACGAGCGCGTGCTGGCCGGTCACAATGACGATCAGGCATTGGTCAACGACTGCGGTCTGGCCGATGATGACCTTGGCGACTTCGGCACGGGCGGCGGGGAGGATTTCTTTGAGGGGATCGGGGTTCATAGGGTTCGAGGAAGGAGCGAGGAGTGATGCGTAAAGCGTAAAACGTAAAATGGGAACCGGGCGAAGGTTGGCAGTGACACGTTCGGGTTCATTTTACGTTTTACGCGTCCGCCAACGGCACCTGGTTCAACAACTCCGCCAAGTTCTTCGGTTCCTCCATTTCTCCTTCGACTTGATAGGGAACCTGGTCTTCTCTCAGCATGGCGCCACGCTGGTCGGGGACCATCGCCAGCAGCAGCCGGATGATCTCGGCGAGGAGATTGATCCGATGTTCGTTGACGTTCTCGCCGAGAACATGGCGGCCCTTGAAATACCAGTCGCGCGCTTCGCGAGCTGAACCGAGCGCGTATTCGTAGAACCGGGCGCGGTCACGGCCCGTTCCGCGGGAGTAGCCTTCGGCGACGTTGGCGCTGATCGAGCCGACAGCCCGGTAGAGTTGATCGGACAGCTCCCGCATCCGAAGGTCCTTGGCCAGCTTGGTGACATCGTGCCAGGCGACCTCCCCGAGGAACAACGCCAGTCGATAGACGGACATCCGCCAGAGGGAATCTTCCGTGACAGCTCTCGGCACTGACTTCATCCATTCCGCGTAGTTCATGTCTTACGTTTTACGTTTCACGTCTTACGCGCGCCAGCACTGCGCAGCACTTCCGATAGGCTTCGACCGAATTGCGGGACCTCGCGGGCCCGCTTGCTTCCGCCTCGACCACGGCTTGCACTTGGTGAAGCCGGGGGGCCGCGATGCCGCGCCCGCACGACTTCTTCCATTCCGCAAAACAGACCGCGAGCACGTCGCTGCCGCGGATGTTCCGCCGGAGCAGGTTGACGAAGCCGGCGGCGGATTCCTTGCCCAACACCGCGTCGCCGTGCTCCCAGGCGAGTTGCTCCTCCGGCGGCGGCATGAAGGGGACCGAGTTCCTCCAAATGTAGAGCGCCGCCAATAGGAGCAGCGCCAGGAAGACCCCGTGCAGCCGGTATTGCCGCGCCAACGTGGCCAGACCCGGCGCTTCCTCCACGCCCAGATGCGTCTCCTCGAAGATCACGCGGCGGGCCGGCCCCACAAGCCAGGCCAGCAACGCCGGCTCACGGTGCTGGCGCAGCGCCTCGTTGCTGAAGAGGTAGGAGTCCGTGAGCAACACCATGCTGCCGCCGCCCAGCCGCCTCTCCATCGCTACGGGGCGCTCGCGCTCGCGGACATAGACGGCGCGCCAGACCGGGTCGTTGGTCTCAAAGTAAGAAGCCGAGTGCCACTCCACCGACTCCGGCACCGGCGCCACAGTCTTCCGCTTGGCCGTGATGGGCTTGTAGGTGCCGCGCTCGTCTCTGCCGGCGGGAGCGTACTGCACATCGAATTTCCATCGCTCCGTGATCGCGACGCGCCGGAGGCCAGGGAGGTCCGACTCCTCGCGCGACAACCTCCGCGTTCGTTTCCGCGGCGGGGCGTTGGTGCCCTGGCCGTCTTTCGCCGAAATGCTGTTTGTCCCTCTCGCCCTCGGCTTTCGCTCCGCCTCGTCTTCAAAGAACCACAGCGTCGGCTTGCGAAAACGCGGGAAGAGCGAAATCACCAGCCGTCCTCCCTCACCGACGAACCGCTCCAGCTCCTGGAAGTCATCTTCCGGCAGGCGCAACTCGTGGAGGTTCGCCCCGAGATAAAACAGCGTCGCGTCGCGGCCCTCGCCCAGTTTGGCCAGCGACTGGTAGTGGCGCCGCGCCGGCACGAGCCGGTCCAGGCTTTCGTAAAACGCTTTCGCCCCCAGCGGGTCCGCGCGCAGCGAGGAATACTCCGGGAACACATCCCCCGCCTCGAAGCGCAGATGGAACAAGTGCAGCAGGCCCGCCAAGAAGGCGGCGACGCCGAGCAGGAGGAGGATGACGGGCAGGCGCTTCATGAGGCGCGGGGCGGAGTGGTGGAGTGGCGGAGTAATGGAGTGATGCCTTCGTGGCCCAAGAGCGAAGCGCGACGCAGGTCCGAAGCCCAGCACTCCACCACTCCATCGCTCCAACGCTCCGTCTTGCTCATGTCTGCGCCTTGATCCTTTCCACGTTGCTCGCGAACTGGTCGAGCGACTCGCGGCTTACCTCGTGCAGCCCGTACCAGACGCGGTCGAAGGCGGAGACGTTTTCAGAGAACGTCTGCGTCACCTCCGGCAGCGCGTGGCGGCGGCGCTCGAGTTCGCGCTCGTAGTCGCGGTTGGATTTGAACTTGGCCAGACTCAGCAGGTTCTTCTCCGCCAGGTGCGCGAGACTGGAGAGATAAAACGCGCGCAAGGCCAGCCGCAGTTCGCCACGGGTCAGCAGGTCGCGCGCGAGCGTTATCCAACCGTCCTCGGGCAACTGGTCCGCGCCCACGTTCTCGTCCGCCACGTCCGGCGCGGCGGCGATGGGCTGGGCCAGGTTCTCCTTCTGTCGCCGACGACGCCACGCGCGCAGCGCGATCACGCCCAGCACACAGGCCAAGCCCACGACCAGCAGCACCAGCAGCCACTTCGCCGCGGTGGCCCAGACCGGACCCAGCCCCCAGCGCCGCGCCGGACGGTGGTAATCGCCGAAAAGCCAGTCGCGCACCTTGCGCGCCCACTCGTTCAACTTCTTCAGGCCGTCGCGGAGCGAATCGTAGAGGCCTTCGACCAGCGCGGCCAGCGTGCCTTTCTCCTTGTCCGCCGCGGCCAGCTTCTCGCGCGGGAAGCGCCAACTGTACTCGCGCTGTTGGATGACGACGGAGATGGCGCGGTCGAGGTCGGCGGGGTTCAGAGAGTCTTGAGTTTCGGGTTTCGGGTTTCGAGTTGGGCGAGCCACGTTCACGCTGGTAGCAGCCGACGTGAGGAGGTTCTGATCTTCCTGGGGTCCGAGCTTCGTTCCCTCGGCTGCTGCAGGATTCTGAAATTGCGGCACAATCCCGACGATCCGAGTTGAGGGCTGTGGCTCGCCGGATAGCGCGTTCAGCGGGAGGGCCGTGAGCAAAGCCAGCAGGGCCAGCGCGATGGCGGCAGGTTTATTCGCCGCATCAAACCGGCGCAGTTCCGTCCGCAAATCCTGGCCGGTTTGCAGCGACTCGCCGTAGAAGCAGCGCAGCACGTAGAACGCCTTCACCAACGGGTCCATGCAGAGATGCGTCACCACGGCCAGGCCCACGAAGAAGGTCGGGTTCAACACCGCGCCGACCGACCGGGTGAAGACGCTTTCCACCCCGAACAGCATTTTGACCAAGAACGGCAGCGCCAGCGCGCCCGTCATCACATTGAAGAACACAAACAGGCCGAAGACCTTGAACGCGATCAGCCCCCAGTTGTTCTGTCCGGGCCAGAGCACGGCCTGACGCCAGGCCCGGCGCAACACAGGCCGCACGCCCGCGTCCTCCCCGCTGCCGAGCACGGTGAAGTTCTGGTAGAAGGCATAGACCCAGCCGAACGGCGCGACGAGCACGAGCGCGATCGGCAACAAGAACAACCCCGTCGGCTGGACGATGGTTTGCGCCAGCGCCGCGCGCAGCAGCCGGCGGACGGTGAAGCGCGGCGCGGTTTCGCCGCAGAGGCGGGACAACAGGTGGTTCGCGAAGACCGTTTGCCAGCACTTCATCCAGAAGAAGAGCAGCGCCAAGCCCAGCGCGGCGGCGGGCAGGCGTGACTCGGCGAAGGAACTGCGGCTCATGTCCGACCAAAAGTAGAGCACGCCGAGCAGGAACGGAAGCGTGCCCGCATAATAAGCGCCCAGCGCCGACGCCGGGGCCAGCCGCAACAGATGCACGCTCTCTTCGACGAGTTCGAGCGGCGCTTGGCCGGTCTGGGCCTGACGGCGTTTCATACGGACAGGGAATTGAGAATTGAAAAATGAAAATTGGTAAATGCAAATTGGCGGCTCGCGCCCAGCCGCCGCAGGAGCCAGGCCCGTGGCCAATCGGCAATTTTCAATTTCCAATTTCCAATTTCCAATTCCAGCTTCACGGTTCTTCTCAT
>JACRJZ010000133.1 GCA_016219875.1 Verrucomicrobiota bacterium | reverse complement strand
GCCACGGCGTAGAAGCGATGCGCGTGAATGGCCCTCGGAGAGCCGGATGCGGGAAAACCGCCTGTCCGGTTCGATGAGGGGCGGAGCCAGACGGTCATTGGCCGCGTGCCTTTCAACCCGTCGGCTCCGCCTACTCTACTCATAGCATCATTTCCGTGGAAGTTGAAAACAGGCGGCTGGCCTTCGACCGGAAATTTGTTACAGACGGCGCGCCGGGTTCTGATAAACACATGCCATGAAACGTGCCTGCCCGTTGCCGCCATTGGTCGCCGCGCTCCCGCAAGGTCATTCCGGTAAGACCGCCAGAAGATTGGTCGCTGGCCACGGCTTCCGTGTGCCAGGCCAAGCGATCATGCAGATGCAGCCCGGCGAAACCGTCGCGGGGGCGAAACAATACATCCGAGTGGAACGATGAACGCGATGCCAACCCGGCCTCGGCAACAGGCGGGGGGCGACCGTGGGCGGCCTCACATGGCGCTGCACATGGTGGAGCAGAAGCGGCAGCAACCAAGCTTCCTGCCGACTGCTATAGCCCAACGCACGCGAATGCGCGAGGAATCGATGGATCGCCCGGGCCAATCGCGGAGCTATGCTGGGCGCACTCATGCCGCACCTCCTTCGGATCGGCTCCGGCGGGCGACAGGCAACGCGACCTCCCGCAGTCCCTCGGTTTGCAGCCGCAAGTAAACAGCCGTACTGGCCAGACCGTGGTGGACCATGAGATCCCCGATGGCTTTGATCCCGACGCCGTGGGCGAACAGCCGCATGGCAAACGAATGACGCAAGGCATAAGCCGAGGCGTGCGCGATGGGCAGTCCACTCTGACGGGCCCGATCCTTGAAGGCTTGACTGACGGCGCCTTTCGTCATGGGACGACTCGGAGCCCCGGTGCACAAAAAGAGTTCGTGGCGTTGGCTTGCCCGTCGCCCGTCGCGCAAGTAGCGCCGCAGCAGTTCCAGCGTCTGGTCCATCAACGGCAGTGCCAGCCACGAATGGGTCTTGAACTGTTCGACGAGGAGGCTCCGGGCGGACCAGTCGATGGCATCGACCGTGAGGCGAGCGACCTCGCCAGTTCGCAGGCCGTAGTGGGCCATCAAATGCAGCAGCATGAAGTCCCGCCAGCCGGTGCGGCCCGTGCGCGGGATGGAGCGCAAAAACCGCAAGAGTTGCCGAGCGACTTCGGGAGCGTTGCGCTGTTTGCCGAGACTCTAGGCCAGCGGCACGAGACGTAGCTCGGGGCGAATGGCGACTGTTTCCCACAGGTCGCACGCAAACACGTAGATGCCGGCGGGCACTTCCGCGTTCTTAACGCGCAGGGGGGCGGCAAAGGGCTGCTGTCGATGCTTGAACGCTTCTGTGGCGAGCCGGGCCAGCGGATGGACGGGCGTGATGAATGACAGTTCGCGGTGTTCGACAGCCGTGGCTTGGTCAAAGGTGACAAGGAGATACGGCTCCGCGCCGTCGAGCCAGCGGCGGAACGCAGTCAGCGAGCGGTCGCGGGGCTGCCAAGAACGGAGTCTGCCGGCCAGTGCGGCGCGGGCTTCTTTGTTCAGGCGCAGGCGATAGACAACCGGCTGTTCGCGGTCAGGCTCCAATGCTCCGCCGAACTCAGGCCGGGCGAGGAAGAGCTGAATCATGTCCCGCAGTTCGTCCAGAGCGATGAAGTGTCCCTCAGCTTGAGCGGACGCGGCTTCATCCGCCAGCGCCTGGTCGAGGCCAAGGAGCGCGCCGCCTTCCTGTTCCAACCGGCGCTGTTCCTCGACGACACGCAAGGCGTTGTCAGCAATCTGACGGGCCTTTGCCTCAGCCTGCTCCGGGGTGAGTTGCGGGTTGCGAGCGAGTTCGAGGAGTTGCTCGGTGACGGACATTTCGCCCAGCACTTCCTCGCAGTCGCCTACGGTGTCGCGGAAAATGCCGAGCCGTTCAAAGCAGCGGAAGAAGATGCGTTCCTCCACGGTGCCGGGGGTAACAAAGTTGAAGATGAGAACCTTTTCGCTGCGCTGACCAAAGCGGTCAATGCGGCCGATGCGTTGCTCCAGGCGCATCGGGTTCCAAGGGATGTCGTAGTTCACCAGCCGGTCGCAGAATTCATAGTCGAGACCCTCGCAGCCAACTTCGGAGGATAGCAGGATGTCGAAGCTGCGCACACCCAGTTTCTCCGTGTGGATCGCCGCCAGGTCTTCAGACTCGCGGAACGTATCCGTCCACGGGATGGGCGTATGCGTGAGGATGTTGTCGGCGAGGTCGGACTCAATCTCCTGAAACGCCAACTTGCGCTGCTCGGCGGTGATTTCGCCGCGGAAGACGCGCAGGCGAATGGCGTTGCGCAACTCGTGGCGATGCAGCGCTGTGAAGGGGTGCGGTTCGCGCGCGTGCTGAAGCCACGCCAGCGCCTTGTGGCAATCGGCGTGCGGCGTGTAGGCGCGGACCAGGAAGCTGGTGTCAGCGTAGGCAGGCATTTGAGTGGTTGAGGGTTGAGAGTTGAAGGTTCCACCTCACCCCGGCCCTCTCCCCCAGCAGGCGGAGAGGGAGGAGCGCGGCGCGAGGCGTCAATACGGCCGGGATTCGCGCTCTTCCACCACCACGTCGCCCGGCAATACCAGGTCGCCGTAAATGCGTTTCAGCCGGGCGGCAAAGTCGGGACGCTTCTTGGGCTTGACCGGTTTGGGGTTGGCGGCGGCGACAGGAGCGCGATGATCTTGCCGCGCTTGCTGATGCCCACCGGTTCGCCTTGTTCCACCCAGGCGAAGACGCTGGCGAAGTCGTGTCGCAGTTTTCTCAACGTCGCTGTCCTCATGTGAAAGCAAGAGTGTTTAACGGTGCGAGAAAGTCAACGCTCGGATTGAGGAGTTTGCCGGCTGTTCCTTGGGCAAGCACGGAGTCCACCGCCTAGCTGATTGACCACGAAATTGGCTTCCCCAGCCCGCCTCGATATGGGTGCCCCAAGGTTGATGCCCGCTTCGCGGGTAGAGGTCACGAACCACACGAAATGAAAGCGCGGACAGCAGATTCACACACTCCCGCCGTCCTCACCTCCAGGGAGCCAGGCGTTGCTTCAGCGCTGCCGCCTCCTCCTCGACACGCTGCCCTATCTGCAACACGACCCGGACCAACCCGCCGATGTCCTCAAAACCAATGTCAACGAGGAGGGTCTCGGCGGCGACGATGCCACCGACGCCCTGCGCTACGTCGTCGCCACCCCCATCCACCGCTGATATGTGACGAAAATCCGCGGGCTCTAACCCCATGCCCTTCGGAAAGCACGCCCGCCCCGGGCGTCGCGGGACACGCCCTCGCGGCCAGCCTCTTTGGCAGCCCCCCGGCTCGTGGCTATCCGCCTCCCCCGCCCGTTGATCGGTCGGACTTCCCGCCCAATTTCATTTCCTGGTCATCGAAGGTCACGTTTAGTCAGCTTGGGTCATCTAAGAAAAAGCCGCCCCGGTTGCCCGGAGCGGCTTGCGTGAATTTGATCAGCGGCGCTCTACCGAGTCGCCGCTGCGGGTGTCGGTTACTTCTTCTTCGCCGGCTTGGCAGCGGCGGCTTTCTTGTCGGCGATCGCGGCTTGGGCAGCGGCCAGGCGGGCGACGGGCACGCGGTAGGGCGAGCAGCTCACATAGTTCAGGCCAATCTTGTGGCAGAACTTCACCGAGTCGGGGTCGCCACCGTGTTCGCCGCAGATGCCCAGCTTGATGCCAGGCCGGGTCGCATTGCCCTTCTGGGCGGCGATCTGCATCAACTGGCCCACGCCGGTTTGGTCGAGCGTGGCAAACGGGTTCTTCTTGAAGATCTCGTTCTCGGTGTAAGCCCCCAGGAACGAGCCCATGTCGTCGCGGCTGATGCCGAGCGCCATCTGAGTCAGGTCGTTGGTGCCGAAGCTGAAGAACTCAGCGGTCTGGGCAATCTCATCCGCCGTGAGCGCGCCGCGGGGGACTTCGATCATCGTGCCCACCATGTAACTGAGTTTGACCTTCTTCTCGGCCATGACTTGCTTGGCGACGCGGTGAACGATCTCAACCTGAAGGTCGAGTTCCTTCTTGAACCCGACGAGCGGGATCATGACTTCGGGCTTCACTTTGATGCCGGCCTTCTGCACGTCGGCCGCGGCTTCGAAGACGGCGCGGGCCTGCATCTCGGTGATTTCAGGATAGGCGATGCCGAGGCGGCAGCCGCGATGTCCGAGCATCGGGTTGAACTCGTGAAGTTGATTCACGCGCTTCGCGATTTTCTCCGCAGACACGCCGAGCTTGGCGCCGAGGTCGGCCTGGGCCTGGGCCTCGTGCGGCACGAACTCGTGCAGCGGCGGGTCGAGGAAGCGGATGGTGGCCGGGAAGCCTTTGAGGGCTTTGAAGATGCCCGTGAAGTCTTCGCGCTGATACGGGAGCAGCTTGGCGAGGGCCTTCTTGCGGTCTTCGACGTTCTCCGCGAGGATCATTTCGCGCATCGCGTCGATGCGGTCGCCCTCGAAGAACATGTGCTCGGTGCGGGTGAGGCCGATGCCGGTGGCGCCGAAGGCCAGGGCGGTCTCGGTTTGTTCCGGGTTGTCGGCGTTGGTGCGGACCGCGAGGCGGGTGGCCTGGGAGCACCACTTCATGAGCTGGAGGAAGCTCTTGAACTTCTCGGTGCCCTGGGCGGCTTTGTCGCCTTGCAGGAGGCCGGTGATGATTTCGGAAGGCGCGGTCTTGATCTGGCCGCCATAGACGATGCCGCTGGTGCCATCGATGGAGAGGAAGTCCCCTTCAGCGAAGGTCTGGCCCGAGGCGGTGACGGTCTTGGCCGTGTAATCAATTTCCAGCGCGCTGGCGCCGCAGACACAGACTTTGCCCATCTGGCGGGCCACGAGGGCTGCGTGCGAACTGACGCCGCCCTTGGCGGTGAGGATGCCTTCGGCGGCGATCATGCCGCGGAGATCTTCGGGCGAGGTTTCATTGCGGACGAGGAGGACTTTCTCACCCTTCTCCGCCGCGACGACCGCGCGGTCGGCATTGAGGTAGAGCTTGCCGCAAGCTGCGCCGGGGCCGGCCGGGAGACCGGTGGCTATGGCCTTAGCCTTCTTGACCTCGGCGAGATCGAAGACGGGCGCGAGGAGCTGGTCGAGTTGATCGGCGGGATTGCGCATGACGGCGGTTTCCCAGTCGATGAGCTTTTCCTTGACCATGTCCATCGAGAACTTGAGCGCGGCCATGGCGGTGCGCTTGCCGTTGCGCGTCTGGAGCATGAACAGCTTGCCTTCCTGGATCGTGAACTCGACGTCCTGCACATCTTTGAAATGCTTCTCGAGGATGGAGCGGACTTTCATCAACTCGGCGAAAGCCTGCGGCATCGCGGCCTTGAGCTTGGCGACGGGTTCGGGGGTGCGCACGCCGGCGACGACGTCTTCGCCCTGGGCGTTGATGAGGAATTCGCCGTAGAATTCATTGGTGCCGTTGGCCGGGTTGCGGGTGAAGGCCACGCCGGAGCCGGAGGTGTCGCCGGTGTTGCCATAAACCATGGCCTGCACGTTGACGGCGGTTCCCCATTCGGAGGGGATGTTGTACTTGCGGCGATAAACAATCGCGCGGTCGTTCATCCAGGAACCGAACACCGCGCCCGCCGCGCCGCGGAGCTGATCCCACGGGTCGTTCGGGAAAGCCTTGCCGGTGCGCTCCTTGACGAGGGCCTTGAAACGCTTGACGAGTTCCTGCTGGTCTTCGGCGGTGAGCTTGGAGTCTTCGATGTCGCCGTGATACTTCTCGTGCTTGAACCCTTCGATCACGACTTCGAACGGCTCGTGGTCTTCGCCTTCGCGTTTCTGCACACCCATGACGACGTCGCCGTACATCTGGATGAAACGGCGGTAACAGTCCCAGGCGAAACGCTCGTTCTTCGTCGCGGCCACGAGGGAGAGCACGGTCTGGTCGTTCAGGCCGAGATTCAAAATGGTGTCCATCATGCCCGGCATGGAATCGCGGGCGCCGGAGCGGACGGAGACGAGCAGCGGCATGGCGGCCTTGTCGCCGAACTTGGTGCCCATGATCTTCTCCATGTTGGCCATGCCGGCTTCCATCTGGGCCTGGAGTTCCTTGGGATAACTGCGCTTGTTCGCGTAGTAGTAGGTGCAGACCTCGGTGGTGATGGTGAAGCCCGGAGGCACCGGCAGCCCGATGCGGGTCATCTCAGCGAGGTTGGCGCCCTTGCCGCCGAGCAGAGGTTTCATCGAGCCGTCGCCATCGGCTTTCTTGTTTCCGAACAGATAGACGTATTTGTTTTTAGCCATAAATCGATTTCGTGTTTTGTCGAGTTCAACCCATCCCCCGGCCAAGCCGGAAAAATGAAGCCGGGAGAGTAGCAACCGTCAGGGGGGTGTCAACGGCTGAAGGGAGGCCAAACGCGGGTTTCACGAAAACTAAAGCAGTCCTTCACGGCGGCCGGAAAAAGGTTTGACCGCCCCCGCCCCTACCTCTACGTTTGCCGCCGTGAATGGCTGTTCGACCATCCGACTGCTGGGTTGGGACGCGCTGCTGCTGTGCGGCAGGGCGGCAGTTGGGTTTTGAGCGGCACGAAAGACTTTCAGACCCCACTGTCGAACCGGCGGTGGGGTTTTTCGTTTCTCCACCACGCGCTTTGACGGCGGGGAATGAACCAACAACGAAAGACAAACTATGAAACACAACCGTATCACCATCTTCGATACCACGCTCCGCGACGGCGAGCAATGCCCCGGCGCTTCCATGAACCTCCGCGAGAAACTGGAGGTCGCCCGCCAACTGGCCCGCCTCAAGGTCGATGTCATCGAAGGCGGCTTCCCCGTCATCAGCGACGGCGACTTCACCGCCGTGCAAACCATCGCCCGTGAGGTCAAGGGACCGATCATCTGCGGGCTGGCGCGGTGTGTGCCCAAGGACATCGAGGCCGCGGGCGAGGCGCTCAAACCCGCCGGCAAGCGCGGACGCATCCATGTTTTCCTCGCCACGTCGAAGATTCACCGCGAGTTCAAGCTCGGCAAAGCGCAGAACGAAATCCTCCGGCTCGCCGTCGAGGGCGTGAAGCGCGCCAAGGCTTACACCGACAACGTGGAGTTCTCGCCCGAGGACGCCTCGCGCACGGAGCCGGAGTTTCTCGTGGAGGTCTGCAAAGCCGTCGTCGCCGCCGGGGCGACCACAGTGAACATTCCCGATACCGTGGGTTACGCGGTCCCGGAGCAATACGGCGCCTTGATCAAGACGCTGTTCGACTCGGTGCGCGAGTTCCAGACTGGCAAGGCCGTCATCAGCGTGCATTGCCACAATGACCTTGGCCTGGCCGTGGCCAACTCGCTCGCGGCCGTGCGCAACGGCGCCCGCCAAGTCGAATGTACCGTCAACGGCATCGGCGAACGCGCCGGCAACGCCTCGCTCGAAGAAGTCGTCATGGCCGTCAAGACCCGCCAGGACTTTTTCGACGGCTTCGCCTGTGGCGTGAACACGCGCGAAATCGTGAAATCGTCGCGCCTTGTCTCCCGCATGAGCAGCCTCGTTGTGCAGCGCAACAAGGCCATCGTGGGCGAGAACGCCTTCGCCCACAGCAGCGGCATCCACCAGGACGGCATCCTCAAGAAGCGCGAAACCTACGAGATCATGGACCCGGAAGACGTGGGCTGGGGCAAGACCCAGTTGCCGCTCACCAAGCACAGCGGCCGCGCCGCCGTGGCCGCGCGCCTGCGCCATCTCGGCTTCAAGATGACCGACGCCGACGTAGGCGCGATCTTCGCGAAGTTCAAAGAGATCGGCGACAAGAAGAAATTCGTTTATGACGACGACCTCGCGGCCATCGTCGAAGGCCAACTCACGGACGTGCCGGAGACCTGGACGCTCGACTACCTCAACGTGACCAGCGGCAATCAGACTGTGCCCACCGCCACCGTGCGCCTTAAGAAGGCCGGAGCGAAAGCTGGCGAACCCAACCAGGAAGCCGCCATCGGCGACGGCCCGGTCGATGCCGCGCTCAAGGCCATTGACCGCCTGACGAAGACCCGCGGCAAGCTCATGGACTACGCGCTCCGTGCTGTGTCGCAGGGCAAGGACGCGCTGGGCGAAGTCACGGTCAAAGTCGATTTCGGTGACGGCAATCTGATCACCGGCAAAGGCGCCAGCACCGATGTCATCGAAGCCAGCGCCCGCGCCTACCTGAACTCGGTGAACCGCCACCTCTCGGATCGGAACGGAGTGCGCTCCTCCGCTCAGCCTTGAGCGGGAAAGAAGAACTCGAAATCCGCGAGCCGATCTCAAACCTGTCGCAGCCGATGTGAGGAGGCTCCGATTCCCATGGAATTTGAGCCTCGTTACCTCGGCTGCTACGAGGCTTTGACATCGCCTTTCGGATTTCAGTTTCAGTCACGCTCCGGGAATCCACTTGCCAGCCGCAACGGCCACGCGGCAACCTTCCGCCATCATGTTCACAGGCATTGTCGAAGAAACCGGTGTGGTGGAGAAGATCCAGCCCACAGCGAAGTCCATCCGGCTTACCGTGCGCTCCCGTGTCTGCGGGCGCGGCACCAAAATCAGCGCCAGCGTGGCCGTGAACGGCTGTTGCCTGACCGTGGTGAAAGCCGCGCCGAAAGGCCGCGACAAGCTGCTCCAGTTCGACCTGCTCATGGAAACCTGGAACCGCACGAACCTGAAGAACGCGAAAGTCGGCTCGCTGGTGAACCTGGAGCGCCCGCTTCGGTCCACCGGCGAATTCGGCGGGCACTTCGTCACCGGCCACATCGACGGCACCGGCCGGATCATCCGCTGGGAACGCGCCGGCCAGGACCACGTGCTCGACATCGCGGCGCCACCGGAAGTCATGCGCTACGTCGTCTTCAAAGGCTCCATCGCCGTGGACGGCATCAGCCTGACCGTGGCGGACCTGCTGCCCAAGGACAAAGGCTTCCGCATCTGGATCATTCCGCACACCTACGATGTGACCGCGTTGCACGGCCAGAAAGTCGGCGACGAAGTGAACCTGGAAGCCGACATCCTGGGCAAGTACGTGGAGAAGTTCCTCTCCGGGAAACGGAGTTGAGTTCCGGCGGCAATTTCAACTGCTGAAGCGGAAACCACGAAAGACCCGAAACACACGAAAGCAGAAAAGGAACTGTCGTCGTGTTTTCTCGCACAGGAGTCGTGCGGGGGGAAAGAAGACGAAGGTGGACCAACCCTTTGGGTATCGCGCGCTCGCTCAGCCAGATTTCCGCGTCCTGGACGGCTCCGACCACGCGGGCTGCGAAGTTCACCGTGCCGCCGAACACATCCCCAGCCTCCACGCGCATCGGCCCGATGTGGATGCCGGCGCGGATGCGCACCTGCGGATGGCCAGTGTTCCCCTGCAACGCCCGCGCGTAATCCAGCGCCGAGCCGACGAACTTGAACGCCGCCATGAAGCTGTCGCCGATGGTCTTGATCTCCCGCCCTTGGAACTGCCCGATCAGCCGCCGGCTCTGGGCAAAGTGCGCCCGCCGGACTTCGTTCATCGCCGGTCAGCGCGATTCCCTCAGGCCGCGGGCGGAGGCAATGCGGCGAGGAGCCGCTCTCGCAGACACGTCACGGATTCGAATCAAGACTCGCGGGGTCCACCCAGAACTCGTCTTGGGGATTCAACTCCACGTCGGGCATTGGCTCGAACTTCGATTCGTCGAAGGGCGGGAGCTGCGGTTCGGACGCGCCGAGTTCCTGGAGATGTTTGCGGGCGTTGGTGAGGCCGTAGTGATAGGCGTAGCAGACTTTGCCATCGGCGGAGATGCCGTCGCACCAAGCCAGCTTGTAAGCTTTCGTAGCGGCGGCGATGGCGGCTACGCGGTTTCCTTGGTCGCGCTCGATTTGGGCGAGGACGTTCAGGGCGTCGGCGTGGAAGAGCGGATAAGGGCCGCGTTCGGCGGCATCCCAGACCTGGTTGAGGAGTTCACGGGCGGTGGCGGGTTCGTTTTTGTTGCGGTGGAGTTCGGCGAGGGCGGTGAGAGTGGGGAGTTCTTGTTCGACGAGACTGACCGCGCGGGCGCGGGTGAGCGCGTGCTGGAGGCGCTCGGCGGCGGTATCCCAGTCGTTCATGCCGAGGGTGGCGGTGCCGTGAAGGCGCGCGGCGCAGATGTAGTCGGCTTCGTAGCGCCTAACTCCCGCCAACTCCCAGGCGCACTGAGCGAGAGGAAGAGCACGCTTGGGATCGCCGAACCAGAGAAAACGTTCGGCGAGGTAGGCGCTGACGTTGCCTTCGCCTTGCTGATGTTTCTCGGCAATCCAGATTTTCAGGGAACGTTTGAGGGCGATTTCCGATTCGGTGCGAATACCGGAGAGGGCCAGATTGAGTCCCCGCTCATACTCTCCTGTTCCTTCCGATAAACGGTGTTGGTGCTCTCGGCCCAACTGAATGGCTCGCTGACTGGCGGAATCGGCCTCGCGCAAAGCCCCAGAAAGCCGCAGGGCGTCGGAAAGATTGGCCAATCCGGCGGCGGCATTCATGGCGTCGTTTTCGCGCTCTTCGATTTCGACGGAACGGCGGAGAAGAGGAACGGCACGACCGGGCTCACCGCGAAAGTGATAGGCCGACGCCAGCGAGTTGAGGGTGTAACTCTGATCTCGGGCGGTTTGCGGGCGGGGCAGGTTCTCAATGCCATCGGGAAAAAGGCGTTCCAAAAGTTCGGCGCGCTGACGGCTCGCGCTGAGGCGCCAGAGAGTGGCGGCTTCCAAGTGATCGCGGAAAAGGACGAAGGCATCCTGATAGCGTTCGAGGCCGATGAGGGATTGGTAAAGCTCAATGGCGGGAGTGAGGTCTTCAAGGCTTTCGATTTTCGTATAGTCGTCAGGCGGCCTGGGCACGGCGTCGAAGTAGGTGTGGAGGTCGGCGTAGATGCCCTTGCGGGATTGTCCATCGAGCGCCTGCCACACGACGCCGCGAACGATGGGATGGAGGTCGTAGCGGTTGGCTTTCTTGTCCCAGCCGACCAGGCCGCGATCTTCGAGTTCGGTGAGGATCAGGTCGAGAGCATGGTCGGTGGCGCAGGGCCTGGGAGCGCGGGCTTCAGCCCGCTTCACCGTTCCCTCGGCATCAGGCGTTGAAGCGGCCTGAAGGCCGCGCTCCTGAGCAGCCTGGTCGGTGGCGCAGGGCTTGGACGATTTACTCGTAGCAGCCGACGTAAGGAGGCTCTGATCTTCTTCTGACTTCTGACCTCCGACCTCTGACTTCTGAGTTTGAGCCTCCTCACGTCGGCTGCTACCAACGAGCAGCGCTCGCAGAGTCTCCCACGTGGCGGGCATGCGGAAGGCGGCGATGGTGTGGAGGACTTTGCGGTGTTCGTCTTTGAGTCCGCGGAGGGCGTATTCGAGGACGTGCGTCTTGGCGTTCTTGAGTGGAAGCCGGGTGGGATCGAACTTGGGATTCTTCGCGCGCCATTGGTCGAAATCACCCGGTCCGCCACGGAAGGCGGCCACCTCGCCCGCCAGCGCGCGGATGAGCAAAGGGTAGTTGCCGAAAGAGCGGAACAACGGAAGGAGTTGTTCGGTGGAGCCGGTGACTTTGAATTCGCGCCAGAGATTGAGAGCGTCGCTATCGGTCAGGCCGGTCAGGAACTGGGCGAAACAGCCGGGAAGCGGCGCGCCCGTTTCGCATTGGAGTTCGGTGGGATAGAGGCGGGTGGTGATGAGGATGCGCGAATTCCTGATTTGAGTCAGGCGGCGGAGGAAATGGCCCGCGCGATGGTCGGCGGTCAGCCGGAGTTGATGTTTGCCAACGAAGGAGTCGGCGGCGCTCGGCGGCAGGCCGATGGCATGGGCGACGCGGTTGGCGGTCTCGTCATCCAGGTCTTCATCGGGCATGTGCGCGGCGTCCATGCGGCCATAGGCGAGGAGGATGCGCTCCAGACCGTCGAGCACGAGCAGGAACGGCTGCTGGTCGAGGATGCGCCAGAGCTGGTCTTCGCGGTCGGGCGCTTTCAGCTCGCGCACGGTTTTCTCGGATTGTCCCGAGACGTAGGCGACCGCGCGGATGATGAAGTTTTCCCAGTGCGCGTCGCTTTCGTAAAAGCTCCACCACAGGCGTCCGGCCAGTTTGGGCAGTTCGTTGGGCGCGATGTCGTTGAACCATTTCCAGGTGAGCGCGCTCTTGCCCATGCCGCCGATGGCCACCTGATTGAAGAGGCGCGTGCCGGCGGGCACCACCCTGTTCGTCGTCACCCAATCGGTGAGGAGATTCAACTCGGCCTGGCGCCCGACCACGTCCTTGGTCTGGAGCAGCGAGTAAGGATGGGCGATGTAAGGCTCGGGCGGTTTGGGGATGATGTTGGGCGGGTGGAGGTCGGGGGCGGCTTTGTCGCCGGGGCTTTCCTGTTCGCGCTGCTTGAGATCGGCAAGGGCGTGGATGACGTGACTGCGCAATTCCTCCGGTGACGCGAAAGTGAGTCGCACGCGTCCGGCAGAAGCGCGGTCCTTGAACTTCTTCAGCTTGTCCTGTGCTTCGGCTCCATCCTCCTTGTCGCGCGCACGGATGGGGTGATCCTCGTGCATCACGAAAATCAGGATTTCCTGGAGTTCGCCGCGCTGTTTGCGTTCGAGCGCGCGGTTGAATTCCATTTCGGTGATGGAGATCTTCCCAGGATTGTCGAAGTCCGGCACCCAGCCGTAGCGCCACGCGTAGATGCCGATGTAGATGTCCGCCTTGTCCGCCATCTCCAGCGATACTCGAATGCCGGTGGCATCGCGCGCGGGCAGTTGCTCCATGCCGATGGGAAACACGTCTTCGCGCAGGCAGGCTTCGACGACTTGTTTGCGATGCTCGGGCAGATCAACCGCCGTGCTGCTGATCATCGCTTTGAGTTGGCCGGGTTTGGTCATGGTGAAACGTCCTGCAGGAGCAGGATGAAGCGGCGACGGGCGTTGGCCGGATCACGAAATCGCAAGTTGCGGCTCCCGTGGTTGCCTCTCCCAACGGTGCTGCGCTCCAGCCCCACTACCAGGGAAGGACGAATGAAGAAGGAAGAACGCGGAATTTCCTCATTCTGCCTTCTGCCTTCTGCCTTTGGCTTCCGCCTCGCCGCCCGCAGCCGTTCCGCCAACCGCCGCACCCGCGGCTTGTCCGCCTGGTTGGGCTTCAGGAAGACGTCGTAGTGGATTGGCTCTGTCATCGCTGGGTCAGTTCTGATTTGAGCGGTCCTTCCAGGGCCGTCTGGTTGGCCGCCAGCAGGCACCAGTCAGCTTGCGGGCGGAACGATGCGATACCCCAGCGCCAGGATGGCTTTGAGTGTGCCGAGTGCGGTGAGGCGGTCGTATTCCTTCTCGCTCTCCGGCAAGTCAGCGTAGGGGACCAGACACGGGTGGTGCTTCGCCTGGTCATCACGCTGCGGGCCGTAGGTCCAGCCTTGTGCGAGGCGTTGCGCGGCCCAGAGGTCGTGGGCGTTCTCGGCCAGGCGCTCGGTCAGGGGAGAAAGTTCGGCGGGCAGTTCAACGTGGCCGGTGGCAATGGGACGAGGCTGATAGCTCATGGCCGGGAGCGTAGGCGGCCCGCCGCACCGTGAGAAGCCAGAATATGGAGGCGTGGAAACAACTCCATTCTTGCTCGCGGCAAGTTCCCCAACAGCTCCGCGGCGTCCGCCGGCCTGCTACGGGGCGACGTTCAACATGCCGTCCAGCGGCGCGAAGTCATCGGTCAAGGGTTGGACCTTGGCGGCGCCTGCCGGCAGTTCACTGCGGAAGGACTGGAGCCGGAGCTTGAACTGCGGCGTCTTGGCCCACTTGCCGGCGGCCAAGGCGTCGGCCCGTTGGTTCAGCTTCGGCAGGGTCGCCGGTTCAGCAGAGGTGGTCGCGAGGAGCACGACGTTGTAGTCCCGCGCGGCAGGGAAGAGATAGACCTGGGGGAAGACGGCCTTCAGCGTTTGGTACAGGGCCGGCACGATCTCTCCGTCGCGGCGGCTGGTGGGCAGTTTGCCAATGACGTTATAGGCCAGCACGCCGTTCTCCGTCAGGCGGTCAAGGGTCAAGGTGAAGAACTCCGTCGTCGCCAGCGAGTAGGGAATGTAGGAGCCGTAGCGGTTGGCGGTGTAGGCGTCCATGAAGATGGCGTCGTACTTCTTCCGGCTGCGGCGAAGGTGCAGGCGTCCGTCTTCAATGAAGATTCTCAAGGTGCGCGATTCCTGGACGCCGAAGAATTCCTTCGCCACGTGCCACACCTTGGGATCGAGTTCCACCACCTCGAACATGACCTCGGGATAATATCGCTGGTAGGCCCGCGCCACGCTGGCGCCGCCCAGGCCGATCATGAGCACGTTCTTAAGGTTGGTGTTCCAGAGCCAGGGCATGTGAAAGTACTCCGTGTACTCGAAGTGGCCCTTCAGCGGATCGGCCAGCGCCATGCGGGTTTCCGGGGCGTGATCGAAGTAGAGCGTGCGAATGCCTTGATTGTCGCTGACCAGGATGTGGTGATAAGCGGATGTCGTCTCGAAGACCACTTGGGCATGGGCGGCGGCCACGAGGGCGAACAGCCCCGCCAGCCCGACGCAAACCCAGTTGGCTTTTTGGCGCATGGGTCAACTCTCCTTCATCTCGGACTGGTCGTCCACCAGCCATCGGTCCATCAGAAAACACATCGCGCCCAGAAGCACCGTCAACACGCCGGTGGCGCGAAAGATTTGCGTCAGGCTGAAGCGGTCAATCAGGACGTAGCCCGACGTGAACACGCCGGCGATGCTCCCCGTCGTGCTGGCGGCATAAACCAGTCCGCTGACGCGCCCGACGTGCGCCAACTTCCGCGCCGCCAGGCGAATCAGAAACGGCGAGAGCATGGCCAGCACGAAGCACGGCAGGAGAAAGATCAGCCCGCTGCCCAGGGCTGGATCGAGTTTCTGCCATATCCGCGGAATGGGCTGGTCGAGCGGATGCCGCATCACGATGGCGTCGATGATGCGCCCGGCAAAATCCGGCATCAGGAAAGTGAAGAGGCCTGAGGAGGCCAGCAGCCAAGCCAGAATCGAGGTGCGCTGAAAACGATCAGCCAGTTCACCGCCGACATAATAGCCCAGCGCCAGCGCGATCAAGATCACACCGATCTGGCTGATCCAAACGTAGAACGATCCGCCGAAGTCCTTGCCGAGGTAGCGGGCGCCGACGATCTCCAGCACCATCAGGGCGAAGCCGCCGAGGAACGCCAAGAGGAAGGCCGCCCAGTTGCGCATGGGTCAGGGGGACGGACGTTCAGGTGAAGCGAACAGGAATGCCGTGTTGCGCCAGAAACCGTTTCACGTCGCCGACGGTGTATTCGCCAAAGTGGAAGATGCTGGCAGCGAGGACGGCGTCCGCCTTGCCCATGATGAGGACTTCGGCCATGTGCTCCAGCTTGCCGGCGCCGCCGCTGGCCACGATCGGGACGCCGACCGATTCGCTGATGCGGCGGGTGATCTCGATGTCGTAGCCCGCCTTGGTGCCGTCGGCGTCGATGCTGTTGAGGACGATCTCGCCCGCCCCCAGCGACACCGCGCGTTCGGCCCACTCGATGGCGTCCCAGCCAGTCGGCTTGCGCCCGCCGTGGGAGAAGACTTCCCAATGCTCGGGCGCGGTCCGCTTGGCATCGATAGACACCACGATGCATTGGCTGCCGAACTTCTCCGCGCCGGCGCGGATGAGATCGGGCGTGGCGATGGCGGAGGAGTTGATGCTCACTTTGTCGGCGCCGGCCTTGAGCATCGCGTGCATGTCTTCAACCGTGCGGAGGCCGCCACCGACCGTCAACGGCATGAAGCACTGGTCCGCGGCGCGCTGGATGACATCGATCATCGTGGCTCGGCCGTGCGCGCTCGCGGTGATGTCGAAGAAGACCATCTCGTCCGCGCCCTGCTCGTTGTAGCGCAAGGCCAGTTCGACGGGGTCGCCCACATTGCGGAGTTCGCCGGCTTCGGCTTTGCCGAACTGAACGCCGCGGGTGACGTGGCCGGCGTGAACGTCGAGGCAGGGGATGACGCGCTTGGCGAGCATGGATGGAAAGCTCAGTGAAGAATCCCGGCAACTCGCGGAGTCAGTCGGGACCGTGGTTGCAGGTTGAAAGTTGAACGTTGCATGTTGCCCCCGCGCTTTCGACGACGAACCTGCAACTTTCAACCTTCAACTTGAAACGACGGTTCATGGCAAGGCCAGGACTATCGCTACTTGGCCGGGCTGAACCGTCCGTCCACGTTCTTGAACTGCTTGCCCGTGTAGAGCACGACGCTCACGGAATTGTTCATGTCCTTCGAGACGGAGCGGTAGCCGATTTTCTTGATGGCGTCGATGATCTCCGGCTTGGTCAGCGGCTTCTTGGCCGTGACTTTGAGGATGGCCTCTTTGAGCGACATCTTGTTCTTGAACAGGCGGACGGGCTTCTTGGCCACCATCATTTTCTTGGCCGCCGCCCGCTTGATGGCGAGAGGTTTGGCCGCGACTGGCTTGGCTGTTGCCGGCTTGAGCGAGGCTGGCTTGGCCTCAACCGGTGCGGGCGCTGTTTCACCAGCCAGGGCCTGTTCAATCTGGGCCAGGCGCTTGCGGAGGACGGTTTGTTCTTTCAGCAACTCTTGGTGAAAGACGACGTATTGACTGATCAAGTCTGTTTTCATGGGGCCATTTATCTTCCAGACGAGGCCAAAGACAAGACCGGAATTTGGCCAGGTCCGCCGCGCCAGGAGTACATCAAGCTTCGTCCGGTAACGTCGGTAGCGCAGATTTTCCGGTCTGCCGTAGCGCCGGTTTTCCAACCGGCGGACGATGGACAAGGCAAACGCGCTGGCCGTTTCAGCGCCCTGCCGACTGAAAAGTCGGCGAGACGGCAGGTTCGAAAACCTGCGCTACGACCGCCACCGGACGGAGCTTGATTAACTTCTGTCCGCCTCGCCGGCCTGCCACTCGCTCCGAATACGCCCCCCGCACTTGCGTCCAACTCCGGTGTAACATGAAAGCCGCGTTGCATGGCATGGAAGCCAGTGAAGATCGGACCCAGACCCGCTGGGGCCGTCGTTCCTGGCTGTGCTAGACAACAGGGCTTTTCGAACTACTCTCCCCTGCACATGATGAATACCAAATTGATCCTTCAATCGACTGTTCTTTCTGGCGCCGTGGCCGGCCTGGCGTTGGTGAGCGGCTGCGCCAGCGGCGTCAAGAATCCGTCAGGCACGCCCGTCACCGAGATGCGCCCGGACGAAAAGGGCTTCGTCGTCGGCACCGGCGTGGAATCGACGGACTTGGTCCGCGTGACCGACAAGATGGCGCGCGGCATTCTCGGCTGTGCGCAGATCGCCAACGCGCCCGCCGCGCCGTGGATTGTGCTTGATCCGGTGATGAACGAGACGCGCTTCCCGGTCAACAAGACCCTCTTCCTGGATCGCATCCGCGGCCAACTCATCTCCAAGGCGCAGGGCAAAGCCCGCTTCCTGGCCCGCGAGCGCATGACGGTGCTGGAGCAGGAGCGGCAGATGAAGCGCTCCGGCCAGTTGACCAGCACCAGCGATCCGGCGGTGCAGGAGTTCAAGGGCGCGGACTTCTTCCTCACCGGCAAGCTCTCCGGCATGAGCAGCAGCGCCGCCGGCGGGATCAGCGACTACATCCTGTATTCCTTCCAACTCATCGACGCGCGCACCAGCGAGATCGTTTGGGAAGGCGCGGACGAGATCAAGAAGCAGGGCGTGGCTGACGCGGTGTACCGCTAGACTTGTTCCCAATCCGCCGCATGAGAGTCGTGCTCCAGCCGTTGGCGCTGGCCGCAGTGGTCGTACTGGCCGGCTGCGCCACGCATCATCCCAAGCGCGTCGCGCTCACGGGCGATCCGCTGGTGGATGGCCAGAACGCCCTTCAGCAAGGCCCGGCCCGCGACCACGTGTTGTGGGAATACCGCATGGCGGCGTCCGCGTTCCGCCGCGGCCAATTCGCGGAAGCCAAGAAGTGGCTGGACGACGCCTTGCCGCGCATCGGCGGCATCATCGCCAACGACCGCGACGCCAAGAAGGCCCGCGGCCTCTTCCACACGGAGGCCCGGAAGATGTTCATCGGCGAGCCGTACGAGCGTGTGATGGCCTACTACTATCGAGGCATCCTTTACTGGATGGACGGCGAGCCGGACAACGCCCGGGCCTGCTTCCGCAGCGCGCAGTTCATGGACGCGGACACGGAGAACAAGACCTACGCCGCGGACTACGTGTTGCTGGATTACCTCGATGGCTTCATCACGGCACGCCTGGGCGGTGATGGCTCGGACGAACTCAAGCGAGCCAAGGCCAGCGCAAAGAACTCCACGCCGCCGCCGTACCTCACAAACGCCAACGTGCTGGTGTTCCTCGAATTCGGTCACGGCCCCGTCAAATACGCCGCCGGCGAACACGCGCAGATGCTGCGCTTCCGCGAAGGCCGCTCTTCCGCGCGCTCGGTGTCGTTGCAGGTGGGCGGCAAGAAATATCCCGTGCTGGCTTATGACGATCTCCACTTCCAGGCGACGACGCGCGGCGGGCGGGTGATGGACCACATCCTGGCCAACAAAGCCGTCTTCAAAGACACCACCAGCGTGGTCGGCGACGCGGCCATCATCTCGGGCCTGGCGCTGGCCAGCACCGGCGAGCACAACGAGGCCGCTGCAATCGTGGGCGGACTTGGCGTGTTGAGCAAAATCTTCTCCTCCGCCACCACCCCAGAGGCAGACATCCGCGCGTGGGACAACCTGCCGCAGTTTCTTTCCTTTGCCGCCCTCACGCTGCCGCCCGGCCCGCACGAAATCACGCTGGATTTCCAGGGCGCGGACGGGCGGACGCTGGTGACGAAGAAAGTGACGTTCACCGTCACGGAAGCGCGCCGAGACCTGGTGCTTTTTGTCAGCGAACTGAACAGCTAACCCCTCATTGTATGAAACGAATTCTCCTCACCCTTCCGTGCTGCGCCGCGGCGTGGCTGCTGGGCGCCGGTTGCTCCACGGAGCACGGCGCGTATCTGCCCCAGAAGACCGACCAGTTCAACCAGGAGGTCACCGCCAAGTTTGTCACGCTGGATCCCGGCGCGCAGCGGTCGGTGACTTGTTCCAGCCTCCAGGAAGGCAGGACCCCGGACGGACGGCTCACGGTTGCCGCCAACATCCGCAACCGGGAGAACCGCCGCATCGAGGTCCAGGTCAACTGCGTCTTCAAGGACGAACAGGGTTTCATGACCGAGGAGACGTCGTTCTCCAGCCTCATCCTGACCGAGAACGAAACCCAGACGGTCAAGTTCGAGTCTCTGAACGCGCAGGCAAAGAAGTACACCGTGCGTGTCCGGCAGGCGCGCTAGTCCAGCCGCAGCCAGACCGTTTTGAGGTAGGCCGGCTCCGCCGCGCTGATCGGAAAATCCGGCGGCTGCGGAACGAAGTGGCGGGCGACCACGCGGCGTCCGCCGGACGGCACGGCCGCTTCGATCTCCGCCAGCCACTCCTCGGGCTCGAGCCGCGCCGCGTTGGTGGAGGCGAAGAGGATTCCGCCCTTGCGCAGCAGCGGCAGCGAGGCTTTCACGAGCGTCCCAAAGTCCTTTTCCGCGCGGAAGACGCCGCGTTCTTTTGACTGCGAGAACGTCGGCGGATCGAGCACGAGGACATCGAACTGACGGCCCTTCTTGGCCAGCCGCCGCAGCCACTCGAAGGCGTCGCCGTAAATGAAGTCGTGCGCCGCGGGATCAAGCTGGTTGAGCGCGAAGTTGCGCCGTCCCCACTCCAGATACTTCTTCGAGAGATCGAGGCTGGTGGTCTTCATGCCTGCCGTGGCCGCGCAAACCGAAAAGCCGCAAGTGTAGGCGAACGCGTTCAGCAACTCCTTTCCCCGCGCGCCCTCGGCGAACAACGGGAACTCTGCCGCGACGTGATTCATCAAGAACCGCCGCCGGTTGTCCCGCTGGTCGAGGAACAAGCCGACCGAGTAGCCCTCGCTGAAACTCAGTTCGAACTGGACGCCGTTCTCGCGCACCACAAACCGTTCCGGCGCGACAGGGCCGGCGACATGCTCCGGGCACAACTCGGAAGCCGCCGCTCGCCTCACTTGCCGATCCAATCGCTTGTGGTAAAGGCCCGGCTGGAAACCCCTCACCCCGGCCCTCTCCCCATCCGATGGGGAGAGGGGGAACGTCACGCCGCCGTTGGGACAGAAGGCACGCTCGTCTTCTCCTACGCGCTCGCGGCGCGCCCCCTCTCCCCATCGGATGGGGAGAGGGCCGGGGTGAGGGGCAGCCTGGGCGAGTTCCACAAGGCAGAGCTTCTGCGCCGCGCTCAATGGCTGCTCCGAAAGCGACAGCAGGAAATCTCCCAGCCGCTCCACGTACCAGCCCGGCCAGCCCTCGCTCGCGCCGTGGATCAGCCGATACGCGTTCGTCTGCGTGGGGTCGATGATTGCCTCGCGCAGTCCGCTGCGAACGTCGGCCGCAAACTCGGCGGGCGCGCTGAACAGCATCGCCTCCTTCGTCGCCGGATGCCGCAGGGCGAGGCTTTCCGCGTGCAGGCAAACGCGCGCGGCGGGTGAGCCGCCGTAGAGCGCGTCACCCAAAATGGGCAGACCCTCGCTGGCCGCGTGGACGCGAATCTGGTGCGTGCGTCCCGTGAGCGGTTCCGCGGCCAGCGTTGTCAGTCCGCCCGCCTGACTGCGCAGCGAGAAGCGCGTCGTCGCCGCATCGTTTCCCGCGTGAACGGGCCGGCTGACATACTTCGCGCCCGCCCTCACGATGGCCGATGTCACGGTGAACTCCTTTCGCTGGACCGGTCGGTCGGTAAGCAGCACGTAGGTCTTGCGTACAGACCGCGTCGCGAACTGTTGCGTGAGCGATCGGTTGGCTTCCGCGGTCTTGCCGAACACCAGCACGCCCGAAGTCTCCTTGTCCAGCCGGTGCATGATCGCGAGCTTGGCCCAGCGCGGCTCGCGATGACGAAGCCAGTCGAACACGCCTTCGCCGGCGTAGGGCGCGGGCGAATGCGTGTTCCAGCCCGCCGGCTTGTTGACGACCAGCAGGTGTTCGTCCTCGAACACAATGAGCTTCGGCATCGCGCCGAACATTACCCGCCGAGTCTGCTCCGCCGTCGAGGAAAATGGTCCGCGGCGCCGTTGCACCGTCGGCCGGCGGATACTCCAGAGGCGATTTCAAAACTCGGTAGCAGCCGACGTGAGGAGGCTCACTCTGATTGCGGAATGCAGATTGCAGATTGCAGATTGACAACAGAGCCTCCTTACGTCGGCTGCTACAGTTTCGAAAGAGGCTCTCCATGCCGATCGTTGTTTTCTCCATTTCCTCGCTCGCTCGGAGTTGGCACTCTGAGCGGCATGAAAACCACGATGAACCGGTTCCGCCTCTCCAGCCGATGCCAAAGCGTTGTCGGTTTGGCACTGCTCCTCGTCTGCGCCTTGCCATCGGTGAGCCGCGCCGCGAGCGAGTCGATTTCCCTCGCTGGCCGGTGGCGCTTTCAGTTGGACCGGGAGGACGTCGGCGTGACGAACCGTTGGTTTGAGCGGAGCCTGGAGCGGCGCATTCAGTTGCCGGGCGCGCTTCAAAACCAGGGCTTCGGCGACGACATCATGGTCGATACGAAGTGGACAGGCGAGGTTGGTTCGGATCGGTGGAAGCGCCGGCCGGAGTACGCGAAGTACCGCGAGCCGGGCAACATCAAAGTGCCGTTCTTCCTCCAGCCGGAGAAGCACTATGTCGGCGCCGCTTGGTATCAACGCGACGTGGAGATTCCCCCAGCCTGGCTGGGCAAGCGCATCACCCTCACGCTGGAGCGCCCACATTGGGAGACGCGGGTGTGGCTGGACGGCTCGCTCCTCGGCACGAACAACTCACTCGGCACGCCGCATGTCTATGACCTGGGCACCGGCGCCGCGCCGGGGAAACACACGCTGACGCTCCGTGTGGACAACCGCGTGCTCGTGGAGGTCGGTGATTGGTCGCACAGCGTCAGTGACCACACGCAGGGCAATTGGAATGGCGTGGTGGGGCGCATTGAACTGAGCGCAGCCGAGTTGGTGTCGATCGAGGACCTTCAAGTCTATCCCCATGTGGCAACCAAGTCGGTGACGGTGAAAGGCCGCGTCGCCAACACCACGGGCCAGACCTCGACCAATAACATCGCCCTCTGCCTGCTCGACCGATTCGACGCCAGGCCGCGCCTTCCGACCACCAACGTCACAGTGAAATGGGGAGCCCAGAGCGGCACATTCGAGGCGGAACTCGCGGTGCCTGGAGCAGCCGCGACGTGGGACGAGTTCAATCCCCGATTGTATGAACTGACGGCGTGGACCGACGTGCGCCTTGACCGGCAGAATGCGAAGCAGGTTGTGTTCGGCTTGCGCGAAATCGCCGCCCGCGGTCGTGAGTTCCTTATTAACGGCCGCCCAATCTTCTTCCGCGGCACGCTCGAATGCTGCATCTTCCCGAAGACCGGTTATCCGCCCACCGATGTCGAGTCGTGGCAGAAAGTGATCCGCGCCTGCAAGGCGCATGGGTTGAATCACATTCGGTTCCATTCGTGGTGTCCGCCGGAAGCGGCCTTTGTCGCGGCAGACCAACTCGGCTTCTACTATCAGGTCGAGTGCGGTGTGTGGACCCAACCCGGCAATGGCAAGCCGATCGATCAGTGGCTTTATGACGAGAGCGAACGCATCGTCCGCGCCTACGGCAATCACCCGTCGTTTGTTTTGCTGACGCATGGCAACGAGCCGCACGGCCCGAAACGCGAGGAGTATCTGGCCAAGTGGGTGGAGTTCTGGAAACGCGACGGCCGGTTCCTCGTCACCAGCGGCTCGGCCTACCCGCAGTTGCCAGAGAACCAATATCACGTCTTCCACGGCCCGCGCGGGCCACACGGCTGGCTCGGCAAGGACTACCGCAAAGACATCGAGAAGCTTACCGTGCCCGTCATCGTCCACGAAATGGGCCAGTGGTGCGTCTTTCCGAACTTCGACGAGATCAGGAAATACACCGGCCCGCTCAAGCCGAAGAACTTTGAAATCTTCCGCGACTCGCTCCAAGAGCGCGGGATGCTTGACCAGTGGCGCGATTTCCTGCGCGCCTCCGGGCGGCTCCAGGTGTTGTGCTACAAGGAGGAGATCGAAGCCGCGATGCGCACGCCAGGTGTGGGCGGTGTCCAGTTGCTTGACTTGCACGACTTCCCCGGCCAGGGCACTGCGCTCGTGGGCGTGCTCGATCCGTTCTGGGAGGAGAAAGGCTACGTGAAGCCGGAGGAGTTTTGCCGCTTCTGCAATACCACCGTCCCGCTCGCGCGCCTGCTGCGCCGGACGTGGACCACAGATGAAACGCTGATCGCGGAGGTGGAGGTCGCGCACTTCGGCGCAGCACCGTTGGAGAACGTCGCGACGGAGTGGAAACTTGTGTCGGGCAAAGGAACGGTCGTGGCCCGCGGCGAATTCCCCGTTCGAACCATTCCGCTGGGCCAGGGAACATCCTTGGGCAGGATCGACCTCAACCTCAGCAAGCTCGCCGCACCGCAGGCTTACAAACTGGTCGTCGCCGTGAAGAACACGCCGTTTGAGAACGACTGGAACGTCTGGGTCTATCCCGCCAAGCCGGATTCAACGACAGCGGCGGACGTGCTTGTGGCCACGGCGCTTGATACCGCTGCTCTCGGTCGGTTGGATGCGGGCGGCAAAGTCTTGCTGTTGCCGGCGAAATTATCGAGCGAGCACCCGCGGCTTCGCTTCGAGCCGATCTTTTGGAACCGCTACATGTTCAACTCCCAGCCGCAGCAGACGCTGGGATTGCTCTGCAACGCGAAGCATCCGGCCCTGGCGCAGTTCCCCACGGAGGACTTCCAAGATTGGCAATGGCGGGACATTGTGACGAACGCGCGCGGCATGGCGCTCGATGATTTGCCCGGAACGCTGCGCCCCGTCGTGCAGCCCATCGACGACTGGAACAGCAACCGGCGGCTGGGCCTGGTATTCGAGTGCCGCGTGGGGCCAGGGAAACTGCTCGTGTGCGCCGCCGACTTGGAGAAGAACCTCGATCAACGAGCCGCCGCGCGCCAACTCCGCGCCAGCCTGCTGGCCTACGCCGCAAGCAGCCGCTTTGCTCCGAAGGTGGAAGTCACGAAGGAGGCGCTGGCGAAGATGCTGGCGCGCAACAAGCCTTCAAGGATGGTCCAATTGGGCGCGCGGGTGATCGAGGCGGACAGCGAGGATCGCGAACACGACCACCTCGCAGCCCACGCCATCGACGGCGACGCCGAAACGTTTTGGCACACGTGCTGGCAGCCGAAGAACGATCCGATGCCGCACCACCTCATCGTGGACTTGGGCCGCGAAGTGAGCCTGAAGAGCTTCACCTGCCTGCCGCGTCAGGACCAGGCCAACGGACGGATCGCGGAATGCGAGTTCTTTCTGAGCAACGATCCGAAAGTGTGGGCCGCACCGGTGGCCAAGGCCCGATGGAGCAACGGCGGCCAACTTCAGACGGTCGAACTCAAGCCGCCGCAGAAAGCCCGGTTCGTGAGAGTGCTCGTCACAGCGGAGATCAACCGGAATCCGTTCGCCGCGTTGGCGGAGTTGGACGTGCTGACGGAGCCGTAACGGCGGTGTGGCTTTCGTCGGCAGATGTGCCGCCTCATCCCGTAGCAGCCGACGTAAGAGCCTCTTTCAAAACCGTAGCAGCCGACGTGAGGAGGCTCTGTTTCCCTTGAAGTTTGAGCCTCCTCACGTCGGCTGCTACAGTCATTCGGACGCAGTTTCAGGCCCACTGCGCCACGCGCTCGCCTTCCCAAATCTTCCCGATCGGTTGGCGGGCGCGGACGAGGGCTGACTTCCGTCCACTCACCATTACTTCCGCCGCCAGCGGACGGCTGTTGTAGTTGGAGCCCATCACCGAGCCGTAGGCGCCGGCGCTGAGGAGCGCGAGGTAATCCCCTTGGCGGACCTTGGGCAACGGGCGGTCTTTGGCGAAGTAATCGCCCGACTCGCAGATCGGACCGACGACATCGGAGGAAACCGTCACGCCGCCTTTGCGCCGCACCGGCACGATCTCGTGGTAGGAATCGTAGAACGCCGGGCGGATGAGATCATTCATCGCCGCATCGACGATCACGAAGTTTTTCTTCCCGGTGCGCTTCACGTATTCGACGCGCGTCACCAGGAGGCCCGCGTTGCCGACCATGAACCGGCCCGGCTCCAGCAGAATGTGGAGTCCCAACGGCTGCAGGAGCGGCACCAGTCGCGCGGCGTAGCTTTGCGGTGTGATGATGTTCTTCGCCTCCGGCGTGCGCCACCACTTGGCGTCGCCGCTGGCCAGCGCGGACCGGTACACGATGCCCAGGCCGCCGCCGATGCTGAAGAACTCCAGGCCGTGCTGCGCCTTCAGCGCCGCCACGAGCGGCGCGACTTTCCGCACGGCCAACTCGAACGGCTGCACTTCCGTAAGTTGCGAGCCGATGTGCATCTGGAGTCCACGCAACCGGAGGTTCTTCAGCTTCGACGCGCGGGCATAGACGCCCTCGATCTGCTCGAAGGCGATGCCGAATTTGTTCGCGTAAGTGCCGGTAGTGATCTTGTGGTGCGTGCCGGCATCGACGTTCGGGTTCACGCGCACCGCCACGGGCGCGACCTTCTTCAGCCGCGCGGCCACACGGTTGATGCGCGCCAACTCCGGCTCGCTCTCGGCGTTGAAGCAGTAAATCCCCTGCCGCAGCGCGAACTCGATCTCCGGTTCGGTTTTGCCAACACCGGCGAAGACGCATTTGGCCGGGTCGCCACCGGCGGCCATGATGCGCCGCAACTCGCCTTCACTCACGATGTCGAACCCGCTGCCCAGGTCCGCGAAGGTGCGCAGGACGGCGAGGTTCGAGTTGGCCTTAGCCGCGTAGCAGATCAGACGGTCCAGCGGCACGAGGGCGCGGTCGAGTTCCTGGAAATGGTCCCGGAGCGTCTTCTGTGAATAGACATAGAGCGGCGTCCCGTGTTGTTTCACGAGCGACTCGATGGTCACACCTTCACAACACAGTTTCCCGTTCACATGCCGAAAGTCATGCATGAGGCGGAGTATGCATAGGGCAGGGGGAAGTTCAACGTTCAAAGTTCGCGGACGGCGCTGGAACCTGCCCACCGCGAGGGGCAAACTCCCGACTTGAAGCTTCAGCTTGGTTGGCAGAAAAGCGGGCTTGCTGGGCGTGATCGGGCATCCCATGCTTTCCGCCATGAGTTTGTTGCCATTCGGAGCGTTGCCTCCTTACAAGCCACGCCGGTCCGTCCCTGAGCAGATTGATCTCGGTGACTGGGCGCAAATCGCTCCGTTGTTTGACCGGCTCGAAACCGCTGCTCCTGCGGCCACGACTCTCCCCGCCTTCGAGTCCTGGCTGCTGGACTGGAGTGAACTCAACGCCGCGGTGGACGAGGAGTCGTCACGCCGCTACATCGCGAACAGTTGCCACACCGACAATCCCGAAGCGGAGCGGGCCTACCTGCACTTCGTCGAGAACGTCGAGCCGCAACTCAAACCGCGGCAGTTCCAGCTCGCGCAGATTTACCTCGCCCACCCGCAACGCCCGCAGTTGCCCGCGGCACGCTACAAGGTCTTCGACCGGGACACGCAATTGCACGTCGATCTTTACCGCGCCGAGAATGTGCCGCTGGAAACCGAGGAGGCCAAACTGGGCCAGCAGTACCAGAAGCTCGCCGGGTCGCTCACGGTGACCTTCCGCGGAGAGGAGAAGACGCTGGTGCAGATGGGCCGCTACCAGGAAGAGCCGGAGCGCGCGCTTCGCCAAGAGGCCTGGCAAACGGTCGCCGCCCGCCGCCTCCAGGAGCGGGACAAGTTCGACGAACTCCTGGACCAGATGGTGCGTCTGCGCGAGCAGATCGCCGCCAACGCCGGCTTCCAGAACTATCGCGACTTCGCCTTCCGCCAACGCGGCCGGTTCGATTACGCGCCGGAGGACTGCCTGCGCTTTCACGACGCCATCGCGGAACACGTCGTGCCCGCGTTGCGCACGCTCCAGGCCGAGCGCCGCGGGCATCTCGGCCTCGCGACGCTGCGACCCTGGGACTTGGCCGTCGATCCGTTGGGCCGCCCGCCGTTGCGGCCCTTCGACCGAGTGGACGATTTGATTGGCCGCACCCAACGCATCTTCGACCGGCTGGACAGCGGCCTGGCGCGCGGCTTCGACACGATGCGCGAGCAGCGGTTGCTCGACCTCGACAACCGCAAAGGCAAAGCTCCCGGCGGCTACCAATCGACGCTCGCCGAGGCGCGGCTGCCCTTCATTTTCATGAATGCGGTCGGCCTCCAGCGCGACGTGGAGACGATCCTGCATGAAGCCGGCCATGCCTTTCACGCGCTGGCCACGCGCGGCGAAGACCTCCACGCCTACCGCAGCGCGCCGATTGAGTTCTGCGAAGTGGCCAGCATGAGCATGGAACTGCTCGGCAACGAATTCATCGAAGAATTCTACGCGCCGGCCGAAGCCAGCCGCGCCCGACGCACGCATCTCGAAGGGATCATCGCCGTCTTCCCCTGGGTCGCAACCGTGGATGCCTTCCAGCACTGGCTCTACACGCATCCCGGTCACTCGCGCGACGAACGCCGCGCCGCGTGGAACTCGCTCCTGGATCGCTTCGAGGGCGACATTGACTGGACGGACCACGCCGACGCCCGCGCGAACCTGTGGCACCGGCAGCTTCACATTTTCCTCTACCCGTTCTACTACGTGGAATACGCCATCGCTCAACTGGGTGCGCTCCAGGTCTGGGCCAACTCCAAGCGGAACGCGGCGCAAGCCTTGCGCGACTACCAACAAGCTCTCGCGCTGGGTGGCTCGCGTCCGTTGCCGGAGTTGTTCCAGGCGGCCGGCTGTCGCTTTGCGTTCGACTCGGAGACGGTGAAGCCGCTGGTGGAGTTGGTGAAAGCGGAGTTGGCGAAACTTGGCTGAACCTGGCCTCCGATTCTGAATCACCACGAAATGCACGAAAAAGCTGAACCCGAATTCCGATTTTGGAGCGGGTGAGGAGAGTGGCCGTCTTCGGCCACAGCAACCTGCAACAGGAAGCGGGGTGAAGAAGTTCTCGCGCCTTGAGTCGGTGAAAGTCCCTGCGGCCGAGGACGGCCGCACTCCGGGCGCTGGGCCAACTTCGGATTTCAGGTGTGCGCCGGTGAAGCTGGCCGCCACGCGGGTGCGAGTCCCGCCGGTCGAATTAGACTGTTCACGACCGAAAGCTGGGTCTGGGAAGAGGCCGCGAGGCCGAACCCGAAAGCACGACCCCGTCTGAACCGTCCGGTCG
>JACRJZ010000136.1 GCA_016219875.1 Verrucomicrobiota bacterium | reverse complement strand
GTTCAGACGGGGTCGTGCTTTCGGGTTCGGCCTCGCGGCCTCTTCCCAGACCCAGCTTTCGGTCGTGAACAGTCTAATTCGACCGGCGGGACTCGCACCCGCGTGGCGGCCAGCTTCACCGGCGCACACCCGAAAACCGATTTCGAAGCGGGTGTGGAGAGTGGCCGTCCTCGGCCACAGCAACCTGCAACAGGGAGCGAGGCGAACAGGTTCTCGCGCCTGGAATCGGTGATAGTTCCTGCGTCCGAGGACGGCCGCACTCCAAGCGCTGGGCCAACTTCGGATTTCGGTCTAAACGGGAGCCGAGCAGCAGGCCAGGCGTCGCGCCTGCTGCGAGTTTCGTACGGAGAAAGCGTCTCCTTACGAATCGCGCTGGCCGCGAAACGTCACTCTTCGGTGAACGAGAAACGAAAAGATGGAGACAGGCGCGACGCCTGTCCCACCTCAACACGCGGACGCTGGAACGCTACGGCTGCGCCGGTGTCACGATCCGATAGAAGCGTTGCGGTTTCCCGACTACATCGACGTCCCGCGCGGTCACCGGTTGGGCTGCGCCCAGCGGGCCAATGTTCGTCAGCACCAGCCAAGCCGTGTTTGTGATCGTGTCGCTGTAGAGCACGGAGTAGCTCTGCCCAGGTTGCGCGGTGAAGCTCATCGTCACTGGCTCCGTTGGACTCGTCGCCGCAATGATTCCGTCGAAGCGCGGCGGCTCTGACAGCATCACCGTCAGCGTCGCCACCTGGCTCGTCGCGCTGCCGGCAATGTTGCTCACGATCACCTGGTAGCCGCCCGCCTGGGCCGGTTGCGCGTTGCTCAGCGTCAGCACCGGCGTCGCCCCGCCCGGCACCAAGTTCGTCCCGTTGAACCACCACTGGTAGCCGAGCGGCGCAGAGCCGGTGGCCGTGACCGTGAAAGCAGCGTCAGCTCCGGCCGAGACCGTCTGATTCGTCGGCTGCTCCGTGATGACCGGCGGCAGAGCCAGGCTCAGCGTGGCCGTCTGAGTGGCAGAGATGCCCGCGGCGTTGGTGATGACCACGGTGTAAGGGCCGAAGTTGCTGGCCTGAACATTTGAGACGGTGAGGAAGGTGAAGCTCAGATTGGTGCCGCTGGCCAGCCGATTGGTGGCTTGGAACCACCAGGCATAGTTCAGCGTGTTGGTGGGGCCGCTCGGATTGCCATTGGTGATGACGAGGTTGAACGTGGCGTTGCTGCCCAGCGGCACCGCGCGGTCGGCCAGCACGCCCATGACCACCAGAAATCCTCGGGCGGTGGTCGCGGGCGAGATGGGGCCGGCAAGGTTGGTGATGGCGACGTCGTAAGCGCCGGCGTTGGCGAGCTGCACGCCGGCCAGGGTCAAGGTGTTGGTGAAGCTCGGCACGAGGTTGGTCGCGACCGCTGAACCGTTTCGGCGCCAGCGATAGCCCACGGGCAGCGTCGCCGTGTTGGAAACCGCGACCGTGTAGGAAACCGTGTCGCCCACGTAGGCCACCACCATGCGCGGCGTGGGCTGTTGGATCACGACCGGCCGGGTCACCACGGAAAGCCTCCCATTGGTGCTGGAGAACGAGCCGTAGCTGTCGGTGGCCAGGACCGAATAGTCGCCCGAATCGGCGGTCTGGGCGTTGGTGATGGTGTAGCTGGCGCTGGTGGCGTTCGGAATGTCGAGGCCGTTGAAGCGCCATTGGTAGCGCACCGGCGTCGTGCTGATGGCGGCCGCCGACATGGTGATGTTGGTCGGAGTGGCGCCCAGCGAGACGATGCGGTTGGTTGGCTGCAGCGTGAAGAGCGGATGCAGCGTCACCGTGAGATGGGCCACCGCGCTGACGACCGAACCGGCGTCGTCCGTGACGACCACGGTGTAATCGCCGTCGTGACTCGGCTGCACAAGCGGGATGGTGTAGGTGGCGTTGGTGGCGTTGAGGATGTCCACGCCATTCAAGCGCCACTGGTAACGCATGGGCGAAGTGCTTCCCGCCACGACGAAGAAACTGACGTTGGTGTTGGGAAAGGCCGCGCGGCCCTGGGGCTGGGTGAAGATCGCGGCGGGAACGAGCACCGTCAGGGCCGCGTTGGAACTGACGGCAGCGCCGGCGGAATTGAACACGGCCACGCTGAAGGTGGCGTTGTCCAACGGCTCGGGCACGACGACGAGCGCGGCATTGGTGCCGTCCGGAAGATTCACGCCGTTGCGTTGCCATTGGAAGCGCAGAGGATCACTGCCGGTGGCGCCCACGGTGAAGGTGGCCGGAGAGAACGCCACCACCGCCAGGTTCGTGGGCTGCGCGGTGATGACGGGCGGTGTGCCGCCGGTGAAATCGCCGCCGGCATTGGGCGCGCCGGCGGCCCAGTTGACCGGGTCGTCGGCGTATTGGTCCAGGTGAACGCGCTGCAAGGACGCGCCGGAACCATCGGCCCCTACGGGCCAGGGCGCGGAGTCTCGGTAGGCCACTTCATCCGCGACGATGTAGGCGACGCTGCCATCCGGATCGGGCGCGTCCGGCTTGGTGAGGCGGACGGTGTCGGCCGAGTTGTCGAGCTTGCCGGCGTACGGGCCGAAGACAGGGAGGTTGGTCGAGAGGCCGTACCGAGCGCGGATCGCGGCCAGCTTGACGGCATTGGTGGGATCGAAGCTCACCAGGAGCAGGCTGCCGTTGGCCGCGAGGCTGACGCCTTGCGGCAAATCGAAATCCACGCCGCCACGCAAGTGCCAGGTGTTCGTCGGGAAATTGGTGTCGTAGAGCCACGCGACGGCGCCGGTGATGTTGCGCAGTTCGATGAACTCGTCGTCCTGGTTGTCGAGGCCGCCCAGCCCGTCCGGCGGGTGGAACATGATTTCCGAAATCACCACCGGACCGACCTTCGGACCGGAGTTCGCATTGGTGAGCGTGAGGGCGCTTTGGGCCACGAAATGTTCCTCGCCCAGGCTGGTCACGTGGCGTCCGAATGAGACGCCGTTCTCCGCCGCGCCGAACTGGAAGCCGTGGATGTAGCCCGTGAGGTTGGTGCCATCGCTGGAGAGCAGATAGACTTCGTCGCCCTTGGACGAGAAGGCAAAGCCCAGGCCGGCGGGGTTGAACTCCGTTTCGGTGAAGACCACATAGCCGCCCGCCGGGATGGTGGTGCCGGCCGGGAGGCGGAACTTGAAGGCGTTGGTGGAGTCATCGGTGATGAGCCAGCCGCCGACCTCCACCGCTTTCGTGGTCGGATTGTGAAGCTCGATGGCATCGACCTGCGGCGGATCAGTGTGCGTGAGGACTTCATTGATGAGGATTGGCGCGACCGGGAGCGGGGCCGGATCGGCGACGCCCGGCGAGCCGCCGGCCACGCCGCTGGGAATCCAGTTCGTCTTGAAGCCCCAAGTGTCCCACGGGGCATTCTCGTTCACGGCCACGAGTGAGAAGCCGAAGCCGTCCGTGATCGGGTACCACTGGTTCTCGTAACGGAAGTCCAGGATCTTCTCGCCGCCGGCGTCGTCGAGCCGGAGCGCCTCTCCATTGTTGTCCAGCGCGCCGGTGAACTGCCCGGCGATGCGCAGGCCGCCGCCGTAGCGCGCGGTGAAGGAGGCGAGGTCATGGACGACGAGCACCGATTCGCCGGCGGCCAAGCTGGTGACGGCGCTCGCGCCGGTGAAGGCGAAGTCGATGCCGTTGGTGAAGTGGACGCCGATCAGGCTGAGCGCGACGGGGCCGATGTTCTTTAGTTCGATGTATTCGAACCGTTCGGGATCGACCCCATCCGCTGGCCGCGACACCGCCGGGTGATACATGATTTCGGTGATGCGCAGATACTGCTGCGGCAGGCTGGGCGTGCCGGGGTAGTTCGTGGCCGCAACCAACCGACCCGTTGCGTCCACGAGTTGAACCGCTTCGCCGCGGGCGGAGAGTTGGCGCTGGTAGTTGCCTTGAACAAAGAGGCCTTGCCCGCCGCGAGGGCCGCTCGTGCGCGCACGGAAGGCATTCACGTCCGGCGAGACGTAAAGCGTGCCGTTGGTGGGGATGACCACGCCGCCCTTGAACTTGTAGTCCACCGCGCCGGTGAGCCGCCAACCGGAGAGATCGACGGAATAGCTGTTGGTGTTGCGAAGCTGAATGTACTCCTGGGCCTGGTCGCCGGAGGCGGGATTGTATTCGACCTGGCCGAGGAGCACGGTGGCGTTGGTCGGCTGCGGCGCGATGTAGGAACCGCTCGCGACGAGCGTGGTGTAAATCCACTGCCGGCGGAGCGGGAAATAATTCACGTTCAGATCATGGACCGCCTGGGCGAGCGATTGGGTGGGCGGATAGGTCGTGTAGTTCGGCACGACCCACTTGGCGAAGTCCAGCGCGGCATCCGGCGCGAGCTGCGCGGCGTAGCGGTTGACCTTGCTCTCGTAGTGCAGCAAGTAGGGATGCGTGGTGGGCGGCTGGAGCTGCTGGTCGGTGATGGTGCGAACGCGGCGCAGATACATCTGATAGACCCACGGGATGCTGAGCACCTGCTGGGGAAATTTGTTGTTGGTGCCGATGCCGAGGGTGGTCTGGCTGTAGCGGTTGGTCGCGTAGATGCGCGGGTCATAGTAGGCGTAGCCACCGCTGGCAGGGTCCGTCCACGTGTGGCCGAAACTCAGGTCCACGTCCCACGGCATGATCTGCCACTGGCCGGTGCCCTCGGAGTCGCGGTAGAAATAGTAGTTCTTGTGGCAGCAATCCTCGTCGTTCTGGAGGACGTGGCCGGCCAGGAAGTTGACCGTTTCCGGCACGTCAATGTTGTCGAAGATGTAGTTGATGAGGGACTGGCCGCTGAGCGAAAGGCCGTTGAAGAGCGCGATCAAGTCGGCGTTGCCCTCCCACTTGCGGGTCTTCTTTTCCGCGACGCCGGAGCCAATCGTGGCGTTGGCGACGGCTTGGAAGGTGTTATACATCTTGTAGAGCGAGCCGCGCGGGTCGAGGCCGAGGCGTTTGACGTAGCCTTCGTCGCCGTTCTCCATGAGGTTGGCCACGCTGAAGAACGCGCCGTTCTGTTGCACGCGAATCGGGAAGACCCAGTGGTAGGGAGCGTCGGCGTCGCGATACGATTCGTGGGCCAGCATGTTGCGCATGTGCGATTTGTCCGCCCAGGTACTGAGGAAGTTCAGATCGTCCACGGTATCCTCACCTTCCTTCCACACAAAGCCGTAGCCAGGGTTGAGGTCAACGTCGTAGCTCTTCTTCGGGAAACCCGAACTGGACTGGCCGTGGAGGTTGATCGTGAGATTGTCGTAGAAACGACCAAGGAAGAAGAGCGAGCACTTCGTGCCGGTGGTGTTGTCCGCCGCGCCGGGATTCTGGATAAACCAGTGCAACACTGGCAGCGGGTTGGTGAGCGTGGGATCGAAGACCACCGTGCCGAAGTACTGGGGCGAGTTGACGGTGTCCGTGTAGGCGGGAAAACGGGCGTTGTTCGTGCGTGCGTCGGAAGCAGAAACGAAGTAGCGCACCATCTGGCCGCTGGCGGCGGCGCTGGCGGGGATGACGCCGCCGTACAGCCCGTCGCCAGCCAGCCCGTCGGCGTGCAGGCCGTCGTCGAGCATCGGCACCGTCGCCTCGGCGGCGAACATGGTGCGGTAGGTCAGGCGCACGGCGCTGATGGGATTGAACGTGCGCATGACTTGTGCCGTGACGTAGAGGTCTTCGTGGTCCTTCGGCTCCTTCGGCTCGTGGGCCGCGCTGGTGATGAGCGGGCCGAGGTTGGTGTTGCCGAAGCCGTTGGCGCTGCCGGGCGAAGGACTGGAGAAGTAGAGTTGCGTGGCGGGGTCGATGATGAGGCTGACCGCCTTGAGTTCAGGAGCCACCAGGAAATCCGAGTCGTTGGCGCTGGCGTTGAGGCCGTGGAGGGCCAGGATGTTCGTCCCCGGCTGAAGGAGGCCGACCACGCTCGTCAAGTCGAAGTCCTCAAACTGGGTGGCGTCCAAGTCGGAGTGCGAGGCGCGGGCGGTGGAATTCCAGGCCGGCGCGTCGGGATACTCCGGGGAGTTGCGGCTGGCCACGCCGACGCCGTTGAGGTAGGCCACGAAGCCGTCGTCGTACTTCATGCGCAGCGTGAGGTAGTTGATGGACGCGGGGTTCGTGATGACAAACGGCACGCGCAGGTAGGCAGTGGAGTTCACGCCCTTCATCAAGCTCTCAACGTTCGAGGCGATGTCGCCGGCGAGAGTGGGTGCGCCGCGGATGACCATCGAGAAGGTGGAGCCGTCGGCACTGTCGTCGGTGGCCCCGCCGGTCCCGGTCGGATCCAAGGCCAGGTCAATGAAATCCCCGACCTGGACGTTGGTGATGATGACGCTGCGCGACACGCCGACAGAGTCCGCACCCGCGATGGTGGCGAAGTCTTTTTGAGCACCATTGACGAACAGTCGCCCGGTCACCCCGCTGCCGGCGGGATTGGCTTTGGCCAGCGTCCAATCCACGGTGACGCGCCCGGCCACTTTGCTGACCCAACGGCGGATGACCCAGTGTTCGGCGGCGTTGTTCACGCCGTTCGGATGGGCGCTGGTCTGCCCGATTTCGTCCCAGGGCGGGTTGCCGTTGAACCAGTCGTACATCACGCCGGTCCAGAAGTTCTGCGCGCTCTGAGCTCCGTTGTCGCGCGGGAAGGCGGTGAAGTTGGTCGCCTGGTAGGTTTGGTCGGCGTCCGCCGTGCGGTTGTAGTAGCCGTAGAACCAGTTTTTCTCGCCTTGCACGCCGGTGAACGACCAATCGGCCACCGAATCCGCCGCCACCATGGCGCTGGGGTCGGCCGTCTCGACCTTCGCGGTGAACGTGGAGGCGTCGCAGAAGTCGTTGTTGACCGTGCCGGCATCCAGCGCGAAGTCGATCCGCGATCCCAAGTTCGCCGGCACCGTGACCGAAAAGTCCGAGCTGCTGACGAAGGCCGTGCGCTGGAAGACTTGCGTGCCGTCCACGAAGATGCGCCCGATGACGCCGTCGCCGCAGTAAGCCGGCGAAGTGTTGATCCAGTTGCCGGAGAAACGAACGACCAACGGAGGGACAGGGTTCGTGCCGGGCAGGTACCAGTAACTGAGCGTGTAGGTCTGGCCCACGGTGAGGGCCGGCGCAATGGTTTGCCAAATCGCCGAACTGGAGGTGCTGCCTCCCGCGCTGGCCATGAAGTGCAGGCTTGAGTTGCCGCCGTGTTTCACGTCGGTCGCAAGGACCGAGGCCGTGAGGTTGGCGGACACGGTCCACGGCCCGGCGATGGCGCTCTCAAATTCCCCGTTGGGCAGCAGGTTCGGGCCAGCCTCGGCCACGCTCCCGGCCACGAGCTTCATGTCGTCGATGTAGCCGTCGCCCGCGGCGGTGGGATAGACGTAGATGGCGCTGTTGGCGCACACGCCACTGGCGCTGACGTAAACCCAGCCGCTGCGGTGCTCCAGGTGGCCGGTGATCTTGAGCGGGCCGCTGGATTCCGCGACGTAGCGGCGCACGGCCCAGTGATTGGCCCGGCCCGTCACGCCATCATCGGCATTCGGGTGGCCGCCATCCGCCGTGAGGCTGGTGTACGGCGGGTCGCCCGCGAACCAGTGCCAGCGCGTGCCGTCCCAGAAGTTGGTTTCGCCGTACGGCCCGCCGGCGTTCGGGAAGGCGACGAATTCGCCGTCCGCGTACGCGCCATCCGCGTCAGCTCCTTTGTTCCAATAGCCGTAAAACCAGTTGTTCGAGCCTTGCCGCCCGGCGAAGTCCGCCACCGAATCGGCAATCATGGCCGGCGTAAACGGCCCTTGGCCGTCGGTTTCGTAGCCCACGCCCGTCGTGACGGGCCACCAGGTCGAATCGTCGAAGCCCGGACTGGTCCAAGTGAAGCCGTGGGCGTCGTTCGACGGCACGAAAAACCGCGCGGCGGCCCCCGTGGCCAGCAATGTCACGCTGGCTTGCTGCATGGGGATGCCGAAGGAGATGTGCCCCACTTGCGGCGGGTAGGCTGGCACGTAGGCCGACACCACAGTGCTGCCGTCGGCCTTCACCAAGCCGAGGTACTCGCCGTTGGCGTCGAGTCGGAAGTTGGTGTGCAGCGGCGCGCCGGGGGTGCGGCGGTTTTTGTTCGAGGCGAACACGATGAGGTAGCTGTTGGGCGGCAAGTTGGTGGCGGGGAACTTCCATTTCGTGAGGTTGCCGGCGGCGTCCGTCAGATACCAGCCGTCCAGATTGACGGTATTGGTGCCGGCGTTGTGGATTTCGATCCAGTCGGAATTGTCCCCGTTTTCGTCGGCGAGGGGGCCGTCGTTGACAGCCATGAACTCGCTGATGCGCAAGAGATCTTGCGCCGGGAGCTGAACAGTGAGGGTCAAGGAGGAGACAACGAGGACGGCGAGCAAGCGCCACAGAGAAGCATTCGTAGCTGACATGGGATTTCCCTAACCTGTCCCGCCGCCGCCGTCAAGCCGAAGGACCGGAGAAGTTCGCTCCGCGGGCGTTTCGTTTCCTCTCGGGCGGTTCGCCACGCTCAGCCCCACCAAGGCCGCCCCCAGCACGCATCACGGCTGGCGGACGCGGTAGAACTTCTGCGGCGTGTTCGTGAGCTTCACGTCGAAATCCACGAAGTCGAATGGCATGGCCGGAACGTTCGTGGTCAACAGCGGCGTCCAAGGGTTGAGCGCAGACAGATCGGTGGCGGCTTCGAGGGTGAAGGGCACGCCGGGCGCAGCGTCCACGCGCACGGTGAATTGCAGATTGGGCAACGCGGGCAGTATCACCAGGCCCGTTTCCCGAGCGGCCAGGTAAATCCGGTCGGCAACCACCGTCACCGCCGCGCCGTAGCCGGGGGTCTTGTAGCTGCTCACCAACACAGAGTTGGTCGGGTTGCTGAGGTCATACACCAGCAAACCTTCATCGCGCTCCATCAGGTAGGCGTAGTGCCCCGACACGGCCACATGGGATGCGTAGGTGGCGTAGTCGCCATCGCCCCCGCCCACGCGCACGCAGTGGGTCGGGTCGCTCACGTCAAAGATCTGCAAGCCCGCGTCCGAATCCCAGTCTGCGACGTAGGCGTAATTCCCCGAGAGCGCGACGCTCCAGGCTCCACCGCTGGTGTCGTAGCCGCCCACGCGCACGCAGTTGGTCGGGTTGCTCACGTCAATCACTTCCAAGCCCATGCGCCCAGCCGCCAGGTAGGCGTAGTGGCCCGACACCACCACGCCGTAAGCGTCCCAAGTTTCGTAGCCGCCCACGCGAACACAATGGGTCGGGTTGCTTACGTCAATCACCTGCAAGCCCACGCCGTCGTCGGCCACGTACGCGTAGTTGCCAGACACGGCCACGCCCCGAGCCTCGCCGGGGGTGTCGAAGCCGCCCACGCGCACGCAGTTGGTCGGATCGCTGACGTCAATCACCTGCAAACCGGCACTGCCGTCTGCGACGTAGGCGTAGCCGCCCGACACCGCCACACCCAGGGCCAGTCCGGCGGTTTCACAGCCGCCCACGCGCGCCGGGTTCGCCGGATCGCGCACATCAATCACCTGCAAGCCCGCCGTGTGATCCGCCACGTAGGCGTGGTTCCCTGACACCGCCACGCCCCAGGCCGGCACGCTGGTGTCGTAGCCGCCCGCGAGCGCGACGCTGGCCGGGTTGGCCACATCGATCACCTGCAAGCCGGCCTCGCCATCCGCCACGTAGGCGTAGTTCCCTGACACCGCCACACTCCAGGCACGTCCGCTGGTATCATACCCACCCTTGCGCGTGGGGGAGGCCGGATTGCTCACGTCAATCACCTGCAAGCCAGCTTCGCTGTCTGCCAGGTAGGCGTAGTTCCCCGCCAGCGTCACGCCGTAAACATACGCGTCCGTGTCATAACCACCCACGCGCAGGCAGTTCGTCGGGTTGCTCACGTCAATCACCTGCAAGCCGGCCTGCCAATCCGCTACGTAAGCGAGGCCCCCTGACACCGCCACACCAACGGCCCACCCGTCGGTGTCAACGCCGCCCACCCGCACACAGTTCGTGGGATTGCTCACGTCAACCACGTGCAAACCGGCGAAGTAATCCGTCACATAGGCGTAATTCCCCGCGACCGCCACGCTGTAGGAATACCATTCGTTGTCGAAGCCGCCCACGCGCACGGGGCGGGCGGGATTGCTCACGTCAAGCACCTCCAAGGTGTATTCATCCGCGATGTAGGCGTAGTGGCCCGACACCGCCACGCCGAAGGCGATCCCCGGGGTGTCATGCCAGCCCACGCGGACGCAGTTCGTCGGGTTGCTCACGTCAATGATCTGCAAGCCGTCATAGTAACACGCCACGTAGGCGTAGTTCTCTGACACCGCCACACCGTAGGCGCTCCCGGGGGTGTCCAAGCCACCGACCCGCACGGGATCGGCTGGATTGCTCACGTCAAACACGGCCAGGCCGGCGGTGTCGAGAGCGACATAGGCGTAGCGGCCCACCACCTTGACATCGCGGGCTTCCCCTTGGGGCCAGGCGGGCCACTTGCCCTGGCGGAGCGGTTGAAGGCTGGGCGATGCGGCGTGAGTTGTCACCAGACCCGCGGCGAAACAGAAGGCGAGCAGGGTGCGGATTGCTCTTCGGAGTTGGCGGACGCGGGCGAGTCGAAGTTGCGGCTTGGCTTTCATGGTTCTCAGGTTTTGGCGGAACCCACGTTGGACGCTGCGTGAGAGGGCCGGATTCAACTGTCGCCGGGCGACAGTCGTCACAGTGGCTTTGACAACAGCATCAGCTCTGAGCCGGAACAATGCCGTTGAATAGTGACCGCAAGCGGCGCGCGTGCCGTCGTCGCCGGCGCGGCAACGATGCCCGACTGGGCGCCGTGGAGTCACTGAACCCAAAAAAACGAAATTGGCCACAAAGAACTCAAGGAAACGCAAAGAGGGACAACGGGAGTGCCAGAAGCGGAGTCGCATGAAAACGGATTCGGCCCAGGCGGCCCGAAGCCTTTTGTTTTTGTGATCTTTGAGTTCTTTGCGGCGATTCAACTTCGGCGTTCGGGCTGAACGGTGCAGGGAAGAACAACGCCCTGTTTGATCACGAACCGGAGACGCTGATCCGCGCGTTGCGAACGGATGAAGGCGGAAGGGAGAGCCCTTCCGATTCACGGTCATGAAGGCGCGACCCAGCTTGAGCTAGGAATTGACAATCTTCTCCAAGTCCCACGGCGCGCGGTAGGCGCGGGTGAGCATCTTGTCGGCCTCGGGGTCGTTTACGAAATGCTCGCCGTCCGGGTCCCACTTGAGTTTGCGACCGAGCTTGATGGCGATGTTCCCCAGATGGCAGACGGTGGAAACGCGATGGCCGATATCGACCGGGAAGTAAGGATCTTTGCGGCTCTTCACGCATTGGAGAAAATCGTCGTGCTCTCCCTTCGGATTGGTGTAGAGGTGAAGCTCGTTCGGCCCGATCTTCGATTCGAGGATTTCCTTGGAACTGGCCTGGACCGGACCCCGCCAGCCGGTGTTGCCGACCCAGCCGTCCGTGCCGATAAACTTGATGCTCGGATTGCCGGGCTTGCAGGTCATGACCACGCCGTTGGCGTAGCGGTAGGTGACGTCGTAGTCCTTGACCGTGTTGTAGAGGCCGCCTGACCAATGCGTGCCGGTGCCTTCAATCTCCACGGGGCCGGTGCGTTCGGTATCGTTGGCCCATTGCGCGGTGTCGAACAAATGCGCACCCCAGTCGCAGATGATCCCGCCGGAGTAATCCCAAATCCAACGGAAGGTGAACTGAATGCGGTCCTTGGTGTAGGGGGCATACGGAGCGGGGCCGAGCCACATCTCGTAATCCAGAGTCGGCGGAACCGGCTGAGGCGTCGGATCGCCCGGCTCGGAAGGTTGCTTGGGCAGGATGACTTCGATGCGCTGAAGTTTGCCGATGCGGCCGTTGCGGACCAATTCTGCGATGCGGTGGTATTCCTTGACGGAGCGGTCTTCGGTGCTGGTCTGGAAAACCTTCTTGTGTTTGCGGACGACCTCGGTGAGCAACTTGCCCTCGCGGATCGTCAGCGTCGGCTTTTCGCATTGCACGTCCTTGCCAGCCTTGATCGCCATCACGCTGATGAGCGTGTGCCAGTGATCGGGGGTGGAGATCATGACCGCATCAATTTCCTTCCGGGCGAGGATTTCGCGGAAGTCCTGGGTCATGGCGCAATCCTCGTTGTTGTAGTGCTGGTCCACGCCTTCTTTGGCGCGGCGGGCGCGCCGGCTGTCCACGTCGCACACGGCGAGCACGCGGGCCGCCGGGTGTCGGAGGTAAGGCGGCAAGTTCCAACCCGTGCCGTGACTGCCCGTGCCGATGAAGCCGACGGTGATCCGGTTGCTGGGCGCCACGGCGCCGTCCGCACCGAGCGCGGAAGCGGGAATGAGCGTCGGAAAAGCGAGCGCAGCGCCAGTAGCAGCGGCGGTGCGAGTGAGGAAGTCTCGTCGAGTGAGAGCGGTTGTCGTTTTCATGTCGTGTCGGCCTTGGGCAGACGAGAACGGGAGTCCAGAAATTCACCGGCGGACAGCGGAAGGGTTTTCAGGCCGGCCGCCGCACCCTCGCCATGATTTCCACCAGGATCAACGCCGCCCCCAGCACGCAGACGATGGCCGCGCCGGTGGGCAGGTCGAACTTGTAAGAGACGAACAACCCGCCCATGCCGGCCAGCGTGGCGATGATCCACCCGATCGCCATCATCGCGCCCAGAGAGCGGGCCAGCAGGTTCGCGCACACAGCGGGGACGATCAGGTAGGAGAACGTCAGCAGCACGCCGCCGATTTGCACGAAGCTGGTCACGACAATGCCAAACAAGGCGTAAAACACGAAGTTCCACCAGCGATGGGAGAGATGGCCTGCCTCGGCCTCCTTCGGATCGAACGACAGCGCGAGGAATCTTTTGCGGAACACGAAATGGACGATCCCCACCGCCACGAACATGAGGAACGTCTTGACCACCGGCCCTGGCCCGACCAGCAGCACTTCGCCGACGAGCGTGCGCTTGAGTTCCTCGTTGCCCTCGGTGGAACGGCTGAGAATCAGCAGCGCCGCCGCCGCCGCCACCACGTAGATGATGCCGATGATGGCCTCTTGCGGCACGCGCCCTTGGCCCACGTCCCGCGTGAGAGTGAAGATGGCGGCCCCGACCAGCGTGAAGCCGAGCGACCACAGGTAGGAGTCGCTCAAGTCCATCGTCACGAAGCCAAGCGGGATTTCCCAGGTGTGCGTGTGCGTGCCGAAGACGATGCAAAAGCACGTGCCCAACGCCGCCACCTGCGCCAGCGCCAAGTCCACGAAAATGATTTCGCGCCGCACGATGTGCAGGCCGAGATAAACCAGCATTGCTGGCAGCAACAGGCACGCGAGGAGCGGCCACATCATGATGCTGAAAACGATGTCCATGAGATCTTGCCTTTCGATGCCGGCCTACTTGCTCTTCTCAAACGCCCCCGCCAGCGCGTTGACGAGACTGTCCATCCACTCGATGTAGCCCTCGCCCCCTTTGATCCCACCGGGAAACGCCGCCACGTCCAACACCACGGCGCCGGTGAGGCCGGCCACCGTCTCGGCGGACTTCCGGCTCACGTACGGCTGCACGAGGATGACCCGGACATGCTGCGCTTTCATGCGGCCTACCAAGCCGGCGAGGTGCGCCGGCGTGGGCGGAATGCCCGGCTTTGGCTCCAGGAACAACTCCGTCTTCAGTCCAAACCGCTCGGCGAAGTACGGCCAGTAGTTGTGATAGGTGACGACCTGCCGGCCGCGGAACGGCTCCAGCCGCCGTTGCCACTCCGCCATCTTCGCGTCGAGCCGGCCGGTGAACTTTTTCAGGTTGGCCCGGAACGCGTCGGCCGATTTCGGCTCCAATTGGGAAAGGGCTTCGCAAATCGTCGTGGCCACGATCTTCCCGTTCATCGGGTCGGTCGTGAAGTGTGGATTGCCGGCGGCGTGGAGGTCGCCTTTCGAGCGGTCGAGCGTCGTGGGCACCTCCAACATCGCGATGCCTTTCGCGCAGTCGATGTGGCCGGATTGTCCGGCGGCGAGGCGGGGATTGCGGGCGCCTTCGAGAAGGGGAGCGAGCCAGCCCTGCTCCAATTCTGCCCCGCCCTCGATGAGCGCATCCGCACGGTTGAGCTTCACGATGAAGCTGGGCTTGGCATCGACGAAATGCGGGTCTTCGGTGGGCTTGGCCAACGTGGTGATTTCCACCCGGTCGCCGCCGATCTCGCGCGCGATCGCGCCCAAGTCGGGCGTGGTGGCGATGAGGTTGAGTTTGGCGTGGGCTGGGAGGGCGAGGAAAGGGAGGCCGATGAGAAGGTGTAGCGTCTTCATGGCGTTCAAGGCGTGATGCGTGAAACGTGAAACGTAAAAGTAGGACCGGGCTTGAGTTTTCATTGAGGCGTTCGATCTCTTCTTACGTTTTCCGCATTACGTTTCGCTTTTGCTTTCAAAACTTGTGCGCCCCGTGCGCGCCGAGGAGGAACTCGACTTGCAGCCAGACCGAGTGTTCGTCGCCGAAACGCCGGCCGTGGTCGTAGTTGTACTGCAGGCGAATCTTGGAAAACTCGCTCGGATACCACGTCAGCACCGGCGAGACGCGGGTGCGTTCGCCGCGGAAGACGTCGCTGGCGTCGTAGGCGGCCTCGTTGCCCGTGGCCCACTCGCCGCGCAACCCGGCCACCCAACGTGGCTTGAAGCCCCAGAGGACTTGTGAGTAGAAGCCGTAGTCCACGATGCGCTCGGCGGGCAGGGCAGGCACGGCCGTCGGATCGGCCCCCGCGTCCAAGCGCCGCCAGAGGGCCTCGGTCTGCCAGGAGACAAACGGGAAGCCCTGCTGTGCGTTGGCCGGCTTCCATTTCCAGTAAACGTCCGCGCCGTAAATCTCCGTCCGCGCCCGTGGTCCGGTGTCGTTCGGGCCAAACGCGCCGGAGAGGCCGACCACCAACGTTTGCTGCTCGGTCAAATCAAACGACGACGCCAGCCGCGGCACGTAGAGGAAGTCGCCCGGCCCGCGAAGTCCACGAGCCAGCGTCGCGCGGCCGACGAAACGCTCCACGCCCGTGCCGTCGTCCTCACCGCGATGGCGAAAACTCCACGCCGTGCCGCCGCCGCTGTTCAGAAATCCGAGCGAAGCCTCCGTGAAGAACGGCAGCGGCGCGAGCCACGACAATTGCGCGCCCACGTTGCGCAAGCCGTCGGGGCCGAAGGCGCGGTTGAGCACGAGCGGCTGATCGACCAAGGCCCATTGGTGCGGGTGCTGCGGATTCTGGCGACCGAAGTTGGCGAAGAACTGGCCGGCCTTGAGTTGCAGGTTCGCCGGCAGCGCCGTCGTCTGGAGAAAGGCTTCCTCCAACTCAAGTTCTGTCTCGTTGTTCTGATCGAGCTTGAGCGCCAAGTTGGCCGCGCCTTTGAAGTAGGGATCGACGGCGCCGTCGAAGACCAGTTCCGCATTGCGCAAGGAGAAGCCGCGTTGGATGGGGTCGTGGTCGCCAAGCTGAAGCTCCTTCGACGGGTCCGACGCGGTCGATCCGCCGAAGTTCAGCAGCGCGTCGAAGCTCACGTTCATGTAGGCCGAGCCGGTGCGCATCACCGGAATGGGCTGCGACGGCGACCATTTCCGGGCCTCCACGACGGGTGTTGTCGGCGTGGATGCAGCGGGCTTGGCCTCCGTGCCAAGCTTGGCAGCGATCTCGTCTTCCAGTTTCTTCTTCTCCGCCGCGGCGCTCTGGGCCTGCTGCAGAGCGTCGATCTGCTTCTGCATTCCGTCGATCTGCTGGCGATATTGGGACTGCATCTGCTCGAACGCTTGCTGCAACTGGCGGAGCTGCTGCTGGAGTTGCTGGAGTTGGTTTGTCGAAATTGTCTCCTGGGCCGGAAGCGCCAGCGCGGCGCTCAGGCAAAGGGCAGAAGACCACCCTAGGAACTGGTTCGCTTTCATCTTGAATGTCGAAAGGCGTCTATCGCTGAAGCCAACTGCACAAAACCGCGGGCGTAGCGGCGACTCGGCAGAGCGCCGCCGTTGTGCAGATTACGCGGGAAGATGGCGGCGCTCTGCCGAGTCGCCGCTACGGATTTCTGCAATCGACTCACCGAAGACGCAAAAAGGTTCCGACTCCAAACCGTGAAGGGAAGGAAGCTGCGAACCGAAGCGAACCGTGGAGTCTTGCGAGCCGCTTCAGCCCGCAACCGTGGAGGGAAGAACGAAGAAGGGCGGCGCGCGGCTTGGCGCCACGCGATAGTCAGCGGAAGGAAAAACCTGGCTCTCAGCGGCAAGCGGTGTCGCCGTCCACACCGGTTCCGCTACGACTAGGCCCACTCCAGCGGGACTGCTGAGGAAGTGGCCCTTGCCCAGCAGCGTGACGACGCACTCGTGGTTCGGACTGTGGGAATCGTGATGCAGCAGTTCGTGCAGCCGGGGCGACGCGCTGAGCAGGACGGTCGTGAACCACAGCGCCAACATCAGCGCCACCGCCGCGAGGCGGCTGGCGGAGCGGAGGCGACGGGATGTCACTTCAATCTGCACGCGCGCTTAAGAAAGCAGCGGAAGCAGGCGGGCGCAAGTGGGTTTGTGGTGCGGAACGAGAATCGGGCGCAACTTGACACGACCGCCGGACCGCGGACGGGGATCGTCCGCGGTCCGGCGGTCGTGTCAAAATGCGTCCCGAGCGCGCCCTCACTCACTGCGCGCCACAAGCTCGCCGTTGAGGTAGAGGAGTTGCTGGCCCGTCTTGCCATCGACCGTCGCCGCCACGTGGCTCCATTGGTTCAGTGGCAGTTTGGCTGCAAAGCTGAGATGCGGGTCGCGCGTGATGAGCCGCAGTGAATTGCCAGGGTAGGTGTCGAGCAGGTAGGCCGTGGCCGCGCCGACGGGCGATTTGTCGATGATGCGCGCGCCGCTGGGCGGGAGTTGCCGCGGGCGAATCCAGGCGCTGAGCGTTACACCGTCGAGACAGTCGAGCAGTTTGTCGTGTGGAATCTCGAGGAAACCCTGGCCGTCGAAGCGCAGCACTCCGCCTGAAAGACCATCCACATCTTTGGCGCTGGCGACTTGTCCCACGGTCTTGGCCGAGGGCCGGAAGTTGGACGGCGCTGGTGAAGACTGCATGACCAAAGCCCCCAGCGCGCCCGCTGCGTCCAGCTCCTGTTGGTCTGCCAGCCGCTTGATCTCCTCAGCGGTGAGGACGCGATTGAAGACCGAGACACGGGCCATCTCCCCAATGAACCGGTTTCCGCCATCGCTGTCCGCGCCGATGCGAAGCGGCAGCGTGTTGGCGCGGATGGCGGCGGGCTTCTGGATCAACAGCGGCTCGGCGACGTTCGGCGGCGCGGGCGGAAGAGTGGCGGGCTTGGCCATTGTGGCTTCCAGCACTTGGCCGGACTTCAAAGCAATCTCAAAGTTGTCGCCGACTTTCTGCACGCCTGGGCGACTCCACTTCGGTTCGCGCCCGCCGAAGTTATCGCGGATGCGCAGCAGCCCGGTGCGGCCCGCCACGAGGCGAAACCAAGTCGTGGCGTTGTTCTCGCGGCGGGCGGACACGCGGTGGCCGCCCTCGGTGCGCAGATCGTCGAATGACGCGTCGTGCCAGCGCCAGGGCGTGGCGGGGAAAAGGCGGATCACGCCCCAGTCGCCGCTGCCGGGATGGGCGCTCCAGCTTTGCAGTAGCATTTCGTGAACGGCCGCGACGGCGAGGAAGTTGCCTTCGAGCGTGAACGGTCGGTAGGTCATGCTGCTGAAGCCGCTTTTGGTCTGGTCGCCGTTGGCGTGGAAACCGTTTCGCAGGATGAAGGCACGGGCGTAGATGTCGAGGTTGCGCAACGCGGATTCGGCGTCGCCCACGCGGGCGCGCAGGGTTGACATCCAACTGAAGCTGTAGCCACACCACGCAGCGGTGCCGGACTTGTCCCACTGGTTAAGCGAGGAGTCGATGATCCGCCGGTCGCGCTCGCCGCCGTCGGCGGTAATGAGGTTGAAGGGATAAAGGCCCATCAAGTTCGAGAGGTGGCGATGGCTGCCGGGCAGAGGCGTTTTCTCGTCGAGCAGGAGCGTGCCGTCGGCAACGGAGTGGAACGGGCCAAGTTGTTTCGCCGCGTTGGCCCAGGACACGGAAGCCTTCGCTTCGCCGCACGCGGAGGCCATTTCAGCGAGGGACAGGAACAGCATCTTCAGCGACATGAGATCGTAGTTGCTGTTCGGAATGAGGAAGGCGCGGCGGGAGTTGTCGAAGATCTCCGGCGAGCTGGAGAGGGGAAGTTTCAAAAGGCCGTTGGCGTCGGGCTTGAGCAAGTGAAGCAGGCACTCGCCAATTTCGCGGCACCACGGATAGGCGCGAGTGCGGAGGAAGCGGTCGTCGCCGGTGTAGCGCCAGTGAAGGTAGAAGAGATGCGCGTTCCAAGCGCCCATCGTGGGCGAGAGGCTGTATTGGCCCCAGCCGCCGAGTGGTTGGCCGGCCAGCGACATGACGCCGGGCACCGCCGCGCCGGGCGCGTCATAAAAGTCGCGGGAGAACTTGCGGAAGGTGGGGAGCATATCCCAGAGCACGTCGAGGAAGCAGGCGCCTTCATCGAAATGGCCGGCGGCCTGGTATCCCATGTAGGTCATCTGGGTGTTGAGGTCGTTATGGTAATCACCCTTCCACGGCGGCAGCGTGCCGGCATCGGCGCTCCACACGCCTTGCAGCGGCATGGGTGGCGCGTTCCGGCGCGAAGCCGCGCCGTAGAAGTAGCGGACAAGGTAGTAGTGCTGGAGGATGTGCGGCTCCGGGACTGTCACGCTGGATTGCGACCAGAACTTTTTCCACCAGTCCGCGTGAGCGCGAAGAGGCTTGTCGTAGCCGGCCTTGAGCGCGGTCTTCACCCGTGCCTGCGCCACGGCGAGGGGACTCTTTCCTTCGCGGCTGGTGGCGACCGTCGCAGCGAAGAGCGTCGCGTCGTCTTCGCGTTTCCAGCCCACGCACACGGCATACTCGAACCCATCGACGCCCTCCTGGCGGAACCAGCGCAGACCGTCGCTCTCGCCCTGCTGGGCGGGCGGGTAGCCGAGTTTCTTGACCGACTCCGGCGCCTTGAGGCGGATCGCGTGGACGACGGGACCGGGGATTTGTACGAGCGCCACCGGTCGGGAAACGCTGGCGGCGTTGACGAACGCTCGGATCGTGGCGTTGCTGTTCAGGTGGGCGAAGCCTTCGGCGGTGGCGAGGTTCAACTCGAAGGACTGCACGGACTGCACCGGATTCAGTAGGATCTCAATCCGCCCAGCCGGCAGCTTGGAGGGCGGGCCGTCGTAGTCATAGTTGGAGTCGAAGACCTCGTTGAACTCGGCCATCTTGTTTTCCGTCACCATGCGTTGCATCGAGGCCCAAGTGAACCGGGCCTTCACTTTCAAGAACGCCTTCGACGGGCGCTCGTCCCACAGGTCGCCGCGATCGAGCGAGAGACGGAGGAGATTGGTTTCGCCCCAGAGCAAGACGCCCATCGCACCGTTGCCGAGCGGGACGGCTTCGTCCCAAGTCTTGATGGGAGCGGCGAGGCGGAGGTTGAGGTTTGTGCCGGGCAGAAGGGAGGCGGACGCGCCGTGGACGTTGGGCAAAGGCAGCGTCAACGCCAACGGAAAGAGGAGAAGCCCGCTGAGTCGCACCGCGGCGAGGCAGTTTCTTGTTGGCATGTCGTGGCCGGTTTCTGAGACTGTCGCGGTCAGCGCGTGGTTCATGGCAGATGAGAATCTGCGCCGCGCCAGGTGAAGGCAAGACTCGAACTTTATGGCAGACGAACAACCTCACGATCCGGTCGAGGAATTCGAGCGGGAGCCGGTGCCGGAGCAGGCCCGGCTGGGACTGAAGAGTTACGTGGGCATGTTTGCCGGCGAACATGTCGCCGGCACGGAGCTGATGATCGGGCCGCTGTTCCTGGCGGCAGGGGTGAGCGCGTTCGACTTCATCGTCGGCCTGCTGGTGGGGAACCTGCTCGCCGTGCTGAGTTGGACCTTCTTCACCGCGCCCATCGCCACGCGCTGCCGGCTCACGCTCTATTACCAACTGGAGAAGATTTGCGGGCGCAAGCTCGTCACCACCTACAACCTCGCCAACGGCGTCATGTTCACCGTGCTGGCGGGCGCGATGATGACCGTCTCGGCCACGGCGCTGGGCGTGTATTTCAAGTTCGCCATGCCGCAACTCACCGACACGCTGCCGCCGGGCGCAGGCTGGGTGGTGGCGGTGTTGCTGACGGGCGCGCTGTTCTCCGTGGTCGCAGCCTATGGCTACCGGTTCGTGGCGCGTTTCGCGAACCTCGCCGCGCCGTGGATGGTGGTGGTGTTCGTCGCGTTCGGCCTCATTGGGCTGCGGCAAATGGGACTGAAGTCGGTCGGGGATTTCTGGCACATCGCATCGACGGTAGTCTGGAAGGGCGGCGACCCGATGCCGGGCCAGATCAAATTCACGTTCTGGCACGTCCTGTTCTTTGCGTGGTTCTGCAACATGGCTTGGCACATCGGCATGGCGGACTTGTCGGTGTTCCGCTTCGCGAGGAAATCGTGGTATGGGGTCGCGTCGGCCGCGGGGATGTACATCGGGCACTTCATGGCGTGGATCGCCGCCTCGACGCTCTACGCGGTGCAACTCCAGAACGACCCGGCCAACACCGCCGTCCTGCCCGGCCCGCTGGCTTACAACGCCTGCGGTATCGCGGGCTTGATCTGCGTGATCGCGGCAGGCTGGACCACGGCGAACCCGACTCTCTACCGGGCCGGCCTCGCCTTCCAGTCGCTCAATCCGAAGTCGTCGCGCTTCAAGGTCACGCTCGTCACCGGCCTGATCGCGAGCGTGAGCGCGGTGTTCCCCATTGTCACGATGCGGCTCCTGGATTTTGTGGCGATGTGGGGGATGATCCTGATGCCGATGGGCGCAGTGATCTTCGTGGATTTCTGGGTGCTGCCGAAGCTCGGCCTGCAACGCAACTTCGCCGAGGCGACTGGTCGCTCGATCAACTGGGCCGCGGGTGCAGCGTGGATCGTGAGCGTGGCGGTCAGCACGTGGTTGGTGAAATCGGGCGGCCTGCAAATCTACTTCGTCAGCCTGCCCGGCTGGTTCGTCACCGCGCTGCTCTACATTGTCCTGAGCAAAGCGATGCAGCGAAGCGCGCTGGTTCGCACAACCCCATCGCCTGCCTGATCTATGAAGAAACGCGTCGCCCAAATCCTCTCCGCTGTTGCGCTCGTCGCCACGCTGCTGCCGGCGTGCTTGTTTTTTGCCGACCGGTTAAGCCTTCCTGCCGTGCAGCAATGGATGCTAGGCGCGACGGCGCTGTGGTTCGTGGCTACGCCGTTCTGGATGGAGCACAGAGCCAATTGACAACCGCACTCACGATGGCCTCATGAAAATCATTCTCCTTGTCCGAACATTGGTTGTTGCACTTCTTCTGGGAACATTGCCCAGCGGAGCCGCCAGCGCCGCTGGTCTGACTGCGATTGCACTTCGCACCGAGTATCTCGTTAATCCCGCCGGCATCGAAGAAACCGCTCCCCGTCTGACTTGGCGTGTGGAATCCGACCAGCGTGGCCAGAAGCAAACCGCCTATCGCCTCCTCGTGGCCACAAGCGAGGCCAGACTGGCGGCGAATGACGGCGAATTGTGGGACACCGGAAAAGTCGCCAGCGACCAGACGGTGAACATCGCCTACGCCGGCAAGCCGCTTGCGTCCCGCCAGCAGTGCTTCTGGAAGGTGCAGGTCTGGGACAAGGACGGCCAGGCCGCGCCGTGGAGCGCACCCGCCCGTTGGAGCATGGGACTCCTCAAGCCCGCCGACTGGAAGGCACAGTGGATTAGCTTCAGGGACACCGCGCCGCTGCACACCAACCGCAACCAACTCTTCCTCCCGCCCGCGCGGCACTACCGGAAGGATTTCAGCGCGAGCAAGACGGTGACGCGCGCAACGATCTTCTCTTCCGCGCTCGGCATCTACGAGCTGCACCTCAACGGCCAGCGCGTGGGTGATGCGTTCTTCGAGCCAGGCTGGTCAGATTATCTCAAGCGCGCTTACTACCGGACGCACGACGTGACCGCGCTCGTGAAACCGGGCGCGAACTGCCTCGGCGCCATCGTGGCCGATGGCTGGTATGCGGGCTATGTCGGCTACGGGGTGCTCGTCGGCTACGGGCCGAACAAGGTGGGCCGCTACTTTTACGGCAAAACTCCGGCGCTGCTCGCGCAGTTGGAACTCGAATACGCTGACGGCTCGCGCGAAGTCATCGGCACCGACACGACCTGGCAGGCCAGCAACGACGGCCCGATCCGCGAAGCCGACCTCATCATGGGCGAAAGCTACGATGCGCGGCGCGAGGATACCAATTGGTGTAGGCCAGGCGTCCCGCCTGTCTCTGATCAACAAGGGGCAAAGAAGATGGAGGCAGGCGCGACGCCTGCCCTACAGTCCAAGTGGACATGGCAGTCCGCCATCCGTGCCGAAGACAACGGCAATACCAAGGCAAAGTTCTCTGACAACTGCGGCTCGCGCGAAGTCGAACTCGGTTTCCAGAAACCCAAGCGGATGCAGGCGTATTCCGGCCCGCCCGTCCGCGCCACGGAGGAACTCAAGGCGCTGCGTCTCACCGAACCGAAGCTCGGCACCTACATCTTTGATCTCGGCCAGAACTTCGCGGGTGTCATCCGCCTCAAGGTCAAAGGCCCCGCCGGCACCAAAGTCCAACTGCGCTTCGGCGAGATGCTCCACCCCGACGGCCGCCTGATGACCGAGAACCTCCGCAAAGCCCGCGCCACCGATCACTACATCCTGCGCGGCGACCCCAATGGCGAGACGTGGCAGCCGCGTTTCACGTATCACGGATTTCAGTTCGTGGAACTGACCGGCCTGCCGGAAAAGCCCGGCCTCGACGCCGTTACGGGCATCGCACTCAACTCCGACACGCCCATCGTCGGCTCGTTCGAGTGCGACGATCCGGTGATGACGCAGTTCTGGAGAAACACCGTCCGCACGCAGAAAGCCAATTTCATCGAACTGCCCACCGACTGCCCGCAGCGCGACGAACGCCTCGGCTGGATGGGCGACGCCCAAGCCTACATCCGCACCGCGAGCTACAATGCGGACGTGGCCGCTTTCTTCACCAAGTGGCTCGACGACGTCGAGGAAGCCCAGCGCGACTTCGGCGCGTATCCCGACTATTGCCCGTATCCGATGGGGCACGGTGCGCCGGGCCAGACGTGGGGCACGGCCTGGACCGATGCCGGTATCATCTGCCCCTACACGATTTGGCAAGTCTATGGCGACACACGCGTGATCGAGCGGCATTGGGATTCGATGGTGCGTTTCATGGAATGGCGGAAGAAGCGCGCGCCTGATTTCAAAGGCCACAAAGGAGGCAACGAATGGGGCGACTGGCTGAACGTGAACGAGGCGACGCCGATTGAGTTGATCGACGCAGCGTATTTCCGGAACGACGCCAGCTTAATGTCGCAAATGGCTCGTGCCATTGGCCGAAAGAGCGAGACTGAGGATTATTTCCAACTCATGGTCCGACTCACGCGGCAATTCCATGATGATTACGCTATCAACGAAGCAGCCAGCAGGTTGAAGGTAAACACCCAAACGGCCTACGTGCTGGCTTTGAATTTCGGCCTGACGCCGGGACTCAATTACCCGGAGCGCGCCAAGCGTCTCGCTGAAATGATCGTCGCGAAAGACCACCGCATGGCCACCGGTTTCCTCGGCACGAAAGGTTTGCTCCCCTCACTCAGCGTCCACGGCCAGCACGACCTCGCTTGCCGCCTTTTCCAGAGCCGCAAGTTCCCGTCGTGGGGCTACGAAGTCGAGCAAGGCGCGACCAGCGTCTGGGAACGCTGGGACAGCTTCACCAAGGAACACGGCTTCAATGGTTCCGGCGGCAACCAGAACGCGTCGATGAACAGCTTCAGCCATTACGCCTTCGGCGCCGTCATGGAATGGGGCTACCGTTACCTGGCTGGCATCGACACCGACGGCGTGGGCTTCAAGCGCATCTTCATCAAGCCCGGTCCCCCCACGCCTGGCAGCAATCCCGACGTAAAGCCCATCGACTGGGTCAAAGCCGAATACGGCTCCATCCACGGTCAGATCGTCAGCCACTGGAGACGCGACGGCAACCGCTTTGAACTCAACGTCACCATTCCTGCGAACACCACCGCAACCGTCTTCCTGCCCGCGAAGAACGCAGCCAGCATCACCGAAAGCGGCCAGTCCCTCGACCGCGTAGCCGGCGTGAAGTACCTCCGTCAAGAGAAAGACATGGACTCCTACGCCCCGCACGCCGGAACGACCATCGGTTCGTGGCCCATGCCGCCACGCCCGGAGCTTGATTGCGCGGTGCTGGCGGTGGAGTCGGGCCGCTACGCCTTCGTGACGACGGCAGGAAGGTGAAGAGGTTGAAATCGGCATCGCGCTTTTCAGTTCGGAACGCACCAAGTCTCCCTGCGTCCGGCCGGGCCACCCTGGCTTAAAGAGAAAAGCGACCTCACTCACGTTCGATGTTGCCGGCACGCCACTGGCCATCCTTCGTTGTCTGGTTTAGTTTCTGCCGATGATCGAGTTCGTTCGTTCGCCTTCGAAGGGTTTGTGGGCCGGCCTCGCACTCTGGTGCGGAGCGGGGACATTGGCGCTGCCAGCGGCTTGCACCAACTGCGTGTCGTTTGCCCCCGGCGCGGCTCTCGGGACGGTTGCCTCCAACAACCTCACAGAAGCCTCCGGGCTGGCCGCCAGCCGGCGCAATCCCGGCGTGCTATGGACGCATAACGATGGTTCCAAGCAAAGCATCTACGCCCTGGGCACCAACGGCGCCCGCCTGGCCACGTTCGACATGAACAAGAATGTCGATGATGTGGAAGACATCGCAGTCGGACCCGGACCAGGACTGGCCGCGAGCTATCTCTACGTTGGAGACATTGGCGGCAACCAGGGAACCAACACGGTGAGAAGCGACGTGAAGATCGTGCGCATTCCGGAGCCGGCGGTGGACCTGACCTGGGAGGCGAATCCACGCTCGCCGGACTTCGACGGGGTGGAGACGTTCACGCTGGTCTATCCAGATGGAAGTTACGACGCGGAAGGGTTGATGGTGGACCCGATCTCAGGCGACTTGTTCGTCGTCACCAAGCAGCCAGGGGCGGCGCGGATTTACCGCGCGAATCTGACCGGAGCCACCAACAAGGCCACGCTGGCGATGGAGTTCATCCGATCCCAGGCGTTCAGCCTGGCTTCCGCGGCGGACATCTCGGCCGACGGCACGCAAATCACCCTTCGCCGCGAAGACTTCGCGATGCTGTGGCAGCGGTGCGATAACGAAGCCGTGGGCACGGCCCTGGCGAGAGATGGACAGAGCATCCCGGTGATTGGCCCGCCCACAGAGCCGAATGGTGAGGGGTTTGGCTTTCTGGCCGACGGCACGGGGTACGTGACCATCAGCGAAGGCGTCGCTTCGGTCATCTACTTCTTTGCCTCCCTGTGTCCGGCGCCGCCAAGGTTCACGCTGGCCCTCTCGAACGCGTCGGTGTTCGCCGGGGGATCGATCCAGTTTCGGAGCGTCGCGGTGGGCCTTCCCGCCCCCACCTTTTCGTGGAGGTTCAACGGCCAGTCGCTCGCCGGCCAGACCGGTTCGACCCTAAGCCTGTCCAACCTCGCCGCGACAAACGCCGGCCAGTACCAGATCGTCGCCTCCAACTCCAGCGGTGTGGCGACCAGCATGGCGATGCTCGTCGTCCGCCCCAAGCCTGACCTGCGGATCACGGAAGTCCTGTCCGCAGCCGCCGCCAGTCCCGGCGTGCCGACGGGGGACTGGTGGGAACTGACCAGCTTCGAATCCCAGCCGGTGAGTCTGACAGGCTGGCGATTCAATGATGCCGATGGCGTGCTGGCAGACGCCTACGTGTTCGGTGGCACACTGGTCATTGGGCCGGGCGAGTCCGTCGTGTTCGTCGAGGGGCTGACTGCCGCGCAATTCCGGAACTGGTGGGGTGCGAGCAGCCTTTCTCCCGCCCTCCAGATCGTCACTTACACCGGCAACGGCCTCAGCCTGGGAGCCAACGGAGACGGCTTGCGGCTGTGGAACGAAACCACGACGGACACCAACGACACTGTGGCCCGCGTCTCCTTCGGCGCCGCCACCGCCGGAGTGACCTTCAATTACGATCCCCTGACTGGCACGTTTGGGGGTCTCAGCGTGCTGGGGGCGCATGGCGTCTTCCGGGCATCCATCGCTCCAGACATTGGAAGTCCGGGAAACATCTTGGCGCCGGTCGTTCCGCCCCTGCTCCACTCCAGCTTGGCGGGCGGGCGGATACGAATCGGCTTTGGGGCCATCCCGGGACACCACTACTTCCTGGAGTCACGGAATGACTTGGAAGCCGGCACTTGGGATCCAACTGGCGACACCTTGCAGGCCACCAACGGCCAGGGAGTCTTTTTTGAGAAGGAAGCCGCTGCGAACCATCGCTTCTACCGAGTCAGAGGGGAGTGAGGCACCGGGAAGGTGTGGTTTGGTTTCGGGGCTGAAAAGAAAAAGGGCCGGGGGTGAACCCGGCCCGTAGGAGATGAGTCGATTCGCAATCGCCCTGGGAGCAGCGCGCGCTGCCCGCTCAGCCATTCTTCTTGCGGCGCAGCCAGAACATCAGCGTGGTGCCAACAGCGAAGAGCGCCCAGGTGCGCGGCTCAGGCACGGTGATGATCTCCAGGCTCCAGCTATTCAGCGTGGAGATGCCGCCGCCGGAGGCGTCCGCCAAATAGAGCGTCCAAGTCCCGTTCGGATCCAAACCTTGGAAGGAATTCAGCATCGCAGTGCGCGGCGTGGTGTCGAGTGAGTTATACGGATGGACGCTCCGGCCGTCCGGCTGCCACATCCCCGTCAGCGCGCCGCCGCCTGGGTTGACGACGAGACGATACGTGTGGATGTCGCCGTTGACGGCGGAGTCGCTCAGCGTGACGTTCAGCCCGCTGTCCAAGTAGCCGTAAGGGCTGGTGCTGGTGCGACCCTCGCGGTTGAGCAGGATGGCGAACTGGCTGCCATAGGTTAGGTACCCGTAGAGGTCCCCCACGTAGCCGCCGCTGATGTTCAAGCTCACGTTCAGGTTGGTGATGATGCCGACCTGACCAGCGACGGTGCGCGAGTCTGCCACGCCAACCAAGCTGTTGTCGGGGATCGCCATGTTCGGGGCGAAGGTGAACGTGTTTGTTGCGAGATCGGCAGCACCTGCCGGTATCGCCGTGGCTGCCGCCAATCCTACGATCAGGGCCGCGAGTGAAGTGATTTTCATTTGCATAGTTTTGTGGGGTTGTATCGCGATCTTGTCAAGTAGTAATTAGGGTGCCGCGATGGTCCGGTAGAACCGGATGGGCGGCATGGGATCAGTGGGGTCTTCGTAGCTGGCCAAGCCGTTGGGTCCCGCCAGGATCGGCGGCGACAGATTGGTCCACGGCCCGGCAATGCCCGGGGCCGCTTGGATGATGTAGGCCTGGAACGGAATCCCGGCGAAGGACACGATGGTCTTGCCACCCACCATCCGCACCGTCGTGTTGGCCGAAGGCAGATTGGCCGACCTGACGACGACTACGACCATGCCCTGCGCGCTGTTGCCGCAAGCATCGGTGAGGGTGTAGGTGAACGCATCGGTTCCCACAAAGCCGGCGCTCGGGGTGTAGGTGACGACGCCGCTGGCCAGGGCGACCGTGCCGCCGTTGGTGCTGGTAGCACTGACACCGGTCAGGGTCAGCGTTCCATTGCCCGTGTCGTTGGCCAACAGTTTCACGACCGGCACGGACTCTGCCAAGTTCTGAACGGTGCCCATGGCATCCATGCCGGCGACCGGCGCGGTCCCACCTGTCGTCACCGTCAGGACGGCTGGCTCGCTGACGATGCCGTGTCCGGTGGAGTCAATCACCACCACGTTGTAAGAGCCGGCCGACAGCGGGTAGGCCGTCGTGGCGTAAGTGTCGTTGGTGGCGCCAGGGATGATCACGTAGTTGAAGAACCATTGATAGGAGAGTTCTCCTCTGCAGGCCGGGCCAGAGACTCCCACCTGGAATTGCACTGGCTCACCACAGGTTCCACTCACGCTCGCCGGCTGACTGGCGATGAGCGGGGCCTGATAGCCTTGTGGCGTGAGCGAGAAGTCCTGGAACTCGCCGGTGGCGGTGTTGCCGTTGTTGCCGTTGTTCGGCGTGACAAACATGCCGACCAACATGGTCTGCGGAACTTGGCCGCACAGGCGCGCACCGGTGTCCGCGTGCAGGTTCCAGGTGACGCCGTCGCCGCTGCTGTAGCCCCGGAACTGATCTCCCACGCGCTGGAGACGAATCCACGGATTAGCCGACGAAGCGGGCCGTGCCACGATGCCCCAGTCGATTCCGGTCGTGCCATCGGCGATGTTGCCACCCACTGTCAGGCGGGCGCCGGCCTCGATCTGATTCGCGCCGTTCACCGGGGAGTGGTAGGTCATGATCTGCGGGGAGTTGGCCGCCGTCGAGACGCGAGCCATGAGACCGCCCTTCGTCCAACTGCTCTGGAGATCCAGCCGCGTGACCTTCAACTTGACGTCGAAGTCACCGCTGCGCGGGGCATAGACGAAGTGGTTGTGGTCGGCATTACCCCAGGTGTCGGAACCACCTGTCACGATTTCGACCGTGTTGCCACAGACGAAGTTGGTGCCAGCAGGGTTCGGGTCGCCCGCCGTGCCCACATCGGTGCTGGCGAAGTCGCTGCCCAGCACGGTGCTGCCAATGACGGACGGAGTGGAATTCCGCCCCGGGCAGGCGTCCAGCACGCCCGCCACTCTGACGGTGAACGCGCCGACAAGTGCCGGGCTGACGTTGAAGACCACTCGCTTGCCGTCGGCTCGCAGTGTGACGGGGCCGACGATACTGTTCGCGCCGCCATTGACCGTGTAATTGGCCGCGAGAACAGCGGTGACCGGATCCGCGGCTTGGTCGAAGGTGACTTCAACCGCGTTGCCGTTGAGGCTGCCCGCACAGACGCCCACCGGTCCAGCGATATCTTGAACGACGCTGACCACAGTGGCCGCCGAAGCCGTACTGAAGAGGTTGCTGACCACGAGTGTATAGGTGGGGTTCTCACCGGGCCACATCAGTTGCGGCACGGCCAAGGTGGCAGTGTTCGCACCGGCCACCGCCACACCGTTGCTCAGCCACTGGTAGTAGAGCGGCGGTGAGCCGGACACGGTGGGAGCGAGGGTGGTTCCCGAGCACTCCTGCACCGGCGTCGTCGCGGCCATGCTGACACTGGCCGGGCCGAGGACGTAGTCGTTAATGCAGATGTCGTCGAGCCAGTTCTTCTGGTTCAGGCCGCCGGTGCGTCCACCGAAGCCAACCCGGGCGTTCCCGGTCTTCGGCGTGTAGTTCGGAATCTGAACCCTGTTGAACAGAACATCGTTTCCGTAGCGCACCGTCACACGACCGAGGATGTCCAACTCGACGTAGGTATCGACGAACTGGGCCGGCGTCCGGATCAAGGTGTAGGGCACGCGCGCCAACTCCGCCCTGTTCCAGAATATCCGGCATCCGATGTAGGTGCCGGAGTAGGTGTTGAACGAAACGGTCAAGCCGGTGCCCGAGCCGCCTTCGCCCAGATAGCTGGCTTTCTCCACGTCAGGCGCAAAGGAGAAGCTGGCGCCGTCCGCCGGCGATCCCGAAGAGGTGTCCCCCAACAGCATCTTGAAGCGCGCCTTGACGTCCAGGAGCGGCTGGCCGAATTCGATGACCATGGTGCCCTGCTGACCATTCACTGCGTCAGTCAAGTGCATGACGTTGTTCACGCCTCCAGCGTCAACTCCCACCGCGGCGTTGCCGTAGGTGGTGTAGGTGGCGAGCGCCGAAGCAGCGCTGGCCCGTGCGAGTTGGTAGCTGGTGATCTCCCAGTTCGGTTCCGCTCCCTCGCAGCACTGATCCCAAGAGGTGATGAACCCGACCGAGATGACGTCGCCAGCATTGAAGACGCCCAGGTTGGCAATGCTCGTGACGAACAGGCCCGTGCCGTGGCCGCTCGAGGCATTCACAAAGCCCGGGCTGCCCTTGAACAGGTTGTTCAGCACGGTGTCGCCGGCGATCACACCGTTGTAGCCGTTCAGAGTGAAGGCACTCAACGGAACCAGCGTAGGAGGTCCGCCATTGACGCTCAGGACCACCATGCCGCCGTCCCAAGCCGTCCCGTCGAACTCGAAGCTGTAGCGATGCTGGAAGGTCAGTGCTACTCCCGTGCGCTCTGGGATGGTGATGGGCGGAGAGAAGATGCCGGAGGCATCGGGGTCATCCGAGGCCGCTGATCCCCAGCAGGACCACGTGCCCGTTTCAGACTTGTAAATCCACGGCTGAACCGGAGCGCCGATGTTCGTCACCACAAATCCGCCGTCTGCCGTGGTGAACTCTTCGCTCAACAGGAGGTTGGCCGGAGGATGCACTTCGAAGTCGGTGCAGAACTTGCCAGGGCCTTGGGTGAAGTCGAGCGTCGTCGGATCCACATCCATGGGGTGCCCGGACTTCGCTGTCACGCCACTGATCCTGACGTTGTGCCCAGCGTCTGAAGCAATCGGCCCCGTGGACAGCACCACGATGCTCTCGGTACTGCCATAGGTGGGCGCTCCCAGGATCTGGATTTCGCCACCGTCGATCACGTAAGTTCCGTCAAGATTTACCGGCTTGTTGAAGAACACCCACAGAGTGCTCGGGGCGTTCAGCGTTGAGGCCCTGACCGGCACGGCAGTTTCCCTGACACTCACGGTGGCCTCGCCGACGCCAACGCTGAAATCATTGGTGGCGGAGAAGCTGAAGACCGCACCGTTGTCCGCCTCCGTCGCCGGAGGAGTGGTGTAGATAAGACCCGTCGCACCCGGGATGGGGATCCCGTTCTTGGCCCAGACACCGAACCGTACCGGCGGTGAGCCAGACACTGCAGCCGTGAGGGTCGCGGTTGCTCCCACGGTCAGACTAGGAGCCGACGGGGTGACCACCACAGACATGGCACCCAGCGGGTAGTTGTTGAAACAGACGTCGTCGAGCCAGTTCTTCTCGTTCTCACCGCCCGTTCGAGCGCCGAAGCCGAGTTTCACGTTGCCGGTGAAGGGCGTGAAGTTCGGCAACTGGAAGTTGTCGTAAATGGTGGCGCCGCCATGCGTCACGGACACCTTGCCGTCCGCAGTCAAGTTGACGCTCACGTTGATGTAGCTGGCCGGGGTCGTGAAGAAATTGCCGGCCACGCGGGCGAGTTCCGCGCCCTTGTAGTAGAGGAGACAGCCGCGGTACCAGCCGGCGTAGGTGTTGAAGCGGACAATCAGGCCCGTGCCCGAACCGCCTTCGCCGAAGCTGGCGTTGGCCACGTCGTTGCCGTAGCTGACGCTGAAGCCGTCCGCCATGCCCGTCGTGGGATCACCAATGAGCTGCTTGTACTCCACGTTCACGTAGGGCGGAGCTTGGCCGATGTTAAACACGATACTGCCCTGCTGACTGTTCACGGCCTCAGTGAGATGGACGGAGCCATCTGCGTTCAGGGCCGCATTGCCGTAAACCGACGCTCCGGCCGGCAACGCCGCATTGAAGTCGGCGCAGAAGAAACCCGGAGGCCCTTGCCGGACGACCATGTTGGTCGGATTGGACTCCTGCAATTCGTCCAGGAGGTTCTTCTCATCGGTCACCGTGAGGGTGTAGGAATCGCCCGGCGTCATCGGGGTCGCCGAATCCAGTTCCAGCACGACCTCGTTCTGGGAAGCGCCGTAAGCCGCGCCGTTCACCAGAGGCGAACCGGGGCCCGTCACGTCATAAACGCCGGCCAGCGCTACAGGCCGGTTCCAGGTGAGATACAGATGAATGGGATCATTTCTCGTCGAGGCGCTCACCAGCAGCGGATTGGTGCGCACGCTCAGGACGGCCTCACGGCTCTTCACCTCGCTGAAGTCGTTCTGGGCCACAACCCAGTACTTGTCACCGTCGTCGTTTGCGGCCGTCACAGCGGGTGCGGTGTAGCTCGATCCGGTAGCTCCAGGAATGGCCACCCCGTTCTTGTACCATTGGTAGCGATAGCACACGCCGGCGGCGGCAGACGGCGTGCCGTCCACAGCCACTGTGAACGTGGCACTGAGGGTTTCATAGGCGGTGAAGTCAGCCGGTTCCTGGGTGACAAACACGTCACAGAAGCTCGTGAACACGCAGCCGTTCGGCGAGCGCCTCATGAAGGAGTAGAAGAGCGCGTAGTGGTCGCCGCCGCCGCCTTCGATGTAGTCGGCCTGCAGGTAAACGACCTGCCCCGCCGTGAGGCTGATGGGAGCAGACACGTTGACCGCCGGCTCACCACGGTTGTCATTGGCGTTATCATGCGCCAAGAGATAGGCCCGGTAGTTGGCCCATTCCGGCTCGCGGCAGAGCGCCACCTTGTTGGCCGGATTTGCGTCCGTGGCAATGTAGGTGATGGATTGGTCGTCCGCCGAGCACCAGAACGTATAGGTGCCGGTCGCCGGCACCACCCAGAAGCCGTTCAACTCGGCGCCATAATTGCCGCTGTCGTCGGTGAACGGGGTTTCGAACGAGGTGAAATCCGTCCGCGTTTGATCCGGAGTGCCGTTCAGATACCGATCGTCACCCATGAAACTCGGAATGGCACCGCGGCCATCGGGTGAATTGGTGGCCTGATTGAGTCCGAGCCAGCGCCGGTAGGTGATGGTGTTCGTCTGGAATTGGCTGACCAGGAGGTTGCCCGGCGTGCCGTCGGCCGGGGCCGCCACCGGGAACTCGGAACCTTGAACGAACGCGGCGAACGTGGGGCTGGGATCAAGCGGATAATCGTCCTGCGACATCGCATCCAGTATCCCGACGAAGTAGGTGCTCGTGGTCGGAACCAAGTTAGGAGCCACGCTCAAAACGAGTTCCTTCTGATCGCGCCCGTAGCTGACGCCCGTGACGAACACAAAGCTCACGGCTCCGTTCACGTGGTTGCTGCGAAGCACAGCGAAATCACCTTCCAGCTTCATAGGCTTGTTGAAGTTCAGGAAAACGGCATGGCAATTTCCGCGTGACCCAACGCTGGTCAGGATCGGATTGAGGTAAACATTGACTTGGGCGTCGCTGCTGCAAACGCCGCCGCCGAGGTTGGAGACACAGCAACTCACCTGCATCCGGCCCATCGCCTCTGTGACAGCGGGAATCGTGAAGGTGCTGCCGTTGGCGCCGGCCACTGGCACGCCATTGGTCCGCCATTGGAAGGTGTAGGGAGGAGTGCCGTCCACGCCCACACTGAAGGTCGCAGGTTGTCCAATGGGAAGGACCGGAGTGTTCGCCGGCTGGGCAATGATCTGCGCCGCACCCAAATTGTAGAAGATCGCGCCGTAAGCGAAACGGGATTCCACGAAATTGGCTTCCTCGATCGGCGTCTGGCCGTTGGCAAAAGCCGTGCCCGTGCCGGCATCCCAAGTGACGGACCCGTTGTTGCCGCCGCCGCCTTCGGCGAAGGCGTACTCCAGAAGATAGGCACGCCCGCCCACCAAGGCCTGCGGCCCACTGATATTGGACGCCGGGGTGCCCCGCGATCCTTGGTTGTCGCCCGCGACATACTGGCGCCGACCGTTCCAAGACGGCTCGCGCGCGATCAGCCGCTTATTGACGAACTGATCGTCCGTGCTCAAGTAGAGATTCCCGATGTCGTCGGAGGAGCAGGCAAACAGATAGTTGCCATCAGCGGGCGGCTGGAGCACGCCAATGATCCGCGAAGCGCAGTTGCGCGGATTCGGATCTCCATCGGGCATCGGGTCTTCGAACACGGTGTTGCCTTCCATCGGGGGGCTTCCTTCCGTCCAAGCCCCGTGGCCGTACTTGTAGGCTGTGGAGATGAAGAAAATGGGGTTCGGATCGCCACCTTCGGTCTTGTTGTGCTGGATGTGAATGCGGCGTTTCTCAAAGCCCTGGGCATGCACAAAGGTGCCGCTCGTACTGCAAGCGCCCAAGGGGTTGCCGTTCGCGTCTAGAATATTGTACCCCGCCAGTTGGCCGGCCGCGTAAGTGGCACCCTCGTCCATCGTCTCGACATCCAACGCCACCGTGTTGGCGTCGGGGCCGGGGTTGACGGCATTGAGAATCTGTCCCGAGCCGCCACTAAAATCATAGTTCTCCACCGCCAGAGCGCTGGGACCGTAGGGGCGGTTGAACTGGACGAACACGGTGTTCGGATAGCCCCGGCTGTCCACGTTCGCCACGCAGAACCGCTGGTCCGAGTCCACAAAGCGCTCGGTGTAGTTGGTAAACACAGTCCGGCAAGTCTGCTTGGTGGCGCAGGGATGACGGCTGACGGACAGACCGACATACAGCTTCTGCGGCAACGCCCCGCCCTGGAAGCCCGCCGAGTCCACCGAAGTCGTCTGGGGCCAGTTCACTCCATCGGTGCCCGCGTAGCCCGTGAACGTGTTGCCCCGCCGCACCAGCCGAATCCACTGGTTGGGATACTGCGGCGACCCGATGCTGGCGGAGTGGTTGCCGCCGTTTTCACCGTCCGCGTCTCGGATGCCCGTGCGCCAGAGAAACTCCATGCTGTTGGCCCCGTTGCCCCCGCAGGTCGTCATCACCGGCAGCGGCGAGACGGTCTGGGCAACGCGCCGAGCGTCTTCGGCCAACGATTCGCGGGCCGAAATACCGGCTTTGGACCAAATACCAGTCGCCTCCATCTCGGTCACTTGGACCCTGATGTCGAAATCGCCATAAAACTCGTGATAGGCGAAGGCCATTTCATCATGGCGATCCCAAGTGTCGCCACCGCCGCCCACGATGGTGTAGTAATCACCCCCGGCCGTGGTGCCCTGCGCCTCGATGTAGCCGGTCTTGACGCGGCCAAGGTTATCGAAGTTCTGAAGCGTTTGTGCTGCCGGGGCTCCCATGAGGCCCAATGCAGACACGACTCCCGCGATGATGGTGATCTTGCTGAGGCTACGCATAGATTTAGCTGATTGTTTGATGTCTGACTAGCACCGAACGCGCAATTAAAAGCACCCGCACCCACACGCGCTCGCCGCTAATTGGGAGAAATAGGAGGCCAAACCAGTTCTGAATGCAAGTAGAAAGTGGCCGGTTGTGAAAAAAAGTTCTGCCGGATCATCCGGCCGTTGCCAAGTCCACGCTCGCGCAGCCCGCCGCGTGAGGGCGCACGGCCTACGAGTTCGGGCTGCAAGCAACGTCTCCTGTAGGCCTCGTCCCCTGACCGGGCGAGTATTGAAAACAGGCTCCGAGGTGAGTCCCCAGGGCTGATTCAAGGAACATGCGGAGGGGAGCGCGGGCAGCCTGCCCGCGCGTTCCGTCGAAAATGGGAGCGAAAAACACGCGGGCAGGCTGCCCGCGCTCCTTCTTGAATCAGCCCTCGGTGAGTTCAGGCCAAACTAAGTTCGGCCTGGGCGCTCCCGCTCACGGGTCCCAGCGGAGTGTCTGCATCCGCTTGCCGGACACTTGCTGCACAGAGCCGTCCGCCAGGGCCACGACGTAGGTTCCGAAGTGGTGCGAAACCATGTCTTTGGCGCCGCCGCTCGTGTTCCAGCCGGGCTTGCACTCGAAGATCATGACCGTCTGTGGATCGATCTCGCTCGCTTTCTTGCCGTCGAGCTTGGCGTTGTAGCCGTAGGTGGACGTGCCGAAAGCGCGTTCCGCTGGGCATTTCAACACGTTTTTTGTCCCGACGCTGGGCAGAACGGCATCGCACCACGTGGCCGCGGGCGGGAACGAGTCATTGTGGTCGTTGGCGTAGATGCGGACGCCCAGGGCCACTTGCTTCATGTTGTTCACGCAGGCGATGGTCTGGGCTCGGCTCTTGGCTTTGGCGAGCGCAGGCAACATCAACGCCAGCCACAGCGGAATGACCAGCAGCATCAGGCCCGACACGCAAATGCCGGCAATCGCAAGACCCTGTCCTCCCAGCCGGCCCTCGCTTTTCTTGATTTTGACCAGGGCCACGATGCCGAGCACCAGCCCGGCCAGCGCCGTGATGCCCAGGCACCCCAGCACGCCCATGACGAGCGATGTGATGGCCAGGCCGCTGGTCTTGGCGGGTTGGGCCGGCGCGGCGAATCCGCTGCCCGCGATCGGCTGGACGAATTCGGGGAAGCTGCCCAAAGCTTTCCACTCGCTCGTGCCATCCGCTTGTGCCGACGTCTGATTGTTGATGCGCCCTTCGGCCAGCCACTGCCGCAAGAGGTCTGCGCCCACGGGGCCGTATTCTTTTCCATCGCTGCCACGAATTTTATACATGGTTGTGCTCCTGCCGGGTTTTGATTTGCGGCGAGGATGCCAGCGGGCGCGGGCGGAAGCCAGAGAAATGTGGCCCGGAGTAACGCCTCCGGCATCTGAACTGGCCAGCGATGGAACCAGCCCGCGTTCGGCCATGAAGAACGTCCGCGCCGCGCTCAACTGGAATCCTACCGATAGATGTCGCGCCGATGCCCCACGTTCACCACCAGCACGAGCAACACGTCATCGTGGACCTGATACACGATGCGGTAATCTCCCACACGGATGCGCCAAAGCGAGTCCGGCCCGGACAGCTTCACGCAGCCGGGGGGCCGGGGATTGCCGGCCAGCGCCAGAATGGCGGGGTCAAGGCGGCGCTGCACGTCGGGAGTGAGATTGCGGAAGGCCCGTTGCGCGCGGCTGGTGAACTCAACGCGATACATCAGCGGTCCAGCCCGATTTCGCGTCGCAGTTGCTCGTAGGGCACGGTGGGACCGCCCTCAGCCAGCGCCTCACGGGCGGCCTTCAAGTCGGCGGCCTTCTCCAATTCTTCAAGCTCGGCCAAGTCTTCGATCAGGGAAAAGACCTTGCCCGCCCGTTCTTCAGACAGGTTTTGCAGCTTGGTGATGGCATCGGTTGCCGCTGGCATGGCCGGAAGCTGGCATCGCACGCCCTGCCGGTCAAGAACATCAAATGCCATCGTCGCCAAGCTGCCCGCACTCAGGCGCACGCCGCGGGCTTGGCGGAGGAGGAGGATTGGAGCGGGTGATGGGAATCGAACCCACGTGGCCAGCTTGGAAGGCTGGAGCTCTACCATTGAGCTACACCCGCAACCGGGCCGCACTCTAGCGGCGGCTCTTGCTTTGTCAATTGGCCTCTGGATATTCTCCCCCCATGAACTCGTTGCTTCTCTCGGGCGGACGTGTGGTGGACCCGGCGAATCGTTTCGACGCTCTGGCGGACGTGTTGATCGCCGACGGCAAAGTTTCCGCCGTCGGCCCGGCCCTCGCGAAGCAGGCCCCCGCCGACGCCGCCGTGCTCGACGTGACCGGAAAGGTCGTCTGCCCCGGCTTGATCGATCTCCATGTCCACTTGCGCGAACCGGGCCAGACCGCGAAAGAAACCATCGCCACCGGCACGCTCGCGGCGGCGCGCGGCGGGTTTGCGTCCATCGTGTGCATGCCGAACACGTCCCCCGCCATCGACACCGCCGGCACGGTGGCGCTGATCCACGAGAAGGCCGCGCGCGACGGCGTGGTGAACGTCTTCGTCGCGGGCGCGATCACCAAAGGTTTGGCCGGCGAGGAACTGGCGTCCATCGGCTCGCTCAAGTCGGAAGGCGTGGTCGCCATCACCGACGACGGCCATTGCGTGCAGAACCACGAACTCATGCGCCGCGCGCTCGAATACGCGAGGATGTTCGATCTCCCGGTGATGGACCACTGCCAGGATTATTCGCTGGTGACCGACGGGGTGATGCACGAGGGCTTTGTGAATCTGAAACTCGGCCTGCGCGGCTGGCCCAGCGCCGGCGAGGAACTGATGGTGGCCCGCGACATTCTCCTGTCCGATCTGACCGGCGCGCGCGTCCACTGCCAGCACATCAGCACCGCGGGCAGCGTGGAGCTTCTCCGCGCCGCCAAGCAGCGCGGCGTGCCCGTGACCGCCGAGGCCTGCGCGCACCACTTCACGCTCACCGACACCGCCATCGCCGGCAGTGAGGCGTTCTGGAAGGAGGAGGGCAAGAAGGTCTTCGGCTACGACCGCAGCGACGCGCCCAAGCCGGAATGGCCGCGCTACGACACGAATTTCAAAATGAATCCGCCTCTGCGCGCCGCGCGCGACCGCGACGCCCTGTTGGACGGGATTGTCGATGGCACGCTTGACGTGTTGGCCAGCGATCACGCGCCGCACTGCAACTACGAGAAAGAAGTGGAGTTCGACTACGCGCCGTTCGGGATCACCGGCCTGGAGACGGAACTGGCGCTCGCGCTCATGCAATTGGTCCACGCGGGCCGGCTGTCGCTCGCCGACCTGATCGCCAAGTACACCGTGGCGCCAGCGCGAATCCTCCGCCTCAAGAAAGGCACGCTGAGCGTGGGCGCGGATGCCGATGTGACCGTGCTCGATCCCGATCAGGCGTGGTCTTGGACCGAAGACCAGACCGCCAGCAAATCGAGGAACAGCCCGTTCTACGGCTGGCGACTGAAGGGCCGGGCGGTGGCCACGATCGTCGCTGGCAAGGTGGTGTGGCAAGGCTTGGACCGTGTCTGACTTCGCCCAGGAACTCGATCGCCGACTGGCGGCGATCCGCGAACAGGGCCTTTACCGCGAGTTGCGCCGCGTGGATTCGGCGCAAGGGCCGCGCGTTGACCTCGGCGGACGGACGCTGCTGAACTTCTCCTCGAACGACTATCTCGGGCTGGCCAATGAGCCATCATTGAAGGACGCGGCCATCCGCGCCGTCGAGCGGTACGGCGCGGGCGCGGGGGCGTCGCGGCTGATCTGCGGGTCGCTGGCCGTGCACCACGAACTCGACGAGGCCCTGGCCGACTTCAAGGGCACCGAAGCCGCGCTCAGTTTCTCCACCGGCTACGCCACGGCGTTGGGGACGATTGGCGCGCTTCTCGGCAAGGACGACATCCTGGTGATCGACAAGCTGGTCCACGCGTGCGTGGTCGATGCCGCGCGGCTGTGCGGCGCGAAACTGCGGGTGTTCGCGCACAACGATCTCAACGAGCTGGCCGAAATCCTGGAGTGGGCCAGTTCAGTTCAACGTTCAAAGTTCAAGGTTCAAAGTTCCGCGCGGCGGCCAAGGACGCTGGTGGTGACGGAGAGCGTGTTCTCGATGGACGGCGATCAGGCGCCGTTGCGGGAGATCGTTGAACTGAAAGACAAGCACGGCGCGTGGCTCATGGTGGACGAGGCGCACGCCACGGGCTTGTTCGGAGCGAAGCGCCGCGGGCTGGCGGAAGAATTGGGCGTGGCGGACCGGATCGAAATTCAAATGGGCACGCTGGGCAAGGCGCTGGGCGCGGCCGGCGGTTACATCTGTGGCCCGCGCGCTCTGATCGAGCTTCTCGTGAACCGCGCGCGGAGCTTCATCTTCTCTACCGCACCCGCGCCCGCGGCCGCGGCGGCGGCGACAGCGGGAGTCCGCTTCGTGCAATCCGCCGCCGGCGAAGAGCGGCAACAGCGTCTGTGGGAGCGCGCGGCCGGCGTGAGAGCGGCCCTGGTAGCGCAGACGTTCTTGTCTGCCGTGAGCCAATTGCAGAACCCCGTAGCAGCCGACGTGAGGAGGCTCCATTCAGAGGGGAAAGGTCAGAAAGCAGAAGAAAGTCAGAGCCTCCTCACGTCGGCTGCTACAGCTTTGCACGAGGCTCCCGTAGCGCAGGCTTTCCAGCCTGCGGGTTCTGCGGACTTTCCAGTCCGCAGAACGCGCCCGCTCCTCGCCGAACTGGGAAGTCCGGCGAACCGGCAGACAGGAATGCCTGCGCTACGCAGCGCCATCATCCCGATTCTCCTTGGCGACGAAGCGAAAGCCGTGCAAGCGGCGGAGCGGTTGCGCGAGCGCGGCCTCTTCATTCCCGCGATCCGCTACCCGACCGTGGCGCGCGGAGCGGCGCGCTTGCGGCTGACGGTGACCGCCGCGCACACGGAGGATGACATCGCCGAACTGCGCGCGGCGCTGCGAACTCTGGAATCTGAAATTTGAAATCTGAATCCCTGGCCCAACTCGATCTCCGCCACGTCTGGCATCCGTTCACGCAGATGCGCGACTGGCTCCAGCGCGAGCCGATCGTCATTGTGTCGGGGCGAGGCGCGGTGCTGCGGGACGCGCACGGGCGCGAGTATCTGGACGCAAACTCGTCCATCTGGACGAACCTGCACGGCCACCGTCATCCCAAGCTCAACGCAGCCCTCCGACGGCAGTTGACGAAGATCGCGCACTCTTCGGCGCTGGGGCTGGCGAACGAGCCGGCGTCCTTACTCGCGGCGGAACTGGTTCGAGTGGCCAACCCCGAGCTTTACGTTTCACGTTTTACGTTTCACGACCGGCCTTCTGGTGAGGCGGAAGACGTAAAACGTAACTTGGTTCGAGTCTTCTTCTCCGACGACGGCTCCACCGCGCTGGAAGTGGCGCTGAAGCTGGCCTACGAGTTCGCCCGCCGGACGGGCCGCAGCCGCGCGCCGAAGTTTCTGGCGCTCGACGGCGCCTATCACGGCGACACCGTGGGCGCGGTCAGCCTGGGGCACATCGACCTGTTCCACAAAGCCTACGCCGGGCTGCTTTTCAAGTCGGACAAGGTGATGGCCCCGTACTGCTACCGTTGCCCATTCAACCGCGCGTCGCCGGAGCGGGCGGACGCGCGCGACTACCGCCAGTGTAACTGGGAATGTGTCAGCAAAGTGGAACGGAAGTTCGCCGCGCAGACGAAACGCGGCAACGCCTACGCCGCGATGGTGGTGGAGCCGCTGATTCAAGGCGCTGCCGGCATGATTCCGCAGCCGCGCGGCTGGCTCCAGCGCGTGGCCGAGATCGTGCGCGCTCATCGTGCGCAGTTGATCGCGGACGAGGTAATGACGGGCTTTGGCCGCACGGGGGCGGGCGACCACGGACCACGGACCACAGACCACGGGACTCTCTTCGCGTGTCACCAGGAGGGCGTGCAGCCGGATTTCCTCTGTCTGGCCAAGGGCCTCACCGGCGGCACGCTGCCGATGGCGGCCACGCTGACCACGGAGGAAGTGTTTGGCGCGTTCCTTGGCGAGTACGAGGAGTTCAAGACGTTCTTCCACGGCCACAGTTTCACGGGCAACCAACTCGGCGCGGCGGCGGCGCTGGCCAGCTTTGAAATCCTGCGAAGTCCTGCGTCCATCCTCGCCCGGACGAGACTGGAGCGAGTCCTGCGAGAGGAACTGAAATCGCTGTGGGCGCTCCCGAACGTGGGCGACATCCGGCAAGTGGGGTTGGTCGCGGGCGTGGAGTTGGTGAAGGACTGGCGGACGCGCGAGCGGTTCGACTTGCGCGAGCGGGCCGGCCTCCGGGTGTGCGAAGCGATGGCCAAGCGCGGCGTGCTGACCCGGCCCATTGGGAGCGTCGTCGTGCTGATGCCGCCGTATTGCACCACGTCCGCCCAGGCGCGCCGGATGGTGAACGCGTTGAGGGAAGCGGTGGACGAAGTCCTCGGCCGGCGCGCGCGGCGTTGAACTGATCCGCAACCGCTCCCGCCTCGGACATCCTGAGCTGTCCGCACGGTGTTGTGGAGGCCAGGAATCGAGATGAAGCGGCGGTCACCGGGTCAGGGGACCCGGCCTACAACTGCGACGCATCTTGTAGGCCCGGTGCCCTCACCGGGCGGCCCAGGCGCGTTCCGCGGCTCAGGATGTCTGAGCCTCGGACGCCTGTTTTGAATCCATTTCTCAAGCCGGCGCCGCGTGGCCGCACCGCGCCGGCGGGTCACTGGCCCGAACCGCAGCCGCGATGGGCCGGGGACTTGGCCGGCGTGGGGAATCCCCGCGAAAAACCCGGTTAAAACTCTTGCCAAAAGACCCCTCATCCCTAAATTGGGCGGCTCTTAACTGGAAACTGGTATGACTTTGAATGCGATTTTGGCCCTGCTGGCGCTGATGCCGCCGGCGTCCCAGCCGGGCACGCAAGAAGACCCGAAAGCCGCCATGCTCAAGATGGTCGGCATGATCGCGATCATGGGCTTCGTCATGTATTTCATCATGATCCGGCCCCAGCGCCAGCGGCAGAAGCAGCTTGAGGCGCTGGTCCGGAGCATCAAGCCGGGCGACAAGGTCCTCACCAGCAGTGGCATCGTGGGCGTGGTCCTCAGTGTGAGAGAGAAGACCGTGACCCTCCGCTCCGCCGATACCAAGTTGGAAGTGCTCAAATCCGCTGTCTCCGAAGTCACCGAAAAGGCTGGCGACTCCTCTGAATCGTAACCCTCCGTAACGTTTGTTCCCATGAATCGTGGTCATTTTTGGAAGTTTCTGCTCACCGTCTTCATTCTCGCGTGGTCGTTCGCCTCCATTTACCCGCCCTCGGGACGCGACATGTTCGGCGTGTTCCTGGAGAATTCTTACAAGCAGGACGGGGTGTTCACGAACATCGTGACCCACTACCGGGACCTGCAGAAAAAGAACCCGGAACGCATCTACGGCAACCTCCGCCTCGCCATCGGCTCGAACGACATCACGAAGTACTTCCCGGATTTTGACGTGAAGGCGGAGAAGGATCCCACGCTCTACATCCTCAACCGGCTGCAACGCGAAGCTTCCGGCAAGATCAAGCTGGGGCTGGACCTCATTGGCGGCTCGTCCTTCGTCGTGCAGATGAAGACCGACAAGCTCGAATCCAACAAGGTGGATCGGACGGTCATTGATTTGGCGCTGGACAACGCCATCGAAGTGCTGCGCAAGCGCGTGGACAAATACGGCGTGGCCGAACCGCTCATCCAGAAGGTTCCCGGCCAAAACCGCATCATCATCCAGATGCCCGGATTGTCGCAGGATGTCATGGACAGCGTCCGCACGGCCATTCAGAAGGCGGCGGTGCTCGAGTTCCGCATGGTCCATGAAGACAACGCCAACCTGATCAAGGAAGGCGTGGTGCCGCCCGGCCACGAGATCAAAAAGGAAGTGCGCACCGCGCGCGACGGCAAGAAGGAGTTGATTCCCGTGGTGGTGGAGAAGCGTCCCGTGCCTGGCCTGAGCGGCAAGAACGTCGTTCATGCGGGCGTCATTCGCGACAACTTCAACAACCCGGAGATTTCCTTCCAGTTTGATACCGCCGGCGCCAGCATCTTTGGCGACCTGACCCGGAAGAACGTGGGCCGCCAAATGGCCATCCTGCTGGACGGCGAACTTTACTCCGCGCCGGTCATCCGCAGTGAAATCCCCAACGGGAGCGGCGTCATTCAGGGCACCTTCGAGGAGAAGGAAGCGTTCGATCTGGCGAACGTCCTGCAAAACCCGCTGGAAACGCCGGTGGAAATCATCAGCGAGAGCACCGTCGATCCCTCCCTGGGCAGGGACTCGATCTCCAGCGGCCTCAACGCCTCCTACATCGCCGCCATCGGCACCTTCCTGTTCATGCTGGTCTTCTATTTCTTCAGTGGCTTGGTGGCCAACTTGGCGCTGGTGATGAACATCCTGATTCTCATGGGGGTCATGTGCGCCATGAAAGCCACCCTCACCCTGCCGGGCATCGCCGGCATCGCGTTGACCATCGGCATGGCCGTGGACGCCAACGTGCTCATCTTCGAGCGCATGAGGGAGGAATTGGCCGCCGGCAAGTCCTTGCGCGGCGCCTTGGTGGGCGGATACGGCAAGGCCTTCACCACGATCTTTGACTCGAACCTGACGACCGTGATCTCCGCCGTCATCCTCATCTACATGGGCACCGGCCCGGTCAAGGGCTTCGGGATCACCCTCACCATCGGGGTATGCGCCAGCATGTTCACCGCCTTGCTGGTCACGCGGCTGATCTTTGATTTTCTCACCACCCGGGGCCTCATCAAGTCCGTGCCCATGCTGCCGATGTTCAAGGACACCCATTTTGACTTCCTGCGCTGGGGGCGCGTGGCCTTGATCACGACCTCGGTGCTGGCCGTGGTGGGCCTGGGCTATGGCGTCGTTCGGGGCAAGAAGAGCTTGGGCGTGGATTTCGCGGGCGGCGACAGCATGACCTTCGCCTTCACCCAGAAGGTCGATGTGGACAAACTCCGCGCTTCCGTGAACAAGGCCGGGGCCACCGATTCGCTCATTCAATACCAGAAGCCCATCGCCGGCGGGCATGAAACCCTCCAAATCCTGGTTCCATTTGGGAGCGGCACGAAGGTTGCCAGCGCGCTGACGAACGATTTCCCGAAGGCCGGCTTCGAGGTGGGAGGCGTCGAAACGGTGGGAGCCTCCGTGGGCAAGGAAATCCAACGCAGCGCCGTCATTGCGTCACTCCTGGCCTTGTTCGGCATCCTGATCTACGTGGCTTTCCGCTACGAACTCTCCTTCGCCGTTGGCGCGGTGGTGGCGGTCCTCCACGACGTGGTGCTGAGCTTGGGCCTGTTCTTCATGATGGGCGGGCAATTGAGCGCCACCGTGGTCGCCGCCGTGCTCACGATCATCGGCTATTCGATCAACGACAAGATCGTGAACTTGGACCGCATTCGCGAGGACCTGAAACTGGGCGTGCGGGGCACCTTCCGGGAGTTGATCAACCTCGCCCTGAACCAGACCTTGGGCCGGACCGTAATCACTGGCGGTTCGGTCATCCTCTCGACGCTGGCGCTCTACTTCGTGGGCGGCGGCGTCATTGAGGACTTTGCCTTCGTGTTCCTGGTCGGCACCGTGGCGGGCACCTACTCCAGTATCTTCATCGCCAGTCCCATCGTCCTTTGGTGGAACAAAGGCCAGCGTCCGGCCATCGGCTCCAACGTGAACATGGGGAACGCTCCCTCGGTGCCCGCCAAAGCTTGAGCGTCACGGCGGCTGTCATCTCGGCTCGCCGGGCGGAAGGACCGCGAGAAGCGGCGGGAGAAACAAGGCTCCAGCCCCGGCGGCGGGTCTGTCGGGATCGGATTTTCGGGATCGCAGGAAAAACCGTCCCGCAAAAAAAAGTCACTAAAGGGTTTGACGCCTCCCGCCGATTCTGCTAACAAGTCCGCGTATTGATTTAGAGACAAGACCTTAATAAAACAGACCATGAAAGTGACCAGTGTTCTTTTGGCCCTCTCAGTGGGGATGACGTCCATCGTTGCAAGTGTGTCGTTGGCCGCTTCCCCAAATGACAATCCGTTCACGCAAACCTTGAAGAGCGTGCCGACGGCGGAACTGCCCTCCCGCGCCGCGCTGATCGTGAAGAAGGCCAAGGCAAAGGAGCGCGAGGCAACCACCATCGCGGTCGTGACTGCGGCGGTGCAGTTGAACTCTGTGGCTACGCCGATGGTCGTCGGTGCCATTTCCAAGGCGGTTTCGGAGGTTGCCGCCACCGCCGCCGCCACCGCCACAGGTTTGCAGCCGAAGCAAGCGGTTGCCATCGCGAAGGCCGCTGCTGCCGCCGCGCCGTCCCAAGCCAGAAAGATTGTGGACGCCATCGGCTTCCAGGTGCCTGACGCGCGCAATGCGGTGGCCTTGGCTGTGGCCGAGGTGGCCAGCCCGGCTGTCGCGGTTTCGCCGCTTCCCCCCACCATCCAACCGCCGTACCGTCCGCTGACGACGACGCCGACCAACGTCAACAACAGCACGTCGGGCTCAGTGCCGAGCGGTGGGCGCAATTACGCCGCTCCCTAGACGGGACGTGGCGGTGATTTCTCCGGGTCTTCAAGCCTGCCTCTGTCGAGGCAGGTTTTTTGATTTAACCCCGAACTCCGAAAGGGAATGGGGAGCGCGCCCGCCGCGGGCGCCGTTTTCCGCGCCCTCGCGGAAAATTCAGGGGCCGTGGGTATATTCCCATCGCTCCACTGCATTTGTCGGCCCAAAGGGCTGGACGCGGGGCGCATCCAACCACGCCCGGGGCGGGCGTGCTCCCCAACTTCGGAGTTCAGGTTTAAGGCACGTTGCCGGTGCCGGAGGAATCCTGGGAAGGCGGTGAGGATCGGGGCGGCCAATCCAACCCTCGTCCGTAAGGTCGGTGCGTGTGGCTGCTGGCCTCGCTCACTTCCGCCGCAGGCCGACGACTTCAATCGGATTTCCCGTCTCCGCGCGATAGAGGGCCACCACGTCGGGAATCTTCATCAGCACCCACGGCGTCGTGGTGGCGACGCCGTTCTTGGTGAAGACCACATCGTCAGCCACATAAACGCACAGGTGGGTGGCGATCTGCCCGTTTTCCAGGAGCAGGATCAGGTCGCCGAAGACCCAGCCGGTCTTGACCTGGGTGTATTCGGTCAGAAGGATTCTCTTCACGGTTTCCTCGTCCATGAACCGGTTGTCCGGCGTTTCTCTGGAGAAATTCAGCCCCGTCCAGTAGCAGTCCTGGCGCACACTCATGTGGTCCAGTTCCGGGTCCGGGTAGGTGTAGAGCCTCAGGCGGGCAAACGCGGGGAAGAAGTGGGACACGCTCACGGAGGCGCCACCCGGCACGCGCGTCAACGACTCCAGGAAGGGCCGCATCGACTTGCCGCGTCCGGCGCCGCCCCAATAGCGGGCCAGGGCGTCGATGTCCGAGTCGGGCGTCACCCGCAAGCTCATGAGCAGGGCCGGGGCGCGGGAGAAGGCCTTGGCCAGACACCGCCGTTCGTCCGGCGAGCACTGCAATTCGAGTTCTTCGTAATCGGAGAAACACACCATGTCGTCCTGGCGGTAGCTCATCTCTCTGACCAGCGCCCGCTTGTCCTCGTCCAGGCCGGACTCCGCCAGCCAACTGCCGAACTTCTCTTCCGGGATGCGGAAGGCGTGAGCGCTGGCGCCGTTGGCGGGCGTCTTGCGCAGTTCGGCATTGATCCGCTGCCGGGCCGACGAACCGAGACTCCGCACCACTTCGCGCGGCGGCAGGACCTTCCAGCCGCTGCTGGTGGCCGTCCAGCAATCCTTGTTCGTCAGCAGCCGTGTCTGCTCGGCAGTCAGGCCGTTCGTCGTGAAGAGATCGATCAACTGCTGTTCCGTGCAGTGGTCAAACTGCCAGACCGTCGGCGGCAGTGGGGCGTTGCCGATGACGATGGACTCGTCAGGACGTTGGAGGTCGATGGTCGTGTACTCCAGGTGCCCCCAGGACGGCTGAGGCTGCGAACGGACGACACCGCCAGTGGACGGGGGCGGAGACGACGGGCGGCCATGCTTGGCGACCAGAACGACGCCGCCGCCCACGACGAGCGCCCCCAACAGGAAGGCCGCGCCGTGCCAGGGCCGCAAGGTCCAGCGCGCGGCGCGGCTGTTGGCGCCTTGCTTGGCCCGCTTGTCCGTTTTCTTGCTCATCGGTATTCAATGCGTGGCGGAACAAAGGAATCCGCAAACCGCATCAACTTGGCGAGCATCCTCAACTCACCGGCGCGCGACAACGGGAAACTGTGTGACGATTGGGTGACATGGGGGCTGAGCCGGCAAGAGCGGCCAGTGGGCCGACCGCCAACCCAGAATGGGCAAAGGAGCCGATCGGCGACGTCCGCCTGTCCGTTCAATTCACCGGGGCGTTCTTCGCGGCGTTGCGCCGCGCCTCGGCGGCTTGTTTCGCCGTCCGCAGCGGCCAGGGCGCTGACTCCGTCCGGGCCGTTTTCAGAAAGGCTTCCACCTTCGCGATCACTTCCGGGTTCTGCGTGGCCACGTTGTTGGTTTCGCCGAGATCCGAATTGAGCCGGTACAGTTCGAGCGGCTCGCCAGGGCCGAGCCGCACCGCTTTCCAATCACCCATGCGCACGGCCTGCTTGGAGCCGCCTTCGTGGAACTCCCAATAGAAATACTCGTGCGGCGCGGCCTCGCGTCCGAGCAGCACCGGCAACACCGACCGGCCATCGAGGTCCGCGGGAACACTGGCGCCGGCGATCTCCGCGGCGGTGGGCAGGAAATCCCAGAAAGCCCACGGGAAATCGCTCACGCTCCCGGCCCGGATGCGCCCCGGCCAACGCACAATCATCGGCACGCGGATGCCGCCTTCGTACATGCTGCGCTTGAAGCCGCGCAGCGGACCTGAACTGTGGTGGAACTCCGGGTTCACGCCGCCTTCCTTATGCGGGCCGTTGTCGCTGGTGAAGAAGACCACCGTGTTCGTGTCGAGCTTGAGCTTCTTCAACGACCCCATCAATTGCCCGATGTCGCGGTCCAGGCGCGTGATCATGGCGGCTTTGTTCTTTTCCATCGCCGGCCAGTCCTCGGCGGAGTAGGGCGCGTCGCTGGGCACCTCCATGCCTTGGTCCTTCAGTTCGTTGTGGGCGTGGGGAATCGTGTAGGCGAGGTAGAGGAAGAACGGCTGCTGGGCGTTCACGCGGACGTAGTTGAGCGCGGCGCGCGTGAAGAGGTCGTGAACGTACTCTTTCTTCGCGCCGTTCGTGTTGCCGTCGAGGAGCCAGAGGGCGTCGTTGCGCCAGATGTTCGTGGGGTAATACTGATGGGCGTGCGTCTGGCTGAGGAAGCCCACGAAGTCGTCGAAGCCCTGGAGCGTCGGCATACCAGTCGTGCCCTGCAGGCCGAGACCCCATTTGCCAATCAAGCCGGTGTTGTAGCCCGCGCGTTTGAGGACCTCGGCCACGGTGACGTCCTCGGCCTGGAGCGGACGAGGATCGTTGCCCCGCACACGGCAGTGGCCGGTGTGAAGGCCGGTCATCAGCGCGCAGCGAGAGGGAGCGCACACCGTGCTGCCGGCGTAACAACTCGTGAAGCGCATCCCCTCGGCGGCCAGTTTGTCGATGTGAGGCGTCTTGATCCGCTTCTGTCCGTAACAGCCGAGGTCGCCGTAGCCCAAGTCGTCGGCGAGGATGAAGATGAGGTTGGGCCGGTTGGGCCGGGGGCGGAGACCGAGGGCGGCTTCGGCTTTCTGTCCTGGCGACAGCCAGAGGATGGCTGAGAGAAGAAGGCCGGCAACAAGGCGCAATCGCATCATGGTCGGAGCCTAAAAAGTCGCTGCGCGCTGTCGAGGTCGAAATCGCCTTCCCAGCCCGACCGGTCTATGGTCCCGGCATGATTGACGCCGAGCTTTTCTTTGCCAACGTGACCGAGCCGCAGCGGTTCCGCGACGCCATCCGCCGGTTCGACGAAGCCAATTCGGCGGACCCCAACACCGAGCGGGCCGACGGCCGCGACTGGCCGCGCGAACTGCTTTACGCCCGCCGCCTGTGCGCCTGGGTGATGCGCCTGTGCCCGACGGCCTCAGAGGCGCTCCGTCTCGCCGCCCGCAGTCAGCACCTCTGCCGCTGGACGATCCCGCGTGACTCCTACGAGCGGACGCGCGCCGGTTATCTGAAATGGCGCACGGACCTCAAGGCGTTCCACGCGCGCCGGTCGGGCGAGATCTTGCGCAACGCAGGCTACCCGGAGCCGGTCGTGGCCCGCATGCAAGCCTTGAACTTGAAGAAGGATTTTCCCGCGGACGCCGAAAGCCGGGTACTGGAAGACGCGCTCTGCTTGGTCTTCCTGGAATTCCAACTGGCCGACCTGGCTGGACGGACGGCGGAGGACAAGGTCATCCAGGCGCTCCAGAAATCGTGGAAGAAAATGACGCCGGCGGCCCAGGCGGAGGTGATGAAACTCCCGCTCGGCCCGCGCGAAGCCGGTCTGCTGCGCCAAGCGCTGAACGCGAAACCCGAGGGAGAATCTGAGTGCGCTCGACCGTTTGCCAAGGCAACATGAGGGACCTTGAAACAGACCGAGTCCATGAGCCGCACGCGCCGGGCCTTTGAGGCAAAGTTCCGGCTGCTCCTCCAACAGTGCGGCGCCCGCCGCCTGGAGCAGGGAATGGACTGGCTCGTCATCCGGGCGGAGGCCCTGGCCCACCGCCAGCAGACGCCGCTGGCGCGCGCTCTGACCCACGTGTACCGCGAAACGTTGCGCAGAGTGTCCAGAACACCGGGAGGCCGCGTGGCCAGGCTCTGGCGCGCCGCGATCCAGCCGCCGCCGGCCTCGCTGGTCACATTTCAATGCGACGCCGGATTGGGCGGGCTGGCCCGCTGGCTGCGGGCCACGGGCTACGAAGCGGACTGGATGGCGGACATCTCCGATGAGGAACTGTTGCGGCGGGGACGACGGGACGGCGTGGTGGTCGTGACCACGGACAGTCTCCTGTTGGACGGCCGGGCGTTGCGCGACCGCGAAGTGCTGGTGGTCTGGGTGCCGCCAACGTTGAAACCCCTGGAGCAACTGGCCTTGGTGTTGGATGAACTCGGCTTGGAGGTCAAAAGCCCGCGTTGCATGAAGTGCGGCGGCGCGTTGTGTCCGGTCAAGAAGGAGGCCGTGCAGGAACGGATTCCGCCGCGCACGGCCAAATGGCTCGACGACTACTTCGTGTGCGAACGCTGCGGGCAGCTTTTCTGGCACGGCACGCACTGGCGGCGGATTCAGGCGGAGCTGGAAGGAATATCGTCGTGAAACGGTCAGGGGGGTGGCTGCCAGCGGTAGCGAAGTTCGGGACCGTTGCCGCCGACACCTCGATCTGATACACCAACGCCATGCAACGTCCGGCGAACGCACCCTCTCGACCCACGGCTGGCTCCCGGCCGGACGCAGGCTTCGCGTTCATGGTGATTGGGTTCTTTGTCCTCGTCTTCCTCTACGTGTGGCTGCGAGTCGAACCCGCGCTGGACTACCAGCAGCGCAGCCCTGTTTTCCTGCTGACGCCTTCGTTCTTCATCGAGTCACTGCGCCGCCCCGGCGGGCTGCTGGAATATGCGTCGGCGTTCCTGGCCCAGGGTGATCGCTTTAATGGAATGGGCGCGCTGATCTTCACAACGGTCAGCGGACTGGCGTGGTGGGCGACGCAGCAGGCGCTCCAGCGCATCAGTGGCGTCGGGCCGCGGTGGGCCTCGTTGGTCCCACCCTTCCTGCTGCTGGCACTGCGGCAGCAATTGGGCTGCGCCTGGCCGGCCCTCAGCTTGGGATGGCTGATCGCGATGGCGGGGGCCGCGCTGCCTGCGGGCGGGGTTGGGTGGCGTCTGGCTACAGGCTGGATCTGCTCGGGATTGATCTTCTACGTCGCAGGACTGTGGCCCAGCGCGCTGTTTGCGGCGCTGGTGGCTGGCGCGGAAGTCCTCCGGCCGGGACGCCGATGGCTGGCCTTGGGTTGCGTCCTCTCGGCATCCGTGGGGCCAGTTTGGATGGTCTGCCTGCCCGACACCGACTGGGGCCAAGCGGTTCATTGGGCCGGGGAGAAAGGGACCGCTTCCCTGGCGCTGGCTCTTTACCTCTTCCCGCTGCTGGCCGGCGTTGTTCTGGCGCTGGTGCCGTCCCCGGCCACTTCGAGCGACCCAGCGGCTCCGGTTCGACGCAAGGCGTCCCCGACGGCGGGGCGAGGCCACTGGTTCCAACGACCGGCACTCCGGCGCGGTCTGGCGGCGGGCTTGGGTCTTGCCGGCGGAGTATGGATTGGGTTGGCGTTCGATGACGCGGCGAAGTCTCTCCGGGAGATCAGGTACTACGCCGCGCGGCAGGAAGACCAGCGCGTGCTGGACGCAGCCCGCCAACTCCCGACGTTGAGCGCCGAAGCGGAAGTCCGACTTCATCTGGCACTGTACCGCACGGGCCGGCTGGCCGAGGATTTGTTCTCCTTCGCCGGCCAGCGCGGCTGGCAGTTGTTGCCCTCGCTCAACCGCGGACTGTTGGCCTGCCGTCCGCAGAGTGAAACGCTGTTCGAGTTGGGCCAGGTCAACGTGGCCGAGCATTTCGCGCATGAGGCTTTGGAGCACGAAGGCAACCGCCCCGAAATCCTCCGCCTGCTGGCGCGCATCAACATCCTCAAAGACCGTCCGCAGGCGGCCCGGGTGTTTCTGAACCTGCTTCGGGAAATGCCGTTTCAACAGGAGTGGGCCGGAAGTTGCCTGCGCGAACTGGCGGTGGACCCGCGGTTGCCCAAGGATGCCGAGCTTGCTCGAATCCGGGCCTGGATGGTGACCACGGATCTGCCCCACGATGGCATGCCCGTGGAGTCTCTCTGCCAGCAGGCGTTGCACCGTTGTCGGCAGAACCGCATGGCCTTCGAGTATTTGATGGCGCATCTCCTCTTGAGCCGGGAATTGGACAAGCTGGTGCAGGAACTCAAGCGATTGGACGACTTCGACGGCGCCGGCCTTCCTCGTCATTACGAGGAAGCCATCCTGCTCTATCGGCGACTCCACGAGGGGAAAACCGTCGATCTCCGCGGGCGGCAGATTCGCCCTGAAACCATCCGGCGCTTCGAACAATTCCAGCGGACCTTGGATCGGCAGGACGTTCCCAGCACGGAAACGCGCCGGGGACTGGACCGCGATTTCGGCGATACGTTCTGGCACTACTACTACTTCGGGAAAGCCGACCAGGCTGCTCCGGGGGCAGCCCGTCCGATGGAGTCTCTATGAAACGGCGTTCAAAGACTCGCCCGGCGAGGGCACCGGGCCGACAACCGGCCTCGGGACTTCCGCGGTCCCTCTCCTTCTTCATCGGGCTGGTGGGAATGCTGCTCTGCGCCGGTCCCCCGGCCCTGGTTCAGGCGGCTGGAAGTGAACCGCCCGTCGCACACCGTCGGGCACCGAAGCTGTTCCCCGATTACGCTGGGATTGTTATTCCCCCCAACCTTGCTCCGTTGAACTTCAAGGTGGAAGAACCCGGAACACGCTATCGCGTCGAGATGCGATCCGGCCGGGGCGATCCCATTCACCTCACCAGCCGCAGTGGCTCCATCCGCATTCCGCTCAAGAAGTGGCAGACGCTGCTGAGCGCCAATGCCGGCGAGGCGCTTCTTTGGGACGTTTCGGTGCTGGACGCCCAGGGCCGCTGGAGCCAGTTCGACACCGTGACCAACCGCATCGCGCAGGAGGCGATTGACGGCTATCTCGTCTATCGTCTGCTCAAACCCCTCTACAGCGTCTATGACCACCTGGGCATCTACGAGCGCGCGCTGAGTTCTTTTGCGGAACGACCGGTGCTGGAGAACCGCCGGTTCGGCGGGGATTGCCTCAACTGCCACACCTTCCTGAATCGACGGGCCGACACGTTTGCCCTGAACATCAGGACCACCGCCAAGACCCACCCCATGCTGCTGGTCAGGTCCAACCAAGTCACCCGCGTGGACCGGACGATGGGGTATCTCTCCTGGCACCCCAGCGGACGGTTGCTGGCTTTCTCCGCCAACAAGTTCTCGCTCTTCTTTCACACCGTGGGCGAAACGCGGGACGTCTTCGACGCCACTTCCAACTTGGGCCTCTACCGCGTGGATTCGAACACGTTCGATTTTCCTCCGGCCATTGCGCTCACCAACCGGAACGAGACTTGGCCTTCCTGGTCACCCGACGGCCGGCATCTGTATTACTGCAGCGCGCCTCCGGCGCCGGTCGAACGGTTCCGGCAGATCCGCTACGATCTGATGCGGGTGAGTTACGACCCCGACCGCGACCAATGGGGCGAGCCGGAACTCCTGGTGGCGGCCCAGCAGACCGGATTGAGCGCCGCCGAACCCCGAGTCTCTCCTGACGGACGGTTGGTTTTGTTCTGCCTGTCCCGGTACGGCCATTTCCCGCCCTACCAACCGAGCACCGACCTTTACCTTCTGGATCTCCAGACCCGCCGGCCTCGCCGTTTGGAGATCAACAGCGACCAGACGGACTCGTGGCATTGTTGGTCGAGCAACGGTCGCTGGGTGGTCTTCAGCAGCAAGCGGCTCGATGGACTGTTTGCGCGCCCGTTCTTCAGCTACGTGGACGAGCACGGCGTGTTTCACAAACCCTTCCTTCTGCCGCAGGCCGATCCGGCCTTCTACGACACCTACCTCAAGAACTTCAACGCGCCCGAGTTGGTCCTTGAACCGGTGAAAGTCACGCAGGACCAACTGACCAAACCGCTCGTGAAGCCGTGAACGAAGGGCCGGCTTCAGCCCAACGCGGTCTTTGTGCTTTGCCTTGGTCCCGGAGTGAGCTAGTTTGCGCCCACATCGCTGCCGGGGCGCGGCACGCGTGGATCAAAGGCGGTTCACGCAGGCAGCCGCACACAGGCCGGCGGCCAACATTGCACGATGAAACCAAAACAAATCTCACTGGAAACCATCCACGGCCAACCTTCCTGGCAAATCTCTTCCCGCGACGTGGAGGCCTGGGTCACGCAGCAAGGCGGGCATCTGGGGCCGATCACGTTTGACCGTCGCCGCCGCAAGATCCAACCGTTCTCCATCGCGCCGTGGGCCGAGGAGAAACTCCCGTCCGGCCAGCCGCAGATCCTGCAAGTCCTGCGCGGGGATTTCTTCTGCCTGCCCTTCGGCGGGAATGGCACGGCGTTCCGCGGCGAGAAGCACCCCGTCCACGGCGAAACCGCGAACGAGGCGTGGGAATTCGAATCGATGGAGACGGTCGCCGGCAAGACCACACTGCGGCTGAGCCTGGAAACGAAGATTCGTCCGGGCCGCGTGGAAAAGGAAATTTCGCTGGCCCAGGGCCAGAGCGTGGTTTATTGCCGGCACACGATCTCCGGCATGAGCGGGCCGATCAATCCAGGCCATCACGCCATGCTCAAGTTCCCGGAAGCACCGGGCAGCGGCCAGATTTCCACCAGCGCGTTCACCTACGGAGAAGTTTTCCCCGGACAGTTCGAGGATCCGGCGGGCTACGGTTACAGCAGCCTGAAGCCGGGCGCGGAGTTTCGCACGTTGCGCGCCGTGCCGCTGGCGTGCGGTGGCAACACGGACCTCAGCCATTACCCCGCGCGGCGCGGCTTCGAGGACCTCGTGATGATCGTGAACGACCTCGACGTGCCGTTTGCGTGGACGGCGGTGGCGTTTCCGAAAGAGCGCTATGTGTGGTTCTCGCTCAAGAACCCGCGCGTCCTCCGCGAGACGATCTTTTGGATTTCCAATGGCGGCCGCCACTATCCGCCCTGGAACGGCCGCCACACGGCCGTGATGGGGCTGGAGGACGTGACTTCGTATTTCCACCACGGCTTGGCGGAATCCGCGAACAAGAATCCTCTCTCGACCAAAGGCATCCCTACCTGCCACGTTGCCGACCCGAAGCGTCCGCTGGTGGTGCCGTACATCATGGGTGCGGTGCCGACGCCAGCGGGCTTCGACCGCGTCACGGCCATTGAAGCAATGAGCCGGGAGGAAGCGGTGCAGATTCACTCCGCCAGCGGGAAGAAGGTCAAAGTCGGGGTCAGCACGGAATTTCTGATGGTGCCGTGAGGCGCGAGACTGGCTGATCGAGTGAGGGTGTCCAGAGAAACATTCCCGGGCGGCACAGACCGTCCGCCGGTGCCGTCCGGCGACGGCCTGGCCCACCGGTGAACAACCTGCGGGCAAGTTTACGAACAACTCTGGGAATAACCTTGACCCGCGCCGGCTCGCCCGATTACCTAAAGCCCCTGTTAGGCACTGCTCATGTTTGCGCAACTAAAAAGCCTGTTCTCCAACGATATTGGAATAGACCTCGGGACGGCGAACTCCCTGGTTTTTGTCCGGGACCAGGGCATTGTCCTGCGTGAACCGTCGGTCGTGGCCATCGAAGCCGGAACGACCAACGTCCTGGCCGTGGGCGAAGAAGCCAAGCGGATGCTCGGACGCACCCCAGGCAACATCGTCGCGATCCGCCCCATGAAAGATGGCGTGATCGCGGACTTTGAAATCACCGAAGCCATGCTGCGCCATTTCATCCAAAAGGTGCATCATCGCAAACTCATCGCCCCACGCGTCGTTGTCGCCGTCCCCTCGGGCATCACGGAAGTGGAGAAACGGGCCGTCAAAGATTCCGCCACTCATGCGGGAGCACGCGAAGTGTACTTGATCGAGCAGCCGATGGCTTCGGCCATTGGCGTCGGGCTTCCCGTGCATGAGCCGGCGGGCAACATGATCGTCGATATTGGCGGGGGAACGTGCGAAATCGCCATCATCTCCCTGGCCGGAATTGTCTTCAGCCGCAGCCTGCGGGTGGGCGGAGACGAGTTTGACGAGACGATCGTGGCACACATGAAGCGGGCCTACAATCTGATGATCGGCGAACGCACGGCGGAGGAAATCAAGATCCGCGTTGGATCGGCCTATCCGCTGGAGCAGGAACTAACCATGGAAGTGAAAGGCCGCGATCTGAGCGCCGGGTTGCCCAAAACGATCACGATCCGCTCGGAAGAAATTCGCGAAGCCCTGCAAGAGCCGCTTTCAAGCATTCTGGAGTCCGTCCGCATTACGCTGGAACGCTGTCCGCCCGAACTGTCCGCCGACTTGGTGGACCGCGGGATCGTGATGGCCGGCGGCGGCGCGCTGTTGCGCGGGATCGACCGGATGGTGGCCGAAGAAACCGGCCTTCCGGTCCACGTTGCCGACGACCCCCTCAGCGCGGTCGCCGAAGGCACGGGCCGCGTGCTCCAGGAGCTGCAGTTTTTGAAACGCGTCACTTCGTACAAATAGACCGAGTGGGTTCCTCTTCCGTTCGCCTTGGACGGGTGGTCAAAAACCACCCTGCTGTGCCGCAGACTTTTTGCTGCGCGCCGCAGTTTGTTCCTTTGCCGAATTGAAGTTGAAAAAGGCGCATTACATAGCCTTCGGATTTGCGGTGTTGCTGACGCTGGTGCTGCTCTGGCTGCCAGGGGGGGCCACGTCCCGGATGAAACTCGCCCTTAGCGGCGTCTTCGTGCCCCTCTTTGGCGTCGCGGGTGCCGGCCAACAACTTGTTCAGAAGGCCGGCCACGCCATCGCACCCCGCGAAAGCCTGGCCGCCGAACTGGGCCAACTCCGCAAGGAAAACTCCGAACTCAAGCTCCGCCTGCTCCAATCCGATGCGGTGCTCCGGGAAAACGACCGGCTGCGGGCGCTCTTTGGTTGGTCACGCACGACCCCGTGGCAGGGCAAACTCGCCCGCGTCGTTGCCCGCGACCCGGCCAACTGGTGGCGCGGCCTCTACATCGACCTCGGCAGGCGCGACGGCCTCCGTCCCGATCTCCCGGTGCTGACTCCGGAGGGTTTGGTGGGCCGGGTAGCCGAAGTGAGCGAGACGCGCGCCCGGGTCGTGCTTATCGGCGACCCAAGTTGCCGCGTCGCCGTGCTGGTCGTGGAGGGACGTCAGACGGTGGACAACGGCGTGATTTCCGGCGCGTCGTCGGTGATGGACACGTCCCTGGTTGAACTCAGCTACCTTTCCCGCATCGGCAGCCTGAAGCCGGGCCAGATGATCCTCACCAGCGGATTTGAAGGGAGCATTTACCCCCGAGGGATTCCCGTGGGCCACTTGATCGACTTTCGCGCGGTCGAATACGGCAGCTACACGGAAGCGCGCGTGAAACTCGCTGCCAACTTGAACCAGCTTGAGGAAGTGTGGGTGAAGGTGCCATGAGAGTTCAAAGTTCAAAGTTCAAAGTTCAAGGGTCCTCTGGCGCTCACAACCACGCGGCTGACGACGTTGGACATTGGACATTGGACGTTGGACTTTTTCCCCCGCCATGAGGCCGCTCACCACCATTCTCATCCTCGTCGCCGCCTTTCTGGCGGTGTTCCTCGAAGCGGCGTGGGACGGGCCACGGCGGTGGCTGGGCGCGCAGATCGACTTCCTGCCGGGGCTGATGGTTTTCGCCAGCCTCAACGCCGGCGTGACGACCCTCACGCTGCTCGCCGTGGTGGGCGGGCTGTGCTTCGATTCGCTTTCGGCCAATCCGCTGGGCGTGAGCGTGCTGCCCCTCTTCCTCATCGGCCTGGGCATCCACCAGTGCCAGCATCTGATCTTGCGGCATCAGGCCTATGCTCAATGGATGCTGGGCCTGGCCGCCAGCGCCGCCGCCCCGCTCCTGACGCTCTTGCTGCTCGTCACTCTGGGACACAGCCCCATCCTGGGCGGCGGCTCGCTGTGGCAGTGGGTCGTGATGAGTGTCGGCGGCGGGGTGCTCACGCCGCTCTATTTCCGCGTCTTTGACCGCTTGCACCGTGCGCTCAGCTATCAGCCGGTCCACGAATCCAGCTTCCGGCAGGACCGCGAGATCGCCCGGGGGAGGAAATGATGAGTTCATGATGAGTTCAAAGTTCAAAGTTCAAGGTTCAACGTTGGGCGCTCCGAACCGGTTCGCCTTCGGCGGAACGTTGCGCTTGGACTTCGCAACTTTGAACTTTGAACCTGGAACCTGGAACCGATGTTAGTCTTCGACCAACTGCAAAAGAACGACCGGGTGCTCCGCGCGCTGGCCTGGGGCATCGCGGCCGGGCTGGCGGTGCTGTTGGTCGGGCTGTACTACGTCCAGGTCATCTCGGCCCAGCGGTTCCGCGAGGAGCAGAAGAACCAGTCCTTCCGCACCGTGCGCCTGCCGGCGTCGCGGGGGAAGATTCTCGACCGCCGTGGCGTCGTGTTGGCAGACAACCGCCCCAGCTACCACGTCAGCCTCTATCTCGAAGACCGCGCCATCCGCGAGCAGTTCAAGGCGCGGTATCGGCAGGCCAAGGGCAACCGCCGTCTCACGCGCGACCAGCAGGCGCAACTGGCCCGCGCCAGCCGCTACGAAGTCGTCAGCAATCTGGTCGCCGAACTCAGCCGCGTGCTGCGCGAGCCGCTGGCGGTGGCCGAAGCCCCGTTCACCCGGCACTACGAACGCAGCCTCGCCCTGCCCTTCCCGGTGTTGACGGACCTGAACCCGCAGCAGATCGCGCGCTTCAGCGAGTCCAGCGCCATCCCGGCCGGCTTCGACCTGGAAGTGCGCCCCATCCGCTGGTATCCGCATCAGACCACCGCCGCGCAACTCCTGGGCTACTTGGTGCGCGACGAGGGATCGACGGACGAGGAGGAGATGTCGTTCAACTACCGCTTGCCCGACTACACGGGGATTGCCGGCATCGAATTCGCCTTCAACGACGACCTCAAGGGAAAGCCGGGCGCCAAGTCGGTTCAGGTGAACAACCTCGGCTACCGGCAGTCCGAGATCATTTGGTCGCCGGTGGAGTCGGGCCAGAACGTGCATCTCACCATCGACCTCTCCATCCAGAAAGCGGCTGAGGTCGCGCTGAGTCAGGCGCTGAACGAAGCCCGCGGTGCGGCCGTGGTCATGGACGTGCGCAATGGCGACCTCCTCGCCCTCGCCTCCGCGCCGGCGTTCGATCCGAACGTCTTTATTCCATCGGTGAGTTGGAGCGTATGGACGAACTTGAACGATGAGAAGCTCCGTCCCCTGCCCCATCGGGCCATGTACGGCACCTACCCGCTGGGATCGATCTTCAAGATCGTCGTGGGTCTGGCAGCTTTGGAAGCGGGCTGGGATCCCACGAACATCATCACCAGCCCAGGCTATGCCGAGGTGGGACAATCCCGACATCGGATCGAAGACCTGGCACCCCCTGGCGACTACGACTTCAGGCGGGGCTTCCTGCGGTCCTGCAACAAATACTTCGTCGATACCGGCCTTTGGGTCGGGCTGGACCGGATCGTGGCGATGGGCCAGCGGTTCCATTTCGGGGAGAAGACCGGCATTGAGTTGCGCCCGGAATCCGCCGGCGTGCTGCCCACCCGCGAGTGGATTCGCGATAACCGCGGCGCGTGGTTTGACGGCGATACCGCGAACCTCTCCATCGGGCAAGGCGACGTCACGGTCACCCCGTTGCAGGTGGCCTGCATGGTGACGGCCGTGGCCAACGGCGGCACGGTCTTCACGCCGCGCTTGGTGGACCGGGTGGAACCGCCGGACGCGTTTGACCAAAGGCCCAGAAAGGCCTTCGCGCCGGGGCGCATCCGCTCCCAGATCGGCGTGAGCGCGCACAGTCTCAGCCTGCTGCGCGAGGCCATGCTGGCGGACGTGGAAGATCCCGAAGGCACGGGCCACGATGCCTTCCATCGCGGCCGACACGGTCCGCCCCTGTTGGAGAACTTCCGCGTCGGCGCCAAGACCGGCACCGCGGAGGTGAAGAAGGGCCGGATCACGGTCGATAAAATCACCTGGTTCGCTTCGTATGGTCCCTGCGAAAGCCCGCGCTACGCCGTCGTGGTGATGGTGGAAAGCGGCGGCGGCGGCGGCACGACCTGCGGCCGGGTGGCGCAGAAGATTTATCAAGCGATCCAAGCGCGCGAGAAGGCCGGCGCGCTCGGTGGAATCCAGGCCGTGGCGGCCATTTCAGGGGGAGGGGGAAATTGAGAATCTCAGATTTCAGATTTCAGATTTCAGATTGCCTCCGGCCCAGGCCAGCGCGAGTTCTCTCCCAGAGGCTCACTCCCCGTTTCCGGGTTTCCGTTTCACGAGTCACGAGCCACGAATCTCGTTCTACGTTTCACGTTCCACGTTTCCCGCTTCCCCTCGTCCACGCATGATCCCCCTCGACAAATCCGCCGACCTCCGCTTCCGCATCGACAAGATGCAGTTTGCGGCGTTGCTCGGTCTGATGGTCCTGGGGGCGTCGTTCATCTACAGCGCAACCCTGGCGCACCAGTCGAACGAGGTGCCGCTCTACAACGAGCCGTACTTCCGGCAACTCGTCTGGTACGCGGCGGGGATCACGCTGGCGTTTGTGGTCTGCCTCGTGGATTACCACGGGCTGGTCCGCTGGTCCTATGTGGCTTACTGGACAATGATCGTTCTTCTGGTGGTGGTGCTGCTGGTGGGAAAGACGGTGTACGGCGCGCGACGGTGGTTCGATCTGGGCTTCTTCAAGCTCCAGCCGTCCGAGTTCGCCAAGCTGGCCTTCATCATGGCGCAGGCGCATTTCCTGAGCCGGCCCGCGGACGAACTGAGGCTGCCCGCCAATTTCTTCAAGGCCCTGGGTCTGATGGCGCTGCCCTTCCTGCTGATCCTGAAAGAACCGGACCTCGGCTCGGCGATTGTGCTGATTCCAGTGGGGCTGGTGATGATGTTCGCCGCCGGCGTGCCGGTGAAGTTCTTGCGCCGGCTGATCCTGGGCGTCGGCATCGTGGTCGGCCTGTTCGTGGTGGACGTGCTCTACGCGCCGCCGAAGTGGCAGTTCAAGCTGGAGGAATACCAGCGTCGCCGGCTGTGGGTCTATTTTGGGCGCGACTACACCAGCGGTCTGGCGAACGCCGCGGAAAGAGACAAGGCCCGCAACCAGCAACGCAACGATTCCTACAACGTCCGCCAGGCGCTCATCAGCGTGGGCAGCGGCGGCCTGGCCGGCAAAGGCTGGTGCAAAGGCACGCAGAACGCGCTGGGCTTTCTGCCCCGCGCCGTGGCGCACAACGATTTCATTTTCTCCGTCATTGCCGAGGAGAAAGGATTCATGGGCAGCGTGATGGTCCTCGCGCTGTATTCCGTGGTGCTGTTCACCGGCATCCGCATTGCCGGCCAGACGCGCGATCGTCTGGGCACACTGTTGGCCGCCGGAGTGGTCACACTCTGGTTCAGCCACATCTTCATTAATATCGGCATGAACATCCGCATCATGCCCGTGACGGGCGTCCCACTGCCGCTGCTGAGTTACGGCGGGTCTTCAGTGTTGAGCGCCTTGATCGCGGCGGGCCTGCTGCAAAACGTGTACATCCACAGAAGGTCGTTCTAGTATGAGTGAACGAAGTTTCAGAAAGGGCCGTGGCCGCGGAATGCACTTCCGCCCCACCCCCAAACCAAACCGCCAAGCCGAGCGCGCCGCCATCGAGGCCCGCGCCGACGCCACGAGCGACAAAACCTCCCTTGCGGAGGGCGTCTATGAGAATCCGCGCCACGCCAAGGAAATCGACCGCGCCGAAAACGTCGCGGCCGGTCTCCCGCCGGAAACTGCGACGGAGCCGCCGAAGCCGCGCGAAGACGGCAAGCCGGATCGCGAATTCCGCCAACCGCACCTCGACACTCCCGCCGAGGTGAAGGAAGAGGACACCCAGTTCCAGCCGGTCGAGATCAAAGACCAGCCCAAGGGCCTCCTCAGCACCATCAAGGCCGCCGCGGCCAAGGTCGTGAAGCGGGTCCAGAAGCTCCTCAAGCCGGAGAAGAAGGTCCACAAGGAAATCATCATCAACGCCGAGGCCCTCGAAACGCGCGTCGCGGTGTTGGAAGAAGGCAAGCTCGAGGAATTCACCATCGAGCGCACGGAGGAAGACCGCCTCGTCGGCAGCATCTACAAGGGCAAGGTCCGCAACCTCGAAGACGGCCTCAAAGCCGCCTTCGTCGATATTGGCTTCGAGAAAAACGCCTTCCTGCACTACTGGGACATTGTCCCCACCGGCTTCGACAGCGGCGTCGAAATCGTCGAGCGCGAAGGCAAACGGCGCGACAAACCCAAGGTCACGCAGAAAGACATCCCCCGCATCTACCCGCCGGGCAGCGAGATCATCGTGCAGGTCACCAAAGGCCCCATCGGCACCAAAGGCCCGCGCGTCACGACCAACCTCGTGCTTCCGGGCCGCTACCTGGTGCTCCTGCCCAACTCCGACCAATCCGGCATCTCGCGCAAGATCGAGAGCCACGAAGAACGCCAGCGCCTCAAGAAAATCCTGCGCAGCCTCACGATTCCGGACGGCATGGGAGTCATCATGCGCACCGCGGGTGAAGGCCGCCAAGCCCGCTATTTCGTGCGCGACCTCGCGCTGCTGCTCGAAGAGTGGAACTCCATTCAGGAGCGCATCAAGAGCCAGCCGATGGCGAGTTGCGTCTTCCAGGAGCCGGACTTGATCGAGCGCACCGTGCGGGACTTCCTCACCGAGGACGTGATGCGCATCGTCATCGACAGCCCGCCCGCCTGCGAGCGCATGAGGGCCATGGTGGCCAAGATCAGCAAACGGTCCGCCAACAAGCTCAAGCTCTACGCGGAGCCGCAGCCCATCTTCGACCGGTTCAACATCACCCGCCAGTTGGAGACGACCTTCAGCCGCCAAGTCTTCCTCAAGAGCGGCGGCTACATCGTCATCGACGAGACGGAGGCGCTGGTCGCCATCGACGTCAACACCGGCCGCCACAAGAGCGGCGGCAAAGACCAGGACTCGACGATCTTCAAGGTGAACCTGGAAGCCGCCGACGAAATCTGCCGGCAGCTTCGCCTGCGCAACGTGGGCGGCCTGATCGTGCTCGACTTCATCGACATGAAGTCCCGCCGGGACCAGCAGCAGGTTTATCAGCGCATGAAAGAACTCCTGCGCCGCGACCGCTCCAAGACCCACATCCTCCCCATCTCGCAACTGGGTCTGATGGAGATGACCCGCCAGCGTCACACCGAGAGCCTGCGCGCCTCGGTCTATGACGACTGCCCGTACTGCAAAGGCAAGGGCCGCGTGAAGAGCAGCCTCACGATGAGCGTGGAAATCCAACGCAAGCTCAGCGAAATCCTCAAACGGCGCCAGCGCGACGAGAGCGACTTCCAACTCAAGATCGTCGTCCATCCGACAGTGCTGGATCGCCTCCGCACCGAGGACGAGAAGCTCATCACCGAAATGGAGAAGAAGTATTTCGGCAAGCTCCTCTTCCGCGCCGAGGCCTCGCTCCATGCGGAGCAGTTCAAGATCTACAACGTGGCCACGAACGAAGAACTGGCCAGCGGCCACGGCTGAGCCGGCGGCCATCCCTTCGCGGGCGCTCCACCCTGGTGGGGCGCCTTTTCCATTTGAGCCTCAGAGCGTGTTCGGAAAATCGTAGCAGCCGACGTAAGGAGGCTCACTCTTCCGGCAAAAGCCAAGGTTCCGCCAAGGAATTTGAGCCTCCTTACGTCGGCTGCTACGGGGCGGCTGGATTTTCCAAACACGCTCTCAGACATCCTGAGCCGTCCGCGCGGTTTTGTGGAGGCCAGGAATCGAGATGAAGCGGCGTTCACCGGGTCAGGGAACCTGGCCTGCAGGAAAGGCGTGCCTTGTAGGCCGCGTGCCCTCACACGGCGAATCAGCCGCCTCAAAAGCCTCGCAGATCGGTGCTCGACCGCTTCGGCAGACCGGGCGCGGGCGCGCGCTTGAGAACGAGATACTCGATCCCCTGCTTCGCGCAGTACTCGCGCTTGCCGCCCCGGTCGCCGTCCTCGTTCACGGCGTAGAAATCGGGTTTGAGCCGCTGGATCTCAGGATCGGCGTCCAGCCAGCCGTCGCCGCTGGAGATGAGGGCCTGCTTCACAAACTTGATCGAGCCAACGAGGTAACGCCGTTCATCCTGTGGCAGGAGCGGATGCCCTTCGCCTTTCAGCAAGCGGATGTTCGCGTCGTGGCCGATGATCACGTAGAGATCGCCGTAGGCGCTGACCTCCTCGAAGAACCGCACGTGCCCCGAGTGGAACCAGTCGTAGCAGCCGGTGACGACGACTTTCTTGCGGCCTGGCGGGGTCGGCAGGGGCGGCGGCTCGGGAAATCCGGGCTGCCGCTCTCCGCTCAGCACGTGATACGCGACGCCGCGCGCAGCGGCGTGCGCTTCCTTCGCCGGATTCGCCCGGCAATCGCCGACCACCCACACGTCCGGCCGATACCCTGGCACTTCTGGCAAGGCATCAGCCTGCACCGGCCCGCTGACCAAGCTCACCTGGCTCACGTAGCGGACCGCGTTGAGAAAGTAGAGCCGCTCCGCTTGTGGGAACTTCGGAGCTTGGCCCGTGAGCTGTTGGACCGCGTCGTCGGGCCAGAGCAGCACGGTCAAGTCGCCGAGTTTGGCGGCTTCTTCGAGGAAACGGAGGTGGCCGGAGCGGAGGTCGTCAAACGCGCCGGCGACGACGATGTGTTGGGGCATGGCTTCTCGGTCTTGTCACTTTTTACGATTTACGTTTTACGATTCGCGAATCCTCAACTTCACCTTGAATGCCCCCGGCACCGGCTCGTTCGACACGACGAACAAGTAGCCGCCGCCGCAGCCGGAATACATGGCGCCGGAGTATTGCGCTTGATACGCCTTCAGCAAGCCCACGAGATCGGTCGTGATTGTCGGGTGCCGGACGGTGTGCGGCAAGAGCGCCTCCCAGCACTTCATGCACTCGTTCATCGACGCGCCCAGCGCGTGCAGGTCCAGCCGGCGGATGGCGTCGAAGCAATCCTTCCCGCTCTGGCCGAGCCGAGCGATCCACTTTCGGGAAAGATGCTTTTCGCCGAGCGGATTGTAGCCCTCGGGCCGCGGCGCGACGGGCAGGACGTAAATGACCTTCTCCAACCAGCGGGCCACGCGTGAGCTGTTGAGCGATTCGATATGCGCCGGAAACACGCCGCCGTTGGCTGCGAAATCATAGTCGAGCCGGTTCACGCCTGGATAGACGAGGCCGATCATGTCCTGCGAACCGCTCGGTTCAGGCTTGCCCCGGTTCTCCGCGTCGTAGAGCTCGCGGACGAGGGCGGCAGGATCGCGCTGCGGCAACCGACCGCGCCAAAGTTTCATCGCCACGTGACGTGTGCCGGTGGCAAGGCCGGCGCGGTCCATGGCGCGGAAGTTCGGTTCGATGGCCACGACGACCATCGAGCCGGGCGGCGTCGGATTGCACCGCGAGACGAACGGCTGGTCAATCCAACCGCCCGCCAGTGCGAGGCGATACGGGATGTGGCCGATGACACGGGCAAGACCAAGCGAGGCAGGGGCGGGCATGACTGGAGGAAAGCGTTAACAAAGTTGGAAGCTCAGAAGAGTGAAGCGGCGAAGGCGAAGCGCCCTACTGTGTGGCCTGAAAGGCCACCAGAACCCAGTCCAGGGCTGAGCGCCTCGCGCGATGCCCTGGGGGATCGAGGCAACAATGCGTGTCCGCCCTGAAGGGGCGGCAGAGGCGTCAATCCCACACATAGCGTTCATCGAATTCGACGCCGTATCTCTGGAGGAAGGCGCGATACTCTTCCTGAAACGGCCTCCGTCGGTGATGTTCACGCTGCTTGCGGATGTAGTCGCGCACCTCCTCCACGGCGGATTGGCTGACCGAGAACGCGCCGTATCCGGCCTGCCAGTAGAAGCCCGCAAACCGAGCGTCCTTCGCGCGCAGCCAATCATTCGAGGATTTCTTCACCTGCCCGACGACGTTGCTCACCGTCTCCGTCCGCGAAAGGACGAACAGGACGTGGGTGTGATCGGGTTCCGAGTTGATCTCAACCGGCGTGCAGCCCAACCCATTGAGAATCCCTCCGAGGTAGGAATGGAGGTCCGCCCGAATGTCATCCGGGATGAGGCGTTCCCGGTTCTTCGTCGAGAAGATCAGGTGGACGTAGATCTTGGCGAGAGATTGGGGCATCGGTCACCTCTCGCGCCCCTTCAGGGCGCTGGTCTTTCCCGGTCGCATTCCCAGGGCATCGGCCGCAGGAGCGGCCTCAGCCCTGGGCTGGAATCTTGCGGCCCGTTGGGCCGCCCGGCCTGCCAGGAGCAAAACATGGTTTCGTGCCTCACTCCACCACGCGCTTGCCCGCCTTCCGCTTGTTGTACTGTTCCTTGATCCACTTGTAGGTGGCGGCGAGGCCCTTGTCCAAGGTGGTGTTCGGTTCCCACTTGAGCACTTGCTTGATGAAGGTGTTGTCGCTGTTCCGGCCAGCCACGCCGCGCGGCGCGTTGAGATCGTAATGCCGCTGGAGCTTCGTGCCCGCGATCTTTTCTACCTTGGAGAGCAGATCGTTGATGGAAACCAGTTCGCTGGAGCCGAGGTTGATCGGCGTGGCGATGAGCGCGTCGCAGTGCATGATCATGTCGATGCCCTTCACGCAGTCGTCGATGTAGCAGAAGCTGCGCGTGGCCGTGCTGTCGCCCCAGATGGTGATGTTCAGGTCTTGCTTGTCTAGGGCTTCGATGACCTTCCGGCAGAGGGCGGCGGGGGCTTTCTCGCGTCCGCCGTCCCAGGTGCCGTGCGGGCCATAGACGTTGTGGAAGCGGGCGATGGCGGTTTTCATGCCGCGCTCGGCCCAGTATTCCTGGCAAAACATTTCGCTCACGAGCTTCTCCCAGCCGTAGCCGCGCTCGGCCATCGCCGGGTAGGCGTCGGATTCCTTGAGCGCGCGGACGTTCGGGTCCTGCTGAAGATCGGTGTTGTAGGCGCAGGCGGAACTGGAGAAGAAGTAGCGGCGCGCGCCGGCCCGGTAGGCGGCCTCGATCATGTGGGTGTTGATGAGGATCGAGCGCAGGCATTCGATGCGGAAGCGCTCGATGAAGCCCATCCCGCCCATGTCCGCGGCAAGTTGATAGACTTCGACGGCGCCCTCGCAGACGCGGTGGCAATTGTCCTCCTGGCTCACATCGAGGCAGAGGTTCTCCACGCCGGGATTGCGCAGGTACCATTCGTAAAGCGGTTTCTTGTCCACGGCGCGGATGCGCGTGAAGCCCTTTTTCAGAAAGTGTTTCACCAGGTTGCCGGCAATGAAGCCGCCCGCGCCGGTGATGACGAGGAGGTCGTCCTTCTTGAGCGGCGCGTCTTTTTCCACGAGTCGTTTCTGTTCCATATCGTTGTCGTTCGGTTTCGCTCCGGGGGGAGCGGCGAGATTGAGCTGGCCGATCATCGGCTTCTCCAGGTCGCTGCGGCGGAGGATACCCGCCCAAGCCATCGCTGGAAGAGCGATTTTTGGCGAACGCAGGGCGAGTCCTGACCTGCCGGCGTCGAGACAACTCAGCGAACCGGTCTGACTTCCGCGAGGGCCAGGGCGATCTTGTTCCGCAAGCGCGGGCCGATGTTGAAGAACAGGCACAGCCGCCCGTCGTCCTCGATGAAGCACGGCGACATCACGGCGGGGTTCGTCGGCGAAACGGTGGTCCGCGCGAAGAATTTGCCGAGATGCCTCACGCGTTCGAAGGCGGCGTCGGTTTCCGCGAGGTAGAGATCGAAGCCCTCATTGAAGTTCGCTTGGCTGTCGTTGGCGTGCGCGACGAGGTAGTGCCGCCCGCCCCACGGGAGATAGACCGCACCCGCGACCTGGTCGGTGTCCGGCGGCGGGTCCATCAACGGCGTGCGGCGTGTTTCCCATTTCCGTCCGTCCTTCGACCATGCGAGATAGATGCGCCGGGTGCCGGCGTCGTTGCCCATGAGCAGCATGATGTAGCGGTTGTCGCAACCCGGAAGCGGATGGCGGAAGACGCGGCCGTAAGAGGCTTCGGACAGGCCGCTGAACATGGCCGTCGAAACCACCGCGCCCTCGTAACTGAAGTGAATCCCATCCGGGCTGGAGGCCAGGCGCGTGACCGGGTTCTCGCCGTGAAAGTAGAGCAGGAGCTTCCCCTCCTCCGCGCTCCACACCGCATCCGGCCCGGAGACGTGGGACACCTTGTAATGCGGCGGCCAGTCGCGGGTAATGACAGGGTTGTTCGTGTGTTCGTGCCACGGCCCTTCGGGCTTGTCGGCGTAGGCGAGGCAGATGCCGCCGGGCACATCGTGCGGCGCGTAGAACATGTAGAGCTTCCCCAGCGGCTTCGCGATCCGCCCCTCCGCGCGGACCACGGTGGGATAGATGACATCGTCGTGCGGGCGATACCGCAACTGGTCGGCCGCGAGAACGACGCCGTGGTAGCGAAAGGCCGGCAGCGCGGCAGGATTGGTGTCCGAGGCGGCAGGGGAGCGGCTCGTGGCGCCCAGAAATGAGAGCGTGGTCAAGGCCGCCATGAAAGCGGGGCTGAAGCAGTAGTGTGTCATAGGTGGAACTCGAGAAGTGTTTTCAAACCTTCGTAGCAGCCGACGTAAGGAGGCTCCAAGCAGGCAATCTGCAATCGGCAATTCGCAATCGGCAATTGAAGTGAGCCTCCTCACGTCGGCGGCTACGGTTTTGAACGAGGCGTTCGATGGTCATCATTTCAGGTTCAGCACGGCCCACATCAGGAGAGCGCCGGCGGTGCCGTCCATCGTTGGCTCGTTGGTGGAGTAATCTTGCGCGTCATCGTGATAGACGGCGCGCGAATCCTGAAAGTCCGCGAGCGGGTCCGGTTCGGAAATGGTGACGCCTTTGAGCGATTTGAAAATGCTCTCACCGACCGGGCCATCCACCAATCCGCCGCGCAGGGGCCGTCCCGTCAGCTTTGTCGTCATCAGGTGAACGTTCCTCGGCGACACCACGCCGACGCCCATGAACATCGTCGTGCCCCACGGGTTTCGGCCCACGAGCCAATCGCGCTGGCGGGCGATGAAGTCGCGATAGCGCGGGCGGCCCGTCATGCGCTCGTGGAAGAGGCCCTGCGTGACCAGCGCCGCGAGCAAGTTGTTCGAGCACCAGATGAACGGCACGCCGAGGCCGAAGGGATTCTTCCCCGCAGCGGCGCGGCAGCGGTCCAGGCCCTCGCCGTACCAGCCTTCGAGCCGCTTCTGAAACTCCGCCTCTACCACGGCGTGCAAGCGAAAGTGCCCGACGTTGAGGAACGGGTAAAACTGGTAGTGCCCCGTCTGCGCGCGGCCCATCCACGATTCCGAGCCAGCCAGGTGGGCGTAGCGTTTCGCGTCGTCCAGGTAGCGCGGATCGCGTGTCGCAAGGAAAAGTTCGGCGGCGCCCCATTCCATGTCGTCGGCCCAGGTCGTCTCCGCGTAGCGATACGGCGCGCCGAAGGAGTTGCCCTGCTGGACGCCCTCCTTGGCGCGGCCCAGCCGATAGACTTCCTCGCCTGCCCGCAGGCAACGCTGGGCGAACTCCGCGCGTTGCGGATCGTCTTTCCAGATTTGGAACGCGAGCGCCATCGCCGCGGCGTAGCGGCCCGCGAGGTTTGCGACGCCGGTCGATTCACTCTGGTACCGGCCGAGACCCTGCGGACGGCCATCGGCGAAATAGACCACGCGGTTGCTCCCCTTGCCCCAGCCGTAGTCCGCGCGCTCGTCCAGCGGCAACCGCCAGCCGCAATGATCGCGGTCGTCGGCGACCTGGTGGTAAAGCTGGTCAGGCGCGGGATGGAGCTTAAGCAGCCATTCCAGGCCCCAGCGCGCTTCGTCGAGAACGTCGGGCCTGCCGTTGGCGCCAGGCAGGCCGCGGTCATCAACCGTGTCGCCGAACACCGCCGCGGCGTTCGGTTGGTTCCGAAGCAGTTCCCAGGCGAGCAGCAACTGGGCGGTGGCATTGCCCGAAGTGAGTTGGTACTTGAGCAAGTCGGCGGCGTCGTGCCAGCCCCCTTGGGCGTCGATGAACGTGCCATTTGTCAGCGGGCCGTAAGCCGTGCGCGCATTGAGCGCGTGGCAGTTGGTATTGAGCCACGGATTGAAGCCGCATCGCTGTTGGCGCAGGAACTCCAGCAGAGTGTCCGGCAGTGCCGCATACACGTTGGTCGCGACCGCGAATTCCAACGACGCGGCGTCACCGAGTCGCAGACGAAACCGTCCCGGCTGGCGGAGCGCGGAGAAGTCCAGTTCGGCGACATGGTCAAACTTCCCCCACGTTTGCCCGGCCAACGGACGCAGGCGCGCGGCCAGCACGCTGCGGCCTGAACTGGCTTCGACGACCGAGAACATTCCGTCCAGCGGATCGGTGGAGAAGGCGATGCCGAGTTTCGGCGCGGGCGGCAGATAACCCACCTGGCTCGCCCGCAACTGCACGGCGGCCCGCGCGGGCTGCGGTGAGAGTAACGCGACGCCAACCGCGATGGCCAGCGCATGGCTGAGAATTCCAGCCATCCCGTGCGGCGATTTCAAAACTCTGTAGCAGCCGACGTGAGGAGGCTCAAACTTCAAGGGAATCAGAGCCTCCTGACGTCGGCTGCTACGATTCTTCGGACACGCGCCCAGTACGAGCACGCGCCAACGGGCGGCCCTTGACTTAAGGCGTTGCCAGCAGTTCATCCACACGCACGAACTCATAGCCGCGTTTCGTCAGTTCTTCGAGCAGTTCGGGGAACCGGCGGTGCATCTTGTCCGCGCGCCCCGGCCCGGCCCCCACGTGAAGCAAGAGCAAGAACCCGTTCAAGCCGTGCGGGTCGTCTCGTTCCCGCCGCAGGATGTTGTCGAGGATCCGCTGCGCCGAAACGAAGTTCCGGTCCTTCTCCAGCGTGTAGTCCGCGACCGAGCGTGTGCCCGGTGTGAAGTTGATGAGCGTGAGGCCCAGCGCGCGGGTCCACCGGGCGGTCTCGCGGTTGAAGTGCTCGTACGGCGGGAGGAAGAACGGCGGCGGGTTCGTCGGCGCGCCGACGCGATGAAGCTCCCGCAGATTGTGACGCACGTCGGCCTCGAATTCCGGGCGCGTGAGGAGCGTGCGGCGGGACATGTCAAACGAGCACAGCAGGAGATGCTTGTCCGAATGCGGGCCGAGGTAGTGGCCTTCGCGGACGAGGCGCTCGATGAGCGGGGCGAAATTGGTGTTCCGCAGGAAATCGCCGGTCAGGAAAAACGCCGCCTTGGCCTTGTGCTGCGCCAGCGCGTCCAGAATGGTGTCGCCCCCTTCCGCGAACTCGTGGGCCGTGAACATCAACGCCAAGCGCCGCGCCTGGGTCGGCCCGCGCACGATGGCGCCATCCCGCAACTCGACGCTGGCCTTGGCTTTCCCCTCCTCACGGACTTCTGATGGGCCGATTTCGCCCGCGGAGCCAGCCGCGAGGCCAGGCATCGAACTGAGTACCGCCACGCAGGCCACGAGCACCACGTGGAAATGGGGGCGCTTCCAGTTCGACATGCCGCGGAGCATAGCGGGCCAGCCGGCGCGTGCAACCAGAACTGTTGCCCCCCAATCTTTGGAGAATCGGAGAAATCAGGCGAAGCGGGAGCCTCGTGCAAAACTGTAGCAGCCGACGTGAGGAGGCTCTGTTTGTTTTCTGATTTCTGACCTCTGAATGGAGCCCCCTCACGTCGGCTGCTACAAGATCCTGCTTCGGTTTTCTCTCCTTGCGGCAGCGGCCCCGGCCCCTACCTTCACGCCATGCTGTATCCGCTGACGTTTCAGCCCATCTTCAAAGAGCGCGTTTGGGGCGGGCGCAATCTCGAGCGGCTCTACCGGAAGCCGCTGCCAGCGGGAGCGCCCATCGGCGAGTCGTGGGAAATCGCCGACCGGCCCGAAGGCGTGAGCGTGATCGCCAACGGCCCGCTTGCCGGCCGCGACCTGCGCTGGCTCATGGAGCATCACGCCAACGACATGCTTGGCGGGTCGAAGCCGCGGGGCGACGGCCGCTTTCCACTCCTCATCAAAATCCTGGACGCCCAGGACAAGCTCTCGCTGCAAGTCCACCCGCCGGCGACCGTCGCGCCACACCTTGGCGGTGAGCCGAAGACGGAGATGTGGTTCATCACCGACGCCGCGCCCGGAGCGGAATTGTACGTCGGGCTAAAGAACGGCGTCACCTTCCCGGAGTTTGAGCGCAAGGTCCGCGACGGCTCGGTGGCGGACTGTTTTCATCGTGTCCCCGTGCGGGCCGGCGACGCGATGTTTCTGCCGAGCGGACGAGTCCACGCCATCGGCGCGGGGCTGGTGCTCTTCGAGGTGCAGCAGAACTCCGATACGACCTACCGCGTGTTCGACTGGAACCGCACTGGCCTCGACGGCCAGCCGCGCGAACTGCACGTCGAGCAATCGCTGGCCAGCATCGACTTCAATGACTTCGAGCCGTCGCTTGTGCGCGGCATCTACTCCCCGAACCCAAAACTCAGCGTGCGCTTCCTCGTTGATGATCCGCGGTTCATGGTCAACGGCTGCAAAGTGCGCCGCCGGGAGCGGTTTTATCTCAGCAGTTCGCTGGCGCAGATCCTCGGCGTGGTGAGCGGGCGGCTGAGGGTTTCCGCCAACCAGCAAGAGGTCGAGCTGACGCCGGGCGGCTTCGTCTTGCTCCCCGCGTGCCTCGGACGCGCCGCGCTCACGACGGAGGAGAAGGTCGAGTATCTGCACATTGAAGTGCCGTCGGGGCCGGGCGCCGCCCCCGCTGGGGCCGCGCCAAGATAACGACCTCGCCGTGAAGGTTTCCATCGTCATTCCGGCCTTCAACGAGGAGAAGCTGCTGCCGGCCACGCTGCAAAGCGTCCAAGCGGCGATGGCGTCTTTCACGGCCCGCGGCTGGGAAACCGAACTGGTCGTGTGCGACAACAACTCGACCGACCGCACCGCTGATCTCGCCCGCGCAGTCGGCGCGCGGGTCGTCTTCGAGCCGGTCAACCAGATCGCCCGCGCCCGCAATACCGGCGCCAAAGCGGCCAGCGGCGACTGGCTGGTGTTCATCGACGCCGATTCGCACCCCATGCCGGAACTGTTGGCCGAGGTGGCGGACCAGATTCAGTCCGGAGGCTGCCTCGCCGGAGGCACGGTGGTGACCTACGAAGGCCACAACCCGGCCGTGACTGCCCTTGTCGAAGTCTGGAATTGCCTGAGCCGCACGCTGCGCTACATGGCCGGCTCGTTCATCTTTTGTGAGGCGGGCGCGTTCCGCGAAGTCGGCGGGTTCAGCGAGGAGCTGTTCGCCAGCGAAGAAATCGACCTGAGCCGCAGACTGAAGAAGCTGGCCCGCCGGCGCGGGAAGCAGATCGTCATCCTCCACCGGCATCCGCTCGTGACCTCGGCGCGCAAGTTCCACCTCTACACGCCGTGGGAGCATCTCCGTTTCCTGGCCAGGACGGTCCTGACGGGCAAACGCTCCTTGCGCACGCGCGAAGCCTGCCCGACGTGGTACGACGGAAGGCGATAGGCTGGACTTCTCCCCGCCGGGGCAAGAGGACGCTGGTGAGGGGTGAAGAGTGCAAGGGTGAAAAGTTGAAGAGGTTTGCTGGGATGGCTTCAGCCCCATGTTGGAACCTCTTCAACTCTGCATCGCTTCAACCCTTCAACCTCGCCAACGAGACGACCAGACCGGATTCATCGGGAGGGCGCATCTTGACACTGCCGCTGTAACGCACACTTCCAAGTCTCTCAGCCTCGCCAGAAATCTTCGCGGATCGCGACGATTTCGCAGGATGAGCCGCGACGCCGTAGCGCCGGTTTTCCAACTGTACAGGGGAGCGAGCTTGACACGTAACACAACGATAACGCTACCATGTTGAACTATGACAGCCAGAGTTGCAGTTCTTCTGTCAGCTAGCGCCTTTGCCGCTGGAGCTATCCTGGGCTATGAGTTCTCCCGCGGGCCTGCCCAGCAGGGAGAGGGCAAGGTCGGGACTGGTCGATCTGAGCCCCCACCCCTTGTGGCCGAAGCTGCGTCCGGTTCCCCAGGCCGACGAGCCGTCAAGAGGGCTGTCTCAGTGGAGGCGTTCTGCGGGGAGGTTGATGGACTGCTGAAGGAACTGAGTCCGGGTCGAAGGGAGATGGGCCTGTACGAGCTGGCCCAGAGCCTCGAGGTAAAAGATGCGCCTGCGGCGGTTGCGTGCCTTTTGAGCCATCGGAACCCGGAGGCCATTGTGATCGCCTGCCAGTTGGTCCGGCGCTGGGCCATGGCGGACCCAGCGGCTGCGGTCGCGTACGCTCGGTCGCTGAAACGGTCATCGGCGCGGGACCAGTTGACCCAGGCTGCTCTTCAGGAATGGATGCTCGCTGACCCGGCCGCGGCGATCAAGTGGCTCGAGGCCTTGCCAGCAGGCAAGGAGAAGGACCAGTGGCGAAGAACGGCCTTCGAATCGCTCGCGAACAAGGATCCAAAGGCCGCACTCAGTTTGGCGGGGTCCGTACGCACTGGATTTCTGAAGAAACTTCGCTTGCAGGGAAGCGTGCTCGAACAGTGGGCGATGTCGGACCCGTCAGCCGCCGCAGCGGCAGCGAGTCAGATCAAAGGGAGCAAGGACCTCCCGGCGGAAACCTGGGGCCGAATCGCCTCCCAACTGGCAGCGACCGATCCAAAGGCCGCCGTGGAATGGGTCACCAGTTCCACTGAAGCGGGTCAGCGGATAATCGGGCTGAAGAGCGTCGGTGAGGCCTGGGGCAGCGTCGATGGTCAAGCCGCTGCCGCTTACTTCTTGAACCGCACCAGCAGCAGCTTGAACCGCGACGAGCGCACCGTTGCTCTCGGCAGCGCAATGCATGTATGGGCAACCGATGATCCCGCAGCTGAGATCAGTTGGGCGGCCAGTTTGAAGGATCCGGCCGATCGAAAGCTAGCTATGCAGATCGCAGCGGAGGTATGCGGGGAGGTTGACCCCCGGGCTGCACTGCCATACCTGCAATCTCTGGCTCCCGAGGACCAGAGCCGGCTCGGACGGCAGATGGTAGATCTGCTCTTGGAGGAGGATCCAAGCAGCGGCTTGAAGTTCGCCGTGTCACTGCCCGCTGGCGACGTCCAGAATAGTTCGCTCCGCAGGCTATTCAGTCAGTGGGCTTCCCTCGACCGTTCTACGGCCATGGCCAGCCTGAGCCAATTGCCCGAAGGGCAAGCACGTGAGGCGGCCCTGAGTGGGTTGCTGCACGAATGGGGTAGGGCTGATCCGGCAGAGGCAGGGGCGTATCTGGCGGCGTTACCCCATGAGCAACAGGGGCCTCATGCGCGCAAGTTGGTGCAAGTATGGGCTCTGACGGATCCCACCGCTGCCGGCAAGTGGTTGGCGACGCTGCCGCAGACTGAAGGTCGGGATGCCGCAATCGCAACACTGGCCTTGTCATGGGGAGCTTCATCAGTGGACCAAGCCGGAGAGTATGTCGCCAATTTGCCGCCGGGAAATGTCCAGAGCAACGCACTCATGGCATTCCTTGGCACCTCGGTTTCCAAGAATCCCGCCAAGGTGCGTCAGTGGATCGCCGGCTTTCCCTCAGGGCCTTTGCGCGACGGCGCCGTATCCTACGTCTCCCTGGTGATGAAGCGGAATGATCCTGGGGGGGCAATCCAATGGCTCGACACGAGCTTTGGCGGGGCCTACTCCGAACTCGAGAGACTTCTTCTGCAGGAGTGGCTTCTTGCTGACAGGCGAGCGGCCTCCAAGTGGATTGAGGGATCGGGCTTGTCCGCGGAAAGCAAGAGCCGTCTCTTCAAACCGTGAATCGCGCCGCTGGATGGGAGCCAAATGTGCGCGAACCGAGTCGAAGGCGTCGTGCAATGGGCTCGGGGGGCCACGACTGGGGCAAGTGAGGCGGGGCGGCCCAAGGGACAGAACAGGGAGCCACCACGCAAGCAAGGCGTATGGGGACTTCGCCGGACTGGCCGACTGGAAAGCCACTCAGCCGGCGGGGCCGGTGGCGGGCCGGCAGAATAACTTGGCAGAACCGCCTTCGGCCCGCATCGTCGGGGCGCTCGTGCGCGCGGCGGAAGTCCAGACCGGTTTGACCATGGTGCGGGTTTCCAGC
>JACRJZ010000134.1 GCA_016219875.1 Verrucomicrobiota bacterium | reverse complement strand
GACGGGGTCGTGCTTTCGGGTTCGGCCTCGCGGCCTCTTCCCAGACCCAGCTTTCGGTCGTGAACAGTCTAATTCGACCGGCGGGACTCGCACCCGCGTGGCGGCCAGCTTCACCGGCGCACGCCCGAAAACCGAAGTTGCGTTCAGATCCTCGCGCAAAGGCGCCAAGACGCAAAGCTTTCGATCAAAAAAGCGTGCGCGATAAACGGTGCGCGCACCTCGTCCCCCAATCCTTCTGCCTTGGCGTCTTGGCGCGAGTTCAACTTCGGAGTTCGGGTTTAGCAAACTCCGCGATCTTCGCGCCTCTGCGGTTGAACTCAACGCCTCCTTCCCCGCGAAAAATCCGTGCTCAACGGTGCAATCCGTGGTTGAATCCCCCCCGCCGACTTTATGGACTACGAAGCCGTCATCGGGCTGGAAACACACGTCCAGCTCAAGACCAAATCGAAGATGTGGTGCGGATGCGCGAACGCCTTTGGCTCGCCGCCCAACACCAACGTCTGCCCCGTCTGCCTGGGCCTGCCCGGTGTGCTGCCCGTGCCCAACGACGAGGCCCTGCGCCTGACCGCGCTCACCGGCTTGCTCCTCAACTGCGCCATCCCCGCCCGCGCCAAGTTCGACCGGAAGAGCTATTTCTATCCGGACATGCCCAAGAACTACCAGATCACCCAATACGACCAGCCCAGCACCGCCAACGGCTTCGTCGAGTTCGAGTTCCAGGGCGGCACCGCGCGCGTCCGCATCACCCGCGCCCACCTGGAGGAGGACGTGGGCAAGAGCACGCACTTCGAGCGCCACAGCGGCGTGGATTTCAACCGCGCCGGCGTGCCGCTGCTGGAGATCGTCTCCGAGCCGGACCTCACCAGCGCCGACATGGCCTACGAATATCTGAACGCGCTCAAGGAAATCCTCATCTACGGCGGCATCAGCGATTGCGACATGGAGAAAGGCATGGTCCGCTGCGACGTGAACATCTCCGTCCGCCCCGTCGGCACCAAGGAACTCGGCGCCAAGATTGAGATCAAGAACATGAACTCCTTCTCCGGCGTGCGGAAGGCGCTCGAGTACGAGATCCCGCGCCAGATCGAAGTCGTGAAGCAGGGCGGCAAGCTCATCCAATCCACGCGCCGCTGGGACGACGTGGCCGGCATCACCGAGGAAATGCGCACCAAGGAACACGCGCACGACTACCGCTATTTCCCCGACCCCGACCTCATGCCGCTCCAGCCGAGCGACGAATGGCTTGCCGCCGTGCGCGCCCACGTCGTCGAACTCCCGCTGGCCCGCAAGCAGCGCTTCATGCGCGACTACCAGCTTCCCGCCGGCGATGCCGAGACCTTCAAGAACGACGTGCCGTTGGGTGACTACTTCGAGCACCTCGCCAAGCAGAGCAAGAACCCCAAAGCCGTGGCCAACTGGGTCATCAACAACCTGCGGGCGAAGATGACGGAAGCGAATGCCGAATGCCGAATGCCGAATGCCGAATTGGATCAGAGCCTTGTGACCTCGGCTGCTACGCCGATGACGCTGGCCTCCCTCAAATTCCAACCCGAATCCCTCCTCGAACTCGTGGCACTGGTGGACAGCGGCAAGATCAGCACCAAGATCGCACAAGACGTCTTCGCCGAGATGTTCGCCACCGGCGAAAGCCCCGCCGACATTGTGGAGAAGAAGGGCCTCGCCCAGGTGAGCGACACCGGCGCCATCGAGAAGTTCTGCGACGACGCCATCGCCGCCAACCCCGGCCCCGCCGCCGACTTCCGCACCGGCAAAGCCGCCGCCCTCAACTTCCTCAAAGGCCAGGTGATGAAACTCAGCAAGGGCAAGGCGAACCCGGCATTGGCCGGGGAGATTCTGGAGCGGAAGCTGAAGGGGTGAACGCCGGCAACTTTTCGATCTAGGCGGGTTTGATGAGTTGAACAACATGGACTGCAAACTTGCCGGAATTATTGGCATCGCGAACGCCGCCGTTCGCATCGGCGCGGCGCTGCTGGTCTTCCTGATTCCAGTGGTTCTCGTGCTGCACGACCTCCGCGATCCCAACCTTCGCTCGCCGGGAATTCCGCAGTCGGCTTGGAGACTTCACCGTGCGCTCACGCCCAAGGTGGAACGATGGGCGAGCAAACGCATTGAATCCAACCGCGCGGCCCAACTCTCCACCAGCAACATTTCCGGCACGGAATGGCCTCTGTTCGGTTCTGTCTTTTATCTCTGGGCCACGGAGTCGCTTCAGAACGCGTGGGAAACGAATCACCCTGCAGCCACCGTGGCACCCAAGGAGTATGCGAGGCAGGCCATTGTTGCGGCCGTACGGCTGGTGATTGATCCGCAGCAGGCGAGTTGGGTGAAGATTCACTGGGGAACAAATTACCTGAAAACCGAGAACGTCTTCTACCGTATGTTGGTTATTGCTGCTTTGACCAGCCATGCGCGGTTGACGGACGACTCGCAATACCTGCCGATGCTCAGGGACCAGGTCGAAAGTCTTTCGTCAGAACTAAACGCCAGCCGGCACGGCATCCTGGACGACTATCCAGGAGAGTGTTATCCGGGCGATGTGCTCACGGCCATTGCTATGATTCGCCGGGCAGATCAGGTGCTGGGGACCGATCATTCCAGTTTCTTGCAGCGGGCCGTGCGTGGCTTTCAGGACAAGCGGTTGGACCCACGCGGCTTGGTGCCTTACGCAGCCAATGCCGACAGAGGAGAACCGCTTGGCCCATCTCGTGGTTGCGGCAACTCGTATGTCGGTCTCTTCTCGCCGGAAATCTGGCCGGAGCAGGCCCGGCAATGGTACGATCTCTACACGCGCTTCTTCTGGCAGGAGGCGTGGACCGCCACCGGGTTCCGAGAGTTTCCCCAGGACCTGCCCGGCCACGATTGGTATATGGATGTTGATGCCGGCCCGGTGCTCAAGGGTTATGGCTTCGCTGCATGTGCGTTCGGCGTGGGCGCAGCGCGCGTGAACGGGCATTTCGAGCACGCGTTCCCGCTGGCCACTGAGATGTTTGCCGCATCCTGCCCCTTGCCGGACGGAACGCTGCTCGTGCCCCGGCTTCTCTCGAACGCGGCCGATGCGCCTTATTTGGGGGAGGCGGCAATTCTATTCAACCTCACTCGATTGCCTGCCAGCGGGATGTCGGTGCATACCGGCACGTCGATTCCACGGTTCACTTTCATCGTCCTCTTTCTTCAAGGCGGAACCGGCCTTCTCCTGACGGCCCATTCCCTGCGGGGGATCCACCGTTGGCGGAAGAGGGCGGATGAAGTGTTGACGCTTCATTGCCATTGGCAATTCGGCATCTGGTTTTGCCTGTGCGCAACGGGCCTCTGCTTGTTGCTTCTGGACCACTGGGCGTTCGCACTGGGCGCCCTGCTTGCTGCGCAACTTCTGCCCCGGCTTCGCGGGCAAACACCAACACCATCCTCCAGCGACAAGGTATGAATCCCATGGCACGCGCCCATTCCCGGCGCTGTTTCTTGAAAACTGCGTCGGCCGTAACGACCGGATTGACTTTCGCCCCGTCCGTCTTTTCCGCAAGAAAGACAACCATCCCCGCCCCCGGCGGTCTGGCTGCGGCCGATCTTCCGAAAGGCGGCGCGCCGAAGCCGGCTTCGTTTCCGCATTTCCCGGATCGGCTCCATGCGTTCGTGTGGCGGAACTGGCCGCTGGTCACGGTCGAGCGCATGGCGCGGGTAGTAGGCGCGAAGCCGCGCGACCTCGATCGGATAGGGCGGGCGATGGGCTTGGGCGATCCGCCGCGCATCTCGCGCGACCAGCAGCGGCGGTCCTACATCACAGTCATCAAGCGCAACTGGCATCTGCTGCCCTACGAGCAATTGCTCGACCTGCTCGGCTGGTCGGCGGAGGAAATGGCCTACACGCTGCGCGAGGACGATTTCCTCTACATCAAGCTCGGCAGCCTCAAGCCGCAGTGCGAGCCGCTGAAGTTTCAGCCGCCGGATGAGAAGACCTTGGCCCGCGAGCGCGAGATCGGGCGCATCATGCGCGAAACGTTTCCGGCTGGCGTCAACGCAGCGCCTGACCCGCTCTTCAGCTTTGTGGCCCAGCTCTCGCGCAAACCGAGCCAATCCTCAACCCTCAACTCTCAACCCTCAACCGGTCTGCGCTTCTGCTACTCCTACTTCGCGCTCTACGGCGATCCGTTGCTCGACACCGACGCCGATCCGTATCCCGACGGCTTGCTCGCACGGTTGACGCAAGCGGGCGCGAATGGCGTCTGGCTCCAGGCCGTGCTCCACAAGCTCGCGCCGTTCCCGTGGGAGCCGGAGCGCAGCGCGCGGCACGAAGAGCGATTGAAGAATCTGCGCGCTCTCGTGGCGCGGGCGAGGAAGCACGGCATCCGCGTGTTCCTCTACCTGAACGAACCGCGCGCCATGCCGCTGCGGTTCTTCGAGACGCGCCCGCAGTTGAAGGGCACCGTGGAAGGCGACCACGCGGCGCTTTGCACCAGCGATGCGGAGGTGCAGAAGTTCCTCGTCGAATCTGTCGCCACGATCTGCCGCGCGGTGCCGGACTTGGGCGGTTTTTTCACGATCACAGCTTCGGAGAACTTCACGAATTGCTGGTCGCATGGCGGCGGAGTGAAGTGTCCGCGCTGCGGGAAGCGTCCGGCAGCGGAGGTGATCGCAGAAGTCAACCGGCTCATTGTAGAAGGAATCCGACAAAGTGGGGCGCGCCATTCCTCAACTGCGAATCCCGGCAGCGATTATGGAGACAGGCGGGACGCCTGTCCCACGTTGCTCGCCTGGGACTGGGGCTGGAACGACGCCTGGGCGGCGGACATCATCCGGCAGTTGCCGGCGGAGGCGGCGCTGATGAGCGTAAGCGAGTGGAGCCTGCCCATCGAGCGCGGCGGCGTGAAGAGCGCGGTGGGGGAATATTCCATCTCGTCCATCGGCCCCGGCCCGCGCGCGCAGCGGCATTGGGAACTGGCGCGCCAGCGCGGGCTCAAGACCATCGCGAAGATTCAAGCAGGCAACACCTGGGAGCTGTCGGCGGTGCCGTGGATTCCCGCTGTCGAGAACGTCGCGCGACACGCCGCCAACTTGCGCGGCACGAACACCGACGGCGTTATGCTGGGCTGGACGCTGGGCGGCTATCCGTCGCCGAATTTGGAAGTCGTCTCCGAAGCAATGGCCAGCGGTTCGGCCGATGAAGCCATGCAGCGCGTGGCGGAACGGCGCTTGGGCCAGGCGCTCGCGCCGGCAGTGGTCACGGCGTGGCGCGGCTTCAGCGCGGCCTTTCGCGAGTTCCCCTACCACATCGACGTCGCCTACTCCGGCCCGCAACAACTCGGCCCGGCGAATTTGCTTTGGGCCGCGCCCACCGGCTATCGCGCTTCGATGGTGGGTTTCCCCTACGACGACCTGGATGCGTGGCGCGCGATCTATCCGCCGGAGGTTTTCATCGGCCAGTTGGAGAAAGTCGCCGATGGCTTCGATCAAGCCCTCCGGCCACTCACCACCGCCGCCGCCACGCTTGGCAAGTCGCTTTCGAAGTCCGAACGTCGCGCGCTCGAAGAAGAACTCGGCGTGGCCGAAGCGGCGGCGATTCACTTCCGCAGCGCCGCGAACCAGGCGCGCTTCGTGGTGGCCCGCCGCGCGCTGGCGGCGGCGAAGACTCCCGCTGACGCCGCACCGCACATCAGCGCGCTCGAAAAGGTGATTGCGCAGGAAGCCGAACTGGCCCGACGGTTGCACAGCATTCAGTCGCGCGACGCGCGCATCGGCTTCGAGGCGTCGAACCATTACTTCTACATCCCGGTTGATTTGGCGGAGAAGGTCTTGAACTGCCACGACCTGCTGGAACGATGGCTTCCTGGAACTCGCAACGGGACCAACCGCTGAGCCGACGCGCTGAACTTCCTCAAGGGCCAAGTGATGAAACTCAGCAAAGGCAAACCCGCAGCCTCCCCCGGTCACTTCTGCCGCGTGAGGAAGTGCTCGAACGAGAGGTAGAGGAAGACGCCGTAATCGGGCGACGATCTGGTCAGGCCGATGGGCGCGGCCAGACCCAGCACAAGTTGCGAGCCGTTGGAGAAGTTGAACGCCTTGCGCACGCCCGGCGAAACTAGAGAGGAGAATTCTTTACTGGTCCGGCCGGCGGGGGTGGGTTGGTCGTTCCAATAGCCCACCCATTCGAGCATGAGGTTGAAGGTGGGCGTGGCCGCGTAGATGACGCTTTGTCCGAGGTTGTAATGGAGCGCATCCTGCCGTTCCGTCGAGGCGGCGTGCGGCAGCCACGACAGGCCGGCGTTCGAGTGCAGGAACCAGCGGTCGCCGACCGCGGTGCTGAACGGCAGGTTGAACTGCGCGCCCACCGTGCCGTCGCCGAAACTGCGCCGGTGATCGCCGGTCGGCAGCACGAGGCTCGCGCGCGGCGAGAAACCCTGCAAGCGGACTTCGCTGAAATACGCTTGCCAACGGTAGTTCAAGAGCACGTCGCCGAAGCCGTTTTGCCATGAGCCGGCGTTGCGTTCCGTCGTGTAAGGGACCGTGTAACTGAACTGGTGCGTCTGGCTGGTGATGGGCCATTCCTGGGTGAAGGAGAAGTTCACGCTCTGGTTGTCGGAGCCGCGCTGCCGGTCCACGGAGTAGAATCCGTTGACGATGTGCTGGACCACGCCTGCTTCCTGATTGAAGGCTTCTTCGACGAGGAAGGAGTTGTCCATGATGCCTTCGACGTTGCGTTTGGGTTGGTCGGGGGCCGCGCCGTCCGCGCCCTGGGCCGGGCAAAGAAACGCCAGGGACAGGCCGGTCGCGTGCAGTATGATGTGTCCACTTTTCATGGGTGCGAGTTTAAGCCAAACCGAGGCGGTTCGCCACCGATCAGTTGTCATTCGTTGTCGTCGAATTGCGGCCAGGGCAGGCGTTTCCAGGCTGGACAGAGGGCCGCGAATGCTGCGACATAGCGCCGTCATGAACCCGACGCGATGGCTCGTTCTGGTGTTGGTGTCCGTCCTCTGTCTGACGGGATGCTCGATCTTCCGATCCGGCAAGGGGAAGGACCGCGTTCCGAAGCCGGCGAAGACCACCGCCGCGAGCGCCAAATCCAATCAGCAAGTCCTGGTCACTCCGGCCACCGGCCTCAGCGGCCGGGTGGCTTCCGTGAATCTGACCGGCCAGTTTGTGGTCGTCACGCTCCAGGCCGGTCAGACGCCGCCGGCCCCCGAACAGAAGTTGAGTGTGTATCGGGGCGGCCTCAAGGTCGGCGAACTCAAGGTGTCGCGCGAGCAGATGGGCCTGAACCTGGTGGCCGACATCGTGGCCGGCGAGGCGAAGGCCGGCGACGAGGTCCGCATGGCGGAAGGCGCCAACTGATTTCGATACCATGAAAACGCAACGTCTCGTGACTCTGCTGCTGGCCGGCGCGTTGCTGGCCGGCGCCGCTTCCTCACTCCTGGCCCAAGCCGAGCGCGTCAAGGTCAAGGCCAAGGAACTCAAGAAGCAAGTGGAGTCGCCCTCCAACGCGAAGACCAACACGCCGGCGAGGACCAACGCGCCCGCGAAGCCGAAGTAAGCGGCTCCCGCACCGTGGCTCTGGCGGCGCCCGATAGGGGTAGGGACCAGGGTTGGAACTTGGCCCCTCTCTCCGAACCGGACAGGCGGATCTCCCGCATCCGGTTCTCCAGTCAGTGGGTTCGTAAGCTTACGATTGTCCGCGTCCAGACATGTTCCGCGGCCAAGGACAGCAGCCTACGCTGGGCAAACCACTCGTTCGGCCACGCGCGTCTTGAGCAACGCGAGCAACCGCTCGTCGGGATCGTGTCGAAGTAGCTTTTCAGGTCGGCCTCCGCCCCCCCAGACATGGCCCGCCTCTGAAATTTGAAATCTCAAATTTGAAATCTCAGAAAGCCTCGCGCCCCGGACGGAAGCCGTCGCCGGACTCGGCGAACTCCGTCTCGAAAATCGGTTCCAGGACGTGCCGCCACGCGCCTGGCACGAGGCGATCCCCCACCGCTGGGATGCCCAGCGGGCGTTGTTCCCTGCTGCCGGGCTTGGCGATCCAAGCCCGCTGCACCGGTGGCGGACCACGGGAGCGGACGTTGCACCGCTCTGGCCCAGCGCCCTCTCAGGCGCACGAGCGCGGGCAGCCTGCCCGCGCGTTTCCATCAAGAATGGGAGCGAAAAACACGCGGGCGGGCTGCCCGCGCTCCTTCTTCAATCAGTCCTGGCGCGCTGGTTGGCTGACCCAGAATTCACTTGCAGGAGAGGCACGGTCTGGTAGGAAATCACCACACCAAACGGTGAGTCAAAAACCATCAGAAACACACACTATCCATGAAGAAAATCATTGCTCTAACCCTGCTCTGCGCGGTCGCGGCGCTGGGCGTGTCTCAAACGGTCGCAGCGGACGCTCCCGCCACCCCGCCGGCCCCGGCCAAGAAAGCCAACCCGGCCAAAGGCCGCGCTGTTCCCTACAAAGGCGAAGTGGCGGCCATCGATCAACAGGCCAAGACCGTCACGGTGGGCGAGCGTGTCTTTCAGATCACCTCTGAAACCAGGATCAGGAAGCAGGACAAGCCCGCCACGCTGGCCGACGTGAAAGTGGGGGACCAAGTCACCGGCCAGTACCGGGATGTGAATGGAAAGCTGGAGGCCGCTTCCGTGTACGTCCGCGAGGCGAAGGCGGGCGGCGACAAGAAGAAGTAGCCCAGCCAGGTCCGCTGACGGCCACGGCGGCAAGGCGGCCGGACAAGCCGTGGTCCCTCGCGAAGCCTTGCGCAAAGGCCGCGCTTGAAGCGGAAAGACGCCGGCCCTGTCAGCACTCGTCTGCGGCCAGCGCAGCGGCTGCGACCTCGCGCCACCGGTTTCGTCATGGTCGCAGCCGCCGACGTGAGACTCACTCTTCAAATCCGAAATGTGCAATCTGCAATCAAGACAGAGCCTCCTCACGTCGGCGGCTACCGTCCTGAAAGAGGCCCTCCAAATTCCAATTTCTCTCTGGCCATTTTGCTGAAGCCTTTGGCACTATCCGTTCCGCTGCGCCAGCCAGTTCGCTTTGACGGGTGCTTTGCTTTGCTGGAGCGGCCTCAGACCAAACAACCGATTTGAATCAGACTATGCCAAACCAAGCCAAGAATGTTGAACGCGCCTACCGGCTGGCCAAAGAGCGCTACGGCCAGCTCGGGGTCGATACCGACCGCGCCCTCAAGCGGCTCGTGGACGTTTCCATCTCCATCCACTGCTGGCAAGGTGACGACGTGGGCGGTTTCGAGAACGCCGGCGGCGCGCTGGGCGACGGCTTGGCCGTGACCGGTAATTACCCCGGCAAAGCGCGCACGCCCAAACAACTGCGCGACGATTTCGAGAAGGTCCTCTCCCTCCTGCCGGGCCGGCATCGCTTCAATCTCCACGCCTCGTACGCCGAGATGAACGGCGCGAAGGTGGAGCGCGACGAATTGAGCGCGGACCAGTTCAAGAATTGGATTCACTGGGCCAAGGCCAACAAGATCGGCCTCGATTTCAACCAGACCTATTTCTCCCATCCGAAAGTCGATGGCGGCCTCACGCTCACCAGCCCGGACAAAGCCGTCCGCAAGTTCTGGATCGAGCACGGCATCCGCTGTCGCGAGATCGGTGCTGCTTTCGGCAAGGCCCTGGGCAAGACCTGCCTGACCAACCTCTGGATTCCCGACGGGATGAAGGATTCGCCCGCCGACCGCAAGGCCCCGCGCGAACGCTTGGCGGACGCGCTGGACGAGATCTTCGCCAAGAAGCTCGACCGGAAACACAACGTCGATTCCGTGGAGCCGAAGCTCTTCGGCATCGGCGCGGAAAGCTACACGCCCGGCTCGCACGAGTTCTACCTCGGTTACGCCGTGAGCCGTGGCAAACTGCTCACGCTCGACGCCGGCCACTACCATCCGACCGAAGGCATCGCCGACAAGATTTCCTCCGTGCTCTGCTTCTTGCCGGAGATCGCGCTGCACGTCAGCCGCGGCGTCCGTTGGGACAGCGACCACGTCGTCACGCTCACGGACGAACTGCAAGCCATCGCGCAGGAGATCGTTTGGGGCGGGTACCTTGACCGCGTGCGCATCGGCCTCGACTACTTCGACGCCAGCATCAACCGCGTGGCCGCGTGGACCATCGGCACGCGCAACATGATCAAGGCGCTGCTCATGGCGCTGGTCACGCCGGTGGAAATCCTCAAGCAGGCGGAACTGGATCGTGACTACACCACGCGCCTGGCCCTCATGGAGGAAGCCAAGACACTGCCGTTCGGCGTGGTCTGGGACTTCTACTGTCTCTCCGAGGAAGTGCCGGTTGGCGAACACTGGCTCTGTGAAGTGAAGCGGTATGAGAAGGACGTGCTCTCCAAGCGCAAGTAGGACTGGACGCGAAATCTTCAGAACCATGAATCCTCCCCTGGGCGTCCTCTTTCACGGGAAGCAATCCGCAATCTCCAATCCGCAATCTGCAATCCGATGAATCCTTTCCTGGGTGTCTTCTTCCACTGGATGGGCGGTCTGGCCTCCGGCAGCTTCTACGTGCCCTACAAGGGCGTGAAGAAGTGGTCCTGGGAAACCTACTGGCTCGTCGGCGGGTTCTTCTCCTGGATCATCTGCCCGTGGGTACTGGCGTCGTTCATGACCAACGACCTGCTCGGCGTGCTCAAACAGCAGACCTGGACCACGCTGTGGTGGACGTATTTCTTCGGCGCCATGTGGGGCTTCGGCGGGCTGACCTTCGGCCTCACGATGCGCTACCTCGGCATGTCGCTGGGCATGGGTGTGGCGCTGGGTTATTGCGCCGCCTTCGGCACGCTGCTCCCGCCGATCTTCAAGTCGTTCGTCGAGACCATTCCAGTGCCCGAAACGATTGCCCAGATTGCCTCGACCACGCCGGGAAAAGTCACTCTCGGTGGCGTGGCCGTCTGCTTGTTCGGCATCGCCATCGCCGCGTTGGCCGGCCTGACCAAAGAGCGTGAGATGCCCGAAGCGGAGAAGAAGAAAGCCATCGCCGAGTTCAGCTTCACCAAAGGCATCCTGGTGGCCACGTTCTCGGGCATCATGAGCGCGTGCTTCTCGTTCGCGCTCACGGCGGGCAATCCCATCGGCGAAGCCACCAAGGCCGCCGGTACCTCCACGCTCTGGACCGGCCTGCCCAAGCTGGTCGTCGTGCTGCTCGGTGGATTCACCACGAACTTCATTTGGTGCGTGCTCCTGAACATCAAGAACCGCACCGCCTACCAGTATCTCGCCGCGCACGTCCGCCCCGAACACGCCGGCCTCAAGGCTGCCGGCGGTGAACATGCGCCCGCGCCGGGTGCCGCGCTCACCCCGGCCGACACCAAAGTGCCGGTGCTGGCGAACTACTTCTTCTCCGCGCTGGCCGGGACGACCTGGTACTTCCAATTCTTCTTCTACACGATGGGCGAGACGCAGATGGGCAAGTTCGGCTTCGCAAGCTGGACCCTGCACATGGCCAGCATCATCATCTTCAGCACCATGTGGGGCTGGATTCTCCACGAGTGGAAAGGCGCGAGCAAGAAAGCGCACGGCTTGATCGCGACCGGCATCGCCATGCTGATCTTCTCCACGATCGTGATCGGCTACGGCACCTGGCTCAAGGGCGGCGGCACCTGGCAGGATTTGCTGAAGTTGATCTTCGGGTAAGAGGCTTGGCCCAGGGCCTCCCGGCCTGCCGCGTTCACGGGTCGGTTCGATCAACCTTGCTCGGATTTCAGGTTGAATACCTCCCCTGCCCTGCCCTTCCAAACTTCCCATGAACACGATGCCTGCTCCTGGCCACGCTTCTTCCGCGCTGAACCGCCGCGCTTTTCTTCAACGCGCGCTCGTCACCACCGCCCTGCTCTCCGCGCCGTCGGTTCTCACGGCACAACGAAACGCCCCCAGAGAAACCGACGCCGCCATCCTGGAGCGCGTTCCCGACGGCATTGAGAAGCATCGCAAAGGCGACGGCGTGATTGTCGTCCGCGGCGCCGACGGCCAGCCGCTTCCGAATGTCGCCGTCAAGATCGAGCAGACCCGCCACGACTTTCTCTTCGGCTGCAATTTCTTCGGGTTCGGCCGGCAGCGCGACCCGCAACTCGAGGACGAATACCGCCGGCGTTTCACCGCCTTGCTCAACTACGCCACGCTGCCGTTCTACTGGGCCAGCTATGAACCTCGCCGCGGCCAGCCGGATTACGACCGTTCCGAGCGCGCCGCCGCGTGGTGCCGCGAGCACAGCGTCAGCGTCAAAGGCCATCCGCTCGTCTGGGACCATCCCGCCAGCAACCCGCGTTGGCTGCCGGACGACTTGGAAGAAGTGGGCCGCCTCTCCCGCGCCCGCGTCACGGAGATCGTCGCGCGCTTCAAGGGCCGCATCGACCTCTGGGACGTGGTGAACGAGGGCGTCCACCTTGGCCAAGCCAACAAGGAGCAGCGCATGGGCAAGTGGGCCGCCACGCTGGGCGCGACGAAGTACGTGGCCGAGCACTTGAAACTGGCCCGCGCCGCCAACCCGCAGGCCACGCTGCTCGTGAACGACTACCGGCTCGATCCGCCTTACGTCCGGCTGCTGGAATCGTTGCGCGAGGACGGGCGCTGGCTCTTCGACGTGATCGGACTCCAGAGCCACATGCACGGCGGCGGCTGGCCGCTCGGCACGGTCTGGAGCCATTGCGAGACGTTCGGGAAACTCGGCCTGCCGCTTCATTATACCGAAACCACCATCGTCAGTGGCCCGCGCACCGGTCCCGGCGAAAACTGGGGGCCAACCACGCCCGAACTCGAAACCAAGCAAGCCGACTACGTCACGAAATTCTATCGCACGCTCTTCGCCCATCCGGCCGTGCAGGCGATCACTTGGTGGGACTTCTCCGACAGCGGCGCCTGGCAGCGTGCCGCCGCCGGCCTGGTCCGCAAAGACATGTCGCCGAAACCCGCCTACGAGCAGCTTCACCTACTCGTCAAAGGCGACTGGTGGACCAAGACTCAAGGCCGGACCAACGAGCGCGGCGAACTCGCCGTCCGCGCCTTCTACGGGAACCACCGCCTGACTGCGGAACTGCCCGGTGGACGCACGGTGACGAAGGACGTGCGCTGGGAACGCGGCCAAGCGAACCGGTTTGAACTGACTGCCGGGTGAGGCAATTGCAGAACCTCGTAGCAGCCGACGTAAGGAGACTCAAACCTCAATAAGAACGGAGCCTCCTCACGTCGGCTGCTACGGTCTTGCCGGAAGTTCGGGTGAGAGGCGAAGCCAGTCGGCGTAGCGGCAAACTGGCGTGTGCCGCCATTCGGTTCAGGTGGCCGGGAGTGAATGCACATCGAAGTGCGGCGAATACCAGTTCGCCGCTACGCCCGGTCGGCAAGCAAGCCGAGCGTGTGGGATTTGCGGCTTGCCAAACGGCCTGCCGTTGGCCACGCTCTCGCCACCATGCAAGCACAGGTCCAGCCCTTTCCGAGGATAAACCGCGCAAACTGCGGTTTAGCACGGGAACGGTCCTGTGATAGACCGCAGAAACTGCGGTTCATCCCCGGAAAACCCGGGATGAGCCACTTGCGGCTCAATCACTGTTATGCGTAAAGCCGGTTACGTAAGTCTCGCGCTGGCCCTCTCGCTTCTGCTGCTGGCCGGGATTCTCTTTTTGGTGGCGCAAGGACCCGGGGCACTGGATTCAGAAAAAGTATTCATGGCCGAACTCCACAACAGTCTTTACAACATCGATCTGGCCAAATTCAAATGGGTGGAGGAAAAACACAAGTCAGAGCAGGCCGTTCCGACAATGGAGGATTTGGCGCCTTACCTTGGGGATTGGACAAATCGTATTCAGCGACTCATCACATTGGGCATCAATTACAGGATCACCCCAATCTCGGAGATGGAGCCTCAGTCCGACATTGCGACGTTGACCCGCGATCTGCGTTTTCGAGCCGGCATCTGCGTGTTTTATCGCGCAGGTACTCAGTATAGTCTTCATAACGGTTGGGCTCATTCCGAATCAGGGAACGCATCTTGGTTGCGACCGTTCTATATTGTAAGGCCCGACTTTCTCGCGATTGTCTTGTTCGTGCTGGCTATGGTTAGTCTTCTCGTGTTTATCATAAAGAGGATTCGGAATTCGATACAAGTGACCAGGGATTCCAGCTGAATATGAGGACGCATAACAAGATCACTGGAGCGAAAGTGGCGAGCGCTTGCAGTTTCATGCGCTTGGTTCTTTCGCGGTTTTCGAGCGGTCGGAGCGGCGCTTACCGCCACTTCGCTCAGTTCTGGCGTTGGGCACGAAAGGAACCATGCGTCGCCGTTTGATTATAGGCGTCCTCGTCGTAGCAGTCGCACTGTTTATCACCTTGGCGGTATTCCTCCGACCACCGCCACCCGCCGGGCAGTTTCCCGCGAAGTTCTCGGACGCGGAGAAGCGGCAAATTGTCGCCGCAGCCAACCGCGACGCGCTCAGACAGACACTGAGAGCCATAGGCCGGGGTCAGTTGGTTGGGGCCAAGCGCTGGATGCTCAATTCAAGGAAGCAGACCGTTCGACTCATCGGGCAGCAAGAAGAGGGCAAGATCTGGGTTCATTTTGGAGTGGCGGATCCGACAGCGACCGACGGTTATGCGATCTGGGCACGGTACATTATGAAGCGGGACAACGGACATTGGGTGATCGACAAACCGCTTTTTTGAATTCTGTGATTGCCCAACAAACCGGCTGCAGGCAACGCCGGGATCGCGTCTGGTTGACAGTCGAACACCATTGGCCCGGCGTGCCTGAGCCGGAGCGTTGACACTCATAGGCTGCCGCAACGCAGCCTGGAAAGACCGAGCGGAGGACCAGGATGAGAGAATACGAGATTGTCGATACCCATGCCGACAACATCGGCGGTTGCGTCATCTGCCGCTACAAGAGCGGCAAGAACGAAGGACGCCGTCGCAAGTTGGATTGGCTCAAGCAGCGCTACGCGGAAGGCTTGAGGTTCAAGGTGCTCCGCTCGCGCGAATTCGGTGACATCGGGATGATCGAGTATGCCCCGGGCCGTCAGGCGTGGAGACCCGTCGAGGCGGAGGGATACCTGGTCATCCATTGCTTGATGGTCCATAGCGAGCACACGGGAAAAGGACTCGGCGCTCTCTTGCTGGAGAGTTGTCTGCGGGATGCGAAGAAGAGCCAGTGCCGAGGAGTCGCCGTGGTGACCAGTTCCGACAGCTTCATGGCCGGAAGCGGTCTGTTCCTCAAGGCGGGTTTTGTCCCGGTGGAGAGCCACCCTCCCTACGAGCTGCTCGTCAAGAAATTCAAGGCCACCGCGCCGGATCCTCGTTTCATCGTGGACCGGGAGCGAGCCTTGAAGAGACACGCGAAGGGCCTCACGATCCTGGCGGCCGATCAGTGCCCGATGGTCGCAAAGTGTGTGAAGGATATTTCGCAGGCGGCCCGCGCCCTGGGGCTGAAGCCGAAAGTGGTTCGCATCAGGAGCGCCCAGGCCTCCAGGGAGCTTCCAACGCCCTACGGCGTGTTCAGCATCATCCACGATGGCAGGCTGATGGTGGAGCGTCCGGTCAGCGGAACGAGATTCACGAACATCATGCTCAAGCGGGGGACACAACGGGGTCTGCCGATTGGCGTCCGGTCGGCGCAAGGAGATTCACGACAATCCTGAGTGCGCTGACATACGGACTCCATGGACCTCGAGATGCTCGGATGACCTGTAACCACCAAAGGATGGAAAGGACCAGAGCGCGGAGGGGGCGGGAGTCGTCTGTGAGGTGAGCGCGCGGAGCGTTCTTTCCATCCGTGGTTGAACCCGCCCGGCCTTCTGCCCCACGCCGGCCCCCTTTGTCTTTTGCTTTCAGCCCCTCTCTCCGGCGCCACTCCTCCGCCCGCCCGTCCGCTCCGCTCTCTGCCCGCGGGGACCGCTGGCCCCGCCTCGCCGCCGCCCGGTTTTTCCCGCCGGTGCCCGGCTCCCGGAAATTGGCTACTTGCCAGCCGCAGACGAGTCATTTAGTACCCGGCGGCATGAAGATGAATTTGCTCGTTCTGGCATCGCTCCTCGCAATGACCGGTTGCACCCACACGGTCAAGTACAAGCTTGCTGAACAGGATCGATGGACGGGACCCAAGATCAGCAAAACGGTCGCGGTGGAAACGTTTGCCGATAGCACCACGCCCGAAACCAGGAAGGACTTCAAAATCGACAAAACCAAATGGCGAACGAATTATCGGAGCCGTTACGCGAACTCAAATCTGACCGCGGGCGTTTCCACGATGATCGCCAAGCATCTTGCCCATAGCGGACTTTTCGCCAACGTCTCGACTGGTCCCACTACCAATGCAGACTGTGTGCTGTCGGGCACCTTGGCGGAGTATTCGTCCATGGGACGTGTGAATTCGGGAGCGGAGACGACCGGGGCCGTGTCGGCTGGCTTCGGTGCCATCGGCTACCTTCTCGGTGCCGCCGCCACGTCGGGCTCAAAGACGGAGATTCGCGTCTCGGTGAAGATGGACGATCTGAAACTGACCGGAAAATCCGGCGAGGTGCTCTGGCAGGATTCCATCAGCATCCGCACAAATTTTCCGGCCCACTTCCAGGCGGCCGATACGTCCGCCGTTTTCACTCACTCAGACAACGCGCTGAAGAGCATTGTGACGGAAATGATCCGCCGCATCGGGAACACCCTGGCCACTAACCAAGTTCGCGCCAGCCAGTGACGAGCAAGCCAGCGGCGACACCGTAAGCAAGGGGCTGGGAGTTCAAGAGCGAGACTCTGGCACTTGGATCGCTGAACCAGCGGGCGAGCAAGCCTCACGTCAGCTACCGCCGTTTTGAACGACGCTCTGTTGTTCCGCAAAGGAACTACCGAGCGTTGTTTCCGATGGCTCCCAGAATCTCCTCCACGTCATACACGCAGCCGCCCCAGGTGCCGCCGCCGAGTTGCTGCAAGGCCGCCCAGAGCCGGGTGTCGTCCGGCAAATCGGGATGCGCTGACAAATCCTCCCGCGCCGCGCGCCGCGCCAAGACGGCTGCGCCCTCTTCCGATGAGAACCGCCGCCCGCCTTCGCCCACGAAATCCACCCGGCCTTCGAGCTTGTTCCGGTCGAGTTCGATGCGGACCCAATCGCCGTCGCGGAGTTTGCCGATCGGCCCGCCCGCCAGCGCCTCCGGGCCAACGTGGCCGATGCACGCGCCGGTGGAAACGCCGGAGAATCGCGCGTCCGTGACGAGCGCGACGTGTTTGCCGAACGGCAGGTGCTTGAGCGCCGAAGTGATCTGGTAGGTTTCCTCCATGCCCGTGCCCAGCGGGCCGCAACTGCACAGCACCAGCACGTCGCCGGCCCGCACGCCGCCCTGCTTGATCGCCGTCATCGCGTCGCTCTCGCGCACGAAAACCCTGGCTGGCCCTTCCTGCCGGTACACGCCATCCGCTCCGACCACGGACGGATCGATGGCCGTGCTCTTCACCACGGCGCCGTCCGGCGCGAGGTTGCCGCGCGGAAACAGCATCGTGTTCGCCAGCCCTCGCGCGCGCGCTTGCGCCGGCCCCATGATGACTTCGTCCGCTTCCACGCCGTCCTGTTCGCGGAGGACTTCCCGGAAACGGCGACGGCGCTCACTGCGTTCCCATTCCTCCAAATTCTCGCCCAGCGTCCGTCCGCTCACGGTCAGCACCGCGGTGTCGAGAACGCCGAGTTCGCGCAAGTGCAGCATCACCTCCGGCACGCCGCCCGCCAGGAAGACGCGCACGGTCGGATGATTCGCCGGGCCGTTGGGCAGCACATCGACCAGCCGCGGCACGCGCCGGTTGATCGCGATCCAATCTTCCACCGTCGGCCGCGGCAGCTTGGCAGCGTGAGCGATGGCCGGGATGTGCAACAGCAGGTTCGTGGAGCCGCCGAACGCGGCGTGGACGGCCATCGCGTTGCGCACGCTGGCCGGAGTGAGAAGGTCCTTCATCTTCAGGCCGCGCCGCTCCAGTTCGCACACGGCGCGCGCCGCCCGAACGGCAATGTCGGTCCACACCGGTTGCCCCGACGGCGCGAGCGCGGAATGGGGCGGCGCCATGCCCAGCGCTTCGGCCACCACTTGCGACGTCGCCGCCGTGCCGAGGAACTGGCAACCGCCACCCGGCGTGGCGCAAGCGCGGCAGCCGAGGTCCGCGGCGTCCTGCAACGAGATCAGCCCGTGAGCGAACCGCGCTCCCAGCGTCTGGATCGCGCCCGCGTCCTCGCCGCGCTCCGGCGGCAGCGTGACGCCGCCCGGCACCAACACACACGGCAAGTCGCGCATCGCCGCCAGCGCCATCATCATCGCGGGCAGCCCCTTGTCGCACGTCGCGACGCCGATTACGCCAGCCCGCAGCGGCAGCGAGCGGATGAGCCGGCGGAAGATCATCGCAGCGTCGTTGCGATACGGCAGGCTGTCGAACATGCCGGCCGTTCCCTGGGTTCGCCCGTCACACGGGTCCGAGCAATACGCCGCGAACGGCAGCACTTGCAGTTCGCGAAGCTCCCGCGCCGCCGCCTCGACCAGCGCGCTGATTTCCCAATGCCCGACGTGGTAGCCGAGTGCGACCGGGTGTCCGTCCGGCGCACGCAAGCCGCCCTGCGTGCTCAGGATGAGGAATTGTTTCCGCGCCGTTTCGCTGGGATCCCAGCCCATGGCGGCGTTCTGGGTGAGGCCGAAGATGTCGCCGCTGGGCCGGGTGAGCAGCATTTCTTCCGTGAGCGGCAGGCTGCCCGCCGGACCAGGGGCCTTGGTCTGCACCTCGAAGATCGCCGGGTTGGGTGCCGACCATGAATCGTTGGCGCGCATAGCGGGCGCAGTGTGGCAGAGCCGGAGAACGAGCGGCAACGGAATTGCGCGACTTGACGTAAGGCCACAACCTGGCCCGGCGAGCATCGTAGCGCAGGCTTTCCAGCCTGCCGTATCGCAGGTTTTCGGCACGGGACGTTGTGCCGGGCGAAGGCGTGGACGAACTCGGCGTGTTTCTGAACTGGCCAGGCCCTGCCGACTGCAAGTCGGCGATACGGCAGGCTCGAAAGCCTGCGCTACGAGCGTTTCACAACTTCGCGAGCGCGGCTCGGTGCGCCCAGACTTTCTGGAACGCCTGCACGTATTGGTCGATCAACTCCGGCGCTTCGCCGTAGATCGCGGGCACGAAGATGTGGTTGGCGTTCACGTACTCGTTGCCGGGCATGGAGGCCGGCACCTGCGGCGGGTGATGCCACCACTTGGCTTCGGAGTAAATCTTGAGTTTGTGCTGCTCCGGATAATCCCAGAACTTCGCCGCCACGCCCTCGCCTTGCAGCGCCTTGATCAGCGCGGGCCGCGACAGGCCGGCCTTCTTGAAATCCACGAAGAGCAGGTTGCCACTGTAGCAAACCCGTTTCTGATCGGCGCGCAGGCGCGGCTCGGTGACGCCTTCGAGTTGAACCAAGTGTTGGTTCATGGCCTTCACGTTCTTCTCGACCAGCGCGTTGATGTCGTCGAGGCGCTTGAGCTGCTGGCGCGCGACGGCGGCAGCAAACGGGTGCATCCGATACTTCTGCCCGAAGCCAGTGCCTTCGTAGGCGCGCACCGGACTGGCCTTGTCGAACTTCACCGGGTCCTCGTAGTGGCCGAACGCCGCGGCGCGCTCGAAGTACTCCCGCGTTTGATACATGCCCATGCCGCCCTCGACGGTGGGCATGACCTTGCTGGCCTGGAAACTGTAGATGCCCATCGCGCCCCAGGTGCCCATCTTCTTGCCCTGCATCGAGGCGCCATGCGCGTGCGCAGCGTCTTCGAGGAGGATGAGGCCCTTCTCCTTCGCCCAGTCGGCGATGCGGTCCATCTCGCATGGCAAGCCCCACGAGTGCATGGCGACGACGGCCTTGGTGCGGGGCGTGAGCTTGCGCTTGGCGTCTTCCAGGTCAAAGCAGGCGGTCTTCGGGTCGATGTCGATGAAGATCGGCACACAGCCGAAGAAGCGCATCGCCAGGCACGTCGCGAAGAACGTGTAGGACGGCACCATGATTTCGCTGCCCGGCGGCAGGTCGAGCGCGAAGTACATGCTGGTGAGCGCGCTGGTGCCGTTGACGTGGGCCTTGACGAAAGAGGACTGAGTGTAGGCTTTCCACTCCTTCTCGAACGCGGGGAGTTCGTCGTAGAACTTGTTGTTGTCGAGCAGGGCACAGAGGGCCTGCTTCTCGGCGTCGCCGTAACGCGGCCAACGGGTCAGGGCGGCGAATTGCTTGGCCGGAAACGTGACGGCTTTCGCGCCGCCGGCGACGGCGAGCGTTTCCGTCTTGGCTGCCGCGTAACTAAAATCGGCAACCGACAAGGCGGCCACGGCGGCGCCGCTGGTTTTGAGGAAGCTCCTGCGGGTGAGTTCGTTTGTTTGCTGGGAGGTTTTCATGGGTAACTCGTTTTGGGATTTCTGGAACTGGGCTGACTTGACGCTGGATTCATTTTGGTTGCTTCACTTGGGTTTGACGCTCACCAAGTCCGCGCGTGTTCGACCATTCTCCGTGATGCGCGCCAGGAAATAGACCGTGCCGTCCTTGCCCACGGCGATGGAGTTCACGTAGAGCGGGCGCTGGCCGTTCTCGTAGAAGATCGCGCCGTGATCGCGGTATTGCCGCTTCGGAATGTCGTAGGTGATGAGGTGGAGGTTCTCCAGGCCCTTCGCCTCGCCCATCGCGGTGCTGGTCTTGCCCGCAACGCGCCGGCCGTTTTCGTAGATCGGCCCGCCGGTCAGGTAGTAAGCCGTCTTGCCGTCCGGGCCGAGCGCGAACCCGAGATAGCCGTAGCTGAATTGGTCGAACAAGCCCGTGCTCTTGCTCGGCTCGGAGGTGATGCGGTCCAGCACTTCGACGCGCTCTTGCGCCGGGTCAAAGCGGAAGAGGTAGCCGGAGTTGCCGTGCACCGCGTAGATCATCCGGTCGGCCGCGCGCCAGAACGTTTGCCGCCAGTTGTAGCCCATGTGGCCGGGCGACGTCGGATCGTAAAGGCCGAAGTAATCTTTCTTCAGGTCGTCGCGCTTGATCGTCTCCACGCTGTCGGTGTCGGCACGATAGCGGAGGATCGCGCCTTCGGACGTGGTGAACCACGCGGAGCCGTCTTCGGGATTCACCACAATCGTCCGGCAGATGGTCCGGTAGGCGGCGCCTTTGCCATTCTCGCCTTCGGCGCACTGCTTGCCGAAGTTCTTCATCTGCTTGGTCGCGATGTCGCAACGGAAGAACATCCCGCTGGGCCAAGTGAGGCCGAAGATGCGGCCGCGCTTGGTGTCCATATTCATGCTCAGCACGCCCTCGCGTTCCGGCGCGATGCCGAAGTCCTCGAACTTGCCGGTGGCCAAGTCGTAGGCCAACAGGTGCCCGCCGGGATACGCCTTCCAGCCGGCGGGCGGGATACCCATTTTTTCCATGCCGTCGATGATGCTGTAGAAGCCGATGTGCGTAGCGAAATAGAGTTTGCCGTTCGCTTCCACGAAGTTCACGTGGCTCTTGCCTTGGACGATGAGGTTCTGGCCTTTCTCGCCGCAGGCTTCGGTGAGGTCGGCCACGTGCCGAATCTCCCGGCGGCGCGGATCGAAGCAGAACATCTGGCCGGCGATGTCGTGCTTCTCGGAGCTAAGTACGTAGTAAATCTTGCCGTCGCTGGCGCAGCCCATGCCGTTATAGGTGTCATGGGCCTCGGCGAAACCGGAATGGTAGGTGCGGGCCGTGAGCTTGTGCGCCGGCTGGAAGGGGTCGGCGGCGGGCGCGGCGCCCAGCGGCGAAAACACGCTCAGGGAAATCGCGGCCACCAGCACGAAGCCGGCACAGCGGCGCAGAACGCGCCTCGTAGCGCAGGTTTTCAACCTGCCGTATCGCCGACTTGCAGTCGGCGAGGCCGTAAAACGCCCAGCCTGCTGGCCTCGTCCAACGCTCGCCGGTTGGAAAACCGGCGGTACAGCAGACTCGAAAGTCTGCGCTACGGACGGCACCGGACGGGGCTGGGGACACCCTGAAGGCGTCATCAAGCAAGAATCAGCGGTGCGAAGGCGACTGTGGCACTTCAGAGCAGGCAGACGTTCAATGGTTCGTTGGTTCAGCATGGTTCAAGATTCCCTTTCAGTGTTGTTCTTTCCGGGTGGCTTCGCGCGCCAGTCTCACGCCCTCCGTGGTGACGTAGTACTTGGCCAGCATATTGGGTTTCTCCCAAGCCGGCACGGCTTTGGGATCGCGCACGAAATCAAGAAACCTCCGCGTCAACAGCGCAAAGTGCGCTTCGTGGCCGATGCGGTGGCGGTCTGGGATGGTGATCCGAAAGCGCCCGCCTTGGTCTTGCACCGCCAGCCCGGGCGTCGAGTTCTGGAGCGCCTCGACGCGTCGGCCAAGCGCGGCTTGCACCGAGGCTTTGAGATCGGCGCGATTGGGCACGACATAAACCTCCGGCACGTAGTTCTCGTCCTTGCCCTGGCGCACTTCGATGCGCGCGCGCGTGCCGCGGAACAGGGCGAACTCGGTGTCCTTGGCCCCAGGCGCCGCCTCGAAGTCCCACTTGATGTCGAGGCGCACGAACACGCCGCGCAGGCTGTAGGTCACGCTGTTGTTGGCGAAACATTCCAGCGTGCCGTTGCGCACCGCTTCTTGCACGCACGCGGGAAACGCCTTCTCACCCGTCACGCGCTGAAACTGCGCCGGCGACAGGACCGTGGGCCAGTGCGATCCGCGCAGCACCACGATGTCGCGCCGGTAGTCGAGGGCCCGATCGGGAAACAGCGTCCATGGCACGAGATCGACCAAGTGCGTCCCCACGTCGGCCAGCCCCTCGCCGAGTTGGCGCACGTCGAAAAACCACGCCGGTCGCAGCGACGGCACGCCGGCCACCTCCTTGAGGAAGTAGTGGACGCTCTCCATGACGACCGCCGGCTCGGTCGGCGACCCCGTCAGGCAAGTGCCGAAGACTTCCGGGTCGCGCACCAGTTCGCGCGGCAGAAGGCAGGAAATCTCGTACCGCTGCGTCATGGCGTCGTAAGCCACCGCGCCCTTCTCGTCCGCAGCGTCCAGCGCGGCCCGGAGACGCGGCAAGTCCTCCGGCTCGATGATCCACGGCTTGTCGGCCAAGACATGCAGACCCTGGCGCACGAGGGCGTCGATGCGACCGATCTTGCCGCGATTGTTGCCCGATAGGACCACCACGTTGCCGGGCCGCTCCGCCAGAAGGCGCTCCAAAGAATCCGGGGCCGCGTGGACTTCGAGTTGCCAGCAGGTCGGGTTGTCCTTGCGCGAGTTGAACTGCGCGATCCGGCTCAAGTGCGCCAGCAAGTCCGGTCCCAGCGGAGCGTACACGTGAACTCGCGGCGCCAGTTCCGGCAGCATTTCCTTCTGAAAGAGCGCCGCGTGGAAGTGGCCGGGGTCGAGCGTGAGGAGGCGGATCGGAGCGGCGGTTTCAGCAGCAGGAATCACAGTCGCTGCGGCCAGCCAAACCAGCACTGCAGCCGGAATTGCACAGTGGGAGGAGCGGCTTGCTCTTGGAAGAGCCGCCCACACTTGATGGTTGGCGGTGTGGTGTTCCACAAGATCAGTTGTCGTGTGTGGGACCGCTCAACGGTCCTCTCGGCAAACGCTCGACTGGATGTGACTTCTGGGCGAGCGAGATAGCCGGTCCCGCTGTGCGGGTCAAATTCTTTCTCGGTGTCCACCGTCGGCGCCGGGTCTGCATCAAGCTCTGACTGCGGAATCCGTAGCGCAGACTTTCAGTCTGCCGTTTCGCAGGTTTTCAACCTGCGGACGCTGGACAGGGTCAGCGGGCCGCAAGTTGCAGCAGCCTCAGACATCCTGAGCCGTGGAACGCGCCTGGGCCGCCCGGTGAGGGCACCGGGCCTACAAGGCACGCCTTTCCTGTAGGCCGGGTCGCCTGACCCGGTGAACGCCGCTTCATCTCGATTCCTGGCCTCCACAAAACCGCGCGGACGGCTCAGGATGTCTTAGCCTGCCGACTGCAAGTCGGCGAAACGGCAGGTTGGAAAACCTGCGCTACGAGGCGCTCCAGACTGAACTTGATGCCGCCCTGCATCGGCGCCGGACACGCTTGAGCCTCCGTCATTGCCGAGTCAGCGGCTTGTCTGGCAAGGCCAAGCGCAAATCGAACGGCGCGTAGTCGATGGACTCCAGCACCTCCACCTCGCTCACCGTCACAATGCGGGCGGGCGTCAGTTTGAAGCGGACGTAACGCGCGTCCACGGGCGCCGGCAGGATCAATTCAAACAGATGCGCGCACAGGGTTTCGTCGTCGGGCCAGAAATGGTTCGCGGGAAAATCCCTCCAGCGCAGGTTGAAGTTGAAGAAGCCCTGACTGCCGAACTTCTCTCCGTCGAACGACGTCAGCAGTTCGACCTGATCTTTGATCTGGCCCTTGAGCGCGTCCCACCACGGCCAGCCCGCGCCGACTTGGATGCGGAAGGCCCCGCACTTCTCCGCACGCCCCAAGTCCACCGTGATGTCCGGGTTCTGCCCTTTGTTCCAGCACGCGGCAAAGCCCGGCGCGGTGCCGCCCGGATACGGCGGGCCGGCGACGCCGTCCGTGAGTTTCTTGCCGTTGGGGTCGCCCGCGCCCCATTGCGTGTTCGAGGGCACGGACACCGCGTAAGGCTTGCCGCGTGCGAGGTTCTTGCCGTACGTCACCCAGCGCGGCACAAACTTCGCGCCGCCGACATCGCGGCCGTCAGAGTACCCCGGCTTCGCTGGCGCCGTCGTGTCGCGCGTACCGACGCGGAGCGAGTTCGCGACCGGATGGTCCGCGCCGCCGACGTTGACGACGTAGCGATGCGGCAGCTTCGTGAAGACTTCAGTGTGGCTGCGCTCGACGAGCGAGTAGTCCGCCTGGCGCTCGCTCCAGTTGAAGGTGACTTCCAGCGGCTTGAACGCGGCGGCGGCGGGCCGGTGGTTCGCTTCCATGCGCACAGCGTAGAGACTGCAAGCGTCCTTGCCGGCGGCGGAACTTTGCAGGCGGTACTGGAACAACACCGAGCGCGTGCCGGGCGGGACGGACTCCACGGTTTCGTAGTGAATCACGTCCCACGGCGGCGCGGTGTTGGTCAGCGAATAGCTCTGCGTCCAAGTCTTCCCGCCGTCGAACGAGTGCAGGAAGTCAATCCGCGAGCGGGGTGCGCGGTTGTAGAGGCGTCCGCCGTACTCGACGCGGGTAAGCTCGCGCGGCGCGTCCAAGCGGAAGACGACGTGCGCCTCTTCATTCGGTCGCTCGACAGACATCACGCCCAGGTAGCCAGGATGCTTGGTGGCGCTGGTCAGGTTTTTCTGCTCGACGATGAACGGCTGGGCGTTGGTGCCCTGGAGGTCAGGCCAAAACACGATGGACTCAGTCTGCGCCCCGGCGCCGACATAGACGGTGTTCTTGCCCAGAAGGAGGCGCGGCTGGGTCTTGCTGTTGAGTTGGGTGAGCGTCTCGAATTCAAGGCTGCGCAATTGCGCGTCGCCGGCGCTGGCCTTGCCCAGCAGCGACACCTTCACCAGCACTTCGTAGGCGCCGCTCACTTCGTTCAGAAGCTGGAGGTCGAGCGGCGTTTCTCCCGTCTGCTCGTGTTGCCAGACGGTTTTCCAGGCGCGGCCGTTCACGGTGCTCACAGCGATCTGGGCCAAGTCGGCGGCAGTCTTCCGAAGCACGCGCCCGCGAATCTTCAGGCTGGTGATGACGTTCGCGCCGTCCACTTTGAAGACGATCTCGCCCGGTTCGCCTGCGCGGGCTGGGGCCACGCCGCCGGCCGAAGAAGTCACGTTTGAAAGCCAGTGCGCGCTCGACGCCAGCGCCTCAGCGGTGAGTGCCGGCTGAAACGACCACACACCGTTGCCGCGAAGGTGGTAGCGCTCGTTCAGCTTCTCCGGGTCTTTGCCGCGGTTCGGGATGTAAAACTCGGGCGTCTTGCCCAGGCTGCGGTAATGGCGCGTGTAAGACTCGTGATCGCGGAGGTTAAGGACGTACCGATGCCCGCGGTCCCAGTCGTAGAAATAGGAGCGGTACTTCAGCCCGTTCGGATTGAAGCAGCGGTATTCCTCCTCAAGGCTGCGGATCGTGTCTGCGCCGGTCAGGAAGCCGCGCGGGCTGGTGGCCATGAGGCAATGGTAGCGCGCCACGTGCCCCGGCTCTTCGAGGCCGCCTGACGCCGCACACGCGCCCGGCTTGCCGATGTCGGCCACGCCCGCCAGGGTCTTGCCGTCGCACAGCGTGTAGAGCGCGGACATGCTGTTGTCATACATGTGCCAGCGCCCGTCGTATTCGACTTCGGGGACGGTGTGCAGACTGATGTCCCAATACTTCGCGCGCAGGCCCATCGCGTCCCAGATCGCGCAGTTGATGCCGGAGATGGTGCTGCACATCGTGTAGCCGTAGTCGTTGAACTGCCGGATGGGATCGGTCAGGGCCAGGCCGTGCAACTCCATCGGCTGGGTTTGCCGACGCGCGATGTGGTTCCAGTAAAACATGGCCCAGCACTTCTGCTCCGGCGTTTCCCACTGGCCGGTTATGCTGCGAATCATGCTCGGCAGGTCGGAGTAATCCGGCGAGGCGTCGGTCACGACTTTGAGGTTGAAGACGGCCGCCGTGGAGACGGAGACGCTTGCCCAGACGGCGAAGGCCGAACAGAGCCGGACGGTGCGTAGAGATGGATTCATGGGAGCCGATTCCCAAACGTTGCAGGCGTAGCGGCGTCTCGGCAGAGCGCCGCTGTTGTTTGATTCACGTGAGAAATGGCGACGCTCTGCCGAG
>JACRJZ010000014.1 GCA_016219875.1 Verrucomicrobiota bacterium | reverse complement strand
GTCCTGGAAAGAGGAGCGGTTGGCTCCGACAGTCTGTCGGCACGGGGGCGTGGTGGGAGTCAGTCGTATCTGTGTTATTCACAACAGAATGACTGGCTCCGCGTCCCCGTGTTCAATTCTTGTGGTGAGAAATGCAGGCTAGGTCCAGGTGCTGGTCGAGCATCCCGTGGAAGTAGGCCAGCCGCTCCCACTGGGCCGTGTCCACGGCCTGATCGCACAGGGCCACCAGGCTCTGGCTGACCTTGGCGGAGAGTTCGTGCCCGACGCGCACGTAGTCGCGCACCGCGGCTTGCACCCGCTTTTCCTTCTGCGCGCGCCGCCATAGACGGCCTGGCGGGTGATTCGTTCCAGGGCCTTGAGCCGGCGGCGCCAGTCCTTGGCTTTGCGCCAGCCGGGCAACGCGGCGCCGCCGTGGTCGCGGAAGCTTTCAATCAGGTCCACGCACTGGCGGCCCGCGTCCCAGAGCCGGTTCAGGTCGGTCGGGAAATGGACGTCGGTTTCCAGCACGTAGGAGTCCGTCTTGAGGGCCAGCGCCGCCAGGGGCGCGCCGCCTTTTTTTGCGAACACCTCGCGTCCGGCCGCGGCGACCCGCGCGTTGATCTGTTGGAGCAGTGCGTCGTCGAGGAGGGCGACGTTGTCGCGCCGGGTCTGGTGGGCGAAGACTTTGGCGCCGGCACCCCAGGGCGTGGCGGGTAGGCCGAGCATCTGGCGCACGAGCGTGTCGTAGTTGGCGACGTGTTCAAGCCGGTCCCAGTCGGCGTCCAGGCCCAGGCGCACCACGCCCAGCACGAGAATGTGCCACAGGTCCATGCCGCGGCGACCGGTGGCTGGTTTGCCGGCCAGGAGGGCGGCTTCGAGCCGGGCGAAAATCTCGGCCTGGAGCGTGGGGTGCATCCAGGTCCATTGCAGGCCGGCGAGGATCGGAGGCCGTTCGTCGCGGCTCTGGGCGGGCAACTGAATCTTTTCGATGGGGAGAACCTGGAGGTCGGGCTGGCTTTCAAAACGGTGGCGCATGGCGAATGGTGGCTCCTCAGACGCGCTTTTCCTCGAAAAGTTACAAGGGCACGCCGAAGATTCGCGGGCCTTGGCTGGCGTCACACGCCCTGCCCGCGCTCATCGGTCGCGTTGCACGCCGGGCACTAATGACGCCGTGAAGGTCCGCAGGAGCCTGGCCCGCGCATCGTTCTTACTGGGGTCTGCGGATGGTGGTTTTCGCATTAAAACCGCGTAATCAGGCGTATAGATCCAACAAAAAGGCTTGACAGGGCCGAGGTCCGCCAAAATCGACTTCAGAAGCCTATATCACATCCTATAACCACTGTGGACCAAGTCTTCTTCCAACCCCTCAACGGCCTGGCCAGCACCAGTGCGCACGCCCGGCCGTGCCCCGAATTTCCGGACGCCGACTTTCTGCACCTGGGCGTGCAACGCGTGCTGGAAACCTCTCCCAGCGGGCGGGGTTTTCTGCAAGAGCACGGCCTGCGTTTCGCGCGCCCGCCGGGCCTGGCCAATTACTTCGCCGCCCTCAGGAGCCCACGTCGGCGCGACGTGCTCCGGGACGTAAACCTCGCGTTGGTGGCGGCCAGCCCCCTCACGCTCCACGACCGATTGGCGGAGATTCCGGAGTTGGCCCACTACGAGTGCTTTGTCGCCGATGGGCACTGGCACAAGGCCGCCGTGCATGATCCCCGGCACGAGGACCGGAAGCTGGCGGTCGGTCATTTCTTCAGCCTGAACTTGCGCACGCACACGCTACGGCACCTGGCGGCAGCCGAAGGCTTGCACGAGCATGACATGAGCGCGCTCAAGCGGATCAAACCGCAAGGCCTGCGGCAGGGCGTGCCCAAGGGCCGACGGGTCTTGCTGGTCTATGACAAGGCAGGCATTGACTTTGCCCACTGGAAGCGCTGCCGCCAGGAATGCGCCCTCTATTTCCTGAGCCGGGTGAAAGAGAACATGGTGTACGACTGGCTGGAGAGCGTGCCGTGGGACCGCACCGACGCGCGCCACCACGGGGTGACCGACGACCGGCGGGTGATGACGCGCGACGGCCACCGGCGGCGGATCGTCTGCTACACCGATCCGGCCACGGGCACGGCGTACGAGTTCCTGACCAACGAAATGGACCTGCCGCCCGGAGTGATCGTGGAACTGTACCGGCGCCGCTGGGAAGTCGAAAAGGTGTACGACGAAATTAAAAACAAATTGGGGGAACAGAAAGCGTAGGCCACCAGCCTGGTGGCCAAGAAGGCGCAGGCCTTGATTGTGGCCATCACCCACAATCTGCTCCTGCGGTATGAACAAACGCCGGAAACCGAGCACGGGGTGACCAATGCGGCGGAGGATCAACGGCGGGCGCAACGGACAGAAACGATGGCGCGCCGGTGCGCGGGCGCAGGCCAACGCTTGTCGGCCCTAGTTTTGCAGGCACGCAGAGCCACCCAGCGCAGCGTGAAGTTCGTCCGCTGGCTCCGCCAGTCCATCCGCGACCGGGCGACGGTAGCCTTGGCTGTGCCCCGTCTCGTGGCCTTATATGCCACGTTATGAATTGTCTCTATAAACACCAATCTTGGCGCTCCTCAGTTTGTCATCTTCGCTTCGCCCAGTATTCCCACAGCACGCATAGGTCATAATCGGTGTCATTGCCAAAGGCCAACGACGCGGTTGGGTTCAAGGATCAAGCCGCAGTTTCTTCTCTGCAGATCATTTCTGGTGCTCTATCGCTCTTGGAGAAGACGGCAACAAAGTGGAACCACTGATCAGCATGCTTCCGAATCTTTGGTTCAAATGCACGCATGATATGTTGAGTCAACTCGCGCCGCGCTTCACGAGTTCCAAGCGAACGGCGGTCGTAGGTGAACTCCGGCAGCACTTCTACCTGATAGGATTGGTTCATTCGCACCATGGTGACTCCAATCAGGGCGCAACCCGCAGCGCGTGCCAACTCCGCCGCGGCGAGAGAGGCGCGGAAAGGGCGGCCGAATAACTCAATTTCGGCCGCGTTGCGCTCGGGCGGACGATCCAACAAGAGGGCTACCGTCTCGCCGGCTTGGAGGCGCTTGATGATCTCGACGAAGGCAAATCCGTCGTCGCCAACCACGATGGTTTCGATGCCCCAGCGCGCGCGGGCCGCGCGGCGCAGTTCGGTGAGGCCGCGATCGGGTTCAGGCTGAGTCAGGACGATGAGCTTCACGCCATGTTGCGTCATGAGCGGGCCGCCGAGTTCCCAGTTGCCGAGATGCGGCGTCACGAGCAGGACGCCGGAGCCTCGCTGCCGCGCCATGTCGAGAATCCGCCAGCCCTCGGAAGTGGTTTCCCAATGGGTTTCGTTCACGCCACTTTCATAGCGCCAGAGATCCACGAGCTTGAACGCGAACTGTCGGAAAAGCCGGCGGGCCATTCGCGTGGCCTCCAGCTTGTCTTCCAACAAGACCGGCTGCAAGTTCAGCGCCACGACTTCGCGGCGCCTGGGGCACAACAGGCGGTAAACCTCCGCCGCCAGCAAAGCGACTCCGTAACAAATGCAGCGAGGCAACCAACGCCCCAGCGCCAGCCCGAGCTGCCACGCCGCCACGCCGTAGAAGGAGGACGGACTCTTCGGAAGTTGGGTCGCAGCCATGTCTGGACGCCATGTTGCCGTTCCCCACCGCCACCACGCCGGCAGAAGCGTGACCGCGATCAGCATGTTCGCGCCGAGACCCACCGCGCAGACTTTGCCCAGGCTGGCCATGCCCGCGTTGCCGGACCATGCCAGCGAGCCAAAGCCCGCGATGGTCGTGCCCCCGCAAAGCAGCAGCGCGCGGCCGATGGAGCGTCGTACCACGCGCAGATCGCCACCGTGCCGGCGCAGCGCCAGTTGCATGAAAATGCCGTAGTCCACGCCCGTGCCCAGCATGAGCGGCAGCGCCATCAAGTTCAGCAGATTCCAGGACCAACCCGCCAGCCCCATGATCGCCAGCAAGCACAGCCCGCTTAACAGCAGGACGGCCACGCCCAGCAAGACTTCCGTGATCCGGCGAAACGCGAGCCAAAGCGACAGCAACACGAGGAAAACCATCGGCGCGACCACGAGCCAGAGCCGTTCCCGGACACGTTGAAGTGTGGTTGCCCCGAGCAATTCCCATCCAGAGAGCAGAACACCGTGTTTCGCCAGGGCCGTGGAAAGTTCCGCTACCGGCGCAACACCCCTGTGATTGGTCGGCGGAGTCACCACCCCCATCACGAACCATTCGTTCGTGGTCCGAGCCACGAATCGCTCCAGCAACCAGCGGCTCATATTGTTGGTGGGCCAGAAGACGCCCGTTGAAGCTCCAGCAACCGCCCAACATCGAATCAGTTCGTCGGTGAGGAACATCACCTCGGGTTTGAATCCGGCGCGTATTGCGGCTTCGCGCAATTGCGGCGCCTGCTGGCCCAACCAGCGGGCGGTGGCGCGGTTGGCTTCCTGAAATTCCACGTGCGGCCACAACGCGGACGGGAGCCGATAACTGCTGATGGCTTGATTCGACTGCGCCAACTTCAGCAGCGCCTCAGACTTGGTCAGGTGATCCTGCACAACGCGCTCGTCATTCCCAGGAACGACGATCCAGAGCGAATCCTGCGGCAGACCAAGCGACGCGGTGACTTCCTCCAAGGCCGCCTGCGCCGCGGCCTGCTGCGGGCGCAGCGCGTTCGCGCTCTTGTCCAACCCAGGCCTCCGGAACACCAGCACCACCGCCGCGAGCGCAATGATCAAGGCCGTCGCGGCGAAAGCGTATCGTTGATAAACGCGATCCGTGGCAGCGGCTGGGGCGGCAACACTGTCTTTCTGCGGAATGAAGAACGACCACCAAGACGGTCTTGGCAAGTGTTCTGGAGCTTTGCGCCGGTTCGGGAAAAGCGGCGGCAGATAGACCATCACCATCACGACGGCGGCCAGCGCCACGCCGATGGCGACGAGCGATCCCAGTTGGGCCAGGCCGGGAAGTCCGCCCAGATTCAGCACGAGGAAGGCGGTGATGGTGGTAATGGCCGCCCACAAAATGCTCGGCGCAATGACGCGCCGGATTTCCGGCACCGACAAGTGCGGATGGGCCAACGCCTCCTGATAATGAATCACTGCGTAATCCACCGCCAACCCCAGCAGCACGGCGGCGAAGCCCATGCTGATGACGCTGATGGTGCCCAGCACCAAACCGCCCAGCGCGAGCGTCGCGGCCAGCACAAAGCCTAGCAAGGTGAGCAGCCACAACATCGGCAGCCAGCGCCGGTGCGTCAGCCAGAAAAGGAGGGCGATGATGGCGGCCGTGCCCACCACGGAACCGCTCAGGTCACGCTGCATGTTGGCGGCAATTTCGGTGACAAAGGCCGGCCGGCCCGTGTAACGCACCACGACGTTGCGCCAGGACTCCTGGCGGGCGCGGGTTGTTTCCACCGTGTCTCGCACTGATTTCAGAAACTCCGAACATTCGCGATAGCCACCCAAGTCGGATCGCCCTTTGACAAACAGTGCTCGGAAGGTTCCGTCCGCCGAAGCGAACATCCGGTCGCCCTGTTGCGCGGCAGGGCCGCTCACGCTAGCCAGTGACGGCACGCTCAACAGGTCGTAGGGATCGAAGGGACGCCGCGCCAGGTCCATGGGCGAAAGCGACGTGGCGAGTGCGTCGCGTGTGTCAGCGAGAACAGATCCCAGATGATCGGGAGCCAGACGGTTGGTGAGCGCGCCGAAAGCATCGGGCGGCTGGTTGAGCCAAAGATAGGCGACGATTTCAGCCGCTTGCGCCGGCTGTTCCATCCACGGAGGCTGCCAGGACACGCTCGCGACAAGATTGGTTTCCGCCCGCAAACGGCCGGCCAGCGCGCCCGCGAACCTCCCGGCTTCCTCGCCGTCAGCCGCGCGCAGGGTGATGATGAGTTCGCGGGCGTTGGCAAAGTGTTGTTGGTAGAGTTTGAGCCCCTGGACGGCAGGCAGGTCGCCGGGCAGCAGATCGAGAACGTCCGCGTCAAAGCGCAGTCGGGCCAGGCCGAGAAGCAGTGGCACGAGCAGGAACAGCCACCAGAGCTTTTTTACTGGGAAACTCACGGAGACAAGTAACCATCGATTTGTTCGCCGGTGTGGCGATTCACCAAGAGCCAGCCGCCGTCGCCTTTTTGCACCATCTCCAGTGGGGGAGGCAGTGGGACGTTCGCCAGGGCGTGGGGCAGATGCAACCATGCAAACTGGGGAGACGGCACTCCACCACCGTGATACGAGCGGCGTTCAGACGGAAACTCGATCTGCCACTGGGTTGGAGACAGCCGCGCATTCAGCAGCGTGAACGGGGTCTTCGTGAACTGCGCGAAACCACGACCGTCACTATGCCAAGCCACCAGGAACTCGCCCGCCAATGCGGGGCGCTGGGGTCGCGCGCGCCACACGGCTTGGCCTTGTCGCACCTGCCAGCCTGGTTCGGCCAGGTTCAGGGGCGCAAGAGGAGCCGGCGTCTGGCATCCCACGAGGCCAAGGGCGCTCAACGCGAACCAGGCCCCCAGGAGACAACGAACGCCGATTGCTTTTGCCGCAATGCTGCCAGCGGTTTCGTTCATTGCTAAGTTGGGCTGATCGGAACGAACTGTTCGACCTGACTCATGCATTCACTTCTACTGGTCCGGACAGTTCGACATGGCGCTGAACAGCGTCGGCAATAGTCGCGACGCTTTTGAGAATTCCCCGAGCCGTCTCCGGGTCGGGAATTTTCAGCCGGTAATGCTTATCCAAGCCCACCACAATTTGGAGCGCGTCCACGGAGTCGAGTCCCAAGCTGCCGGGGCCGAACAGGGGCTGGTCGTCGCCAATCTCATCGGCCGTGACCTGAAGCATCAAGTTCTCGACCATCAACTGCTTTATTTCCTGCCTGAGTGTTTGGGTGTCTTTCATCACAAGATTCCTCCATCGATTTTCAGAACTGAGCCGGTGATATAGCTGGCCTCCGGAGAAGCGAGAAACCGGACGGCGACCGCCACTTCTTCGGGCCGGCCGAAGCGGCGCATGGGCACGCTGGCTTGTGCCGCGCGCCGCGCCGCCTCGTCCATCTGCGCGATCGCTTCCGTTTCGATGTAACCGGGGCAGACGGCGTTGACGGTGATCCCGATCCTGGCCACTTCCTTGGCCAGCGATTGCGTGAGGGCCACCACCCCGGCCTTGGCGGCGGAATAGTTGGTCTGGCCGGCGGGAGCCAATAGCGCGCTCAAGGAGGCGATGTTCACGATCCGCCCTCCCCGCTGGCTGATCATCGTCGGCAGCACGGCCTGGCAACCGTGGAAAACGCTGTCGAGATTCGTCGCCAGCACTCCTTCCCACGCGCTCGCCGGCATCGTGCCCAGCAGAGAATCCTGATGACTCCCGGCGTTGTTGACCAACACGTCGAGCCGTTCATGGCGGGAGAGAATCTGCTGGATCGCTGTTCGCCACGCCTCCGGTTGCGTCACGTCCAGCGGGAGGCAGCAACAGTAATCCGAGTGTTCCGCGGCAAGTTTGTCCGCCTGATCCCGGCGGGAATGGATGCCGAGCCACACGAAGTTGGCCGGAGACTCGGTCAGGAAGGCACGCGCCACCGCCTGCCCCAGGCCGCCGTTGCCTCCGGTGATGAGAATGACACGAGGGTTCATGGCGAATTGGGTTGAGCAGAGGGTTCGGCAGACAGTGGCGTCGATGCCGTACCATTGCGCACAAAGCGCGCGCCCATCGCCTGCTGGTTTGAACCCACGACACTAACGTTGGCGGCCTGAAATTGGCCGCGTGCCAGCGCTTCGCAAGCCGCGACGCACTGCCAGGCGCCGGAGGCCATCAGCCCGTCGCCTAGAACTTTCTTGGGACTCAGCCGGGAGCCAAACCAATCTTGCCAGGCCTGGTCCTCGGCCGCATCTGTCCGTGGCCGGTCCTGCCGGCTGTCGCACAACAATTCATCCGGGCGCGAAGCCGGCAGCTCACGACGCATCGAGCAGGCCGCAGCCACGCGACTTTGCCGCGAGGAATACATTTGGGGATCTGTGATGAGGCTGAGTTCGACTCCGGCCTGATTCGCTTTGGCGTTCTCCAAATAGAGAGCCCCCGCTCCGCCGCCGGGCACTGCGGATTTGTCGAAATACCAGAGCACGGAAGTGAGCAGCCAATTCGTTTCTTCCGCGCCCACCACCAGGCAGCCGTCCACGCGCTGTTCCTCCAGCCATTCAGCCCCCAGCGCGAGCGCTTGCAGGTAGGTAGCGGGATCGCCCAGCAAGGTGCAGGTGACGGGTGACCGGCCCAACAGCACGGCCACATGACTGGTGGGAGCGTTGAAGACGGTCTCCGGAAACAGCATCGGGCTGGCCGTGGCGGGATCCTGCAAGGCTTCATCAAGGAACCGATAGGAGTAATGAACACAGCCGGCCCACATGCATACGATCAAGCCCAGCCGCTGCGGTTGGCTCGCCCCGGTCACCCCGGCGACTTCGAGGGACTCCAGCGTCGCCGCCGCGGCATAGTGCGTGATGGGACTGGCGCGCCGCAACCGGGGATGACCAAAGAACGCCGGGCGCGGAGACGGAGGGGGAACTTCCCGAACAGTCAGCGTTCGTTCACTGCCAGGCCAAACCTGCGGTTTCACGGACAGGGGCTCGCCGCGCTCCAAGGCCGCGCGCATCGCGGGCACGCCCCAGCCGGCCGGGGAAACCGCGCCCCAACCCTGCACCAGGACGCGACTCATGCCCACCTCCTGAAGATCAAAGTGGCGTTCGCGCCGCCGAACCCAAAGGAGTTGCTCGCGACTACTTCCACGCGAGCCGTGGTCGGCTGCCGCACGAGGGAAAAGCCGCACGCCGCATCCACCGTCTGGATTCCCGTCTCGGGTGGCAGCCATTGCTCGCGCAAGGTCATCAGGCAAACCACGGCTTCCACCGCACCGGCCGCGCCCAGCAGGTGTCCGATATGGGCCTTGGTGGAACTGACTGCCAGTTTGCCCGCGCGTGCGCCTGCCCAGCGGTTGATGGCCAGGGCCTCGGCGATGTCGTTCAAAGGGGTGCCGGTACCGTGTGCGTTCACGTAATCCACTTCGGTTGCGCTCAAGCCAGCCGAGGCACACGCGCGCGTCATCGTTTCCAAGGCCGCGTCTCCTTGGGGATGTGGTTGGGTGAGATGATGCAGATCAGTCGCGGCGCCATAGCCGGCGACCTCTCCAAGAATCTCCGCTCCCCGCTGCTGGGCTGAATCCAATGTTTCCATGGCCAGAACCGCCGCTCCCTCGCCCAGCGCCAGGCCGTCGCGTTGTGCGTCGAAAGGACGGCAGGTGGTGGTCGAGAGCGCCTGCAGCGAATCAAATCCGGAAAAGACCAGCAGACTCAACGCATCGTAGCCACCCGTGAGCACGCGCTCGGCCCGACCGCGCCGCAGTGTTTCCCAAGCATGGCCGATGGCACTGGCCCCGGAGGCGCAGGCGTTGGAAATGACCGTGGTCGGTCCCTCGAAGCCAAACGCCTCACCGATAAAGCGGGCTTGGACTTGTGATTGATACTGCAATGCGCGAGTGGGCTGTCGGCGGCGGGCCGGTGGAGTTTGCAGGGTACCGCGGAAATAATCTTCTCCAAGACTCATGCCTCCGCTGGTGGTCCCCAGCACCACCGGCAGGCCGGCCTGCGGCGACCATCGGGCCTGACCCCATGCTTCGTGGGCTGCCAGCAGCAGCATCCGGGTGGGTCGGTCGGCACGGCGAGCAAGCGAGGCGGGCAGGCGACTGGGTGGCAACTCGGCTGGAAGATCAACTTCGGCGGAGGTTTTGGCCCGATGCCGCGACACGTCAAAGAGGGTAACAGGGCGGAACGCCGTGCGACCTTGTCTAAAGCCATGCGCATTGGCACGCCAGTCCAACCCCAGCGCCGTCACAATGCCCGCACCAGTGATGACTACTCGCGGAGGCGTCAGCGAGGATTGTTGCGTAGGAAAAAGCATGGCGTCGTTGTCGAACAGAATGAATTCATGGCGCGGGGCTGCGTTTGCAGCCCGAGTCGTACAAGGAAGCGCTGGAAACCACAAGCGCCAGCGCCAGCGGCTGGTGGCTGCGTTTCATGCGAAGACAGTACAGGCAGATCGCTCGCAGACGCTATGGGGTGTTCACCCCATCCTGAGTCCCCAGCAATGCGCAGCAAGCCTAGCCCAGGCCGATGAAAGAAGAAAAACTTGCCTAAGAGACTGGTCCTGGCAGCGGGCGAGATCAGCAGCAGGCGTTTCATGCATTTATCTCCGCCGCCGGTTGCGGCCAAAGCCGCTGGATGAGGGCAAAATAGCTCCACAGCGGGCCAACCACTCCGCGTTGGCGGAGCCGTTCCGTCAGGTTCACATTAGCCGGGGATGGATCGCCCACAATCCAACTGGGAAACCGCTGAGCGAAGCTGTGCAGCCGCTCGAAGACAGTCTCGGTCGTGAGACCGGGTGCCAGGTAAAAGGTCGGGGTAAGCAGGTCCGCATCCGGGGCAACGCAGCCCTCCGCTAGTGCCCGCTGCAGCAGCGGAGTGCCCGGATACACTCTCATCCCCACGATCGCCATGATTACCGCGCCGCTGAGCCGAAGTGAGTTTTGGAAGCTCGTCTCCAGCGTGGCGAGGGTTTCACCCGGCCCACCACAAATGAGGTAGTGACAGTAATCGATACCTTCCTGTCGGGCCAATTCACTGGACCGATTGATTTGCTCAAAGGTCAGCCGCTTCCCGTAGGCTTCCAGCACGGCATCACAGAAGCTGTCCGAGCCAAACTCAATGTGGGCCAGTCCCGCGCGCGCCATCAGCTTCATGAGTTCAGTAGTCAATCCCTCGGGCCGCAGGAAGCAGCTCCAGCGCATGGTCACGTTGCGACGGAGGATGGCCTCGCAGGTTTCCACGACGTGCTGCTCTGTGGAGTTGAAAACGGAATCCACCACCACGACATATTTGACCCCTAGTCCTTGGAGTTGTGCCAACTCCTCAGCCACTACTTCCGGTGGACGGCTGCGGTGGGTGCGGCCTTCGATGACCGGGTAAGTGCAGTAGCAGCAGGTGTGGCTGCAACCGCGCTGGGTTTGGAGATTCATCATGCCGCTGGCTTGCAGATAATGCTCCACCAAGGGCACGGGCCGGTCTGTCGTGTCAAGGCCCGATTCAAGCGGCAGAGGCCGAAGCGAATTGACCACCACTTCACCGTTGCGCCGAAAGACCAAACCGGGGATTCCCGTCCAATCGCTGCCGTTGCTCAAGGCTGAGAGGAGAGCCACCAAACTCAGTTCGCCCTCCCCCCGAATGCCAAAGTCTGCGCCACTCTGATCGAGCAACGGCTGGGGAAAGATCGAGAAGCCGCTTCCCCCAAGAACGATGGGGCAGGGATTCCATCTCTGTATGTCCCGACAAATCGTTCCCAGTTCGCTGAAGAAGACCTCCCGCTTGCGAATCAATACGTCGTCGATGTTGCGGATGGAAATGCCAACGCAAGTCGGGCGAAATTCGTTCAACACGCTTTCCAGAGTGCCGTGATCGGTTTGGAGATCGAACCAACGGGTCTCGTGTCCGTGACGCCGGAGGGCGGAATTCAGGTGGAAAAGGCCAATTGGAAACACCGGGTCTGGTGTTGTGCAACGGTTGAGGCTGATCAAAAGCACTCGGCTGCTCATAGGGGCAACTGGCTCGTCTTCATCGCCGGTGTGAAGACGGCTCGACGGTCTCCTCCCTCATAAAACCACACCGAGACGCGTGGTTTGGGCGTCGGTCGATCGGCGGCTTTGCTAGCTGGAAAGCAGCGCATTGTGCTCCAACATCCTTAGCCGGTCCTGGGCGCCTTGTGCAACGCAAAAGCCCGGCCAGATCAGCCGCCGGCTCTTTTTCGATGTTTCTCCTAGCAAATTTCTCCTAGGATTCGGTCGTGGTCTGCCAGGAACAATGTGCCGTCGTCGTGCCCTGCTTCAACGAGGCGCGCACCATTGCGCCCCTGGTGGCAGAGGCCCGGCAAATCGCTAAAGAGATCATCGTGGTGGACGACGGCTCGACCGACGACACACGGGGGCGCGCCAAGCAAGCGGGGGCTTGTGTGCTTCGACATTCCCAGAACCGCGGCAAAGGCGCGGCCTTGCGCACGGGCTTGATCCACGCGCACCAACGCGGCTTCTCGTGGGCCATCACGTTGGATGGAGACGGTCAGCATCGCCCCGGCAATATTCCGCTCTTTCTCGAATGTGCTGACCGGACGGCGGCAGCGCTGGTCATCGGCAATCGTTTTCACAACGCCCGCGCCCTGCCGTGGCTGCGCCGGTGGGTGAACCGATGGATAAGCCGCCAGCTCTCGGCAAGAGCCGGACGCCCACTCCCGGATACACAATGCGGATTTCGCCTGATCTATCTGAAGACGTGGGCGGTCTTGGAACACGCAGCCAACCACTTCGAAGTCGAATCGGAGATGCTACTTTCATTTCTGGCTGCGGGACACCGGGTCGAGTTTGTCCCCATTGAGGTGATTGGCCGTGGGCCACGCCGCAGTCGCATCCAACCCCTGGTGGACTCATGGCGGTGGTGGAAATGGTGGCGGCACATTCCACAGATCCAGCCAGCGCCAGCAGACTCCCTGAAGACTCCATGACAACCTCCACTTTCAAGGCGTATCTGCGCCGGTGGGCCGTCAAGATCGCCAGTCTCCTGGTGACAGGTTTGGTCCTGGGCCTGGCCTACGACTGGGCCGCACCCCGGCTTTATCGCACAGACAGCACGGCAGGTTTCTGGTTAGGGGCGGCGCATGGCGCGCTCATGCCGGCAGCGTTGCCCAGCCTGCTGATGGGACGGGATGTGCCGATCTTCACGGAACGGAACACGGGACGGCCCTACAAGCTGGGTTACATTGCCGGCATCAACTTGTGCGGTTTCATTTTCTTCGGTATGGCCTTCTGGCAACCGTCTGCACGCCGCCGTCCGCCAGAGCCATCTTCCCCCAGTCAGTAGAACCATCCGCGATAAACCTCGATCACATCCAGTTTTCCGCCGGCCCAGTAACGATTGCGCGCGAAGTAGAAAGTTCGGTCGGCTTGGTGGTAGGCCAGCTCCGAAGCTTGCTGGGGCGAGTTGGGATCGTAGGCCGCAAAGCACAGGCCGGTCGCGGTTTTCTCCACGCCAAAAAGAACGATGCCGTGGTTGATGGTCAGTTGGGGAAATCGGACCAAATGAACAATGGGCGCAGGCCGCTGTTCCAGCGCGGCCACCAATTGCCCGGCCATCGCGGCTTGATGGCGCCGCGAGATCGGGAAGACCATCCGCCAATGGCTGCGCAGGCAATAGGATTGCCACGCCCCGCCGCATTCCATTTTCAGCAACGTCTCCTGTGCCCGGCTGAAGGAGCGCAACCCATCGTAGCCCGGCACGATGATGCGCTCAGCCTCCGCGCACGGTTGGCGCGGGCTGCGCGAAACGACTTCCCGGATGAGGCTTCGGTAAGTCGGCGCATCCGCCACCGGCTGCTCCGCCGCAAACCGCGCATGGTAGAAGAACTGCCGCGCCGATCGCGCCATGACAAAACATCGCAGCGCGTAGGTGGGAGGCGGATCGTTGCGGCGGGTCGTCATTTCGCCGGTGACGGGGTCAAGCCGGTATTCCCAGACCAGTTCGTTTGCGAAGGCAAAGCTGTCCCGCTCGAACTGGAATCGGCTCATTAAAGGCTTCGCGGGCGAAATCATACTTGCGGGGGAACCTAAGTTCGAGCTAGGAGGAAGACAATGCTGTACGACACTTGGCTGCGGTTGGCACGAGAACGCGAGAGCGAGTTCGCGTTGCGCGACGTGGCCGCGGGAAGATCGTGGACTTTCGGTGAATTGAGGACGGCAGGCGATTGCGAAGACAGTGAGCCAGGCTCTTTGGTTCATCCGCAAGGCTCCGGCGCTGACTTTATCCTCAAGACATTGGCCGCCTGGCGGGACGGAAAGGTTCTGTGCCCGTTGGAACCAGGCCAGGCTCCATTCTTGATTCCTCTTCCTCCGGCCCATTGCGTTCATCTCAAGACCACCTCTGCCAGCACTGGCGTGGCCCGCGTGATCGCCTTCACCGGGGAGCAGTTGGCTGCCGACGCCGAGAACATCGTCGCGACGATGGGGCTTCGCCCGGATTGGCCAAACTTGGGTGCAATCTCACTGGCGCACTCTTACGGTTTTTCGAACCTCGTACTGCCTCTGCTCTTGCGCGGGGTGCCACTCATCCTGGTGTCCTCACCCTTGCCGGAAGCGCTCCGCCGGGCTGCGGAAGGCTGGTCGGCTCTCACGTTGGCTGGCGTGCCCGCGCTCTGGCGAACCTGGCACGAGGCACGGGTCATTCCTCCGACCGTCCGTCTGGCCATTTCCGCCGGTGCGCCTTTGTCGCTGGAGGTGGAGGAAGCGGTCTTCTCGGCCAGCGGCCTGAAGATCCATAATTTCTACGGCTCCAGCGAATGCGGCGGAATCACCTACGACAAGACAGAGTTACCCCGTCAGGACGCCGCTGGCGTGGGTGCGCCGATGCACAACATTCAGTTGTCCCTGAACGATGAGGGCTGCCTGCGAGTCCACAGTCGCGCTGTCGGTGAGACGTATTGGCCGGAGGCCAGTCCGGCGCTGGGCGAGGGGCGTTTCCAAACATGCGACCTGGCAGAGTTGAAAGACGGTTTGGTCTTCCTCTGCGGGCGTCTCAACGATCAGATCAACGTGGCGGGACGAAAGGTTTCTCCTGAAGTCATCGAAAGCGTGCTAAGGCGGCATCCCGCTGTGCGCGAGTGTGTGGTCTTCGGTGTTCCCTGCCAGCAAAGTGAGCGAGGGGAGAGCATTGTGGCGTGTGTCGTTACGGAAGACTCCAATGAGGAGAGTATGAAACAGCATCTCCTGGCCGCGCTGCCGCCCTGGCAGGTGCCCAGGGAGTGGTGGTTTGTGAGAACGCTGAACCCCAATTCGCGGGGCAAGTTGTCGCGAGCGGAATGTAGAATGGAGTACTTGAGTTCTTCGCGGACAAGGTGACAGGCATTGGCCATGTGAAGGCATGGTTACAGTTTGGCAGAACCCGTCCCCGGCAAGAATGTTGTTGAGCTTGCCTTGATTTTGAAAATCGCCTGCAATCCCGACATGAACAAAATCTGCATTTCTCTGGTGGTTCTGGGTGGTTTCACGGCATTGGTTCTTTGGGCACAAGCTCCCACCCCTCCTGCAAATCCTTCCGAGGCTGAATACGAATACGCGTCCATACGCTACGATGGTGACTTGAAGACACAGGTGTTCTTCCCTGACGGCAGAGTCGAGAAGCTTCACCAGATCACCGGAGTGAAGCGTCCCGCAAAGGTGGACGAGCGAATGTGGGACTTCACGATGGCGATGAACTTCTTCGCCAAGAGCGGGTACGAGCCGATTCCGGGAATCAGTCGTACGGATTCGGATCTCTCATTCCGTCGGAAACTCAAGCACTGATTCAGTTCCCGCTCAAAGTCAGTTCCGCCGTCAGAACAGTCACGTCCAGCACGTGGGCACGGACGGTCGCCTGAATCAATCTCTCCATCCGGCCCGTGATCTCGGCGCACAAACAAATGGTTTCCCCCGGACGTGCTGTACCGAGAATCTTGACTCCTCGCAGCGCCGTCAGCTTCAGATCCGCCAGTGGCGCAATGGTTGGATCGCACTGCGCCACCACACCCGCCAATTGAGCCGCAGCCTCCACGAGCAACACGCCGGGAAACAGCGGTTCGTCGGGGAAGTGTCCGCGCAGAAAAGGCTCGTCGCCACGCACCGTGTATTCGCCCACGCCCTCCTGGCCCGGCGTGAGACTCACCAGCCGGTCCAGGAAGCGGAACTCCGGCCCGTGGGGCAACCGCCGCAGAGCCTCTTCCAGCGTTTCGTTTTCAGCGGTCATTGGCGCAACGGTTCCACCACCGTGATGTCCGGTCCCAGCTTCGCATCGAAGATGTGTTCATCCAGCGCCGGATTGCGCACGGAGTTGAAGAAATCATTTCGCATCGTGGACCCGTCGCCAAATTTCAGTTCCGTGGCAGTCAGGGAGAAATCGTTCGTGCGGAAGCATACCTGGATTTCGGACATCATGCGCCGCGCCAGGGCACTCTTGGGCTGCAACGCCAGTTGCCAGACCGCATTCGTTTGCGTCACCGACAGCACGCGGAAGCGCGATTCCATCTCCGCCCGACTGCGCGGAAAGCTGGCTTCCAACAGCGCCAGCGCTTCGCGCCAGGGGCCGGGCTGCTTGTCGTCGATTGGGTACTTCTCCGCCCGCTTGAGCTTTGGGTAGATCACGAACAGCGTATCCGGCTGCCGCAAAGCAATGGTCTGGGCGGGCTGGCCCAGTTCCCAGCGGAAGTGATCCGGCACGACCACCCAGACTCGGCCGGTCGAAACAAGCGGCTGCGTGAGCACCTTGAGCGAGCGCGTCTGGATCAACTCCGCCGACCAGGTGTGCAGATTCGTTTGCGCGAAGAACCAACTGTCCAGCACAGCGCGGTACTCGGCTGTCCACGCGGAGAAGGAGCCAAGCCAGAACACGAAGGCTAAAGCCACTCTCCACAGGCGGCTTGGGCTTTTTGCCTGGCTGGCACGGTGTCGAAAATGGTCCACACCCATTTCTACAATCCCTTGAAGATTCATGGCAAGCTGGTTTGGCTCAGTTTGTCACCGCGGAGTGGTAGCGCCGCTTGCGATCCGCCGCGTCTCGCAACGAACCTACGGCAAGCTCAGGTGGCAGGTGTCCCTAGATCCGGGAGCTTATCGAGCAGCTTTTTGATGACCTCCCGCCGGCGCTTGAGCATGTCCTTGAAATTCAGGGCCTCGGTATGGGCAATCTCATGTTCGAGATCGGCGAGGCGCTTTTTCACCTCTTCTCGCAGGTGCTGCTCCTCCTCGGTGGTAAAGTCCAATTGAATCATAGTTATATCCTCTGTTTACAGATGTTCCGTGAACGGCGCACAGACCGCGGGTCCGCATACAGTCCCCAAACGAAGTCACAGGCACATGGCCTGGAGTGCCGATGCCCTGCGGCGCGTCCAATTGCGTCCGCGTACTGGTCAAATCCTGCCCAAGAGCACCAGGACGACCAGAATCGCCAAAACCACGCCCAATCCGCCGGTCGGACCATATCCCCAATTCTTGCTGTGGGGCCAGGTGGGGAGGGCGCCGAGCAACAGGAGGACGGGCAAAACGACCAAACGGTTCCTAACATAGATGTCCTTTCAACGTCCGAAAGGTCTCAGCCGGCCCGCCAGCAGCGGTGCTGCGCTGTCTGACTTTCCATTTTGGATGGGCCGTCTGCCATTCATGACAGGATAATAGAACCGAGAAATCGCGCAGGCGCTATGGGGTGCAACCCTACCTTGGCAGTTGAATCACCGTCTGATCACCTCTTCGCTGTCCGCGTGCGATGCTCCCGTACGTGCCGCACCACCTTCACCAGTTCCAGAACCAACAGCGGGACGGTGCCCAGCGCAAGCAACAGGAGGCAATCCGCGAGCGGCATGGAGGACGTTTTCAGGAAACGACCCAGCACCGCGTTGTGTTGGCTCCACACCTGGAGACCGAAAGAAATCGCCACCACGATCAAGAGGTTGCGGTTCGTAAACAGGGAGATGCGCCAGACGGGCTTGGTTTCGCTGCGGGCATCGAAGGCTCGCAGGAGTTCGGCAAAAACCAGCACGGCGAACGCGTAGGTGCGCGCGATTTCCGGCGTACCCGTCTTCAGTATGTAAACGTAAACGGCGAACGCCACGCCCGCCGTGAGGAAGCCGGTGAGGCACATCGTGCGGAGGAAGCTGCGGTTTGTGATGCGCTCGGATCGGTGCCGCGGGTGGCGCTTCATCACGTCGGGGTCAATCGGGTCGGTGGCGAGGCAGAGCGCGGGCAGACCGTCGGTGACGAGATTGATCCAGAGCAAGTGAATCGGCAGCAGCGGCGTGGGCAGGCCGATGATCACACAGACGGTCATGAGCAGGAGTTCACCGGTGTTGCCCGCCAACAAGTATTGCAGCGTCTTGCGGATGTTGGCGTAAATGCCCCGGCCCTCTTCGACGGCGGCAACGATTGTGGCGAAGTTGTCATCGGTGATGATCATGTCTGCCGCCTGCTTGGTGACTTCCGTTCCGGCGCGGCCCATGGCGATGCCGATGTCGGCGCCTTTGATGGCGGGGGCGTCGTTAACGCCATCGCCAGTCATCGCGACCACGGCATCGTTTGCTTTCCACGCGCGAATGATGCGCAGTTTGTGCTCGGCGGTGAAGCGGGCATAAATGGCAATCTTGGAAACGCGCTTGTGGAGTTCGTCGTCCGACATCTTGTACAACTCAACCCCCGCGATGGCCACGTCGTCGGCTGAAGCGATGCCGATTTCCCGCGTAATGGCCGTGGCGGTGTGCGGATGGTCGCCGGTAATCATCACGACGCGAATGCCGGCGGCGTGACATTTGGCAACGGCCTCCTTGGCCTCCTGCCGCGGCGGATCATACATCCCCGTCAAACCAACGAACACAAGCTCGCGCTCGACAGTGTCCGCCGTGAAACCGATGACGGCGTTGAGCCCGACGATGGCGAGAATGGCGATGGCATCCACCACTTCGCCCAGCGCGCCGGAGATGACCCCAGCGGCGATTAGAATCCAGATGAGGAGGCTCTTGAACTGGCCGAGGAAGATCTGGAACGGGCTGATGCGCTTGCCTTCCTTCAGCTCGTTCGGGCCGTTGGTTGTGAGCCGTTGCCTCGCTTCCTGCGTGGTGAGTCCGTCCGTTGTGGAGCCGAGTTGGGCCAGCACTTGCTCGGCAGACCGGTTGTGCCAGGAGGTGCCCGTTGCTTGTGAAGCGATGGGATGTGACGCCGTCATTCGGTGGCTCCATTCTCAGCGATCCATGTTTACCCCGCTGAGCACCTCGAAGATGAGTGAGGCGGAAACCAAGTAGAACACCCGTGCCCAGTCACCCGGTGTCAGGGGTCGCGTTGCAGCGCGAACGGTGAGGGCTGTCCCCACTGGCCTGTGAACACGAACTTGCTCAAGGGCTTTCGCTGCCGGGGAGACAGGTCGCGCTCTTTCAGGGCATCCGGCAGTGTGGCCGGGTCGGCTTTATACCCGATGGCCATGGCCGTCCACGCTTCGAAATGCTCCGGGATCTGGTAAACCTCCCGCGCCTTGTCGGGGAGCAAGCCGATCATCTGATGAACCGAGAGCCCTCGTGCCGTCGCCTCCACCACCAGATTCCCAGCAGCCAGACCCAGGTCATGCACGGCGGCCCGATTGTCCTTTTGGTTCCGGGCAAAGCGCAAACTGACGACGCCCAAGACCAACACCGGAGCGGCCTTGGCCCACGCCTGGTTTGCTTCCACGAGACAGGAGAGGAGCCGTCCGAACTCGGTAACGTTTTCCTTGGTCGCCACCAGATAATTCCAGGGCTGTTCGTTGTAGGAGGACGCCGCCCAACGCGCCGCCTCGAACAACGAGCGGAGGTCGGCCTCCGGGACGGGACGGTCTTCGAAGCCGCAAGGGCTCCACCGTTCCGCGAGAAGCCCAAGGATGGGATGGTCGGTCGCTGCTTGCTTGATATTCATAATTGCTTTCTAAATCTGCCCGGTGCGCAGGGTTTCACGGTTTGGGATTTGGATCCGCGTTAATCAGGATGCCGAGACCTTGATGAATGCCAGCAGATCGGCGTTCAGTTGTTCCTTGTGCGTGTCGGCGAGGCCGTGCGGGGCGCCGGGATAAATCTTCAGGGTGGGGTACTTGACGAGTTTGGACGAGGCGTGAGCCGAGGTGCCGATGGGCACGATCTGGTCGTCGTCGCCGTGGATGATCAGGGTTGGCACGTCGAATCTCTTGAGGTCTTCGGTAAAATCAGTCTCGGAGAATGCCTTGATGCAATCGATCTGGTTCTTGAGACCGCCTTGCATGCCGCGAAACCAGAACGCGTCGCGGACGCCCTGGCTGACCTTCGCGCCTGGTCGGTTGACGCCGAAGAACGGCGTCGTCAGGTCCTTGAAGAACTGCGAGCGATCGGCGGCGACGCCGGCACGGATGGCGTCGAACGTCTGGATCAGCAATCCCGCGGGATTGGCGTGCGTCTGGAGCATCAACGGCGGCACCGCACCCACCAGCACGACCCGGGTGACGCGTTTTGTCCCGTGACGCCCGATGTAACGGGCGACCTCGCCGCCGCCGGCGGAATGGCCGACCAAGGTGGCGCCGTTGAGCCCCAGCGTCTCGATGAGTTCCGACAGATCGTCGGCATAGGTGTCCATCTCGTTGCCATTCCACGGCTGGCTCGATCGCCCATGGCCGCGGCGATCATGCGCAATGCAGCGATAGCCGTTGGAAGCCAGAAATACCATTTGAGCCTCCCAACTGTCCGAACTCAGCGGCCATCCGTGACTGAATACGACGGGCTGCCCCGCACCCCAGTCCTTGAAGTAGATTTGCGTTTTGTCTTGGGTGGTGATCGTGTTCAAGTCGTGGTCTTTCGTGTCACTGATCGTCGCGATGACTTTTTCGAAGCCCAGAAGGCTTTGGCCTCTGCTTCCATCTTTGCCAGCCGGGTGTAGTAGTCAGGAAATTCAGTGAGATGCGCCAAGGCGATCTTGCCGGTCCTGAGGGGGTCGTCGTGAGTAACGTCGGTCGTTCGATTGACGGTCCCGTGTTCCAATTCAACGCCCAGGCCGGCGCGGAATTGTTCAAGATCGAACCTATCCCAGCGGATGCCCAACTCTCCGCCGATTGTTCTGGCCTGATTCAGGGTGAAAATCTTTTTCTCTCTCATGGTGTTGTACCAATCTGGCTGACGATGCCGCGCACGGCCTTGTCCGCTGTGAAGTACTTCCCAACGCGTGGCGTCATTGGAATTGGGCTGCGGCTTTCAGGCTGGATTGGGTTCAATCTTCCACGGAGAAACCGACTTTGAGGGTCACCTGCCAGTGATCCACTTTTCCCTTGGTGATGTTGCCACGCGTTTCGATTACCTGGAACCAGCACAGGTTCTTGACAGTTTTGTGCGCGCGTTTGATGGCCTGGTCCACGGCTTCCTCAATGGAAGTGGTGGAGGTGCCAGTGAGCTCGATGAGTTTATAGACGGGGTCTTTCATGTTGGGTTCTTCCCGCTAGTCCACCACGAGCGTGACGGAAGTGTCGCCGCGCAGGGCTTTGGAATAGGGGCAAGTCGTGTGGGCTTCGTCCATGATGCGTTGGACCTGGGCGCGTTCAATTCCAGGAAGTTGTGCGTGCAACTCCACCGCCAGGCGGTACCCGCCTTGGTCATCCTCGATCAAGCTTACCAGTGCCCGCACTGCGGAATTCTTGACCGGAGTGCCGAGCTTCTTGGCCGCATTGACTAGGGCGCCGTGGTAACAAGCCGAATACGCACCCGCAAACAACAATTCAGGATTGGGACCGCGTTTCTCGATGCCTTCTTCCAACGGATTTCCCAACGTGACATCCAGCAGCCCGTCCGGTGCGCGAATCGTTCCCGAACGCCCCTCCTTCGAGAGTGCCTCCGCCGTAAACAGAATTTTCATGATGGCCCAAGGCTACGCGGAAGACTGAGGCTTTCCTATGGGGTATAACCCTACCGCGGTGCCGGGATTCGCTTCGCCACTGCTTTCGCCGCGTGGGCCCAAATCTCCGCCTGACCTGCCTGGCAAGAAGCCGGAAGCTGGCGTAAGCTCCGGCAACGTGGATACGCTGGCCGACTACATTGCCTTGGGCTTGATCCTGGCAGCTGCGCTGTACCTCTTCTGGCAGCACAAACTGCGGACGGATGTAACCGCGCTGCTCGTGACCTTGGCCCTGATCCTGCCCTGGCCACACCCAGACGGCAAGTGGCGCAGCATCCTTACGTATCAGGAAGGTTTCTCGGGTTTCGGCAGCGTGGCGGTGGTGATGGTGGTTTCCATGTTTGTGTTCGGCGGGGCGATCGTGCGCACCGGCGCGGCGGAGTTTCTAGGCACACGGCTGTTTCGTTTTTGTGCGCGGCACGAACTGCTGCTGCAAGCGGCGGTGCTCGTGGGGACGACCGGGGCCTCGATGTTCGTCAATGACACGACGGTCGTACTGATCTTCATGCCGTTGATCCTGGCGGTGTGCAAGGAGAAGAACCTCTCGCCGTCGCGTTATCTGCTCCTGGCGGCTTACGGTTCCCTGCTCGGCGGGCAGTGGACGTTGATCGGCACGCGCAGCAACATCGTGATCAGCGACTATTTCGCGCGCCAACAAAACGCAGCGGGTCAAGCCGTTTTGGGCCTGGGCTTCTTTGATTTCACGCCGATCGCGGCGGTAGTGTTCGCGGCCTGCGCGGCGTATTTCTTCCTCTACGGACGAAAACTGCTGCCGACCGTCAGCGCCCGGGTGGCCGAGGCGGAGGAATTGGCGCGGGAGTACTTGACCGAGGCAGAAGTCACTGCCAAGTCGAGCATCGCCGGCAAGACGCTCGACCAACTGGATTGGGCGCAGCGCGCCGACGTGGCCGTGATCGAACTGATCCGCGGCGACGACCGGATGCCGGCGAGCAAGTGGCTGAAACTTCAGCCCGGCGACGTGCTGGTCATGCAAGGCGCGGTGCCGGTCATCAGCGAGTTGCTGAAGTCGCCGGATTTTCAACTGAAAGAGGAGGTGAAGATTGACGTCAAGATGCTGCGGAGCATGGACCTCGTGACGGTGGAGGCGTTGCTTGCTCCGCGATCGGACTACGCGGGGCGTTCGCTGGAGCAAGTGGACTTCAGCCGCGACTACGGCTTCACGGTGATGGGGATTTCCCGGCACGGCAAAACGATCCACGAGCGCCCCATGGCCACGCGGCTTAGATTTGGCGATTCGCTGCTGTTGCTCGGTTACGTCGCGGGCGTGGACCGGCTGGCGCGCAACCCGAATCTGATGATCCTCGGCCAGCGCCCGTTTCTTCCCGTCAGCAAAGCGAAGGCGCTCATCACGATCGCGCTGCTCGCCGGGGTGATCGCGACGGCCATCAGCGGTTTGCTCAGCCCGGCGGTTTCGATTCCGCTGGTGGCGATGCTGGTGATCCTGTTCGGATGCGTCAAAGTGGAGGACGCCTACAAGACGGTGGATTGGCAGGCGGTGGTGACGGTGGCCGGCATGATTCCGTTCGGCGTGGCGCTGGAAAAAACCGGCGCCGCGGCGGGTCTGGCGCATGCCATTGTCGGCGCGCTGGCAGGAATCAGTCCGACGGTGGTGTTGGGAGTTATTCTGCTGTTGGCCGTCGTGCTGACGCAACTGATCGAGAACGCCGCCGTGGCCATCATCTTGGCGCCCCTGGCGTATCAAGTGGCGAAGGAATCCGGCGCCGACCCCAAGCCGTTCATGGTCGGACTGGCGATCTGCGTCTCCGCCGCGTTCTGCACGCCCATCGCGCACGAATGCACAATTCTGGTGATGGGCCCGGGCCGGTACGAATTCAAGCATTACCTGCGAGTCGGCGGCGTGATGGCAATACTGACGTGGCTGGTGGCGACCGTCGTCACGCCGTGGGTCTGGCCGTTTTGAATGGGCAGGTCAACGCGCTACGCCAGTCGGCCCAACCGACCAATCCCGTCGTCGAGCGTCAACCGCTGCCAGGCGATGGCGAGGAGGCCAAATGCGGCGGGATTCGTTCCGCCAATGCTTCCGCCGGGTACGTCCAGATTTCCGCCAGCGTAGGATGGTAGTGAGGCAGCGCCGTGAGTTCATGGACGGTCATCCGTTTCGCCATCGCCGCGACGATCTCATGGATCAACTCGCCGCCGACCGGCCCGACGCACGCACCGCCGATGATTTCACCCGACTGCGGATCGGCCAGGAGTTTCACGTAGCCGTCCCGGGCTTCCATGATGAGCGACTTGCCGTGGTCATTGAACGGGTAACTCGCGACCAGATACGGAATGCCGCGCGTCTTCGCCTGCTTCTCACTCAGGCCGACAACCGCCACTTGTGGCTCGGTGAAAACCACCGCCAGCAAGAGCCGGTAATCCACTCGCCGCGGGGAGTCCGGGTGCGCGAGATTGTGCGCCGCAAGCTCGCCCTGCTGCACGGCGAGATGCACGATGTCGTGCGGCCCGGTGCAATCTCCGGCGGTGTAGATGTGCGGCGCGCTGGTCCGCATGAACTCGTTCGCCACGATGCGCCCGCGTTCGGTGGCGACGCCGGCCAGGTCGAGATCCAACGCTGAAGTGTTCGGAACGCGACCAAGGGCGAACAGGATTTCCTCAGCGGAGACGGACACGGGCTGGCCGTGGTGCTCGAACGAAATGGTCTTGTGCAGGCCTTCGTGCCGCGCGTCGGTCAGCTTCGTGTTTGTGAGAACTTCGATGCCCTCGCGGCGGAAGACTTTCTCAATTTCCATTGCGGCATCGCTGTCGAACCCGCGCAGGATGTGCTCACTGCGTTGGAGGAGCGTGACCTTGACGTCGAACCGTGCGAAGAACTGCGCCAACTCGACCGCCACCGCGCCGCCGCCGAGGACGATCAAGGACTTGGGGAGTTGCGTCAGCTTCAGGGCGTCGTCGCTGGTAAGATAGCCGACATCGCCAAGCTGGGGCAGCGGCGGCGGCGCGACGCTGGAGCCGGTGGCGATCACGAAATGCGCGGCGGTAATCGGCCCGGCGCGACTCAAGGCGACCGTGTGTGGATCGAGTAAGCTGGCGTGGGCGCGGATGAACTTGAATGTGCCACGGGTCAGTTGTTCGCGACGATAATCCGAGAATTCCTGGATGAGCGAGTTCTTGCGCGCCATCACTTCCGCGAAATCAAAGCCAACGTTTTCAGCCCGAATGCCCCACGGCTCGGCATGACGGGCGAGGTGCAGGATTTCGGCAGCGTAGAGCAGCGCCTTCGTGGGCATGCAGCCGCGGAGGATGCACAACCCGCCCACTTCCTCGCCACCTTCAATCACGACCGTCCGCAAACCGGCGGCTACCGCGGTTCGCGCTGCCGCGTATCCGGCGCTGCCGCCGCCGAGGATGGCGACATCGTAGTCGAATCGGTCGCGTGTTCCGTTCACGGTGGTCAGTCGCGCACAAAGTCAATGAACCCGCGCTCGATGTCGGTGTGGACCAGTTTGACGCGGACGAGGTCGCCCACGTCGAGACCCTTGAATCCGCGCTCCAGCTTGCCTTCGGCTGGCGGCTTGAAGAGCCGGACCCATGTGCCCTTGTCCGAAGCGCCGGTGACGATGGCGTCGAATTGCTCCCCAATTCGGCCGGACAGGAGCAGCGCAGCCGCCGACTTCCGAACCCGCCGCTCGACTTTCGTCGCGGCGTCTTCTTGCTCCGTGCAGTGCTTCGCCAGTTCCGCCAGCTCCGAGTTGGCGTAGGGAAACGGCGCTCCCGCCAACGCCGCCTTCAGAAGCCGTTGCGTGATGAGATCAGGGAAGCGCCGGTTCGGCGCCGTGGAGTGCGTGTAGTCCTTCACCGCCAGCCCGAAGTGTCCGGGCGGCTCGCCGCCGGGGAGATCGAGCGCGTACTCGCCGCGGCCGATGAGTTTGACGACGGCCAGGGAGAGGTCGGGGAATTTCTCCGGATCGGCCTTGCGTCGCCGCGCGAGGAAGGCTTCGAGGGCTGCGGCATCCGGCTCGTTGGGAAGCCGGTCACCAAAACCGGACGCGAGTTGCACGATGCGGTCCCAGCGTTCCGGAGAGCGCAGGACCCGGCGGAGGGAAGGAAACTTTTTCGAGGCGAGGTAGGTTGCAGTCACGCCGTTCGCGGCAATCATGAAGTCCTCGATCAATTGCGTCGCCCGGTTCTTGCGATCCTGCTTCAGATCGGAAATGGCATCACCTGAGAAGACGGCCTTGGGCTCAATTGTTTCGAGGCTGAGCGCGCCGTGGCGGTGCCGCAATTCCACGAGCCGCTGCGCGACGTTGTCCTGGAGGCGGAGGTTGGCGTCGAGTCCCGGAATCTCCACGACGCGCCGGGGCGCCGCGCCTTTCCCATCCAGCCAGGCCGCGACGTTTCGGTAAGCGAGCTTCCCGTGGTTCCGAACGCGCGCCTGATAAAGCTCCGAAGTGGCGAGCGAGCCGTCGGCTTCGAACACCATGTCCGCAACCGCGGCGATCCGGTCCTGATCCTCGTTCAACGAGGTAAAGTCGGTGGACAACGCCTCCGGGAGCATGGGAAAGATCGCCGCGGGCGTATAGACGGAGGTCGTGTTGCGCGCCGCGTGGCCATCAATCGCCGAGTCCTTCCGCACCAGCGCGTCCACGTCCGCGATGGCCACGAGGATTCTGACTCGCCCGCCCGCCAGCGATTCGGCGACGGTGAGTTGGTCGAGGTCGCGCGAGTCGTCGTTGTCGATGGAGGCCCAAAGGCGATCGCGCAGGTCGCGCACGTCGGCGGTGGCACCGGCCGGCCCGCCGATGGCTGCCAGCTCATGCTGAGTTGCCGGCGGGAAGTCTGGTTCCAGGTTGCGCTCGATCATGGCTCGGCGCGCAATGGCGGCGAGGGTTAGGCGATCGTTGGATTTGGCTATGGTTGAGTTCATGATTTCAATTTGGTAAGTGTGCCACACAGGATGTGTTTCCCGCCAACGGCGTCTCCAGGTGAAACCCGAGATGATTTCGGTTGTTGAGGAAAGGGGATCCCCAAGTCTGGAGCCACTGGGCCACCGTCATTTTCAAGTCTGGACAACTCAGCAGACTCGACACGCGCCGTCGCTTCAGCCGCAGCTCGACTGCGCCAGATTTCCAGAAGCACCACGGTGATCATGAGGATCACCGGCCCCAAAATGATCCCGGACGGGCCAAACAGAATCAGACCTCCGACCACAGACATGCAGGCAAGCACGCTGTGGAGTTTCAGCCGCTTTCCCACCAGGATGGGCCGAAGCAAATTGTCGATGGTCCCGACGACCACTCCACCCCAAACGCTGAGAATCAGGGCTTTTCCCCACTCGCCCTGCATCACCAGAAAGAGGGCCGCCGGAATCCAAACGACATAGGCGCCCAGCACCGGCACTACCGCCAGCAAAGCCATCACTACTCCCCAGAGCAATGGCGCCGGCAAGCCCAACCACCAGAACATCAGTCCGCCCAACAAGCCCTGCATGGCGGCGACGGCCAGCATTCCGTAAACGGTGGCGAAAACAGTATCCGCAACCCGGTCAAACACTCGATCCATCTCTGCTTCGGAAAGGGGCGACAGAGACTGGACCAACTGCAGCGCCGCAAGACGGTCACGCAGGAAAAAGAAGAGCAGATAGAAGGTCACGAGCAGTCCTATCAGCTCAACCACGGAGCCCTTGACGAATGACGAGCCGGTGGTGGTCATCCAGGTGGCGACCGTCTTGACGGTTCCCGGCAAGTTCTGGCGCTCCATCCAATCCGCCACAGGCGCCAGGCGCGGGTGAGATTCGAGCGCACGCCGCCACTCACCGGACTCGACCTTTGTTTTGATGATCTCCGCGCCTTTCGCGGCCTCATGGACCAGCCGTTGCCCCACGAACGTGGCGGCGACGACCACGATCAATGCAACGACCAAGACGGCAATCAGAGCAGCCAGACCCGGGCGCTTGAGCTTTGATTCAAGCCACCGTTGGAAAGGACTGAACAAGACAGCCAGCGCCAGTGCCCAGACGAGCGCGGACAAAAAGGGCGTGGCTAACCGGTAACAAAGATAGATGCCGAGCACAGTCGCCGCCATCAGCACGAGCGTCTGGACGTGACCGCGTGAGCCCCACTCGTTCGCGATGGGAGTGCCCGCTGGGTTGGTTTCGCGTTCATTCATCGTGGTCGCACACGAGTCATAGCAGCGGGCTGAAACACCGGGCCAGGGCATCGCCAAGACGATGTGCCAGCGGTCGTTGATTCCAGGCTTCCAATTGGATTTCCAAGGAGTGATCCAGGTCCTCCTCGAATGTCTGAGCCATCGTGCGCCCAGTCGGGTCGTCGAAGATCAAGACGTTGCACTCGGCGTTGAAGTAGAAGGAACGAAAATCGAGGTTCGAGGATCCGACGACCGAGACAAAGTCGTCCACCACGAGCGTCTTGGCGTGCAGAATCGCAGACTGATACTCGAAGATGCGCACGCCGCTGGCGAGCAGATCCCGGAAATTGCCGCGCCCGGCGTGACGCACCACCGGCATGTCGGTGCGCCCCTGCAACAAGAGGCGCACGTCCACGCCGCGTTGAGCCGCTTGCCCCAGGAGGCGAATCGCGGTCCGATTCGGGGCGAAGTAGGAATTCGTAATCCAAAGCCGCTTGCGCGCCGCCCCCACCAGCGCGGCCAGGACTGCGGCCGTTTCGCCGTGTCCGCGGCCGGGGCGCGAATCCAATACTAGGGTTCGGGCGCCGCTCGTGCCCGTTGGAGCGAGGGGCGGCAGATTCAGAGACGCGCCGCCCGAACGTTCCCAGCCTTCGCTGAAGACGAGAGCCATCTCCCAAGCGGTCGGCCCCTCCACGCGCACGTGAGTATCGCGCCAAGAGGCGTTCTTGTTGTGGCGCGAGGAACCGTATTCGTTGCCCACGTTCATGCCGCCGGTGAACGCAATCCGCCGGTCGATGACGATGATTTTGCGATGATCGCGGAAGAAGAACCTCCTGAGATGACTCCACAGCGGACGAAACAGCCGCGCCTCAATCCCCAAGCTCTGCATCTCTCGCCAGAAGGCGCGCTTCGTGGTCCACGAGCCAAAAGCGTCCGCGAGGACCTGAACCCTCACGCCCCGCGCCGCCGCGCTGCCCAACACTCCAAGGAGTTTTCGCCCCGTAGCATCATCCCTCAGGATGTAAGTTTCCAAGAGAATTTCCTCCGTCGCGCCTTCGACGGCCTGAAGGACCGACGCAAAGGCTTCTTCGCCGCGAAAGAAGAGTTGAACCTGGTTGTCGTGATGAATCGCACTTGTCTCAATGCGGCCCACCAACTGTTCAAAGCCCATGTCCCGAACGCCCAGCGGCAACGCCTCGGCCAGGCGGCCCACGTTTTCCGCGCGCAGTTCCTTCGGCAATTTGCGACCCGCACGAGGACGGAGCGTGGCGTAGAGCAACGCGCTTCGCGCACGCAGTCGCGTGAGCGCCTGCCAACGCGCGCCGGGTTTGCGCGTGCGCCGCGTACGTCGCGGGCTTAACGCGCTAGGTTCATCGAGCTTCATAGCACGGATCAACTCTCACGTCTGCTCTCCTAGTTCATCGCTTCAAGTCTGCGACGCCACGCGTTGCGGACGACTGGGAGAAACTCACGCCAATTGCGGCTCCAATTCGCAGCCCCAGTGGCCCGCACGGGCGCTGGACTCTGACCGACTCATGATCCAGTTCGCCCGCATGGCCAGCGGACTATTTGCAGCCGCAGGAGGTGGAGCAAGAGTCCTTGATGGCCTTCTCGACCGCTTCCCTGGTTTCGCCGGTGCGCTTCTGAATGCGGCCCAACAGCTCTTCGTGCTTCCCTTCGGCAAACTGGAGATCGTCGTCCGTGAGCTTGGCCCACTTCTGTTTCAGCTTGCCCTTGGTGATGTTCCAGTCGCCCTTAATTTCGAGTGTGTTCATGGTGCTCTGTTTTGTATTTGTTTGTGAATCGCCGTCAACGTGACGGCAAAATGGTTTCAGACTTGGTGCTGGCTCCGCTGTTCAATCCGCCATCAACTCAACCGAGGTGTCGCCGCGCAAGGCTTTGGAATACGGGCAAGTCTTGTGCGCTTCGTCCATGACGCGTTGCGCCTGGGCGTGGTCGAGGCCGGGGAGTAGAGCATGAAGCTCCACCGCGAGGCGGTAGCCGCCCTGATCATCCTCGATCAGGCTCACCAGCGCCCGCACTGTGGAATCCGCGACCGGGGTGCCGAGCTTCCTGGCCGCGTTGCTCAAGGCGCCGTGATAACAGGCCGAATACGCGCCCGCAAACAACAGCTCGGGATTGGGACCGCGTTTCTCGATGCCTTTCTCCAATGGATTCCCCAGCGTGACATGAAGTATCTGGTCCGGTGACTGAATAGTTCCCGAACGTCCGTCCCTGGAAATCGCTTCCGCAGTGAACAAGGTTTTCATAATTGGATTGAGTGTCCAGCCGCGCAGTCTGGTGAAATCTTCGGCGGAAGGGCCCAACGCTTAGCGGCGCAGCACCAGAACTACAATCATGATGACGAGCAGGAGGCCAACCGAGCCTCCGCCAATCCAGATGCCCCTGGCCAGAAGCGGCGTGAGTAAGAGATGCATAGCGTGTCTTTCGTTTGGGATGGCGAGGCGTTCACCATCCATTTACGGGAGAACGCTACGCGCTGGGCCGGTCACTCGCTATGGGGTGTAACCCTACCATGCACCATTGGAGGTGCTCTCTCGGAAGCTGATTCAGAGCCGTCTGCCGCGCTCGTTGCCGCACCACCTTGGCGGCAGTCTTAACGGGCCGCTGGACGGCGCATATATTCGGAACCGGCGGGGACTCCCGCCCAGCTTGCAGGTTTCTGGTTCCCGAAGCTGAACTGCCAGGCCAAGCTGAAAGAGTGTATGTGACCAAAGCTCTCGTGCAGTGCGCCTAGGTCCGGCGCATAGCCGAGGACGAAGCGCCAGCGCTGGTTGCGCGCCGTGTAATTCAGCACGCCGGCACCACCAATTCGCCAGCCCTGCGGGGAAGCGGTCAGAGCCGCGTCCGCAAGCTGGACCCAGCTGGTGAGGCTTGGCCGGCTTAACTCAGTCACTCCCCTTTCTCGGCTGAGAGGCATCGAGTAGCTGAGCCCAGGGCCTGGATTGCTCCCAGGTGCGGGAACCAAGCGGAGCGCCAGGTGTTCATTTGTGAAGGCGCCAGCACTGACGTAATGAGCCGCGTAGCTGCCTTTTGGCCCGCAGGCTCCGAAGGCGAACTGGATTCCATTGGGTTGGTCATGGTCTATTTGCGCGAATGCACTTGAGACGCTGCCTAGCAGCAAGCTGAACGCAATCTGCCGGATTCTTGACCGCACCATGACTTTATACTGCGCCGGCGGGTGCGGCTCCGCTATGGGGTGTAACCCTACCTTGTTTGACTCTTGCACGGCCAACAACCCCAGGTGCCTATCCCGAAAACCACTTGCCCGCCGGGCCGGCCCTACCTACCTTCCTCGCATGAGCAAGGTGCAGGCAATTGAGTCCGAGATGCAGAAGCTCACGCCCCTGGAAATCCGGGGGGTGCGCGATCGGCTGGAGAACTTCGCCCAGCCTCGCTTCACCGACGAATTCGAGTCCGACATCCAGCAATCCGAACGCGACATGGCGGCCGGTGTTTCTTCGAGGACCCGGCAGCCGGGTGCGGGAAACGCCGGAGTTGAGGTAAGGCATTTTGCGATTGCGCCTATGAACACCACCGAAGCCAACCTAGCAGCCCGCTAAAAAAGGGCGTTCTTTGCCAAGACGGAAGATCCGTCGAGCGCAGGCGGCTGCTGTAGCCATTACCAACAGCAATCCCAATCCACCCATCCACGAACTGATCATCGGCTTCGGTTTCCACATCACTCCGACGACTGTCATGGTCGCCAGCAGCAAAAGCGCCCCCAAAAGAGCGGTCGCCCCCGCTGCCGTGTTGCGCGGCTTGCAGTAACCCCAGATTTTGCGCAGGAGCAAGCCCAAGTGGTACGCCACGCATTTGAGCGTGTGCATTTTGCTCACATTGGTCTGTCCTCGCACCCACGCTCGCCGACCACCTCCAGTTTCACACACACATGGGCAAAGGTTCGCTCGCATCGTTCGCTCCGCCACCGATTCAAACGGCGGTCCTTATCCCCGCGCACGCGCCGGCGGTTGGCTCGAAAGGCCTTTTCTTGTTCGACCGGTTTATCTACCCAGCACCGGCTCTTCTGCCGCCGCTCCGGGATATACGTGCGGAGGCCCTGCGCAGCCAATCGCACCAACAACGCATTGTCGTGATAGCCTTTGTCCATCACGGTGTCGGCAATCTCTGTTTCGCTGCCGGCGAGCACCCGATTGGCTTGGGCCAGACTCAGCGTCACCGGCCCGCTTCGGGGATCAGACCGATCCGCATAGGTGACGGTCGTCGCGACGATGGCTTCGCCCCCCAGATCCACGGCATGCTCGGCCTTGTAGACCAAGTGGGGGCGCCCGTCTTTCATTTTGGCGATACGACTGTCCGGATCGGTGGGGCTTTCCCATTGCTCGTTGGAAACTTTCTTGTCCTTGCGTCCGCGATCCAGTCGGCGCAGGTCTTCTTCGGTGGGGTTGGCGATCCCTTCGGCTTGGGCCAAATCCCGCAGATATTGCTTCCAATCCTCCCCCGTGTCCTTGCGCACGATGCTCTTCATCGCGGCGTTGGCTTCCAGGTTGGTCGCATCAATTGCCACCGCTTGGCCGCGCAACAGTCCTTTCTCTTCCAGCAGACTCAGCACAAACACAAAGACCTTGTCGAAGACCGACTCCGGCAATCGTTGGCGGATGATGGTCGTGGAGGCATGCACTGGCGTTTCCTCGGTGAGCGCGATGCCCAAGAATGCCCGCAGCGCCAAGCTGTCGGCATAACGCCAGGCCATGCCGCGCTGACTGTCCAAACCTTCGAAGTAGCCGATGAACAGCATGCGAAAGTAAACCCCGGGTGGAATGCCGGGTCGCCCGCCCTCCCTGTAATACGGCGCGCAAAGCCTCTCGGCGAAGTCGTCGAAACTAGCCGAGGCGAAAACTTCATTAAGTTTGGTGTAGAATGGATGGCCGGGACCGGTGGCCAGTTGGGCAGTGGGGATGAACAGTTCCTCCTGTTTGGGTTTGCGTTTGCCGAGTGCCATGTGAATCATGGCATTCCATCCCGCTTCCCGTTCAATCACTCCACTGACTTCTATAACGGGCTGCTAGAGCGCTACCTTCACTTCGTTGACGGCGGATATTTTCTCCTGGTTGTCCTTCAACAGTCTTTCCGTGCGATACGCGACGTGTTCGGCCTCGTTGCGCGTCTCCAGCTCTTTCTTGACACGCCGGTCCTCTTCGGCATGGAGTTCGTCATCTTTGCGCATCTTTTCGATCTCATGCTTGGAAAGCCCGCTGCTGGCCGTGATGGTGCCTTTGGGACTCGATCAACCAGATCAAGAGAGGATTTCGGCCACAGGCTGACAGGCATCCCGGATCGGAGATGAAAGGATACTCTCCATGTAACATCTCATGCTGTTCGTCGAGCCCTCCGCCGCCCAGATCAACAATCTTCACCCAGTTCACCCCGCCTCGCCTGGGAAGCTTCATTCTGGCCGGCTTGGTGGAGCGGAGTGCCGCTTGGAACGCCCGGGTGTTCATCGAGGGACGAGAGCGTTTTGATTTGTCGGCCTGGATTGCCGAACACGGTCGCCCCGAAGTGGTGGGCATCTCGATGATCACCGCGACAGTCAAACGCGGCTACGAGATCGCGGACGATTGCCGTTCCCGGGGCATACCGGTCATCCTGGGAGGACCGCATGTCACCTTCCTCCCGGACAAGGCGCTCGCGCATGCGCAATTCGTTGTGCGGGAAGAAGGCGAAGGAGCCATGAGTGCGCTGTTGGATGCCTGGAGCGAAGGATACGAAGAGGCGACAGGCACCTGTTACGCCGCGATTCTGAATCTCTCCTGGAAAGATGACTCGGGCATCATTCGGCATAATGCCGTGGCGCCCTGGATCACCGACCTCGATGCACTTCCCGTGCCGGATTTCTCCTTGGCCGACGGAACCGCAGACTGCGTGATCGGGCGCAAAAAGACGGTGATGGTGCAGACGTCCCGCGGCTGCCCGTTCGATTGCTCTTTTTTCATGCCCCTTGTTATCATGAGGGGTCGGACAAATACGGGGGTAGGTCTGAATTCCCGAAAGGCATTAGCACTAACCCGGCACTACTCGTTAAGGACGGACCCGCATCTGGCGCCTATTCGTTCCGCACCTTTTGCGATCGGCACATTCTGAGCGACCGTGTGTCTGACGACGTCCCCGCTATTGACGGTGTAGAGCCATTTCGAGGATTCTGCTTCAGCAATGCAGAATTGAACGCGATGAAAGTCAAATCGAATCCACGTCACGCGGCATTCTTGGCGCAGTTGAAGACGCTTAAACGCCCATTCTTCGGCTGGGAAGGAATCGCGTTTCGGGCGACACCGCTCCCTCATGCCAACGCGGTCAAGTTGCTCGACGGCAAAGGCAGTCTCAAGACCGGTGGACGCTGGTCCGCGGCGGGGACATTCCCTGCGGTAAACCTCTCTACGAGCCAGGAGACGGCGGTCAAAGAGAGCAGCGCAAGTTTCACCTACTACAACTTTGTGCCCAGTGACGTTCGCCCCAAAGTGCTGGTCGGGATTCGCCTGCGCTTGTCCACGGTGTTGGATCTGGTTGATCCGCGAGGGTTGCGAATGCTTCCGTGGGTAGTCCTCGAAGAATTGCTGGCCGAAGACTGGCGCAAAGTGAACGACGCGGGACATGAGGCGCAAAGCCAAGCCTTGGGACGTGCTGCGCACGACCTCGGGGCGGAGGGCGTTCTGGCCCCATCGGCACGCGTTCCTGGCGGGATCAACATCGTTTGCTTTCCCAACTCTCTGGCCAGCCAAAGTCAAATGGAGATCCTCGGGGCGGAGGAAGTGAGGCGCTGGCTGAAAAAGCGATAATGCACAAGTGCATGTATTGATGCTTGCACAAATTCTATTGAAATGGTAGGTTACAGCCATGAAGAAGATGCTCATTCATGCCTCCGGGACGGTCGATGCCCGCAAGGACAACGGACGGGGGATTGCCGTTCGGTCCAAAGCGGCCGAGTTTCTCAGCACCCTGAGGAAGGATGGCGTCCAGACCGGTGCCGCAGTGAAGCAGTTCTGTGACGCCTATGGCGTAACGCAAGAAACCTTCACCCGCCTCACGGGTTTTTCTCAGCGCGCCGTGGCCAACTGGGCGCTGGGGCAGAAGCCGAGCGCGTCTACAGAACGGCGTCTCGCGGAATTGAAACGGTTGTTCGCAGCCTTGGCGCAATTGGTCGCCAAAGAAGCCATTGGTCCCTGGCTCAAAGAACCCAATCCAGCCTTTGACGGTTCTACTCCGCTTCAAGTGATTGAGCGAGGTGAAGCCGACCGACTCTGGCGGATGATCTACGAACTCGAATCCGGCGAGCCGGGCTGAGTTCCGTCAGTCTTGGTTGTCCGGGCATTCCTGACCTTCGGCCAACCACTTCAACCTCGGAGATGCACCATTGGTTCGTTGGCGGAAGGACGAAAGGTACACACCGCGTGCTTCCTGTAGCTTTCCATCATTCTTTGCATCGGTCGTTGGAGAATCCCTGGCAGTTGTCGCTCGCACATGCAGGGCATCGGGAGGAGCCAGAATGACAGTCCCCTGTGGTGGGCACCAAAACGGGCACCAACCGAGTAGGTTCCGGTAGTAACCGAGTGGTGGCAGAGTAGGCTTGTGTAGCCTGCAAAATCGGGTAATTTCATCCCGCGATTGCGGCCAAAAACGGTCGATTCCGACTCCTGCTCTGTCAACGGCTTGAAGTGCAGACAACAGCGGCGTCTTGAATTTGCGAGAGTTGAAGACCGACTTTCGCCTCGCTAGAAGCGCACTGCGGGGCCAGTTCACCCCCGCTCGCTTCTAACGCGCTTCTATACTGACGAAGGAAAATGGGGCTTGTTGGGGCCGGATTGGCGCAGCTTCAAATTGTGTATCTTGCACAGAACTAACAGCTTGTCCATGTGAGTCCTCCCGAGGTCAAATGGGGGAAACCGACTGGATCTTGGTGTAAACGAGACGCCTTACTCGCTGCCGGGGTGCAAGCCTGAATTGTAGTGGAGGGCTAGCGAGCACCGGTGCTCATACTTCACTTGATGATCGCAAGCTGCTGCCTCTCGTAATCGGCATCGTCATCCCCGAAAACCTCCGTATAAGTGTCCAGCACCAGTTTCCCGCCGTCCTGGTGTCCCTGCCATTTCGAAATCAGTTTGTATTCCACCCCCGATTTCCACAACCGCCGGATGAGAGCCTGGCGGATATTCCTTTGGGTGAATTTCTTCAGGTTGAGCCGTCGGCAGGCCGCCTGCAAAGCTTTCTTGGCATCCTTGATCTTGAACACTTTCGCCTCTGGATTGGGCAGGGTTTCAGGCTCGCACCGAAGCCTTTCCAGCAATGGCAGAAGATGCGCATAGATCGGGACATGAAAGACGGCCTGCGTCTTTTGCCGCCGGATCACCAGGCGCCGATGCTCGAAATCGACATCGCCCCAGGTCAGAGCCCCGGCCTCAGCCTGGCCCAAGCCGGCCAGTCCCAGAAACTCCACAAAGTCAGCCGTGTCTTTGGCGTCGGCGCTCAGCTTCTGAGAACGAATGTTGGCGACGATGGTTTCGAACTGCTCTTGCGTGGGAACATTCCGGATCGGTTTCTGCGGTTTCTTCCACTTCGTATTCACTCCCGCAAAGGGAGACTCGGCGATGAGGCGATCGGTGACGGCAATTTCAAAAAGCTGCTTGAGAAATCCGCAATACCGATTGTAGGTTGTGTTTTTCAGCCGAGCTTCATGTTGAGCGAGCCACTCATTCAGGTGCGAGGGCCTGATTTCCGAAACCCGCAAATCAAGCCCATGACGCCAGCTTTCTTTGAACACGTTGGTGATCGCCGCGTTCGTGGCCCGGGTCTTGGCCGATTTGCCTTGCTTCGCCGCCGCGAACTTCTCGAGCAGCACAGCCAAGGTGGTTTTCCTTGCTTTGCCATCGACTTTTTCCAAATCAGCGATCCATGCGTTCAACCTCCGCTCCGCCAGCTTCCGGTCGCGAGTGCCCAGACTATGCTCTTTTCGCTTGCCTGCTGACTTCTTTGCGCCATAATAGGTCCCGTTGAGTCTGTGGCGATAGAGACACGGGAAGTTCGGGATTTTCTCCAGGAGTTGCCTGGTGCTTTGATGGTTCGGAGCCATGTTTGGAGCATGAGGGGTGACAAACTGGGGTGTCAAGAGAAAGTGCGCCGCAGAATGATTGACGTAATATAGTGATGTTGTGGTGGTTGGGGTCGTAGCTCAGTTGGTAGAGCGTCTCGTTCGCAATGAGAAGGTCAGGGGTTCGACTCCCCTCGGCTCCACCATCTTGCCCGCCAACAGCCTCCTGTTCGCAATCAGAGAAGGGGCAACGCTTGTTGGCCACACCGCCAAGCTCTTTCAAGTCCCTCCCAAGCTGGCCGCGCCAGCACTGCATCGCGGATCTTCCCAATCGCGCTCAGAGTGCGAGGAACTCGTGCCGCATCCCGCTCCCGCTGAGTTCGAGGATCGCGAGGCTGCGGGGCTGGTTGAAACGCGGCCGGCCCGCATAGCCGGGATTGATGAAGAACACGTCCTCGACCTCCGCCGCGAACGGCTGGTGCGAATGCCCGAAGACGACCACGTCCGGCCGGACCTGCGTCAGGCGACGCCGGACCGCGTCGGAAGGCACTCGCGGGTTCACGATGTGGTGGATCAGGAATTTCTTCGACGCAAACTCGACCACCTCCGTCTCCCGAAGCGGCAGCCCAACGTCGTTGTTGCCCAGCACGGCAGTCACGGGTGCAATCTGCTCGAGCTGGACCAGGATGGCGTCTTGGCAGATGTCCCCCGCGTGCAAGATGTGATCGACGCTCCGCAGCAGCGACGGCAACCGCGGATCGAAATGATTATGGGTGTCGGAGATGAGGCCCAGGCGGAAGGGATCGCTCACGCCTTCGCCTCCTCCGGTTCCGCTTCGGGCGCGTCTCCGGATTCTTCCTCGGCCTGGGCCGCGCCTTCCTTCTCCCGCGCGGATTCCATGTGCTCGCTCAGCCGCATCGCCCCGACGAACAGACCGGTGAAGAGACCGCCGCTCAGGAGCGTTTTCAGGAAGAAGACCCAGGTGGGCGGGAAACCGGGCAGCCCGGTCGTCAACGCCTGGAGCCAGCCCGCCAGCGTTTTGGCGTAACCGGGATCGCTGAGCCAGCTTGCCGTGTTGGTGATGAGGTAAAAGAGGACCGCGCCCAGCACGCCGCCGCCGAGAAGCTTCAACCAGTTGGATCGCGGCTGGAAGCGCCGGCCCAAAGCGATGAGGAGCAGGAAGCCCAGGTTCTTGGCCAGGAAGTAGCGATCGAACACCGGGACGTGGTAGTAAAAGACGTTCAGGACCACGTCCGTGACCGCCAGCGTGAGCATCGGCAGCCACCAGGCCACGGATCCGGCGACAAACACGCCCGCGCAGAACGCCAGCGCGTAGGCGGCGCTGAAGTTGTCCGGCAGCACGCCGGGCCAGCGCGTCACCGCGAACACGGCGATCAAGACCAACGGCATCCAGATGTTCCGCTTCGAACTCACAGGGGCGGATGATACGCGAAGGCGCGGCGATGACAAGAGGGAGACTGGAGGGCGCTGGGAAAGGGCCGGGCGGTGAAAAATCTTGATGGAACGGGGAGGGTCTGGCTTCCTCTCCCGCATGGAAAGCGCCGCAGGAAAGTGGGCCGGCACGGGGCCGAGGACATGGTGCGGCCCAGAAGCAACGTCAGCCCAGGAGGAGTTTTGATGGCCATTCTCCTATCCGATGACATCACCACCGTTGACTGGAACCATCTGGCGGTGGTGTTTGAGCGGGCGCCTCTCGGCAAACGAGACCCCGTAATACTGCGCGAGACGTTCCTGAACAGCGGCGTCAGATGCTTTGCCCTGGAGAACGGGTCGCTCGTCGGGGCGGGGCGTGCCATCACGGATTGGGTCAATTACGCCGTGATATTGGACGTGGTCGTTCTGCCCGAGTATCAAGGCCAGGGCACGGGGAAGCGGATCATGAAATTCCTCGCGGAGCGCTCCAAAGCGAAGCATGTCCTGCTGCATTCCGTGCCCGGAAAGGAACGGTTCTATGAGAAGCTTGGGTATCGAAGAATGAAGACGGCGATGGGTTTGTTCGCAGACCCGGAGACGAAGCGGCAACAAGGATACATCGAATGAGACATCGGCCCGACAGTGCCGGTCGAGCGCCCCGCCTGGTGGCCACCCGGAAATCCGTCGTGCGCCCGGCGTTTCGGCGGCGGCGAAAGAGCTTGAGGAACCGGGGGACGTCTGGCTTCATCTGCCGCATGGAAAACGCCGCAGAGAAGGGAAGTGGGCCAGCACGAAGCCAGGGACATGATGCGACTCAGGAACAACCTTGAGCTGTCATCACACGCCTCACTGGATGAGTGCCATCGACAAAGAAGAATTGAAAGCGCAGCTTCGAGCGATGGTTGCTGGGCGGGGGGACGGCATTGATATCGACACGCCGTTCCACTGGGTTATTGAGGGCTTGAAGCAGCCTGTTCCGTTCTTCAAGCAGCTACCGATGCTTCTCCCGTCGGACTCCATTCTTTACGTAGAAGGCACAACCATTGTCTCTGAGGTGGCCAGCTTCTATTCAGCCCACCACGCACGTAACGCTGTGGCTGTCGTCCGTGACACGATTGCGCCTGTTCCTGACATTTACCATTTCTCGTTTTCCTCCGACGTTTCGACCCGTTTGGGTCGGTTCGCCGAGAGTCGTCCAGTCGCCGAGATGTTTGACCACATTAAGGCTTACCGAGGCGAGACTTTGCTGTTCACATTCCACGACGCTTTCGACGGCTGGTTGCGTATTGCCGAGCACATACCGGAGGACACTGTTGCGCGGTTTGGGCAGTTGCTTGGAGTTACTCACCGCCGCGAACAGACCAAGCAGCGAAAACTGGAGGAGCTTCGCACGCTTCTTCGGACTCTTGAGCATTCGGATCAGGTGAAAATTTGCGTTAAGGGAGAGTCTTGGCTCAGACGAGCAAAGAGATGGTTAACAGGAAGATGAGAGCTACCAAAATCGGTCGAGGGTCCGCTTCCCAGCAGACGGCCTTGCTGAGATCAAGTCCCGTACTCTCGCTGCAACGTCAATTCACTCCCTTCCTGCTGGCGCTCACCGCCGCCTGGATCGGTGCCGCCGAGACCGGCCCAGCGGAGCCGGCTTTGGAAATCGCGGGATGGAGATTCGTCCAGCCGGCCCTGCCAACGCCCTTGAAAGCGGGGGACGACTACACGCTGTCGTTGGTGTCGCAAGTGGCTGAAGCCCGAACGTGGATCGTCACCGTGGGGTTCAAGAGAAACCCAGGGAAGACCGCGAGGCCCGCAGTCCTGACGCTGGTCGAAGACGGGTCCATCCTCCAAGCTTCCCTGGCCGTCCGCAACGGCCGCACCCAGGAAATCTCAGCCGCGGAGCAAGCCCGCGCGCAGGGGAAGATGAAGTTCGTCATCGAAAAGGATCTCGGCGCACGGGTTCTGCTCGCCGCCCCGGTCGAGCGAAGCCAAAAGGGCAAGGAGATCCGGGTGCTGAGCAACGTCCTGGAGATCAAGTGAAGGGCGATTGCGCAGGGAGCCATCGGATTCAGGAAGGAATGCGATTTGTGGAGGGAGGTTGACTCACACGCTGATCCGGTCAGGAGTTTCCTCCTATGAACCGTTCCGTCAGCAGTTGAGTCAGGAACGGGGAGCTTTCTTTCCCCTCCCATCCTCTTCCTCCCTGAATCCGATGGAGCCATTCCCCCTTCTCTCCTTGCGGCCCCGGCTGTTTTCGGGCATTCCATCCGCCGCACATGAAACAATCGAGACTCATTGGCCGAACGCTTCGCGAAGTGCCGAAGGACGCGCAGACTGCCGCCCACGCGCTCATGTTGCGCGCCGGCTTCATCCAGCAACTGTCTGCGGGCGTGTACATCTACCTGCCGCTCCTGCACCGGACGCTGCACAAGATTTCCCAGATCATACGCGAGGAGATGAACGCCGCCGGCGGCGTCGAACTACTCATGCCCGCTCTCCAGCCGCGCGAACTGTGGGAGGAAACCAAGCGCTGGGAGCGGTACACGGCCGTCGATGGAATCATGTTCGCCTTCAAGGACCGCCGCGGCGCCACCGCCTGCCTCGGGCCGACGCACGAGGAAGTCATCACCGACATCCTGCGCCGCGAGATCAAGTCCTACAAAGACCTCCCGCGCTGCGCCTACCAGATTCAAACCAAGTTCCGCGACGAAATCCGCCCGCGCTTCGGCCTGATGCGCGCCCGCGAGTTCATCATGAAAGACGCCTACAGCTTCGACGCCGACGAGGCCGGCCTCGACGCTTCCTACGAAGCGATGCGCCAGGCGTATCACCGCATTTGCCAGCGGCTGGGTTTCCAGTATCGCGCGGTTGAGGCCGACTCCGGCGCCATCGGCGGCAGCGGCAGCCAGGAGTTCATGGTGCTGGCGGACACCGGCGAGGACACGATCTTGTTCTGCGACCAATGCGATTACGCGGCGAACCAGGAGAAAGCCCAGTCCAAGCTCGCGGAATTCCCACAGGACGCCGAACTCCAACCCATGCAAGCGGTGCTCGGCGAGGGACTGATCGGCGTCGATAAGCTCGCCAAGTTCCTCAACATCCCCGTCTGGAAAACCACCAAGACGATGCTGTACGAGGCCGACGATCAGCTCGTGGCCGTGATGGTTCGCGGCGACTGCGGCGTCAACGAGGTCAAGGTCACGAATCATCTCGGCTGCAAGGCGCTCCGGCTGATCAACGCCGAGAAGATCAAGGAACTCACCGGCGCGGAAGTGGGCTATGCCGGGCCGATTGGCCTGCCGCCGTCCGTGCGCCTCATCGCTGACCATTACGTGAAGGGCCGCGTGAATTTCGAGTGCGGCGCGAACCAGACGAACTATCACAACATCAACGTCAACTTCGGCCGCGATTTGCCGGAGCCGGAGTTCGGCGACTTCAAACTCGCGAAAGACGGACACGGCTGCCCGCGCTGCGCTGGCCGCCTCAAGGCTGCGCGCGGCATCGAGGTGGGCCACATCTTCAAGCTCGGCACGAAGTATTCCGAGGCGATGAACTGCAGCTACGTCGATACCGAGGGCAAGCCGCACCCCGTCATCATGGGCTGCTACGGCATCGGCGTGAGCCGCATGGCCGCAGCCTGCGTCGAGCAAAGCCACGACGACAAGGGCATCGTCTGGCAGCCGCAGGTCGCGCCCTTCCACTTGCACCTGGTGGCGCTGAACCTCGAAGACGCAGTCGTGGCCCAGCAGGCGGAACAGATTTACCAGCGGCTCCAGCAGGAGGGCCTCGATGTCCTCTTCGACGACCGCCCGTTGCGCGCCGGCGAAAAATTCGGCGACGCCGACCTCATCGGTCTGCCGGTGCGGCTGACGATCAGCAAGCGCACGCTCGAACAGGGCAAAGTGGAATTCAAACTCCGCCGTGAGCCGAAGGCCGAAGTCATCACGCTGGACGAGGCCGTGGCGAAGACGCGGAGCGTGTGCGGGCTGGCGGGGAGATGAGCGGCCTCACTTCGGTGTGACGTGCCACCGGCGCGGTGATTCTCGGCTTGGCATCGGGTCAAGCCCTTCCTACGCTCCGGCCATGCGTCCCGGACGGGTTTTGCTCATCTTCACAGTGACGGTGTTTCTGGGCGGTGCGGTGCTGGCGCCGTGGCTGTATTGGTTGGCCCAGTGGGGAGCGACGCATTCCACGTCGTTCGAGTCGCTGGCCCGAAACCCGTTTCACCGGTTCGTGAACCGCGCGCTGCTCGTGCTGGCGCTTCTGGGAATCTGGCCGCTCATGCGCGCGCTGGGCATGAGGTCCTGGAAAAACCTCGGCTGGGTCAGTCCCAAAGCTCAGGGGCAGCGGATCGCGGCCGGCTTCGGCATCGGCTTCGCCTCCCTCGCGCTGGTAGGCGCGCTGGCGCTGGCGTGCGGCGCCTGGCAGTGGCACACCGACCTCACGACGTCGCGGTTTTTCGGCAAGCTCTGGGGCGCGGCCCTGAGCGCGGTGGTGGTGGCGATCCTGGAGGAAACGTTCTTCCGCGGGGCAATCCTGGGCGCGTGGCGGCGAACGCATTCGGCGCGGGCGGCACTCTGGTTGAGCAGCGCCATTTACGCGCTACTGCATTTCTTTCAGCGGCCGGTGTCGCCGGAGCAAGTGGAGTGGTTTTCGGGGTTGCTGATCCTGCCGCAGATGATGCGCGGGTTCGTGGACCTGCCGACGTTGGTGCCGGCGTTCTTCAGTCTCTTGATCGTGGGCGTCATCCTTGGCCAGGCTTACCAGCGCACGGGCAATCTCTACTTCTCGATGGGCCTGCACGGTGGCTGGGTGTTCTGGCTGAAGTTCTGGGGCGTCATCGCGCAAACGCAGGCCGGCGGCGCCGCGTGGTTTTGGGGCACGGGCAAATTGATCGATGGCTGGCTGGCGCTGGGCGTTCTCGCCTCGGTGGGGCTGGTCTTGTGGCGCGGACGTTGGATGGAGGAGCGACCCAACGATGGACCTCGCATGGACAACGCCGGCTCTTGAGCACGCCCGCGCGGCGCTGAGCTTCATCTATCCCGAGGCGTGCCAGCTTTGCGGCACGCAACGGGCGAAGCGCGCCGACGGCTACGTGTGCTCCTCGTGCTGGCAGCAAGTGCGGTTCATCAAGCCGCCGTTCTGCGGCAAGTGCGGGCTGCCGTTCGAGGGGGAACTGACGACGGAGTTCGAATGCGCCAACTGCCGCGAGATGGAACTGCATTTCGATTGGGCGCGCTCCTCGGTCGCGGCCAAAGGCGTCGTGCTGGAGGCCATTCACCGCTACAAGTACGACCGGCAGATGTGGTTCGAGGAGTTCCTCGGCGACCTGTTGATCCGCGAGGCGCGGCCGGTGTTGGAGAGCGGACGTTGGGACTTGATCGTGCCGGTGCCCCTGCATCCGGTGAAGCAACGCGAGCGCGAGTTCAACCAAGCCGAACGGCTGGGACGGCGGCTGGGTGCGGCGCTGAACATTTCGGTGAACGCCCGGCTGGTCCAACGTGTCGAACCCACACGCAGCCAAACCCGCTTGACCCGCCAAGAGCGCGCGGAAAACGTGCGCCGCGCGTTTGCCCTGAGCGATGGCCTGTCCCTCAAAGGGCGACGATGCCTGCTGGTCGATGACGTGTTCACCACCGGGGCCACGACCAGCGCCTGCGCGCGGCTCTTGCGCCGGGCCGGAGCGGAGTCGGTGGCGGTCTGGACGGTGGCGCGCGGGTTGTGAGCAGGGCTGCCTCAAGCTCGGTTCGGGAGCACTCGTAGCGCAGACTTTCCAGTCTGCCGTAGCGCCGGTTTTCCAACCGGCGAGCGTTGGAAGAGGCCAGCCGGCTGGAAGTTTCACGGTTCTGCCGACTGCAAGTCGGCGCTACGGCAGGTTGAAAACCTGCGCTACGAAAAAACCAGCGCTACGAAGTGTGGCGGGCCGGAGCTGAATGCAGCCCTGGCTTGGTGAGCCGTGTGGAAAATCCGCACTCGACTCGCGGCGGCGGGTTCCTGAGTATTCATCTGCTTTTTTATGGCAACAACGACGTTCACAAAGAAAACGCTGGGACTGGACACGATCGAACCCGCGGTGACGCCCCCGCCGCCGGACGTGGCGGAGAGCGCGATGGCCCGGAAGCCGAAGATGGCCACGACGCGGTCCCGCAAGAAGGACATTCCCGAAGGCATTTGGGCCAAGTGCCCGAAGTGCGCCAACATGATTTACGACAAGGAACTGGACGAGAACCACAAGGTCTGCCTCAAGTGCGGCCATCACTTCCCCATTGGCGCACGGGAACGCATTCACTCCCTCGTCGAAACCTGTTCCTTCGAGGAAATGGACGCGGAGATGGTCAGCGTCGATGTGCTCAAGTTCACCGGCGTCGCCTCCTACCGCAGCAAGCTGGACGCCTACCAGAAGTCCACCACGCTCAAGGACGCGGTCATCACCGGCGTGGGCATGATCGGCGGCCATCGCGTGGGGCTGGCGGTGATGGACTTCACGTTTCTGGGCGGCTCGATGGGCTCGGTGGTGGGCGAGAAGATCACGCGCGTCATCGAGAAGGCCACCGAGAAGGAGGTCCCGCTCATCATCATTTCCACCAGCGGCGGCGCGCGCATGTACGAGGGCATGTTCAGCCTCATGCAAATGGCCAAAACTTCCGGCGCGCTCGCCTACCACGCCAAAGCGCGGCTGCCTTACATCAGCGTCCTCACTCATCCGACCACCGCTGGCGTCATGGCCAGCTACGCCAGTCTGGGCGACCTCATCATCGCCGAGCCGGCCGCGATGATCGGCTTCGCCGGACCGCGCGTGATCAAGGACACCACGCAGGCCGAACTGCCGCCCGGCTTCCAGACGGCGGAATTCCTCCTCGACCACGGACTCATCGATGCCATCGTGCCGCGCACGGAGATGAAGGAGAAACTCATCACCTACCTGGACTTCATGGCGGAAGGACGCCGACAGGTGGCGGCTTGAAGAACTTCATGTAGATCTCTCGCACGGCCGCGCGCCAGCCCGCCAAGGCCCGCATGAACTCTTCGGCATTGCGCCAGCCGCAACGCACCGCCACCCGATACAGCGCCGCGGGATCGTCAGGGAGCAGGTCTTCGCCTTCGTAGCTCCAGCGGCGCAAGATCGCTTCCATGCGGCGCAGTTGCCGGTAGTTGTCGATGAGGCTTGCCGCGTCCTCGGAGGGGAGAGCGCCTTCGGCTTGCGCCCGCAACAAGGCGCGCAGCGTGCTGGCTTCCTGCCAGCCGTGTTCAAGGCAGAGCGCCTGGGCCATGAACTCGGCGTCCATCAAGCCGCCCGCGCCCGTCTTGAAGGCCAGCGCCTCCTTGCCCTTCGGCGTGCGCTCTTGTTCCACGCGCCTCCGCATCTTGTGGACGGACTGCTTCCAGTCCGGCGCGTAGCAATGCAGGCCGGTGCGGGGAAGGACTGCTCCTGCCTTCGATCCAGTGAGCCGTAGCGGCGTCTCGGCAGAGCGCCGCCATGTTTCGTCAACACCGTCAGCGGCGCTCTGCCGAGACGCCGCTACGGGGACGGGGCTTACAGAAAAGGGAAAACCCGCCGCCACGTTGGCCGGCCGGAAATCTGTCAACGCCGCCGCCAGGCGCAGGAACTTTTGGCCCACTGCCAGGTCGCCGGCCACGGGGCGCAGCCGCGTGAGCGACTGGATTTCCCAGAGCATCGCGCGACGACGGTAGTAGTCCTCGTAGGCCTCGAGCGTATTCACGAGCAGACCCTTTTCGCCATCGGGGCGCAGGCGGGCGTCGGTTGCAAAGGCCACGCCGAGTTCGGTGGCGCCGGAAAGCAGGTCCATCACTTGTGCCGCCAGCTTCTGGAGGGCGGACAGATTTCTGGTGGCGGACGGCGCGACGAAGATGATGTCGAGGTCGGAACCGTAGTTGAGTTCGCACCCGCCCAACTTGCCCAGACCGATGATGGCAAAAGGCGGCGTCTTCCGGCGCACTCGGCGCAGGACGATCTCCAGCGCGTATTGCAGGCAGGCGTCGGCCAGCGCGGACAACTCCTCGAAGTTCTGCTCGTGGTCCGCCAAGCCGAGGATGTGGCGCAACCCGACGCGCATGAACTCGCTCTTGTGGTATCGCCGCAGCCACATCCGCTGGTCCGGATCGTCCTGGCCGTGCTGCAACTCCTTCAGGATTTCCGCGGCGGCCTTGCGGCGGCGGAGATGGCCGCTCAGCATCAACTCCTCCACCATGTCCGGCGTGCGGATGGCCACTTCGGCAAGAAACTCCGAGCGGTCGAACAACAGCAGGAGCAGCCCGAAGAGCGAAGGATTGTTGGCCCACACTTCGTAGAGCGTGGCCCGCGCGCCGTACTCACTGATGAACGTGTCGAGCCGCGCCAGCACGCGGTCGGGATCGGAAAGGTGCGGCGGAAGCTTGTCTGTCCCAAGCAACGGCTCTTGGTCCGCGGGCACGTTGAAGCCGGCGACATCCGGCGTGGCGCGCGCGGGGCAGAGTGAAAGGAACTTCGGGATCAGCCGCCACGCCAGGTCCGTCGTGCGGCCGGAGATGTGGCCGTAACCCGGGCCGAGGGCGAACTCCTTGAGCAGCTTGAAGGCTTTGTCCGGGTCACGGAACGAGCGATTGGGCAGGAGCTTTCGCCACTCGGATTCAGCGGCCTCGAACTCGCGCGGCAGCATGGCCGCCGGGTTCGCCGACTCCGCCTTCAGCAAGCGGTCGTACAAGGCCCGCACCCGGCCGCTGTGCGCGGCCCGGGCCGCCTCAAAGTTTTTCCATCCCTTGAAATCCATCAGCCGCGCCAGCCGCTCCCGCGCCGACGCCTCGAGCGGGATGATGTGGGTCTGGCGGTTCTGGTCCATCTGGCAGCGGTGCTCGACGTCACGCAGGAAGCAGTACGCGGCCTTCAGCGCCACGGCGTCGGCTTCCGGCAGCAACTTGTACTGGACGAGCTTGTCGAGCATCGGAAGCGTCTGCGCGCCGTGCAGGAACGGGTTCTTGCCGCCGTGGAGCATCTGCAGGGTCTGCGTGATGAACTCGATTTCCCGGATGCCGCCGCGGCCCAGCTTCACGTTGCGGTCGAGTTCGCCGCTCTTCACGATTTCGTCCTCGATGCGCTGCTTCATCGCCGCCATCTCGCCCAGTGCGTGCTCCGTGAGCGAGCGCGGAAAGCGGAACGTCTGCACCAGTTCCAGGAACTCGCCCGCCAGCGAAACGCTCCCGGCCACGCCGCGCGCTTTGATGAGCATCATGCGCTCCCAGGTCTGGCCCCACTGGGCGTAATAGTTCTCGTAGCCGGCCAATGACCGGACCAGCGGCCCGGTGTCGCCCTCGGGGCGCAGGCGCAGGTCGATGCGGAACAGCGCGCCGTCCGGCGTGAGGCGCCGCACTTCCGCGATAAACGCTTCGGCGAGCCGCGTGAAGAACTGGTGGTCGGTCAGCACCGGCTTGGCGTTTTTGCCAGGCGAGCCTTTGAAGACGCCTCCTTCGTCGTCATAGACGAACATTACGTCCACGTCCGAGCTGTAATTCAATTCCTGGCCGCCCAGCTTGCCGAGGCCCAGCACCGCGAAGCCTGTGGGCTGCCACTTCTCCGCCGCGTCCTGGTGGTAAGGCCGCCCGAACCGTTCGGTGAGTTGCAGCCAGCAGGCGTTGAACACGGCGGCCAGACAGGCGTCCGCCACGTCGCTGATTTCGCGGATGGTTTCCTCCGTGCGCGCCAACCGCGCCAGGTCGCGCGCCGCGACGCGCAGCATTTCGCGCTGCTTGAACCGGCGGACGTGCCCCAGCACGCCGGCGTAGTCCTGCCGGTCCAGGCACGGCTGGACCAAGCCGTACAGCTCGTTGCGCAAGCCCTGATCGCGGCGCGGATGAGCGAGGTTCTCCGGCGTGACAAGGGCCAGCCATTCCGGCTTCTGAAGGAGTTGCTCGCTGAGGACCTGCGAGCCGGAGAAGAGCGCGCACAGGATTCGGGTCTGCTCCTCGGACGCCTCCGTGATCGCCGCCCCGGCCAACAGCAACTCCGCGAACCGCTCCGCGCGCTCGGGATCGGCGGCGGCCTTGACGGCTTTCTTCCAGGCGGAGTTGGGCAACGAGGACTTGGGCATGGGGCGTCAGAGTTTCTCCAGCACCACGTTCGTCTTCGGCTTCTCGCCGGGGGCTTTCAGCGTCGTGAACAGCCCGCGCCAGAAGCCTAGGCCGTAGAAGACGTGCGCAGCGGCCAGAAGCGGCGCCGCGAGCAAGCTCCGCAGCAGTCCGTGGCTCGCCGTGGATTTTGCCGTCTGGGTCAGCAGCGCCAGCGCGTAGAGGAAGAGAGGCCAGACGACGAAAGGGGGACTTTCGATGGAGAGCAGAAAATCGGTTCCTGGTGCGGTAGATGGCTCAAGACCGAAAGGCGGGCTCCCGGTCCAACGGAATCCTTGCGGGAAAAGGAGGCAAAGGAGGGGAAGGAACACCAAATAAACGCAGAACAACGGCGGTACCAAGTTCAACGCCGAGCCGAGCGTTGGATGCAGCCGGAACTGCTCGGCACGGCCTCGGCCGTAGGTCATGAGCATTTTGCAGAACGCCTTCAGCGTCGGCCGCGGCCGCCGATGCGCGATGAACTGCGGATCGTAGAGCAACTGGTGGCCGCGTTTCTGCAACTCGTCCATGAGCGCGTTCTCCTCGTTCGGATACAGCGCCTCGTCGAAGCCGCCCAAGTCCATCACCGGCGCACGGCGCGCCATCAGGTTGCAGAGGATGAGTTCCTTCTCGCTCGTGGCGCGGACCTGGCCCACGGAGTCGTAGCGCGCACAACTTGGGCCGAAGGCCAACTTGCTCGACAACACCACGGCGAACACGCGCTCGATCAGCGGCGCGCCAGCCGGACACAAGTTCGGCCCGCCCACCATCGCCACCGCCGGATCGTGAAACAACTTGACGGCCTGGCGGAGATTGCCTGCTTGCGGCAGCGCGTCGTCGTCGAGGAAGTAGATGAGGTCGCCCCTGGCTGCGCGGAGAGCGATGTTGCGCTGCACCGACGGCTGCTGGCCACGCGCCACGAGGATCTCCAGGCGATCCTGCGGATAATCCAATCCGCGCGCCGCGGCCACGACGGTTGGCTCCGCGTCGCCCGGTCGCGTTGGAATGATGATAGTGACGAACGGCAGTTCGTTGCTCACGCGCCCAGGCTAGGCGAAGCCGGGGGTGGAGGGCAACTGGGTTCAGACCCGCTGGGTTCAGACCCGCCCCTACCACCCCCTCGAAGGTCTGCAACCAGTTCCGGTGTGCCCCACTCCGTAGCGCAGGCTTTCCAGCCTGCCGTCTCGCCGACTTTCCAGTCGGCGAGGCCAGCGAAACTCCAAGACGCCCCCACGAGGGTCCAAGGCCGGTTCCATTCGAGCGCGTCGCCGGTTGGAAAACCGGCGAAACGGCAGGTTGAAAACCTGCGCTACGCAGCCGCGAACCGCCCTGGACGCAACTGGGCACTGCCGCAGCAGCGCCGACATTCTGACGATGCGCTCACGGCACGCGGCGGTAGCGCGTGTTGGCCAGGACCAGTTCCAGCGCCAGCAGCGCGAACGCCGCCAGCAGCGGCCATTGGAAGAGCGGCGTGAAGGTGGTGTAGCGCCGGAGCTTGATCTCGGTCTTCTCCAGCCGGTCGATCTCACGATAGATGTTCTCCAACTCGCGCCGGTTCGTGGCGCGGTAAAACTTCCCACTGGAGATGCGCGACATCTGGTCGAGCACTTTGTAGTTCGCCGGCTGGAGCGCGATGGTGTTGATGAGACTGCCGTCTGGGTTGAGCCGGAGCTTGCCCGTGGCCGGGTCGAACGCCGGCAGGAAGCATGGCTCTTCGCGTCCGATGCCGATGGTGTAGAGCTTGGCCCGCATGGCCGCCGCGAGTTCGGCCGCCGGCAACGGATCGATGTCGCCTTTGTTGTTATCGCCGTCGGTGAGCAGGATGATGATGCGGCTCTTGCTGTCCTTGAGCGCCTTCAACCGTTTGGCCGCGGCGGCGGCGCCGTCGCCAATGGCGGTGCCGAGTTCGCGGATCATGCCGATGTGCAGCCGCTTCAAGTTCTGCACGAGCCACTCGTGGTTCAGCGTGAGCGGGCTGGCCAGATACGGCACGGCGGAAAACACCACCAAGCCGATGCGGTCGCTGGGCCGGCGCTGGATGAAGTCCTCCATCACTTCCTGCGCGATGTCCATGCGCGACACGCGCTCGCCCGGTTTGCCCATGTCCAGCGCCATCATCGACCACGACATGTCGAGCACGAGCATGATATCGACGCCGCTGGCGAGGGTTTCGCTGCGGTCGTGCGCCACGCGCGGGCCGGCCATCGCCACCACGCACAGCCCCACGGTGAGCAGCCGCAGAAAAATCAGCAACCGTCCCGCCGCCGAACGCGCTGCCGCGCCGGCGGCCCGGGCCAGGTCCGCACTGGGAAACTGGAGCGCGGAGAACTTGCCCACCCGCCCGCGCAGGAAGGCGTACACCGGCAAGAGCGCCAACAGCGCCAGCACCCACGGATATTGAAACTCAAAGTGCGAGTTCATGACGCGGCGGACGGCGACGCCGGCGGGCGCAGGGCGGCGAACCGCGCCGCCAGTTCCAGTGCGCGGTCCACCATGCCGGGCGTGGGCGCGGGCTGGACCGGCGCAAATTTTCGCGCGTCACATTCGCGGAGCAAGCCGCTCAGCGCCACGGACAACTCCGGCGGCACTTCAGGCCGTGCGCGCAGGAGCGAAGCGAGTTCTTCCGTGGTCAACTCCCCCGCGGGAAGCCGCAGCGCAGCCAGCACGTAATGGCGAAGATGCGCGGACACCTGCGCCAGCAGCGGCCCGTCCTCGTCGCGTCCGCGCAAGGCTTCCAGGGCTTGCCGCGCGGCCACGTCCGGCGGCGTGGCCACGATGGGCTGGGGCCGGCGCAGCAGCCAGATCGCCAGCGCCGCCAACCCAAGCCCGACTCCGCCAGCCACCGCGACGGTGGCGCCGTGCTGTTCCCAAAACGTGGGCGCCATCAAGTCCAACGGCGGATTCAGATCGGGGATCTTGTTCAGCGGTTCGCGCTTGGAGAGCGCGAAGCCAGCTTGAGGCAGCAGATTGAACAAGGCCCACAGGGCCAGGACGCCGACATGAGTTGCGCCCCGTTTCATCCGCGCCTCCTTCCGCGGCGCGTCTCGAAGAAGCGTTGCAGCGTGGGCGCGAAATCTTCCGCCGTGTTGAGCCGCAGAGTGTCCACGCCAGCCTGTCGCAGCGCACGGTCCAGCGCGGCGATGCGTTCGGCGTTCACTCCGGCGTAGGTCTGGCGCACCGTTTCCCGCGCGGAATCGATTTCCAGCAGTTCGCCCGTCTCGGCGTCTTCCACCGTCAGAAGACCGGCATTGGGCAGTTCACTCTCCCGCGGATCGTGCAGATGGACGCATACTAGGTCGTGGCGCGCGTTGGTCAGACCGATCTCCTGGACCACGTCGCCGCTAGCGCCGGACGAGACGGACCCGCCGCCGAAGCTGTGCAGAAAGTCCGTCAGCAGAAAAACGATTGAGCGCCGGTGAAGGACATGGTTGAGGAACGTGAGCGCCGCGGGAATGTCCGTGCCTTTGCGCGCCGGCTCCAGGGAAATCAACTCGCGGATGATGCGGAGAATCTGGCGGCGGCCCTTGCGCGGCGGCACGAACAGTTCCACCTGGTCGGTGAACGCCAGCAGCCCGACCTTGTCGCTGCTGCGCGCGGCGGAGAAGGCCAGGGTGGCCGCGATCTCCGTGGCAAACGCGCGCTTGCTGCGGCGCACCGAGCCGAACGCGCCGGACGCGGAAACATCGACGGCCAGGACCATGCCCAGCTCGCGCTCTTCCCGAAACCGCTTCACGAAGGGCCGCCCCATGCGGTAGGTGACGTTCCAGTCGATGTCGCGCACGTCGTCGCCGGGGATGTAGTCGCGCAGTTCCTCGAAGTCCATGCCGCGCCCTTTGAAGTGGCTCAAGTAAGCGCCGACCATGGTGTCGTTGACCAGACGGTTCGTCTTGATCTCGACTCGGCGGACGGTTTCGAGGAGGTCGGCGAGGGTCATCAAGCGGGCGGAGTGATGGAGGGGTGGAGGGGTGGCGTATTGTTGAGATGCAGCCGCGGCGCGCGGCTGATCACTCCACTACTCCAATACTCCATCACTCCGTTTGCAGTCATGGCACCGGGATCGTGTCGAAAATCTTCTTGATGACGTCGTCGCTGCTCACACCGCGCGCTTCGGCTTCGTAGGTCAGGATGATGCGGTGGCGGAGCACGTCCGGGCCGATGCTCTTGATGTCTTGCGGTGTCACGTAGCTCCGCCCCTGCAAGAGCGCCCAGGCCTTCGCGGCCAGCGTGAGGTTGATGGTCGCGCGCGGCGAGGCCCCGAACTGGATGAACGGCTTCACGTCCAGTTTGTATTTCTCCGGTGTGCGCGTGGCGAACGTGACGTGGACAATGTAGTCCCGGATGCTCTCGTGGACGTGGATGCTGTCCACGATCTTCCGGGTGCTGAGGATTTCTTCGAGCGGGATCACCGGCTTGATCGTCGTGTCCGGCGCGGTGAACGCCATTGTGTCGAGAATCTTCCGCTCCTCCTCGAAGCTCGGGTAGCCGATGACCAATTTAAGCATGAAGCGATCGACCTGCGCCTCGGGCAGCGGATAGGTGCCTTCCTGCTCAATCGGGTTCTCGGTCCCCAGCACCAGGAACGGCGTGGGCAGCGGCATGGTTTCGCCGCCGAGCGTCACTTGCCGTTCCTGCATCGCCTCGAGCAGCGCAGATTGCACCTTGGCGGGCGCGCGGTTGATTTCGTCGGCCAGTACAAAGTTGGCGAAGACCGGGCCACGCGTGGCGTGGTACGTGCCGTCTTGCGGATTGTAGATCAGCGTGCCGACGATGTCCGCGGGCAGCAGGTCGGGGGTGAACTGGATGCGGTGGAACGATCCGTGGATCGCCGCCGCCAGCATCCGCACGGACAGGGTCTTGGCCAAGCCGGGCACCCCTTCGAGCAGGACGTGGCCGTTGGCGAGCAGGCCCACCAGCAGCCGGTCCACGAGATAATGCTGCCCCACGATGACACGGGCGACTTCGGTGCGGAGCGTGTTGACCCAGGTGGAGGTCTGCTGGACGCGCTCATTCAGTTGCTCAAGAGACATGCTCATGAAAGGCGGGAATCTAGGCACGGCTTCCGCGCGGCTCAAGCGTGCAATGAAAGAATGCGCGGGGCGCGTGCAAGAGGTTCAAGGTTCAAGGTTCAAAGTTCAAAGTCGAACGTCCGCCACGGCGCCAGGGTGGACGATCTCGCGGCAGGAAGTCCCCAAGCGGAATCCTCGGCGCAACTTTGAGCTTGGAGCTTGGACCTGCCTCGTGGGTAGTCTCCGTCGCATGAACAACCGGTTCCTCGTCGCTCTGCTCGGGTGGCTGCTCGGTGGCCTCGCGCCCACCGCAGACGCCGCGCGCGCGCCCAGGCCCAATATCATCTTCCTCCTGGCCGACGATCTGGGCTACGGCGACGTGAACTGCAACAACCCGGCCGGCAAGATCGCCACACCGAATCTCGACCGCCTCGCCGCCGCGGGAATGCGGTTCACCGACGCGCACACCACCTCCTCCGTCTGCACGCCCACGCGCTACAGCCTGTTAACGGGCCGCTACAACTGGCGCTCGCGTCTCCAGAGCGGCGTGCTGGGCGGACTCTCGCCGCGCCTCATCGAGCCGGGCCGGCTCACGGTGGCGGCGCTGCTCCAGCAACACGGCTACCACACCGCGGCCGTGGGCAAATGGCACCTGGGCCTGGATTGGGTGAAGTTCAAAGACCAGCCGGCGCCGGAGTTAAACGACATCGAGAAATCCAACCAAGTCTGGAGCGTGGACTTCACCCAGCCCATCGCCGGCGGCCCGAACAGCGTCGGCTTCGAATACTACTTCGGCATCGCCGCGTCGCTCGACATGGTGCCCTACACCTTCATCGAGAACAACCGCGTCACCATCGTGCCGACGGTGAACCGGTCTTTCCCCATGACCGCCGGCAAGGCGCGCGGCCAGACGCGTCGTGGCCCGAGCGCGCCCGACTTCGAGGCCGAGCAAGTCTTGCCCACGTTGACGCGCAAGGCCGTGGACTACGTTGCCTCGCGCGCCGCCGAAGCGAAGGCGGGGAAGCCGTTCTTCCTCTATGTGCCGTTCGCCTCGCCGCACACGCCCATCGCGCCGACGGAGAAATTCCGCGGCAAGAGCGGCCTCAGTCCTTACGCGGACTTCGTTATGGAAACTGACTGGGCCGTCGGCGAAATCCTTGCCGCGCTCGACCGCCACCGTTTCGCGGACAACACGCTCGTCTTCTTCGCCAGCGACAACGGCTGTTCGCCCGCCGCGGAGATTGCGGAACTCCGCGCCGCCGGCCACGAGCCGAACGGCCCGTGGCGTGGCACGAAGGCCGACATCTGGGACGGCGGCCATCGCGTGCCGTTCCTCGCCTGCTGGCCCGGCCAGGTGAAGCCCGGCACCACCAGCGACCAACTGATCAGCCTTGTGGACTTGATGGCTACTTGCGCGGACATCATCGGAGTCAGGCTGCCGGACCACGCGGGCGAGGACAGCGTGAGCTTCCTGCCGGCATTGCAGGGCCGTGCTGAGATGCCGTTGCGTGAAGCGTTGGTTCACCACTCGATCAATGGCAAGTTCGCCATTCGTCAGGGCCAGTGGAAACTCGAACTCTGCCCCGGCAGCGGCGGCTGGAGTGCGCCGCGCGATCTGCCAGCGGAGAAGCAGGGCTTGCCCGCGATCCAACTCTACGACATGGCCGCCGACCGAGCCGAAGCGATGAACCTCCAAGCCGAGCACCCGGAAGTCGTCGCCCGCCTCACCAAGCTGTTGGAGAAATACGTCGCCGACGGCCGCAGCACGCCGGGCCAACCGCAGCCCAACGACGGTCAGATCGACCTCTGGAAAAAGACCAAGCCACAAAGCAAGAAGCCATGACCACGACCACTGAGCGCGCCGACTCCCCGGATTCCCATAGACCTGCCCTCACCCTAGCCCTCTCCCGTCCGACGGGAGAGGGAACCCGCTGCACGCGCTCGTCGAAAGCGAAGGCCTGCTTCGTCAAGACGCGTGACCGGCTCTCCCTCTCCCATCGGATGGGAGAGGGGCGGGGTGAGGGTTGGCCGGATGGGTTCGCGGGCCGTGAGCAGACCCGAATCAAGCGCGGAGCTTTCCTTGAGCCTCATTGCATGCTCTTCGTTTTCCTCACGGCCATGCTCCTGGCCGCCAGCGCCATCGGCGCCGCGGTCGCGACGCGCGCCAATTCCGTTCTCCTCGAAGCTGAGCAGTTCGCGCAGCCGGGTGGTTGGGTGATTGACCCACAGTTCATGGACCAGATGGGATCGCCTTTCTTGCTGGCGCACGGTTTGGGGAATCCCGTGGCCGACGCGCAGACTACCGTCGAGTTTCCCGCGGCTGGAACCTGGCGCGTTTTCGTCCGCACCCGCGATTGGGTCGCGACCTGGAAGGCCCCAGGCGCGCCGGGCCGCTTCCAAGTCCTGCTGAACGGCCAGCCTCTCTCCACGACCTTCGGCACCAACGGTGCCGACTGGCACTGGCAGGACGGCGGCATCGTGGCGATCACTTCTCCGCGCAGCACCGTGGCCCTGCGCGACCTCACCGGCTTCGAGGGCCGCTGCGACGCGATCCTCTTCACGCGAATGACGGACTTCGTGCCGCCGAACACAGACCCGGCCCTGGCCGCGTTCCGCCGCCAATTGCTCGGTCATCCCGACGCGCCGGAGTCGGCGGGTGAGTTTGATTTCATCGTCGTCGGAGGCGGCATGGCGGGCACGTGCGCGTCGATCTCGGCGGCGCGGCTGGGCCTGAAGGTCGCGCTCGTGCAGGACCGGCCCGTGCTCGGCGGCAACAACAGCTCCGAAGTGCGCGTCTGGCTGCAAGGCGCGCGCAACAAGGAGCCGTGGCCGCGTGTGGGCGACATCGTGGCCGAACTGGAGCAAGCCCGCCGCGCGCACTACGGGCCGGCCAACACCGCGGAGCTTTACGAGGACGAAAAGAAACTCGCCGTGGCCCGCGCGGAGCCGAACCTCAAGCTGTTTCTCGAACACCGCGTTATTGCCGCCGCGACGAACGCCGGTCGCCTCGCCGCCGTCATTGCGCAGGACATCAGGAGCGGACGCCGTTTCCGCTTGGGCGCGCCGTGGTTCGCGGATTGCACCGGTGACGCCGCGCTCGGTTTTCTGGCCGGCGCTGAGTTCGACATGACGCCGCAGGGCCGCATGGGGCCGTGCAATCTCTGGAACGTGGCGGAGACGGACGGGCCGGTTCCCTTCCCGCGCTGCCCGTGGGCGCTGGACTTGAGCCGCCGCCCCTTCCCTGGCCGCGGCCGCGCCCCGGAGCCGCCGAACATTCTGCACTTGGGCGGCTGGTACTGGGAGAGCGGCTTCGACCGCAATCCGTTCACCGAAATGGAATACGTGCGCGACTGGAACTTCCGCGCCATGTACGGCGCCTGGGACGCGCTCAAGAACGTGGACAAGGTCCTGCCCAACCACAAACTGAACTGGTCCGCCTACATCCTGGGCAAACGCGAATCCCGCCGCCTGCTGGGCGACATGTTGCTCACGCTGGACGACCTGAAAACGGGCCGGCAGTTCCCGGACGGCTGCGTGCCCACCGGCTGGAAGGTCGATCTGCACTTGCCCGATCCGCGTTACGAAAAGGGCTTCGAGGGCGACGCCTTCATCTCGCGCGCGGAGTTCGGCCCGTATCCAATGCCGTTCTGGGTGCCGTATCGTTGCCTTTACTCGCGCAACGTGCCGAACCTCTTCATGGCGGGGCGCGACATCAGCGTCACGCACGAGGCGCTGGGCGCGGTGCGTGTGATGCGCACCGGCGGCTGCATGGGCGAAGTCGTCGGCATGGCCGCGAGTCTTTGCCGCCAGCACAGCGCCGATCCGCGCAGCGTGTACGACCGCTACTTGAACGAACTGCAAGACCTCCTGCGCCGTGGCGTGGGCAAGAATCCCGGAGAGCATTCGGAGTACGACAACGCCGGCGAACCGCCGCCAACGAAGTCAAGGCCCGCCCTGAATGCCGCGCCGCCCGCTTGGCTGAAGGACGCCGGGCCTAATCTCGCCCGCACCGCGACCGTGACCGTCTCTGGCAGCAACGACACGGCGCGGAACCCGTCTTCGCTGCTCACCGACGGCAAACTGGACCTCCACGAGAACAGCCAGCGTTGGCTCAGAGACGCGCCGCTGCCGCACGGCATCGAATTCGCCTGGGACAAACCGCAAGCCGTCCACGCGGCCCGCATCGTGAGCGGCTATACGTCGGCGAACGGCAAGCCGGGTTCGCCGGTCACCGCCTTCCGCTGGCAGTATCACGACGGCGCGGAGTGGCGGGAAATTCGTGGCGCGAGCGCGGAAGCGAATTCGCAGGTGGACTGGTCGGCACGGTTCGACGCGGTGACTTCCACCCGGCTCCGTCTGCTGATCACCGCCGCTCCAACGGGTATATCGCGCATCTGGGAGATCGAGTTGTACGGCGAGACTGCCTCAAGCTCCGGCCGGCGGCGTCCGTAGCGCAGACTTTCAGTCTGCCGTTTCGCCGGTTTTCCAACCGGCGAGCGTTGGAGGAGGCAAGCCGGCAGGAAGTTTCACGGCCTGCCGACTGCAAGTCGGCGATACGGCAGGTTGGAAAACCTGCGCTACGAGGCGTTCCATACCGAGCTTGATACAGCCTTGCCAGTCCGGCAGAAGGTAAACGCGAAGTTTGACGTCGGCCCGCCGCATCCCCACAGTCCCCGCCGCAGATGGCGCACATTCACGAGAAGATTGATTTCACCGTGGCGATCTTCGTCGTCCACGACAGCAAGGTGTTGCTCGTCCACCATCGCCAACTCGGCAAGTGGCTGCCGCTGGGCGGCCACATCGAACTGGACGAAGACCCGGAGCAAGCCGCGTATCGCGAAGCCAAAGAGGAAAGCGGCCTGGAGGTGGAACTTCTCGGCGAGCGCCCGCCCACGACCGGCCCCGGCACCCGCGCCCTGATCGCGCCGCGCTTTCTCGACATCCACCGCATCAGCGCCACCCACGAGCACATCGGCCTGATGTACTGGGCCAGGCCCAAGGGCGGCACGCTTCAACTCGCCGTTGCCGAGCACCACGACATCCGCTGGTGCTCGCGAGAGGAACTGGACCGACTGATGCCGCCCATTTCAGACGCCGTCCGGTGGTACTGCGGCAAGGCGCTGGAGGAGATCAGAGCTTAAGCTCTGGCCGCAGAGCCGCCCTGTTTTACGATTCACGCTTCCGTCGCCCATGTTCTCCCGCCGCCTCAAGCAACTTTACTTCGCCCTGGAGTTCCTCAACGCCTTCGCCACCGCGTACTACTTCTACTACCTGTTCTTCTTCCTGCGGGACCACTTCGGCTTCGGCAACGCGCAAAACCTCGGCGTCTGCGCGGTGCATGGTTTGGTGTACACGTTCGCGGCGCGGCTGGGCGGACGGTTTGCCCAGCGGGCCGGCTACCTGAACGCGCTGCCCTTGGGCTTTGGAGTCATGGGGGCCGTGCTGGTGGCGGCGAGCCTCGCGCCTGCGGCGGGCGCCGCGGGTTGGATCGCCCAGACGCTCGGGGTGGCGGTCTGGACGTTCGGCATGAGCTTCACCTGGCCGGCGTTGGAGGCGCTCGCGTGCGAGCAGGAGCCGCCCGACCGCCTGCCGCGCATGATCGGGATTTACAACGTGACGTGGGCGGCCGGCTCGGCGCTGGCCTATTTTTTTGGTGGGGCGCTCATGGACCATCTGGGCGGCCGCAGCCTGTTCTGGTTTCCGGCGGCGCTGCATGGGCTGCAACTTGTCGTGGTGCTGGCCGTGCGGGCGAAAGCGGAGGCCCAGTCCGTCAAGGCGATGCCAATTCTTCGTAGCAGCCGACGTGAGGAGGCTCCATTTCCAATCTGCAATCTGCAATCTGCAATCTGCAATCGAAGTGAGCCTCCTCACGTTGGCTGCTCCAGTTCTGAAAGAAGCTCAGTCGTCACGAAATCCTTCCAGCGCCTGGCCTGGCTGGCGAACCCGTTTGCGTTCGTGGCCATCAACGCGCTGGTGCCGGTGATCCCGGTGCTGGCGGAGCAACTCGCGCTGACCAAGACGCTGGCCGGTTTCTTCTGCTCGGTGTGGTTCTTTGCGCGGCTGGGAACCTTCTTCCTGCTCTGGCATTGGACGGGCTGGCACTACCGCTTTGCCTGGATGCTGGGGGCGTTTCTCCTGTTGATCGCGAGCTTCGCCACCATTCTGCTCGTGCTGAACCCCGCCGTGATCGTCACGGCGCAAGTGGCGTTCGGCTTCGCCGTGGGCCTCATCTACTACTCGTCGCTGTTCTATTCGATGGATGTCAGCGAAACCAAAGGCGAACACGGCGGCATTCACGAGGCCGCGATCGGCAGCGGCGTGTTCGGCGGCGCGGCCCTGGGCGCGGTGGGGCAGGTCGTCGTCGGCAGTCAGGCTGGCAGCACGTGGCTGGTCAGCGCGGCGCTGGTGGCGGGCTTGGCCGGGCTGTGTGTGGTCCGCAGGAAGAGCCGCGGGACGTGAAGCGATTTCAAAACTCGGTAGCCGCCGACGTGAGGAGGCTCAAACTTCAAGGGAAACAGAGCCTCCTCACGTCGGCTGCTACGGTTTTGAAAGAGGCTCACATGGAGCCTTTGGAGATTTCGCATTTCAAGTTCAGCAACGGCCTGTGCTAGCCTCCGCCTCGTGAAGACCACATTGCTCTGCGGATGGTTGGTTCTGGTGCTGGGGGCGGCGGGAGTCCTCCAAGCCGCGCGACCCGATTTGATCGTACGCCACGCGCGCGTCGTGGACGGCACCGGCAATCCCGCCCGCTTCGCCGATGTCGCGGTGCGCAAAGGCCGCATCGTGGCTGTGGGCACGGTCCCCGGCACGGCCGCGACCGAGATCGACGCGACAGGCCTCGTTCTGGCGCCGGGGTTCATCGACGTCCACACGCACGCCGACGACATCGCCGAGCAGCCGCTGGCGGAGAACTTCGTCCGCATGGGCGTGACGACGGTCATCGCCGGCAACTGCGGTTCTTCCACGCTCGACGTGGCGCGTTTCTTCCGGCGCATCGAAGCCACGAACGTGTCGCCGAACGTAGCCACGCTGATCGGGCACGGGTCCGTGCGCGAGAAGGCCATGGGCGGCTCGTTTGACCGCCCGCCGACGCCGGAGGAAATGGACCGCATGAAGGCGATGGTCGCGCAAGGAATGAAAGCGGGCGCGGTCGGCTTGTCCACCGGCCTGATTTACTTGCCAGGCGAATTCGCGAAGACGGACGAGATCGTGGAGTTGGCCAAGGTCGCGGCGGGCTTCGACGGTATCTACGCTTCGCACATGCGGAGCGAGGGACAGGGCATTTTCGGCGCGCTGGAGGAAGTCTTCCGCATCGCGCGCGAAGCCCGCATCCGCGCGGAGGTGTCGCACATCAAACTCTCCGGCAAGTCCGCCTGGGGCCAGCCGGACAAAGTCCTCGCCGCCATCGAACGTGCGCGGGCCGAGGGGCTGGACATCACGCAGGACCAATACCTCTACACCGCGGCCAGCACCGGCATCGGCCAGTTGGTGCCGGAGAAATACCGCGAGGGCGGACGGCTCAAGGAGAACCTGGCCGACCCGGCGACCAAGGCGCGGATCGTGGCGGAGATGAAGGAGCGGTTGCAGAACCGCGGGCAGGACGATTACGCCTACGCTGTCATCGCTCAATACAAGCGCGACCCGTCCCTCAACGGCCTCAACCTCGTTGAAGCCGCCCGCAAGCAGCGCGGCGCTGACTCGCTGAGCGACCAGATCGAACTCATCCTGGAAATCCAATCGCACGGCGGGGCGACCGGCGTGTTTCACGGGATCAGCGAAGACGATCTGCAGGTTTTCGCGCAGCACCCGAACACGATGTTTGCCTGCGACAGCGGCCTCCGTCGCCTGGGCGAAGGCGTGCCTCATCCGCGCGGCTACGGCAATTCCGCCCGCGCGCTGGGGCGATACGTTCGGGAACTGAAGCTGCTCCGCCTTGAAGACGCCGTGCGCCGCATGACCTCACTCCCCGCGGCCTCGTTCCGGCTGAAGGACCGCGGGCTGGTGCGCGAGGGAGGCTGGGCCGACTTCGTCGTGTTCGATCCGGCAAAAGTGCAAGACCACGCGAGCTACAAGGATCCCCATCACTTCGCCACGGGCTTCGCCTATGTGTTCGTGAACGGCGTGGCGGTCGTGAAGAACGACGAGCACACCGGCGCGCGGCCCGGTCACGCGCTCCGCCACGCGGCCTCGGTGAAATGACTTTGTCTGCCGTCGTTGCTCGAACAGTTCACAGCCCGGCGACCGTGGGCTGCGCGAGCGTGGCCGGAGAACGGGAGAAGAAATCCTCGGCCTGACGCTGGGCTTCCCCGAGGGACGGCGCATTTGAAACCGCCACGTAAAACTGGTGGCCGAAAGCGAAGTTGGCCGCGAAGTACTTCGTGAACATCTGCACGCGCCGCAGCGCGACGGCAGGTGGGAAGTCCTCGACAATGTTGTCGAACATCCGCTGCCAGACTACCGCGTGGTCCACGTTCACGGGGCCGTCCCATGCGGAAAAGAGCCAGGGACGTGCGATAGCCATGCGGCCAATCATCACCGCGCAGGCGGGACGGAGATGTTCGGCCTGCGCCCGGACGGAGTCAGGCCCGGTGAAATCGCCGTTGGCGATCAGTGGCAGGCGCGTCAAAGAAGCCGCCCACGGGAGCAACTCATGCCGCGCACAACGGCGGAACTTGTCCTCGAAGAAGCGCGGATGCAGCGTGACGGCGTCCACGCCGTTCTCCTCCAGCAGACGAAGCCGCTCGCCAAAGCTGGCCTGCCAATCGGCGCGGCGGCTGCCCAGGCGGATTTTGGCCGTGAGCAGTCCGGGCCAGTGGCGTCGCGCCTGGCCCACCACCGCGCGCAGAGCGGACAGGTTCTCGAACAACGCGCTGCCGGCTTGTTGGGCGCGGATGGTCATGGCATCGCAAGCGAGGTTGAGATCCACGGCCTCCACACCATGCTCGCCCAAGCGGCCCAGGATTCGATCCAGCGGGTCGCCTTCACGAACCATGAGTTGAAAGACGAGCCGGCTCTCGGCTGCACCTCGGCGCAGGTAGGGCGATGCCGCGAAGCTCTCGCGGAGGATTTGCTTCGCGGCGAGCATTTCCGTCCACACCGCGCCGCAGCCGCCGAACTCGGTCAGGAGCCGGCGGAACGCGCTGTGGGTGTAGCCCGCCAGCGGCGCGCAGAACCGAGCCGGGGCGAACCGCGTGTTCCGGATGACGCATTCGTCAAACATGGTCAAGGCAAGGTAGGGATGCGCCTCCGCGGGGACAAATCCGAAGCAGCGTTCCCCCCCCCAAAAAAAACGGGGCCTCCCTTCCCGCCTGCTTGTCTCACAACTTTCGTAGCGGCGTCTCGGCAGAGCGCCGTGCGGCTGAAGCCAAACAACGCGGCGCTCTGCCGAGACGGCCGCTACGCCCTGTCGGTCCTTGGTCCTAGTGGTGAGAAGGGCGGGATCGTTCCGTCGGAAGTCAAAACGAGAAGTCCAACCTTCGCACCCGAGGCGGAGGTTGGACTTGTGAAACCTGTCAATGCTGGCGCCGACTTCTGGACTTCCCTTCAAGGCCGCTGGGGCGCCGCACGGCACCGGCAGGCTGCTACCCCAGCGAAGCGAAGGCGAGGTCGTTCAACCTGGCTTGGCTCTGCTTGGAGAGGTCCGTAAACAGCATGGCCACTTGATACCCACTGTGGCGGTTGCCGTTGCAGGAAACCACGACTCCGGTGCAACGGACCTTCTTGCCCGTGGCGGAGGTTTCCAACTCCACGGTCATTTCGGTCCATTCCAGGATCGGGGTGGACGACTGAAACTCAATGCCGTTCTTGCGAATATGGAAAAACCCCGCCGGCAGCGGCAGAACCTTCGAGCCAGATTCAACAGGGAGCGGTTGAAGCGTCGCGGACTTACTCAATGTTCGAGCACTCATCGCGGCGAACGTAACACAGGCGGACGGCCCGTCAACGCGACCGCACAGTTTTCAGAAGCCGTTGACAATGCGATGAGCCAAGGTTTTGGTCGCTCGCGACAGGCAAGCCGCGCCGGGATGGCGGTGGCGGCAGGGTCCGCAGTGGCGGTGCGATAACGGCACCCTTTTCCGCCTCGGTCGTTCGGTTAAACCTAAAATCGGCAGTTGGGAGCCACCGATAGCACAGATGGCACAGACCCGAACGGGTTTAGGCAAAGCCAGGCCGTTCACCCGCGAAGTCTGCTTCCGAGGACTGGTTTAGCCTCTTTAGCTCTTTCCCTCTGTGTCATCGGTGACATCTGTGGCCCACTCCAACTGCTCCGTTTCGGTTGAACGATCCGCCACGCCATCGGCCCGTGCGCGCTTGACGCCGCAGCAGGATTGGCGGCAAGAATTCCGCCCGCATGAAAACCATGATTCGCATCCTCCGCAGCGTGTTGCTCGGTGGTTTTGTTCTCGCCCAGACCTCCTTCCTCGCCGCCGCCGACCAGGACGGCCCGTGGGAGCCGCTGTTCAACGGCAAAGACTTGGCCGGCTGGGTGCCGGTGCATGACGTGAAGTTCGAGGTCAAGGAGGGCCATCTCCAACTGGTCCGTGGCATGGGCTGGCTGCGCACGGAGAAGGAATACGGCGACTTCGTCCTCGAACTCGAATGGCGGGCGCTGGTGAACCAGTACGACAGCGGGGTCTTCATCCGCAGCGGCAAAGACGGCAAGCCCTGGCCCGACGGCGGCTGGCAGGTGAACCTCCGTTACGACCGCCTGTGTGGCCTCGTCAAAGGCTACAAGGCCATCGTGCCGTCCGAGACGGAGAAGAAACCGCTGAACCAGTGGGTCAAGCTGCGGCTCGAAGTGAAAGGCAAGAAGGTCACGTGCTTCGTCGAGGGCGAAAAGGCCTGGGAATACAGCGAACTCGACCGCGACAAGGGCTTCATCGGTTTCCAGGCGGAGGAGAAGGCCTTTGATTTCCGAAACATCCGGGTCCGCGAATTGAAGTAGGCTGGCCGCGCCGAACGTCCTGATTCCGCCGTGATGCCGCTCCGGCATTTTTCCCGAGGATTGTGTTGGAGAGAACCGGAAGGTTTGGCTACGGTCGCGGGCATGGCTGAGGGCGAGAGCGACTTCAGCGGTCGGTTCCCGGACGGCGGGACCACTGCGTTCGGATGGCGCCTGGCCGCGCCTTGATCGAGTCCACTGATGGAACCAGAACAATTGCAGCCCGCAAAGGAACGGCCTCCAGTGGAGCTGGAAGCTGGCTCGTTGAAAGGACCGGGGGATCCGCGCCCCGTGTTCTCGATGGAGTGTCCCTGGCCGCACCAATTGTTCGATGGCCTGACGGAGGCGCTGCTCTACTTCATGATCGTCTTCAGCCCGTGGGCCTTCGGCGCCACGCAGGAGTGGTCGATGAACGTGATGGATGCCTGCGGTTACGCTTTGGGCGCCTTGCTCGCCGCCAAGTGGAGCCTCCGGCTGATGACCGACTGGCAGCCGCTCCGTTGGGGGATGGCGCTCGCGGACGAGGACGACCCGCGCCCCAGCCGCTCCGCCGGGACGTTCACGAAAATCTTGGCCGCGCTGACGGTGCTGGTGCTCGCGTACTGCGTGGTCAGCGCCGTGAATGCGCGGGCGGTTTGGCTGCCTCATGCTTACCGGTTCGAGTACTACCCGTGCATTGACTGGCTGCCTCACAGCTATGACCTGACCCGCACCTGGCAGGCCTTCTGGCATTATCTGGCCTGCGCGATGAGTTTCTGGGCCTTGCGGGACTGGCTGCTCACCCGGACCGAGGAGGAGGAGTCAGCCAACCGCGACGACGCCCTGAAGTCGGCCCGGCGCCGAGGCTTGATTCTGCCGCCGCGGCTGCAGCGTTTGCTCTGGGTGCTTTGCCTAAACGGAGCCGTGCTGGCGTTGGAGGGAGTCCTGCAACGCACCAGTGGCACCAGCAAACTGCTGTGGCTGGTCGAGCCAGGCATCAACAAGACGGCGGACGCGCAGTTTGGTCCCTATGCTTACCGGAGTAACGCGGCCCAGTACTTCACGCTGGTCTGGCCGGTGGCCCTCGGGTTCTGGTGGGTGCGTCACCAAGCCGCGCAGCATGAACGCCGCGCCCGCGCGACCTACCATCTGCTGCTGCCCTGCACGATGCTGATGGCGGCCTGCCCTTTGATTTCGCTGAGCCGGGCCGGGGCCGTGGTGGGCGTGGCCGGACTGGTGATCGCCCTGCTGACGCTGGCGTTCCTGCCCCGCGAAAGCGGCTGGAAGGTGAAACTCGGCGTGCTGGCGTTCCTGGCGGTCATCGCGGCCCTGGGCTGGTACATCGGGTGGGAAGAGTTGGCCAAACGGTTCCAGAAGACGGGAATGGATTTCGAAGTGGGCCGCGGAGAAATGTGGAAGCTGGCGCTGCAAATGATCCGCGACTATCCGGTCCTTGGGACTGGACCCGGCACGTTCGAGTCGCTCTATCAAATGTACCGCGGCTCGGTGGACAACTACTGGCCCGCGCAACTGCACAACGACTGGCTGGAGATGATGATCACCTTCGGCGCGGTGGGGCTGGCCATGATCGCGGCAGCGCTGCTGGCGGTGCTGGTCCGCTGTTATTACCGTGGCGGGATTCGGGTGCATCGGGTGTTCGCGATGTTCGTGTGGCTCGCGGTGGGAGGTTGTCTGGCTTTCGGCGCGGTGGATTTCCCCTTCCAGATTTACTCCATTGTGTTCCTCTTCATCGTCCATTGCGCCATCCTCTCGAGTGTATCCCGCGCCTGACCAACTCCCATGACGAACAAGCCCATCCAGCCAATGCAGTTTCTCCTCTCGCTGCCACCCCGCATGGCGGCGGCGTTCGAGGAGTTGGAGGAGCGCCGGCGGCCGGCTTGGTTCGCGACGAGTGATCCCGCTGGCAGCAAACTCGGCTCGGGCGGCGGCACGGCCCATCTCCTCGCTGAAGCCTGGCACGCCACGGCGGAAGGGCAGGACTTCGATTCCTGGCTCCGCTCCAGCCGCAAGCTCATCATTCACGGCGGAGGCCAAAGCCGCCGGCTCCCCGCCTACGCGCCTGAGGGCAAGATCCTGATGCCGATGCCCGTCCTCCGCTGGGCGCGCGGACAGCGGCTGGATCAGAAGCTCCTCGATCTCCAGCTTCCCGATTACCAGCGCGTGCTCGAACAAGCGCCGGAGGGCATTGTGGCGATGGTCGCCAGCGGCGACGTGGTGCTCCGCTTCGGCCGTAAACTGCCGCGGTTCCCCGAGGTCGATGTGCTCGGCCTCGGCATGTGGGTGCCGGCGGAGAAGGCCAAGGACTTCGGCGTGTTCTTCGCGCCGCGCCATCAGCCGAACGACGTCGCGTTCTTCCTGCAAAAGCCCTCGCCGGATCGCATCCGCGAACTGGCGGGCGATTATCTGGCCTTGGTCGATACGGGCATGTGGCTCTTCAGCGGGCGGGCGGTGCGCGTTTTGATGGAGCGATGCGGCTGGGACGCGGCGCGGCAGGTTTTCACCCGCGGCCAGCCGGAGCCGTACGAACTCTACGCGCAGTTCGGCCTGGGTTTGGGGCGCCGTCCGCAGATGAAGGATGCCGCGGTGAACGCGCTGACTTGCGCCGTGGTGCCGTTGCCCGATTCCGAGTTCTACCACTTCGGCACCAGCCGGCAGATGATCGAGTCGATGTCGGAATTGCAGAACGCGGAACTGGACGCGGCCAAGCTGGGCCTGGTGGGCGCGCGGCGTCTGCCGAGCCAGCACGTCATCAACGCGCGGTTTGGCGTGCCACTGCGGCTGGAGGAAAACCACTCGCTCTGGATCGAGAACAGCGTCGTGCCAGCCTCGTGGGAACTGGTCAGCGGCCACGTCCTCACCGGCATCCCCGACAACCGCTGGGACCTCCACCTCGAAGCGGGCGTGTGCCTGGATTTCGCGCCGGTGGGCGAACACGACTTCTGCGCGCGGGCCTACGGCTTCCAGGATTCGTTCAGCGGCACGCTGGACGCGGACAAGACGACTTGGTTCGGGCGTCCAATTGCGGAGTGGTTCCGCGCGCGCGGCCTCACGTTGGCGCAGGCCCGGTTCGACGCTTCGTCGGACATCCAGCAGGCGGCACTGTTTCCTGTGTTGTCCCCGGCGCAACTCGAGCCTCGCTATCTGGAATGGCTCTTTGCCGCGCAGCCAGCCAGCCGAACTGAGTTCGCCCAGCTTTGGCTGAATTCGCGCCGGCTCTCGGCGGCTCAGATTCAAAGCGAGATCAATCTGAACCGGCTCTACCAAAACCGCGCCGCCCACCGCGACGCCTGCATCCTGCCGATGATGCGGAACGCCCGCTTCAGTGTTTTTCACAAACTCGATCTCGCGTCCACCGCGCGGTCGCTGGCACGCACGGGCCAGCCGCTCCCGGAGAGGGACACCAGCTTGGACCTGGAGCCGCTGCAACGAGTCCATGACGAAATGTTCCGCGCCGCGGTCTTGCGCGAGCGGGGCGAGGCGGACTGGCAGGCGCACGAGGCGCGCAGCTTCGCCATCCTGCGGGAAACGATCGTCCGCGAAGCCCAGCTTTCGCCCGCGTTGCCGCAACGCTCCGCGCTGCCGGACCAGATCGTCTGGGGACGCAGCCCCGTGCGCTTCGACTTGGCCGGCGGCTGGACCGACACGCCCCCGTATTGCCTCGAACAGGGCGGCCGTGTGTTGAACGTGGCCGTGGACCTGAATGGCCAGCCGCCCATTCAGGTCTTTGCCAAGTTGTGCGAGCGGCCAGAACTGGTGATGCGCTCCATCGACCTCGGCGTCGAGCAACGCCTGCGGACCTACGAGGAGATCGACACGTATGCGCAGCCGGGGAGCGAGTTCGGTCTGGCCAAGGCGGCGTTCGCGCTGGCGGGCTTTCTGCCTCGCTTCCATGCGCAGGGAGGCTTTGCCACGCTGGAGGAGCAACTGCGCGCCTTCGGCGGCGGGATCGAAGTCTCGATGCTCTGCGCCGTGCCGAAAGGCTCCGGCCTGGGCACCAGCAGCATCCTCGCCGCTACGCTGCTGGCGACGTTGGGCGATCTGTGCGGCTTGAACTGGAACGGCAATGTCCTCTTCAGCCGCACGCTGGCGATGGAGCAGATGCTCACGACCGGCGGGGGCTGGCAGGACCAGGCGGGCGCGATTTTCCGCGGGATCAAGTTGATCGAAACCGCCCCCGGGCTGTCGCAGAAGCCGACCCTGCGCTGGCTGCCGGAGCATCTCTTCGAGCGCGACCGGGCCAACAAAAGCATTCTGCTTTACTACACCGGCCTCACGCGCCTGGCCAAAAACATCCTGGCGGAAATCGTGCGCGGCATCTTCCTCAATTCCCCGGAACACCTTCGCATCATCGGAGAGATCGGCGCCAACGCCGACCGTGCCTCCGAAGCGGTCCAGACGTGCGACGCCGAAGAACTAGTCGCCTGCATTCGCCGAAGCTGGCAATTGAACCAAGAACTGGACGCCGGCACGAACCCGCCCGAAGTGCAGGCGATCCTGGACCGCATCGCCGATCATCTAGCCGCGACAAAACTGCTGGGCGCGGGCGGCGGCGGCTACCTGCTGCTCTTCGCCAAAGACGACGCAGCCGCCTCGCGGATACGGCAGGTGCTGACGACTGATCCTCCGAACGACCGTGCGCGGTTTGTGGATTTCAGCCTCTCCGGCACCGGGCTGCAAGTGACGCGGAGTTGAGTTTCGTAGAGTAGGCGGAGCCGACGGGTTGAAAGGCACGCGGCCAATGACCGTCTGGCTCCGCCCCTCATCGAACCGGACAGGCGGTTTTCCCGCATCCGGCTCTCCGAGGGCCATTCACGCGCATCGCTTCTACGCCGTGGCCC
>JACRJZ010000132.1 GCA_016219875.1 Verrucomicrobiota bacterium | reverse complement strand
TCTTGGCCAGCACTTCCGTTCGTGTTGTTTGACTCATTGTCTGTTCCATAGCTCGGTAACACCCCTTTTGAGTCAACGTATGGTTTCCTCAAACCATTTCTCCCCGCCTTCGGTAACAATCTTTTTGAGTCAATTCGCCGTAGTCTTTCTTCCCCCTTTTGCGTTGAAAAGCGCCGGCCCTTCCGGTTCCATCGGCCTGCGCTGTGTTTACTGAAATTCGCTCCATTCACTTTGTCGGCATCTGCGGCACGGCCATGGCTTCCGTGGCGGCGGCGATGAAAGAAAAGGGCTTCGAGGTCACTGGCTCGGACCAAAACGTCTATCCGCCGATGTCCACCTTCCTGGCCGACCGCGGCATTCCGGTCATCGAAGGCTACGCGGAGCCGAACCTCGCTCACAAGCCCGACCTCGTCGTCATCGGCAACGCCCTCTCGCGCGGCAACGCGGAAGTCGAGACGGTGCTGGAGCGCAAGATGCGGTACTGCTCGCTGCCGGAATTGCTCAAGGAGTTCTTCCTCCGCGGGAAGCGATGCCTCGTTGTGGCGGGCACGCACGGCAAGACCACCACCACCTCAATGCTCGCCTGGGTCTTCGAGCACAATGGACTCAACCCCAGCTTCCTCATCGGCGGCATCCCGAACAACTTCGGCCAGGGCGCGCGCTTCACGGACGGCGAATGGTTCATCATCGAAGGCGACGAATACGACACGGCGTTTTTTGACAAGCGCAGCAAGTTCGTCCACTACCTGCCGGAACTGGCCATCCTCAACAACCTCGAGTTCGACCACGCCGACATCTTCAAGGATGTCGCGGCCATCCAGACGGCGTTCCGGCATTTCATCCGGCTCATCCCGCGCAACGGCCTGCTCCTGGCCAACGGCGACGACCAGAACCTCGCCCCGCTGATCAACGTCACGCACTGCCCCGTCAAGCACTTCGGCCTCGGCGAAGACAATGCGGTCCGCGGCTTCAACCTGCGCTTTGGCCCGACGGCGACGGAGTTCGAGTTGCCGAGCTTCAAGTTCCACCTCGACATGGTGGGCGAGTTCAACGTCCGCAACGCGCTCGGCGTCATCGCCGCGGCCAAGCATTACGGGCTGAAGAACCACCAGATTCAATCCGCGCTCAGTACCTTCAAGGGGGTGAAGCGCCGCATGGAGGTGCGCGGGATCGTGGCGGGCGTGACGGTCATCGACGATTTTGCGCACCATCCGACCGCCATCCGCGAGACGCTCACGGCCCTGCGCACGAAATATCCCACGCAGAAACTCTGGGCCGTCTTCGAGCCGCGCACGAACACCACGCGCCGGAACGTCTTCCAGAACGACCTCCCGTTGGCTTTCGACGCGGCGGACGTGATCGTGGTCGCGCAGGTGGCGCGACTCGAGCAAGTGCCCGCCGAGGAGCGGCTCGATCCGGAGCAGTTGATGAACGACTTGCGGACGCTCGGCAAAGACGCTGCCTACTTGCCGGACGTGCCCGCGATCATCGAACACGTGTGCCGCAACCTCAGCGGCGGCGACATTGTGGTCGTCTTGAGCAACGGCGGCTTTGGCGGCCTTCACGAGAAACTGCTGGCGCGGCTGAGGCGTTGATTCATGCCTTTCGCTCCGACACAGTTTTACGTTTTACGTTTCACGCCTTTCGTGATGCGTAATTCGTAATCTCCCCCACGCCCGCCCGCCTCATGCCGCCCTCCAATTTCATGCGCGAAGCCATCCGCCTCTCCCTGGCAGGAATGCGGCGCGGGAGCGGCGGCCCTTTCGGCGCAGTGATCGTGCGGCGCGGCGAGATTATCGCCCGCGGCTGGAACCGCGTTACCTCCGCGAACGATCCCACGGCGCACGCGGAAGTGGTGGCCATCCGACGCGCCTGCCGCAAGCTGGGCGTCTTTCATCTGCGGGACTGCGTCCTCTACGCCAGTTGCGAGCCGTGCCCGATGTGCCTCGCGGCCATCTGCTGGGCGCGCATCCCCAAGGTCTATTTCGCCAACACCCACGCAGACGCCGCTGCCATCGGCTTCGACGACGAGTTCTTCTATCGCGAACTGGCCCGGCCAGCCGGCCGTCGCCGGCTCAAGATGAAGCCACTGCTGCGAGCCGAGGCGCTGGTGGCGTTTGAGGAGTGGCGCACCAAGGGCGACAAGACGCCGTATTGACACCTACCGCACGATCACCACGCGGTAGTAGCGTTGCGGGCTGTTCGTGATGGCGTCCGTGATGGAGATGACACCGCCGGTGCCGTTGCGCAGGTCGCCGAGCGGAAGCCAGCCGGGCAGGCTCAGGTCGTTCTTGAACTCCACCTGGTAACGCCAGCCCACGACCGTAGCCACAGAGAAACTCACCACGCCGCCAGCTTGCAGCGCGACGTCGTAAGCCCTGGGCGGCTCCGGCGGCGCGGTCGCCACGTTCGGCGCCCGCGGTGTCGGAGTCGTCATGGAGTAACGCGCCGCCGCGCCGTCGGGATAGCGGCCTTCGCTCACGTCGCTGGTTTGCGCGCTGAAGGCCACAGCGTCAATGAGCGTGCCGTCGGCCGCGAACACCCCGATGGCCTCGCCGGCTTGGCGCAGGTTGAAGTTGACGTGCAGGTCCGCGCGGTTGGTGCGGTTCTGCCCGGTCTCGCCGTCCGCCCACACGAGGAGGAAGCCGCCGGGCGGGATCGTGTACTGGCCGTTGTTTGGCACCTGGTACTGGAACTGGTTCGTCAAGTTGTCCGTCAGGTAGCAGCCGCCCAGGTTCACCGTCGTCGTGTTCGGATTGTAGAGTTCGAACCAGTCCTCGGCGTCGTTGTCTGCCGGGTCGCGCACGAAGCCGGCATTGGCGGCCATCCATTCATTGATGAACACAACCAGCGGCGCGCTGAGGGCGTTGTTGGTGCCGCCGGGCGTGACGTGGAAAAACTCCTCGCGGTAGAAGGGCTGTCCATCGGGGAAGCTGCCGTAACTGCGGTTCGTGCCCAAGCCGGTGAAGTTGAGGTAGTCCACGATCTGCGGCGCGTTGTTGACGAGGCGCACCAGAGCGACGGCGCCGGTGCTGCCGTTCAGACGGAAGCTCGTGTGCCACTCGTCGGCGGTGGCCTCGCCCGGCTCGCCGTCGGCGAATACGATCTTGAATTCGCCCGGATTGAGGACGGCGTTGCTGGGGAAGGGCCAGACGTTCGTGGAAGCGGTGAAGAGTTGAAGCGTTAAATCGTCGTAGCCGCTGGCCAGGTAGAGCCCGTCGAGCGGCACCGCGTTCGTGCCGGCGTTGAAGACCTCTACCCACGGCTCGCGCTCGCCCTGGAGGTCGGCGAGGCCAGCGGTGTTGATCGTCTGGACTTCGTTCAACCACAGCGGCGGGAACAGCGGGAAGGGCGCCAACGTGGAATTGGCCGCGCCCGGCGTGAGCATCTGCGGCGCGCTGGTGATCGTGCTGTTGAGTGTGCCGGCCGACATGCGCAGAATCAGGTTCGGCGTCGCGGTCTTGGGCCGATACCAATAGCTCAAAGTGTAGGTCTGCCCGGCGGTCAGCGCCGGCGTGATGTCCTGGGTGACGATGGCGTTGAGGACGACGGCGGGGTTGGTCGAGACGAGGTGGAAGCTGCCGGCCCCGGTGTGGACATTGGTGGCGCTGAGATGCGACGCGCCGTTGGCCGCGGGGAGGTTCCAGTTGCCGGCGAGCGGCGACTCAAAATCCCCGTCACGCAAGCGATTCGTGCCGGCCTCCGGCACCACGCCGGCGACTAGCTTGAGGTCATCAATGAAGACATCCCCCACGCCGGCGAGGTAGAGGTAGAGACGGGAGGAATTGGCCGTGCCCGTCGCGGTGACGTAGCGCCACTCCGTGACGGTGGCCCAGTTGCCGACCCGGCTGTTGTCTTGGGCGGAGTCAATGACCTGCACCGCGCCGCCCGCGCCATTGGCCAGTTGCGGCCACGGCAACTGCGGCTCGTAACGGACACGGTCCACGACGAGGTCCGCCGCCGGCGTGACACCCGGCTTCAGAAGTGTGAGCGTCTCGCCGTCGAGGTCCAACTCGCCGTCGAACACGGCAAACACCGGCACGGTGGCGCCGTAGGCGGTGGCGAAAGCCGTGGCGTCTTTGGCCAGCACAAGGAACGAACGCGGCGTCATGATCGCGCCCGCCGGGAACGTGAAGCCGAGGCCGTTGATGCGCCAGCCGGACAAGTCGAAGGTGAAATTCGTCGTGGTGTTGAACAACTCGACGTAGGCCGCGCCGGGCGCCACGGGATGGAACATGATTTCACTGAAGACCACGCCGCCGTCGGGTGCCGACGCCGCGCCGGTGTAGTTCACGGTCACGCTGGCCGTGGCGTTGGAAAGCAGCGTGCCCTGCAAGTCCCGCCCTTGGAAGGTCAGCCCATTGGTCCCAGCCAGCACGGGAACCCGGAGGCTCCAACTCGTCAGGCCCGTCCAGGTGACGGCGTAGGGAACGCCGTTGACGACGATGTCCCTCACATTGACCGGCGCCGTGCCCGTGAAGGCGACGAGATTGCTGGCTGCGACGGTGACGAAGTTGGTGCCGGTCACACTGAACTGCGCGCTGGGCATCTGCGAAATCAAGTACGTCCGGCGCTGGCTGAGGTAGTCTTTGATCGACTGGGGCGAGGCCACGCCCAGGTTGTTTTGCAGCAGGCTGGCGTAGCGTTCATCGAGCAGCATGTCGGCGGCGCCGGGCAGGAGCGTCGTGTTGATCGCTTCCAGGAAGCCGGCGAGGTATTCGCGGTTGAACGCTGGCGTGCTCTGGATCAGGGCCGAGAGCCGGGCATCTTGAATGTTGTAGATGCTGTCCGTGGCCGGGCGCCCGCTGGCCACGCCGAGGCCCAGTTCGATGTCCCACATGAGGAAGCGCCACGAGCCGGTGTCGGGCTTGTAGGCGTACATGTTCTTGCCGCGCTCGTAGCCGTAGCTGTCCCAGTCGCCGGCGATGTGGTGGGTGATGATCGGGCGGAGGCAATTCGGCACGTCGAGCCAGGCCCGCACGCGGTTCACGTAGTTCGGGTTGGCCGTGTCGTTCACGGCCACGAGCAGGTTGGTCAGCGCAAACCAGTTGTCCGGGTGGTCGGTGGCGCGCGGACGCCAAGTCCAGCGGTAGCGTTTCGTGTCGAGTTCACCCGTGGCCTTGTTGAAGCGCTGCAGGCTGGCGGTGGTGATGCCCTGGTCTTGCGCGTTGTCGGCGAACTCGAACCAGTCCTCGATCTTGCGCAGCTCGCCGGCCTGGTCGTTCGGGAAATACTCGTCCAGGAATTCGGCGTTGGGCTGCTGGGCGTCGTCGTAAATCGTGCCGCGGCGCAGGCCGTTGAGGACGACGTGGACGTGGCGACGGCAGTTGAAAGGCTGGCCCAGTTTGCGCGCCAGCCAGTTGCCCGTGAGGTCCACCTGGGCGGTCTTGTCATTGAAGAAGAAATTCCCGTTGGGCACATCGAAGGCCGTCAGCACGAACGGCTCGGAGCCGAGGAACTTCTCGTCCGGGTTGAAGTTCACTTCGTAGTCTGGCGGGTTCGCGCCGAGCGGACCGCTGTAGATGGGCGTGTGGAACGGGCTGCCGCTGTATAGCGTGCGGACGTTGTAGATCGCGCGGCTGTTGCCATAGACGAAGGTGGCGTCAATCGGATCGTTCGCGTTGCGCTCGCGGAGCGTCCAGAACGCGATGTTGGTGGCGGTGAGCCAGAGCCGGTAGGTGCCCAGGCTGCCGCCAATCGTGCTCTCGCCCCAGCGCACCAGGCATTCGTCGGTGGGCGCGCGTGCGGGGAACTGGCGCGTCGCCGGGACCGCCGCGGCATCGGTGGCGGACAGGGAGAAGGCCGCCAACGTGCCCGTGCTCTGAGCGGGAATTGCCGCCGAGTAAATGCCGTCGCCGGACAGCGCGTCCGCGCCGAGGCCGTCGTCGGTCATCGCCACGAAGCTAATCGCCGACGCAGGATCGAGGCGGTAGTTCAGCGTCACCGGGCCGACGCCGTCGGGGTCGGCCACCCGCGCGGTCACGACCACGGCTTGACCGGCAGCGGGCAACACCGGCGCGTGCGAAACTTCCGTGATGACCGGTCCGGCATTGGCGACCAGCCGCGAGTTCGGCAAGCCAGGCGTGCCGCAATTCGCCGGCACGTTGAGCCGCTGCGAAACTTCCATCCAGTGGCCGCGCGTGCGGAACAGGATGTAGGGCGAGCCTTTCAGCCAGCGCACCTGGGCGCGGATCGTACCGGTGTTCGGCGGGTTGGTGACGATGGTCGCGGTGAACACGGTCGAAACCTTGTTCGGGCCGGCGTCGCCGCGATCCGTGGCAACGAGGTGCAAGGCTTGGCTGCCGCCCGCACCCACACCGGCTTCAACGAAGGATCGGCGCAGCACGCCACCGAGGGTGTAGCCGTTGGTGCCGCCAGCAAAGTCGCCGTTGGAGACGAGATTCGGCCCGCCGTTGTTGAGGAATTGGAGGTCGTCCACGATCGCCTCGCCCGCATCCTGCAAAAAGAACTCAAAACGTGTCGGCGCTCCCAGGTAGCCGCCCTGGTTGATCATGTCGGCGGTCTGGCCGTTTTCGAGCAGGGCCGTCACGTCAAGGGCCGTCCACGGCGCCTTGGCTGATTCATCGCTGTCAGCCCAACTGGCCGCGCAGCGGGTGTCAGCGCGCGGGTCCGTGAGTTCGAGCGAGCTGCCGCCGCCATCGCTCCATCGGCCCCAGCGCCCGCCGTCTTGGTAGGGCACTTCGTTGACCGTGACGCGGAAGAGATTCGTGGTGACGAACCCCTGCGCATTGGTGCGGATGGCGTATTCCGGCATTTGGAGCACGAGGCGTTCGCCGCCGTTGCGGAGGTTGCCCGAGTAGTTGCCGAAAGTGCTGGCCGCGCTGAGGTGCGGGTATTTCGCAAGCAAGTTGGTGAGGTTCTCCGCCACGACGACGTAGCCGCCCGCGGCGATCACCGCGTTGCTGGGGAACGTGAACCGCACGCCGCCGTCGATCTGCCACTCGGTCAAATCCACGGCGTTGCTGCCGCGGTTGGAGATCTCGATGTACTCGTCGTCGTTCAGGCCCGAGATCGGGTGATACATGATTTCGTTGAGGACGAGCGGGCGCGCGAGCGGCGCGGCGTTGTTCGTGCCAGGGGTGTGGGCCGACAGTTCGCGGAAGTCGGGCGCGCCATCCGGGTAGCGCCCGCTGGCCACGCCGGTTGCCTGGCCGCCGAAGGCGACCGCATCGAGGACGCGCGTGCGCTCCGCGTTCACGAGGAAGAGGCGCTCGCCGTCCGACGAGAGCGCGAAGCCGAGTTGCGTTTGATCGAACGCCAAGAAACCGCGCGCCGGAATCGTGGTGCCGTCGGCGATGCGGAACTTATTCGTGTTGGCCTCGTCGCTCAGCCACGCGCCGGAAAGATCAAGCGGCTGCAAGCTCGTGTTGAACAACTCCACGTAGTCGAGGGCCGGCGCGTCGGTGTTGGCGAGGAATTCGTTGATGACCACGGCGCTGAGCGGGTCGCGACGGAAATGCTCTCCGCGGCCCGCCGAGCCACCGACGAATTCGCTGGCCGCCCAGGCGCGCGCGTCGTTCTCGCCATAGCTCGCGCGGCGTAACACCAGCGAGTGGCCGGCGCCGCCGGGCGCAACGGGCCACGGCGCCTGGTTGTCGTACTCGATTTCAAGCAGCCGGCCGCCCAGTTCGTTCAGGAGGCGCAGCGTGCCGCCGTTGTTGGCCAGATTGTTCGTGTACGGCCCGAGACAGGGCACGCCGTAAAAATTCTGCGCCGCCACGGGATCGTTCGCGATCACGAGGAATTGCCCCGGCGCGATCTTGGTCCCGGCCGGGAAGGTGAAGCTGATGTCGCCGGTCAGCCGATGCCCGGTGAGGTCTTCCGTCACGAGGCCGGAATTCCAAAGTTCGATGAACTCCAGATTGTTCGTGCCGGCCCATGTGGCGGGCGGGTCATACATGATTTCCGTGATGACCAGCGCGGTGCGACGGCTGCATGGTCCCGGCGGCTCGAAGGGCAGAGGAGCATTCGTGGCCAGGACGCCGCTGCCGGGGCCGATGTCGCGGAAGCCAGCGGTCGTGCTCGCGTTGGTGACGCCGGCGCTGAGGGCGAAGCCGACCTGCGCCGCCGAAGACATGGCCAGCGTCGCCGAGCCGAGGAACTCCCAGGTCTGCCCGTCGAGGCTGGCGAAGCCGTCGAAGACGTTGCCCGTGCGGCGCAGGCGCAGCCAGGTGTCAGGAAGGTTCGCCGGGAATGAGCCGCCTATTTCCGCCGCGGCGCCGGCGTTGGTGCGCGCGGCAAAGAAACAACCTGCCGGGCCGGGCGTGGCGAAGCTCGCGGCAAACGCGGCGTTGGTGGCGAAGCCGTCCCGCGCCATCAGGCCCGCCCGCGCCCAGGCGTGCGAGAACTGGAGCGAGTCGAGCCGCGCTTGCACATCAAAGTTGCCCAGCAGGAGCCGCGAACCGAACGCGAACTGGTCGTTCGTGCCGCCGATGCCGCTGCCGCCCGCGGTCAGGTCGTGTCCTCCGGCCACGGACGTGAAGGACGCGGCGATGGCCGGATGGCCCACGTTGGTAGCGGCGTAATCCACGGCGGTGAACGTGACTTGGCTGTTCGTGGCGATGGGGTTGCTGGCATCGGCCAAGTCGAAGACGCCGTTCACCGTCAGCGTGTACAGCGTGCCCAGGACTTGCGGCGCGGTCGTGAGGAAGAGGTTCGAACTGCTGCCGGAGAACGCCACGGACGTGATGGTGAGCGGACCGCCGGCACTCGTGATGGCGAAGTTGGACAGATTGGTGGCGGTGTCCGGACGCACGCCTTCCGAGAATTCCACCATCACGCCGTCCGGGAACAAGCTGGCGGCCCGCGCCACGGCGGGCGGCGTGAGATCCGCGATGACGGTCAAGACCGCGTTGCTGGTCGTCGCCGTGTAGGTGGTGTTGTTGACCGTGTTGGTCAGCGCCACCCGGAACACCGCGCCGTGGTCGCCCAGGGCGGCGGACGGGATGGTGAACGTGTCGTTGGTGGCGCCGGAGACCGGCTGGCCGTTGCGGAGCCACTGCAAGCTGACCGGCCGGCCGCCGCTGTAAGTCACGCGGAACGTGACCGGTTTGAGTTCGTCCACCGTCTGGCTTTGCGGGTGGGCTATGAGCTTGACGGGGCCGCCCTGGCTGGCGACTTCGGGGCCAAGCTGAAAGTTTTGCATCACTTCCTCCGCCGTAAGCGCGGTGTTGTAGATGCGGAACTCGGTGATGCTCCCGTTCAGGTACGCATCCGCCGACCACTGGGAGCGGCCCAGCCAGTTGTTGACCGTGGGGCCGACGGCCTCGGGCGTGATCGTCATGGCGTCGTTGCTGCCCACCAACACGCCGTCCACGTAAAGCCGCCCGCGCGCCGTGGCGCCGTCGGTGGTCAGGACCACGTGCTTCGGCACGCCGGTGGGCAGGGCGGTGTTCCATTGCACCATTTGCTCGCTGGCGTTGCCGTTCGGGGTGTAGGCGGCGCGCAACACGCCGGGGCCGGGGCCGGGCGTGAGGAACATGTATTGCGTGCCGGTGCCGGCCGCGTTCTCGCCGCCGGTGTTGTTGCCGAAATCGAAGATGCGCGCCCAGTTGCCGCTGCCGTTGTTGACCACCCAAGTTTCAAAGGTGACGGCGGTCAGGCCGGTGACGAGGTTGTTCGGCAAATCCACGTAAGCGGAACTGCCGTTGAGCACGACCGCGCCGCCGCTGATGGTCGCGCCGCCCAGAAGCAGGCCGTGCGCGGTCCCGACCGAATCGCCGGCATCGACCGTGAAGCTGTAGCGGTGGACCAGTCCCTGGCCGATGAGCGGCGGGAGGTTGGTGTCCAGCGTGCAGGTCCAATTCGTCCCGGCAAAGGCGTGGCCCGCCAAGTCCCGGATGTTCTGGGTGGGGCTGAAGGCGAGTTGGACGGCGCCGGTGGGAGGCTGAATACACCCGAAGCGGTACTGGCTGGGATCGACTGGCACCACGTTCGTGGCCGCCACGCCCGCGATGTGCAGGTCCGACGCGCGCACGTTGGTCACGGCTTCGCTGAAGAACACATCCACGGCCGTGAGGCTGCCCACGACGCTGCCGGGCGCGGGGGTTTGCCGCACGAGGGTCGGCGGCGTGGTATCAACTTCCCCTTCCACCCGCGCGCCCCAGACGACGTCGCTGCTGGTCGTGCTGACTTGATGAACTTCGACGGCCAGGACGTTGTCGCCCGTGAGCAGCGAGCCAGGCACGACGGAGAACGTCTCGTCCCCCGCCGCGTCGGTGCCGGCCCCCAGCGCGCCGCGGCCCAAGCTGGCGAAGCTGTTGAGCGTGGTCACGCCCAGGTTGGTGAGCAGCACGCCGTTCAGGTAGAGCGCCGCGCAGTCGTCGATCCGGCAGGTGAACCGCAACGTGACGTGGTTGGTCGGCAGCGGCCAATCAAAGTGAATGCGGAAGTAGCAGGCGTGGCCCGCCACGCCGTCCACCGCGATGCGCGGATCGTCCAGCGGCGTCATGACGAGCGGCGTGATGGCAGCGTTCTCCTCGAAGGCCAGCAAGCTGGGGCCGGAGGGCCACGCGCGGTCGTCGAAGCCGGAGGCCGGCCAATCGAACCCGTCGAGATTGTTTTGAAAGTAGTGCCACACCGCGTTGGTGAGCGGAATAAGCTCAAGGGGCGCCGCCGTGAGCCGGATTGAACCGGCCGCAGCCAATGCGAGAACGAGGAGGAGACGAACGAGGTGTTTCATAACAACGAAGGAAATTTCCGATTCAAGTCGAAATCCGAAGCCGGCCCTGCCGGGCAGGTCTGCATCAAGCTCGGTTCGGGAGCACTCGTAGCGCAGATTTTCCAGTCTGCCGTAGCGCCGGTTTTCCAACCGGCGAGCGTTGGAAAAGGCAAGCCGGCTGAAAGGTTCACGGCCTGGCCGACTGCAAGTCGGCGAGACGGCAGGTTGAAAACCTGCGCTACCCGGTGCGTCGGGCGGGAGTTTGTTGCAGCCTTGCCTGCCGGGACCGACGGAGCACGGCTGTCCCAGCCGCAGCCACCCGAAACCAAAGGACGACATGGGGAGTTCCCGCGTTGCGACAGTTGGGGACTTTGCTGCGGCTGAGACAGCCGCGCACCAAAAGGGACGCTGTTTGACATCATTTCGTAACAATCGGCTCGAACACTGAACCAGAGAAACCGAGGCCCAGGCCCCGGTCTCTCATTGTCTCAGTAACCGCAGCCGGCCACCCGGCCAGCTTCAGGGACCGCCGCCCGCGCGAGTCACTCACCGTCGAGCGAGCCATGCGGATCGCCTTTGCGGAATCGTTTAGGGTTTCAGCGTCCGATAGAACGCCTGGGCTGCAGGCGGATTCGGATCGGTGAAGGTGATCGCGCCGCTCGCGTCGGCCGTGGCGGTGCCGATCTCCGTCCAACCGCCGGGCACGGCCAGCGTGCGGAGCACCGTGTAAGTGACACCAGGAATGCCGGTGAATTTCACCGTCGCCACACCCGCGCCGGGCACCACGGTCACGCCAGTGCCGCCCGGATGAATGGCGAGCACCTGCACCAGGACGGTGCCCGTGGCGCTGGCGCCCAGGGCATCGGTCGCCGTGTAGCTGAAGGCGTCGGCGCCCGCGTAGTTCGCCGGCGGTGTGTAGGTGATCACGCCGTTGGTCAGCGTGACTGTGCCGCCGTTGGTGCTGGCGGCGCTGACGGCCGAAACCGCGACGGCATCGCTCTCAGGATCGGTGTCGTTCGCCAGCAGATTGGTGGCAGCGAAGCTGAGGACGGTGTTGGTGGCGGTGAAGATTTGGTCGGCCACCGGCGTCGGCGGCAAGTCGAGGGTGAGCGAAGCCACCGCGCTGGTCACGCTGCCGCCGCCGTTGGCCACGACAACGTCGTACGGGCCGTAGTTTCCGATCGCCATGTTGTTCACGACCAAGGCGGCGTTCGTGGCGTCGGGCAGGCTGGCCCCGTTCAAGCGCCACTGGTACGTCAATGGCGCCAACTCCAGCGCGCCGATGGCCGTGACGCTGAGCGTGGCGCTGCCATTGGCAGGCACGCGCGCTCCTTGCGGCTGCCGGACGATGGTGACCGCGTTGTTGTTCAGCGGCGCGTTGGGGCCGAGCAGGTAGCTGGCCTGGACTTTGGCCGGCGAGAGCGCGGAGTTGTAAATGCGGAACTCGTCAATGGAACCCTGGTACCACGAGTCGCCGTTGTAGAGCGAGCGGCCGAGCCAGGAGTAGGTGTTGATCACGTTCGCCAGCGGGAAGATGAAATCCGTGCGGATGGCGGCTTGGACGCCGTTGGTGTAAAGGACCAGCGTGCTGTTCGCCGGATCATAGACCGTGGCCACGTGGATCGGACCCCGATTGTCCAGCACGCCGGGCGAGATGGCGAGGACCTCGTGGTTGTAGCCCGGATCGGCGTCCGAATACACCATGCGGGTGTCGCCCCCGCCGGAGTGGGGCGTAAACAAAATGTAGTGACGGCCCAGGCCGCCAATGTTCTGGTCGCCGAAGTCATAAACGCGCGCCCAGTTGCCATTCACGCCGACGTCGATCCAGAATTCCATCGTCAGCGCCGGATAGCCGTCGATCAAGTGGCCAGGCAGTTCGACGTAGTTGGTATTGGCGGCAACCAGTTGGACCATGTTGTTGGTGATGGTGGCACCGTTGAGCAACGTGCCGTGGGCCGTGCCGACGCTGTCGTTGGCGTCACTCGTGAAGCTGTAGCGATGTGTCAGACTGTTGGCGGCGTTGACCACGGTGAGCGTGGCCACTAAACTGGTGACGACGACCGGCGAGCCATTCACGAAGTTCGACACGATGTTGAAGAACTGCGCCCCGCTATCGGCGACCGTCACGCCCGCGAGGGTCAGGCTCGGCCCGCTGGCGCCAGGGATCGGCAGTCCGCCGCGATACCACTGGGAACTGGGGGTCGGGAAGCCCTTGGCCACGACGCTGAAGGTGGCGGCGCCGCCTTCGCCCACCGTTACCGACTGCGGTTGCGCAAGGAGGGTGACCGGGATATCGAAGGACGCGTTCGGCCCGGCGGCATAGCTGGCGACGATCTGCCGCTCGGTCAGCACGTCCGAGTAAATGCGGAATTCGTTGTATTGCCCGTTGAAGAAGGGATCGCCGTATTGGGCACGGCCAAGCCAGTTGTTAAAGTCGTTGAGGCCGCGGATGGGAAGCTCGCTGACCGCGCCCGCCACAAGCACGCCGTTTACGTATAGGCTCATGGCGCGGCCCACGCTGTTGTAGGTGACGACGACGTGGGTTTCCGCGTTCTGAGCCAGGGTGAACGTAGGTTCCATGAAGCGCTCCGCGCCGGAAGCGTTGGAGTTGGTGCTCATGGTCACTCTGATTCGATTGCCGGTCCCGCCGGAACGCGGGGTCAGCAGGAAGTAGGTGCGACCCGTGCCGGCCTGGTCCTCCCCTTGGGAACTGCTGCCAAAGTCGAAGATGCGCTGCCAGTTGTCGGAGAATCGGCCGCTCCAAGTCACCCACGTTTCCACCGTGATGTTCGTGTGCCGGGAGATGATGCCGTTGGGCAAATTCACGTATGCGTTGGTGGCTGCGCCGGCGCCGGCGTTGTTCAGCCAGAGGTTGGTGCCGGTCCAAAGGAAGTTGGTGCCCGCGGGATTGACGATCGTGCCGTTGGCGCCGCCGATGGCATCGGTAAGGTTCGTGCCGGCCCCTTCGCTGAAGCTGTAGCGATTCACGATCAGGTTGGTTACACCGGCGTTGGGCAAGACCGTGACGGGCTTGGAGTCGGACAGCCCCTGGTAGGTGGCCGTGATGGTGGCGGTGCCGGGCGCCACCGCCTGCACGGCCACACCGCCGGCAATCACCAGCACGTTGGTGTCGCTCGAGGTGAGCGTGATTTCCGCCGTGGCCGTGACGACGAAGTTCGAGACGTTCGGGTATTGAGCCAGGACCACCGGCTGTTGAGCGCCGCCGAACATGGTGGGGTTGAGTTGCAGGGAAACGGCCTGCAACTGACCGGCATTGGTGATCGCCTCCGGGCCGGCCAGGTAGCTGGCCATCACGTCGGCATCGGCCATCACGCCGTGGTAGATGCGGAATTCGTTGTAGCGCGCGTTGATGTAGGCGTCCCCGCCCCATTGCGAGCGGCCCAGCCAGTTGTTGACATCGACAACGGCACTGAGGGGCGTCACCGCCGCTTGGGACGCCACCAGCACGCCATTGATGTACATGCGCGCACCGAGGTTGGTGCTGTAGGTGACGACGACGTGGGATTGCACGTTGTTGGCCAATTGGGCGGCATTCAACACGACCGTTTCCGTCGTGCCGTTCCGGATGGCAAAGCGGCTGCCGCCACTGCCGCCGGTGCGTGCGTTGAGGAAAATATAGGTCACACCGTTGCCCGCATTCCCCTCCCCCGCCGAGCTGTTGCCCATGTCGAAAACCCGCACCCAGTTACCGGCCACGGGAATGAACGTCACCCAGGTTTCGAACGTTGCGTTGGTGAGGCTGGAGATGATGCCGTTGGGCAGGTCCACGTACGAGCCGCCGGCGCTGCTGCTGGCCAGGCTGGCGGTGTTGGTCAGGTACAGGCTCGAACCATTGAACGAGCAGCGGTTGGACGGATCGATGAGCGTGCCGTTCGCGCCGCTGATCGAGTCAGTGATGGCGGGGCCGGCCAGTTCGTTGAAGTTGTAGCGGTGCTTCAAGGAGGTGACGTAGGGGTAAATCACGTCCACCGTCTTCACGTCGGTCTGTCCTTGGAAAGTCGCCGTCACAGTCGCGGTGCCGCTGGCCTTGGCCCGCATCACGCCATTGGTGTCAATGGTGAGGACGTTCGGGTCGCTCGACGTGTACACCACACCTTCGCCGGCAGTGACGTTGACGTTGGTGACGCTCACGTAATCCGCAAGCACGATCACCGGCTGGGTGCCCCAAGACGGAATGGTCGGTCCGGCGCTGAGGCGAATCATCTGCAGGGCGCCGGGATCGCTGGTGTCGATCTCCGGTCCTTCTTGGGCACTGGCCGCTACCTCCGCGGCGCTCAGGGCGCTGTTGTAGATGCGGAACTCCTGCATCGTGCCGAGGAAATTGGTGTCCCCGGAATACTGCGACCTGCCGAGCCAGTTGTTGACGTCGCTGAGGTTGCTCAGCGGCATCGTGGCCGGGCGGTAAGCCACGAACTGGCCGTTGATGTAAAGTTTGGCCAAACCACCCTCGAAGGCGTAGGTCACGGCCACGTGGGTCAGCACATTCGTCGGCAACGCTGGCCCGTCCAGCATGAGGTTCTCCGCCTCGCCCGTGCGTTTCGCGCCGAACCGCGAACCGCCGGTGCTGCCGCGCGGCGAGAGGAAGATGTAATTCTGTCCCTCGCCGGCCAAGCCCTCGCCATTGGTGCTGGTGCCGAAATCGAAGATGCGCTGCCAGTTGCCGCCGCCGCCCCAGGTGACCCACGCTTCAAACGTCGCGTTGGTCAGGGCGGAGATGAGGCCGTTGGGCAGGTTCACGTAGGCGTTGCTGCCATTGAAAACAAGGCTGCCGGTGCCGGTGAAATCGGCGCTGCCGAGGAGGTCACCATTGGACCCGCCATAGAAGTCGCTGGCAATCGTGGTGCCAGGGGATTCATCGAAGCTGTAGCGATGGACCAGGTCAGCCCTGGCCGTCACCGCGAGGGCCAGCAAGCTGGCGAGGAGAAGGAGCCGGCGGCTCGGAATTGGGGAGTGGGGAGTGTTCATGATCTTCTTCGGATGTTCAGTGCGGCGGACCCGCTGGCGGCACCGGCAGCACCGCCAAACGCCACCAAGCGGCGGGAGCACAACCGCACCCGCTTCGGCTCAGTGCTGCCATCAAAACGTGTCACCAGGGTATGCTGCATTACTCCCAGACTGTAGCGAGTGCCGGACGGTCCAGGCAACCCCACTTTGCGCAGAAAAAACGCCATTTTGCGAAAAGCCACTCCGTGACCGGCCGAGGCCACACGGAAGGCCTCCGCAGCGCGACAGAACTGCGCGCCGACCATAGCCCCTCGCAGATTCAGGGCGGAACGCCGATGGGAAGTAAGGTCTTTCAGCAGCGAATCGGCGTTCCGCCCTGAATCTGCAAAGGGGTCCAGGAACAAATGCGAGGGTGCGCCGCCGCTTACCACCGGCCGAGCTTCTTGCGATACTCGAGCGGGGTCATGTCCATCTCTTTCCGAAGGTAACGCGCGACGTGTTCCGCGCGGCTGAAGCCGAAGGCCAACGCGATCTGGGCCACCGATTGGTTCGTTTCCACCAGCATCTGGCAAAGCTGGGCCACGCGCGTGCGACGGATTTCGCTGAGGACCGACCGATCCAGATGCTCCCGGAACCGCATCTCCAGCACCCGCCGGGAGAGGCCGGCCGTGTGCGCCACGTCGGCCACGCTGATTGGCACCTTGGTGTGGTCTTGAATGAAGCGCAACGCTCGGGCCACCTGGGGATCAGCGATGGCCAGGATGTCCGTGGACTGCCGCGCCACGACGTGCGGCGCTTGCACGATGATCTCCGCCGCATGGACCCGCTTCCCGCGCATGAGTTGGTCCAGCAGATGCGCGCTCTCGTAGCCGGCCCGCTCGAAATTGATGGACACGCTCGACAGCGGCGGGTCCGACAGTTCGCACACCAGATCGTCGTCGTCGGCGCCGAGCACCGCCACCTCGTCCGGCACGCGCAGGCCGGCGATTTTGCACGCCTCGATCACGTGCTGGCCGCGGTCGTCGTTGCAGGCCATCACCCCCACCGGTTTGGGCAGCGATTTCAGCCAGGCCGCCATCCGGCTCCGCTCGGTCTTCCAGGTCTGCTGTGACTCCGGGGTGGGCGATTGGTGAACGCAGGCCGTCCGGTCTGCCCGGGCCAGCCGCTGTTGAAAGCTCTGCCCGCGCAGTTCCGACCACGGCACGTCCGCGAACCCGCAGAAAGCGAAGTGACGAAAACCCTTGCTCAAGAGATGCTCGGCACCCATCTCCCCCACAGCGGCCGAATCCGTAATCACGTTGGCCACGCCGGGAATTTCGCGTTGCCGGTGCCCGACGATGATGGCCGGCAACCCCCACTGGATGACCTCGGCGACACCTTCCACGTCCCGCAAAATGATCCCGTCCGCGTCGAGCGCCTTGAGTTGCGGCCAAGCCCGTTCCAGGCCAGCCGGTTCCCAATAGAAGGCCCAGTGTCCGTGGTGCCGCGCGTAATCCGCGATGCCCCGCAAGAGGCGCCGGCCCGACGAGCGCGACGACTCGATGAGCAAGACGACTTTGAAGACTTTGCGTTTCGGCGTTGTCATGGCAGATGAACCCCGTCGCCACCGCGGGCGTTCGTCGGCATGGGCCGGGAGGCTACCACGCGTTCGGCGCCCAGGTGAACAGGAAAGACGCGGCCGTTCGCCAACGGACGGGGCCTGCCAGGAAGCGCCGCCACAAAACAGGGAGAGCATTGGTAAAGCATCTGGGAGGGGCGCGTTCTCATTGGCGCACCCGGCAGGACTTGAACCTGCAACCTTCTGATCCGAAGTCAGAAGCTCTATCCAATTGAGCTACGGGTGCGGCCGCGCCGTATCAAAGCCCCGCACGCTGCCGGTGGCAAGCGTTTTGAACAGCGCGGCTCCATGCAGGCCGGGCGCACAGCGGGAACCGAACTTGATGCGACCCTGGAGGCGAGGTCCGTCAACGCGCTTCCGAGCGCACCGCGCCGAGATTCGCGGGATGCAATTCCAGCGCCTGCCTGAAGGCCGCTTCGGCTTCGGTCATCTTTCCGAGACCAAGCTGGCCCAAGCCGATCAAGTAATGCCCATTCGCCTGGCGCACGCGCTCGCTCTGCTTCTCGATGATTTATGAAACAGCGGGTGGCCTCGTATCCGGTGGGGTGGGCTTCGCCGGATTTTGCGATGCACTCGTAACGAGGGCTGGCTTCGTCATCGCTTCTCGGATTTCGCTCATGGCGGTGATGGAAGGACGCCAGTTGCCAGGACCCAGCAACGCTGTCATCTCATCTTCGAGACGCAAACCCAGCCATTCCAGGGCCGCAACTTGCCCGGCATCTTCAAACTGGGCGTGGCGGACAAACACTTCGAAGTGCGGCTGCCGTTCGCTCAAGCGTTGGACCAGCGCGTCGGCCAGGCTGTAGCTGAGACAGGAGGCGGTTTCATTTTGGTAGAACGAGGCTCCGGCCCAGAATTCCTGAAGGGTCTGTTCATTCCAATGTCGTCGGTGCTGTTCAGCCAACTCCGTCCAAGTGCTCCGAGGCTGCCGACCTGGGATCAGAGAGGCCAACCGGTGCTCCCGGCTCCAAGTGATGCGGCGACGCAGCGATTCCGCCATCCCTTCATTGAGCCAGTGCGGCAGCGGCAGGTGGGCCAGGCAGGTGTGGGTCAGTTCATGGATCAGGTACTCCAAGACTTCCTTCTCCTCACTCCACAACATGGCCACGTGCGGATAGCCTTGGTTCAGTTGTGCGCCTAGCAGCCAAAGCACCTGGCCGTTGGAATAGAACGCCGCCGAGTAGGCCAAGTAGTCGTCTTCTTCCGCGAACAGCAGCACCACGCGTGTTCCCGGCCAGCCCTCCCAGGCGAGTTGTCCGAGGATGGCTGAGATGTCCTTGTCCACGGAAACGGCAAACCGCAGCACGCGTTGGGCGACCTCGTGAGCCCGCGGCTAGCGAGGGCCACCGGCTGTCTGTTGGACTGCTCCGAGATGTGCCGGATGCAACGCCAAGACCTGTTTGAACTCGGCCTCAGCCTTGGCTTTCTCTCCCAGACCGAGTTGGCCCAGGCCGATCAGGTAATGCGCTCCGGCCTGACGCACGCGCTCGCTCTGTTTCTCGCCAAACTTGGCGAAGTAATCGGCGGCCTCGCCTTTGGTGAGTTGTTCTTCGCCGGCTTTCACCAGGCGCTCGAAGATCGGCTTCGCTTCGTCCGCGCGATTCAGTTTCTGAAGCGCCAGCGCGTGAAAGTAACTGCTCTCGGTGGCGCCGCGGTCTCTCCCCGCTGCCGCCTTCTCGAAGGCAGCTTTGGCCTGCGCCGCGTCGCCGAGCGCGGCGTGCGCGGCGCCGATGAAGTATTGGATTTGCGCCGTGCTCGGCGCGCGACGGGCGCGGCCCACTTCCAGGTTCGCCGGAAATTCGAGCGCGGCTTGGTAGTTTTGCAGAGCTTCGCGATACTGCTTCGCGGCGAACTGCTGCTGGCCGTGCGCCAGACAGGCATCCACATAGACGTTGTGAATCTGGCTGCTGCCTTCCCAGTTGCGGAAGTGCCGGCCCCGAAGCAATTCGACCGCGCGGTCCGCGTTCCCCGCGACCGTGAGCAGCACAATCTCGCGCGTGAGCGCGTCGTCGCGCTGCGTCACCGCGTCGTGATGCTTCGTCAGCATCGCCAAGCGCTTGGCCACAGGCGCACCACCGGCTTCGTACTGCACGTCGAGTTCGTAGAAGAAGCGGGCTTCCTTCGCATCCAACGCAACGGCCTTCTCCAGGCTGGCGATGGCTTTGGGAACGTTCTTCTCGTGTTGCGCGTAGGCGAGGGCGAGGTTGCGGTGCGTGAGGGCCAATTTGTCGTTGCGCTGGCGGGATTCTTCCCAGGCCTTGATGGCGTTCTCCGGCTGGTTGTCGTAGAGCAGGCAGCCGAGGAGATACGCCGCGTTCGCGTCCTTGGGATTCACTTCCATCGCGCGACGGAGAATGGGTTCCTCTTCGAAACGCGACGGGAAGCAGAAGTCGGGTGGGGTCCGGGCGGCCGCGGTGAATTGCTGAAGGGCCTCATCGCCTCGGCCCTTGCGCTCCAGCGCGCTGGCCAGCAGGTAGGACTCCGCAGTGACGATGCTGGCATCGCCCGTGGCTGCCCCCGACACCTGGTCGCGCATGATCTCGATCACCTCGGACCACTGGCCCGCGTTGGCGAAGTCGATGGTGTTCTCGAGGAATGCCTCGGGGTTACGGCCCATGAGCCGCCGCAACCGCCCGACGTTGTCACGCCATTCTGGCGCGTTGCGCTGGCGCTGAGCCAGGATCTGTTCGGAGGCGGCTCGCACGTTCAGGGGATCGATGGCCAGCGCCGCTGCGGCGATCTGCTCCGCCTCTTCGGCGCGGCCGAGTTTGCGCAGGATCGTGGCCTTGAGACTCTGGGCCTTGGGATTGCGGGCGGCCGCAGCGAGAGAGAGGTCGATGTTGGCGAGCGCTTGTTGATAGTTGCGCCGCTGCAGGTCGATCTCAGCCAACTCACAACCGCTGGCCGCCTGCCAGGCCACGGACCATGCCGCCTTCTGGAAATTATCGTAGGCTGCGCTGAGTTTGCCCTGAGCGCGCGAGGCCACGCCAAGATAGTAAAAGGCCTCGCCGTCCTTGGGCCGGATGTAGTTTGCCGCCGCGCGGGCGATGGCGTTGCTGAGGTGTTTCGCCGCCTCGTCCCAGCGCCACTGTTTGCAGAGGAGGATGCCGAGCGCGGTGTTAGCGCGATAGTCGCCCGGATCGCGGCGGAGGATTTCTTCGTAGTAAGGCGCGGCCTCGAACGACGGGCTGTAGAGTTGCTCGACGCGCTGGCCGGTGAAATAGAGTTCGTCCGCGGTCGCGTAGTCTTTCGGCGACTTGGGTTTCTCGACGGGCTTGGGCATGGACGTGCCTCTGGGTTTGGTAGGCTGGTAGGCGATGAGTTCGCGACTATTGCTGTCCAGGACTGAGAGACGAAGGTCTTCAAGCCGGAGATCCTTGTCCAATATCCGCCTGGCATTGAATGACTGCGTCGGGCTGAGATTCATCGTTCGATCAAGGAGGACACCATTCAGACCCCAAGACGTGTCAGCCCCGGCAATGGCCAGACGGACAGTCGCATTGGTCATCGGCCGTGTCGTGTTGACCGCCACCCTGGCTGTGCGGTTTGATAATTCGAGATTCAGCGCAATATCCCGCGTGGACTTCTTCACCCCCTCCAGGTTCTTGATCGGATACCACCAGTGCTTCCACTCGCGCGTTTCGCCGGGCTGAATCCAACTGTAGTCAGGCTGGTTGTCCGACCACGCGCCGGCCATCAGTTCCAGATACGGGCCGTCTTCATCGCTGAGAATCTTCGACCACATCTCGCCTTCCGGGCCGTTCCCCCACTCGAAGAATTTCTTGCCCGGCGCGACGTGGTGATCGGCCACCTGGATGACGCCCGCCTGTTTGCCGTGGTCGTAGCCTCCGAACCAGTCGTCCTCGTAGTTCCAACAGAAGAACGACACCGGGTTGGGATGGTTCTTCCACCAGGAGATGTCCACGCCGCGCGTGTAGTCGGTGCCGCCGTAGGTCTGCCGTGCGATGGGCCAGCTCGCAAACTCCGGCTTGCTGTGCTGTGCCGCCCACTCGGTCGAGGGCGGGAAGATGACCTGGTAATTCGTGTTGGCGTGGACGGCGGTGTTGATCCAGAACAGCATCGGGTGCGCGAACGGCGTTCGATTGAACATCTTGCAGGTGAGTTCCAGGTAGCTGCGATCCGGGTAAAGCGTCAGGCCCACGAGCCATTTCATGCGGTGGCGCAATTCAATTTCGCCCACCCAGATCGTCGCGCTGCCGTCGGCGTTGGTTTGCAGGGTGTAATCCACCGGCGAGAAGCTCGTGGCGCGGTGATGATGCGGCACGTTCCACTCCACGCCGCCGCTGATCCACGCGCCCAGCATCCCGATGAGCGCGGGCTTGATGACGTGCTGGCGATAAAAGAAATCGTAGCCGTTGGCCTTGTCCACGGCGGAGAAGATGCGCCCGCCCAACTCCGGCAAGACGGAGATTTGGACATATTCGTTTTCGAGGAATACTGACCGATAGATCCGATTGGTCCGATCATCCGTCAAAACATCCTGCACGGGATACGGGTAAAACGTGGCCTTCGCCCCCTGGTAGGTGCGCCCCTCGTAAAACCGCGGTACCGACGATGGCGGCGCGGCCAGGTAGGTGGGGATGACGAGGTTGGTTTCCCAGAGGCGGACGGGCGGAGCCCCATGCGCGAGACAAGGAAGCAGGGCGAGAATCGCGAGCGAGAATTTTGTCTTCATGAACAAGCTGTTTGCTAACAGACGCTGGAAGTGACCGCAACCTTCATGGAGGTGACGAACCATACTCACAGTCAGGCGAAGGCCGCGCCGAGGCGTGATCCGGTTCGATGGGGTTTGATTTAGCCAACTGGCTTCCAGTCGCCGTTTAGCAGCCCGTTAAAGAACGGCCTATTTTGCCACCGGCGTGAATAGGCCGTTCTTTAACGGGCTGCTAGGCATAAACCTACTTCATGAAAAGGAAGACCACAGTCAGAACGAACGCAACGGCACCGATGCGAATCGCCCAATTCAAGAACCCGTATTTCTGATCACACACTTGTGCAAGCACGAAGCAGTGCCGTTGAACCTCCACACCGGCCATCTTCTTGGTGAGACCTTGGACTGCGGCCGCGTAATCCTCCGCCCGACCGAAAGCGATAATCGCCTTCCAGAAAATAAATCCACTGCAAGGCTTGGTGTCGGAGTTGAGACGTGGCACGACAACCAAGATTGCCAGAATCGCAGCGGTAGAGAGCAAGCCACAGGCCAGCACACCAACGAGTTTGCTCCACGAAAACCCTGCGCCCAGCAGGGCGAAATCCTTAAGTGGCTGCAACGCGCCACTGCTCACTAAGAAGGCGAGAATCGCGGAAACAGCAGCCAACACGAATGCTGCCTTTTGGTCCGCCAAAGCGATGTAATCCCGCAGATACTGGTGAACGAACTCAGGCAGTTCGTGATCTCCGAACGCTGGCTGTTGTTCTGTTCCGGGTTTGACATCGGCTCCATGCGGGGCCGGAACTCCAGATGCCGACCTGCCTCTCTCGCCCGAATCAGAAGACGCGCGCTCCGGTGTTGCTTTTGCTGGCGTGGCCGCACCCTTCATTGCTACACGGGTTCAATCCAACGGCCATCGAAAACGAAAAACGGGTACGACCTCTGGGACTCGACTCGAACCCACCCCGTGTTCTCCACTTTGAGTTTGCAGTAATTCTTCCACTGGGCAGGTAACTGATGAACCACATCCTCTCCAACGAGCATTTCGCCTGGGCTGGCGTGCGCTAACATCTTGCACGCGACGTTCGCTCTTGTACCGATGGCAACAAGAGAATTGAAGCGCTTCGCCGCCCCAAGCCGAGCAACCGTCACCTGTCCATAGTCTATGCCGAGACGAAATTGCATTGGCTCAATGCCCTCTCGAATGAGAATCGAGGAGATTGCGTTTCGGTTCACGTAAAGCATCGTCAGCGCGGCGGCAACCGCGCGCTGACAACCGACTGCCGTATGCTCGCCGCCGTCTTCAAAATACGCCATCAACCCATCGCCCGTATTCATCTCGACTGTCCCACCATAGTCCTCTGCGATTCGAATCATCTCTGTGAAGAACAAATTCATCACCCTGAGCAGAACTTCCTGATCCTCCTTCTTCTCCGAGGCCCGCTGGGAGAAGGAGCAGATGTCGAGAAACATGACGGCGATTGGAAGACGCCTCCCTTCTCCGAGCACAAGTGAATCGTCATCCGGAACCACCCTGCCTTGCGAAACCGCGGGAGTCGGAGAAACGATTTTCTGAAGGACATCGCTCACGCGCGCCACTTGAGCCCACCAGTATTCAGGCGTTAAACCGTCGTAATCCACTGTCGGGCTCGATTTTCTTGGAACGGCCGCTGGAACGGGCTTCGGGAATGGCACAGGCAAGACCGACAGCGGCCATCCCGACTTGAACAAGGTTGACGGAACAGGGACTGAACTCATCCGGGGAACCTCCGTGGGTCGGCCCCGTAGGTGCGCTCGTTTTGGATGACGCCGTTTTCCTTATGAATCACAACCTGACTGAGCGATGCATTCTTTGCGATTTCAACTGTGCGCTCCAGTGCCTGCGCTTTTGTCGGGGCAGATACGGAAGGACGGCTCGCACCGCGAAGGGTGCCCTTCCATTCTCCATCGTGCCCTTTAGCTATGTCGTAAACTTTACGGTTCATGGCAGCACTATTACCACGGTTCGCTTATAACCGCAATAGACAGTAGGAGGAGTTTCTCAAACCACCATTACGTGGGTTCCCCCTAGAATCCTGGTTTTGCCCCAGTCTAGCCGAACAGGATACCATCCAGGTTCACGGAAAGCTGCTGTGGCTGAGGTAGCAGGAAAGAAGACTCCGTTGGGCTTTCAACCCACGGCTTGGCTCTGTGCCGCCTGATACTCGTCAAACGTCTCGTAATTGCGGTGGCCATGCGCACGGTTCTTTTTGCCGAGGATCGTCTGATCGATGCGGGCTTGGAGATAATCAACCAACTCATCAAACCGGCCCACGGGGATGAAATAGGTGGGCGCTTTGAACTCGGCTTCGATTTTCTTGAAAATGAAGGCGTAGCTGAACCGCGTCTTGGTCCGGCCAAAACTGGCATCGGCTTCCCGAAACCGGTTGTAGCGTTCCACCAGATACCGGACGTAGTTCCGCCGCATCAAGTCCGCGCCGATGGAGCCTTGCGGGTGTTCGACTTTGGCGCGGGAGCGCCCTGCGGCATGGAAAGTCAGATTGCCCGCGGTGTTGAAGACCATCGGCTGGCCACCGCTCACGGAAGTGTTGAACTCATTCTTCGTCGGCATGACAACCTCACTTTCCCAGTTTGTGCTTGTTTTGCAAGTCCCGCATCGCCATCGCGCCATCGCGCCATCGCAGGTGGTTGCGGAAATCGCGCTCAAACCCGTCCAAGCCGCTGAATTCCCAGTACAGCGCCTGCTTGCCCAGTTTGCGCTTGAACGCTTCAATCTTCGAGAAGTGGAGCGGGCGCCCTTTCCCCTTGGGTGGCGCGATTCGCGAGAAATACACCATCACTCCTTTGTCTTGGGCGATGCCCCGGCGCAGTTCTTCCTCGGTGCCCGAACCATACCGACCCGTGGGTGTGCCGAATTTGGTCCAGAACACTCCGATCACAAGGTCAGCACGGTCAAACGCCTGTTTGTTGATGAGGGACTGAGGGCGTTTGCCTGTGGCGGGGTACGTGTGGGTGCGCCAATGCACCAATTCCACGCGGATGCCCAAATCCTGCCCATGCTGGACATTCCATTCCCGGAGGACGCCAGCGACGATTTCTTGCTCCGCAATCACATCCGACGGAGCGGAGAAGAAGACACGGAAGAGTCGAACTGTTTCCATACGTTATGTCTGCATTGTGGTCAGAGAAGGCACTTGGGCAACAGTTTTCGTCTCCTCCAGGCTCACGGAGCCGCGCTGGCGAAGAGGTCGTTTGCTCCAAGCTTTCGAGCTTTTTGGCTCGGCTCCGCAGGCAACTCGAAGGCTCCCGCCCCACGTAGTTCCTCCGCTGAAATCGTCTGGCCGCTACAAATCTTCTCCAGCAAGGTGGCTTGGGCGGGTTCGAGGGCGACGAGGAGGCCGAGGACGTTCAGGACGTTGAGGAGTTCGGTGGTGTATTCGGCGAGCCAGTGGTCGGGCTGGATGGTCCCGAGCGGCGAGGGCGGGCGGCGGTCGCCGATGAGGGGACGCTCGCGGTTCTTCTTCCGGTAGCTGAACCATTGCAGGAGGACTTGCTTGCCGGAGACTTCGTAGTTCCACACCGCCGGTTCGACGTTTTCCACGTAGCCGGTGCCGATCAGCAGGCGCTTTTTCGGGGCGTCGTAGGTGATCGTGTCCGGCATGGCGTCGGGGGCTGCGGGGATCGCGCCGTCTTTGGGGATGCGCGGGCGCTGGGCGGCGGGGAGTCGCGGCGGGCCGGCGGGATCGCCCTGGCCCGCGTCGGCCAGGCGCTCGCCGAAGGTGTGCAGCCAGATGACGGTGCGGCCCAGTGCGGTCGCGGCGGGGAAGGTCGGGGCGTCGGCGGTCAGCGGGAGGCGCGACAGGTTCACGCCGGGAAGAACAGCCGTTGCATCCAGTTGACGACCGCCTCGGCTTCTGCGGCAGTGTGCTCAAGGAAGCCCGCGGTGATGGAAATCCCCAGCGGCTTGCCTGGTTCCTTCTGCCAAGCCAGCCAAGTGTGAATGAGTGCTTTGGGCGTATCCACGGGCCGAAACATGCGGAGATCCTCGGAAATGCCATTGACGGATTGCTCGGCGTAGCCGAAGAGGGCGTTTCCCGGCGGAACGAGGTAGCGGAGGAAATCCTCAAGAATTCCTGGCAATCGATTGTTGGGCATGAGCCACACACCGACTCTCGGGAGAATGGTGTCTGGCGGCGGGTGCAATACCAAGCCCTGCGCGTCAGGTTGCGCTGGGGTGTGTCCATAGCCTGCGGTCAAGAGCCGATGCCTGACTGCTTCCCAGCGGCTGGCGAGGCTCGTATCGGCGTCCAGCACGATACCAACCGCTTCAACGTCGCTCTCTTTCAAGCGTCCTGGTATGGCCTCCAACAACCGGGGATACCCTTCGTGCTGATGTATTTCGGCTGTGGCAAGTTGCGCTTACCAAAGAGCGCTCGAAACACATGCTCGTCGTCCTTGCCCTCCACCAGGAGAATTCGTTTGCTGGCCATGTCTTACCTCACTTCGATGCGTTCACGGGTTACGACAGCAAGTTCCTTCTCCTGGAACAGTGTCGGAACCACGGCCTCCCCCTTGCGAGTGAGGCGGACCAGGACCCCCTCCTCAGGGTCTTCGTCCGCAGCTTTCTGAAAGGTTTCGATGGAATCCCAACTGTGCGAGGTGGCAAATACCTGGACGTTGAGCAATTTGGAGAGGCGGAAGATTCCCCTCCACACTTCCAATTGGACGGTGTGGTGCATGCCATTCTCGAACTCGTCGATGAGGAGCAATCCATCCTTGGCATTGACCAAAGACAGAACGATGCCGAAGAGGCGATTGAGGCCGTCGCCAAAGGACCGAAGAGGCACTGGCCGCGCAAAAGCCTTCGAGCGCACAATTGCAGTGCGCAACTGCCTCGGACCCTCGCCGCCAACCATCGAAACTTTCATGATGTCGGAATCGATGATCGTCAGCGCCTTCACCACGTCACTTTCCCGGTCGGTAAGCGCTATCTTGTCCCACAGAGGACCAAGGTTCGCCGTGCGCTCGCCACCGTAGGGGCTGACAAATTCACAACGCAGCCGAGGCTCCTCGACGAGGTCTGGCCGCATTGCCCGTCCGCGATAGTAGAACCTCCGCAAGTATTCCAACGGCATGACGCGCCGGGCTGCGCCAGCCTCAATGACAAGCGCTGGCATCAACTCCCCCGTGGAGAAAAGCTCCACTTGTTGTGGAACTAGTTTCCTCGTTCCCTCCGCGTCTCGCTGCTCCGAAAAGAAGCCGATGGAAACGGTCAGCTTCATCGCTTGCTCGCCACCGTCTGTAGCGAGCACTATCGGATCGCGGCTCTCTGAAATCTGAGGGAAGCCGGTGAACAAACTGCCGACTTGGGACAAGCTCTCCACATCGACGGGGCGCCCAGGTTCCTCGCCTTCTCCGAAGTCCTCCTCGCGGTAGCGGAGAATGCTAGCCAGAATCGCGGGCGAAGCATCCGAGGCCAGAATGCGTAGCGCTTCGAGGATGGACGACTTCCCGGTGTTGTTCCGACCGGTGATCAAGTTGACCCTCCCCAAGCCTTCCAGCTTGAGCTGTCGGAGGGACCGGAATCGCTCAATCGTCAGAGTAGAAATTCGCACTTTCATTGCATCAATTCGTTCGAGTGGAAGATACCGCCTAGGCTGCCAAAGTTTGAAGCTCATTCTCAAACAATGACGCGCCCCGTATTCTGCCCTGGATACCCCCTTTGGTGAGGTTGAGAGAAGCGTCAACCGTGGAGGCTGAGGCCCTAGTGGCGGCACCGCTGGCCACTTCATCACCTTTGACCGTTTCGGCGATTTTCCGCAACACGCCCAGTACGTAGGTGCCGGTGCCCGGGGCCGGGGCCGCCAGCGTCACCGTCGGCGCGGCCAGCCCCGCGTGCTGGCCGAAGCGGGGACTGCGCAAAACCTCATCCACCAGCCGGACCATCGCGCCGACAACTTCGGGCGAGGTGTAATACGAGCCGGTCAGTTTGCGGAGGGCATTGTCATAGACCTCGAGGAAGTCCTCATAGAAGTAGAGCCAGGCCTCGGGCCGGCCCTTGCTGATGGTCGGCCAATGCACGGCGTCGAGCACGCGCGTGAGGGTGCCGAGGGAGGTCTTGAGCGTGGCTTGATTGGCGGCGTTGTCGGTGAGGAGGCGGAGGGCCGCGCCGATGAGCGAACTGGTGGGCGAGAGTTCGCGGGCGACGGTTTCAAAGCCGGCGGCGAGCCGGATGCCTTTGGCGCGGGCCATGAGCAAGCCGAACGTCACGGCCTGGGCGTAGCCGTCGGCGAAGGTTTTATCGTTGGCCTCGGGAAAGAGCAGCTTGCGCCAGTCCACAGCGAGCGAGGTGAGCGCTTCGCTTTTCAGCGCGAGTTGCTCGGTCACTTCATCGCGCAGCAAGCGGCAGAGGCGGGCGCTGACGCGGGCGAGGTCCTTGGCCGTGCGCGGCGGAATCGGCTCCCACCGGAGGAACTTCTCGAACAGGCCCAGCAGGCCGGGCGGCGCGTGCAGCTTGGGGCCGGCGGATTCGATGTCACCGATGAGGGTGACGACGGAATCCACGAGTTCGCCGTCCTGCCAGAGGCTGAAGGCGTTGCCGTCGGTGTAGAGGAGGTTCGGCAGGGAATGGGGCTTCTCCCTCTGCGCCTTGTCGTGCGGGTCTTTGAACTTGCGCGGGTCCGCGCCTTTGCCGGGCGCTTTGAGTTCGATGAAGCCGACGAGCGCCCGGTGGACGGTGACGACGTAGTCGGGGCGCGTCTTCAAGTCGCTGACGGAGGATTCGCCCACGGCGGCAACGGCGGTCCGTGGGAAGCCGCACAGTTCCGCCAAGTCCGCAAGCAACTGCTCGAACGGGGCGCGAAGCTGGTCCTCCGGTTCGCCGCTGGCGGCGGGATTGGCCAGCTTGGCTTTGGCTTTGGCGCCGAAGGCGGAGAGGACGGATGAGAGGGTTAGAGGCATGTCAGGCACGGGGAGGCGCAAGAACCAGATCGACACCTCACCCTTACCCTCTCCCCAATCGAGGCGGAGAGGGAAGAATAATTGGTCGGATGGCGGTTGCACGGGTGACGCGGGGTTGGTCGAACTGCGCCAGGGCGGCGTAGCAGGACGGGACGAGCTTCTGGGGCGGCTTCAGTTCCAACGGAGACATGGGCCAGTTTTACCCTGAGGCCCGGCGGCTGTCACGTATTTTGGCCGGCGCCGTCAGTCATCGGGCATCACGTCTTCTCGTTGCCTGAATGTCGAGTGACCGCTGCGCCCATTGGGCGAGTTCATTGGGATCCTCCAGAACGGCTGAGGGAACCTGGTAATACGACATGACAGCCGTTTTCCCTTTGTCGGGATACGGCTTGAAAGGCGACGATCCCGCCCTCAGGAAATCCTCTCGATTGGAGTCATCCACCTTGAGATACACCACGTCATCGGCAATCAAACCAAACATCCGGCCCTCTCGATACAGCCCCGCGCCACCAAACATCCGACGGACGGAAACGTCTCCCCATCGGGACAGTTGGTCCACCACGTAGTTCACGAAGTTGTCGGAAAGAGCCATGCTTCGAGTCTATGCGCTGTTTCGACCTCCAGAGCCGAGGGCTGTCTTCGGGACGTTCTCTTCGGCTTGCCCCGGTGGTTTGGCCGGAGAAATGGAGCCTGCCTTCAGAGCCGTTGAGGCCGGTTTTCGGACGTTGAGCGTGAAGGCCAGCAGGTTGCCGTGGCGGCTCACGAATTCGAAGCCAGCGTCCGCAGCCAATCGAGCAACCGTGCCGCGGCTTTGATAATCGGGATCCGGCAGGACCTCAGTCACCGACAGAATGCCTCCAGGCTTGAGGGCGCGCAGCATCTCCTGAAGCGCCCTCGTCTTGTTGGGAATCTCGCCCAGCACCGTGACGAGGACGGCGCGATCAAAGACGCTTTCCCACTGGATGTCGCCTTCGCCAGCCCTGCCGCGCACAATCTCTACGTTCTCCAGATGGGCTTGCTCCAGCCTGGCGCGCAACACTTGCAGCATCCGCTCCTGAGTATCAAAGGCAATGACCCGGCCGGTTGGCCCCACTTGCCGGGCGAACGGAATTGTCAATCGACCCGGCCCGCAGCCGATGTCGAGAAGATGCATCCCGGGTTCGAGGTGCATCCGCTTGATGAGTACCGAAGGGCCGGCCACGGCTTTCATGTGAGGGTTCTCCAGCAGCCAGCGTAACCACCAGGGGCACGGATGCGGGTTCCGCCGACTCCGCCACAGCGCCGCAACCATCAGCAGGAGCAGCACGACCGCGAGCAATGCAGGCAGCTTGGTCATGGTCCTACTCCCACGCGAGCCACGATCATTACCCGTCCGCCGGTCCCATCAACCCGGACCAAGTCGCCGGTGCGGATGAGGCGTGTGGCGGACCCAACGTTGGTCACGGCGGGCAATCCGTATTCGCGCGCCACGATGCTGCCGTGAGAGAGAATGCCGCCTTGGTCCATGACCACAGCGGCAGCCGTGACGAAGTAAGGCGTCCACGCTGGATCGGTGAACGGCGCGACAAGGATTTCGCCGGGCAGGACTTGTTCGTGATCGTCCGTGCGCAGAATCACGCGGGCCGGGCCGGTGACCACGCCGGGAAAAACAGGAATGCCTTGGAAAACAGTCGCGCTCGCATCCACCGTCGGCCCCACCTGCGCGGCTGGATCAAACCGCCCCACCACGACCGGAGGCGGCGTTAAAGTCAGGTTCTTCTCGTACTCGGCACGCCGTTGGGCAATGACGGCCTTCGCGTCAAACCGCGCCTGACCGGTCGCAACAGGCGCGATCTCCGTCAGTTCCAGGAAGAAGATGTCGTCGGGCGCAACCAGGATGCCCTTCTGCTCGAGTCGATCCCCGAGCGCCATGAGCACCTGGCGCAGGACGGTGAGGTGCCGCACCCCTTGGTTCTTCCACTCCTCCCGGTTGATGGCGAGGCTCTGGGCTCGACGCAGCGCGCGCGTGAAGGTCCAGCGCTTGATCGGGTTCCTCAGCCGCTGGCAGCATTGCGCCGTCAACTGCTGGCGCTCTTGGGCGAGGCGGCGCTGCTTCTCCAGCGGGTTCGACTCGTCGATCGCGCGGAGGTAACCGCGCACCAACTCCAGAATGTAGTCCGGCCTTTCTGACCAACGCGGATTGAAAAGTTCGAGTTCGCCGCGGCAATGATGTCCGTGCTCGGACATGAACGCCTGCCAGGCCGCGAGGAATTGCCGTCCATGCCCGGTCTGGTCAAGCCTCGCGCACACTTGCCTCCAACAACCGTCCGCAAGCACCGCGTCTTCCGTCTCCCGCTCAGCGTGGGCCAGCACCGCCAGCCGCCAGAGGGCGAGACCGGCCTCGGTTTCGGGCAAGCCCCCCAGGCCGGCGAACAACCGATAGCCCATCGCCAGATCCGGGTCGTCCAGCCAATCCCGGCAGGCCTTCTGGAACACGGGCAAGGCTGCCGCCTGAGTGAGCAAATACAGCAAGTCCCAACCTTCAAAGCCTTTTTGGAGTTGGTCCTCAAAGAGCGCCAGCAACTCCGGCGCGGACTTGGAAGCGAGGTCCACATCTGCCAACGCGTCCTGTCGCGCCTTGAGCCGGCGTGCCCAGGCATCACCCCGGCGCGGCGAGTGAGCGATCAGGCTGACGAGAATTCGTGGCCAGGAGACGATGTACTTGGCCCAACTGAAACCGAGGTCGGGGAGATCCTCTTCGGGAATGTCGATGAGGCCCTGGCGATGCAACTCCTGGATTTGCCCGCCGCCCAATGCTTTTTCGAAATTGGGAATCCGGTTCAACAAAAAGAAGAATGGTTTCATGATGGCCAGGCCGGTGTTGACGTTGAAATACACCCGGCCCGCGACCCGGCCAACAATGGGAACCCGGCTGGCGTCCGCTCCCATGAGTCGAACCAGGGAGCCCGCGATGCGGTTCAGGAACAAACAGATGATGGACCACGAGGCGGGCGTCATGACATCCGGCGCCACCTCGCCACTATTCACGTTGCTCCAAACCTGCCGCTCTTCCCACGATTTGACCGGGCGCGTGGCTGTGACCGGTCGGGCCTGCAGTAAGAAGATTTCGCCGTCGGCCACCGCCCATTCGATGTCCTGCGGGCCGCCGAAAAGGCGCTCGGCTTTTCGCCCCAGCTTTCCGAGTTTTTGCACGAGCGCCTCGTCCAAGCACGGAGCGTCACTCTCGCCTCGCCGTCGGATGATGCACAGGCTTGCCTTCTCCACCACGACGCATTCGGGATTCATCTTGCCCGAAACGAGCCGGTCGCCCAATCCCTTCGTCCCTTCAATGACCATCCGGCTGGCGCTTCCGGAAACTGGGTCCGTGGTGAACAGCACACCGGCAGTGTTTGCGGGAACCATCGCTTGCACTACCACGGCCATAGCCGCTTTTTCCGTGGGCAAGCCCTCTTTGGCCTGATACGCCAACGCCCGTTCCGAATAGAGTGACAGCCAGCATTTCTTGATGGCAGCCAGCAGGGCGTCCTTGCCTTGAACATTCAGGAACGACTCAAATTGGCCGGCGAAAGAATGGTCCGCCGTATCCTCGACCGTCGCGCTGGAGCGGACCGCGTAAGTTCGCTCCGCGCCGTGTTCATGCCAGGCCCTCACGACCGCCGCTTCAACCTGCAATGGCATGGGAGTGTCGGCGAGGCAGGCTGAGGCTGCCCCACTCCAGTCGGCGATTGGCGCGGACCGCGCCCCTGAATGCCGCGACAACTCATCGCGCTTGGAACAGGAGTCAAGGAACTGGCCGAATGCCGCCGCCGTCACGCAAAAGCCTGGTGGCACCGGGAGTCGGGCGCGCATTAACGCGGCGAGATTGGCTGCCTTGCCCCCGACCAGCGCACGTTGACTGCCCACCACCTCCTTCAACCCCAGCACCAAAGGCGCGCCCTTCTCCGAGCAGTCCTGTCTCGTCCACACGGGCACCTGATCAGGTCCAGGTTCCAGCGCCGGGCGCGAGCGGTTGTGACGGTCATCGCGCATCGGCCTCGAATCAGACAAGAGCACCGGGACCGCGCGTCACAAAGGATTTCGAGCCGCGGGAGTAGCCGCCGTCGCTCAACTTGATGACCGCGCCGCTGCAGCGGGTCGGATCGTAGGCGGGTGGCTGCTCCCTCGCTCGTTCCTGATCAGCCATAGGGCGGCGGCTCCTCCTTCACTGAGTAGTAGTGGGCGGCGTCCGCCACGGCTTGCTCAGGAATGATGGTGTCCTTGGCCGTCTTTCCCACGGTGGTTCCGGCTGGCCAAGCCCCTGGCGGCGGCTCGATGCAATCGTTGCTCACGAGGTCGTCTGGCTCCGGGTAGCTAGGCGGCACGCCGGGGACGGTGACGGTTTCGCCTCGCTCGATTCTCGCGGCAACGTCGAGGTTCAGGGCGAGAAGTTGGGCGAGCCAATCCTGTTTCGGATCGAAGCCGTAGGCGGCGAGGACGGCCGCGTCCAACGCGGCGTGGGCATCTTTGAGCGGGTTGGCGCCGGGCAATTCGAGCGTGCGATAGAGAGCGCGCAGACCGCCTTTGAGCTTGGCCAACGCCTCGGCGCGCACGCTGCGGAGTTCGCGCGCGGCCTCGGCCACGGCGGTGATCTTCTCAGCATTAGCAGCCGAGGTGACGAGGCTCTGATCAATTTCCCCGGCGGCTGCGGATGAAGTTGGAGCCTCCTTACGTCGGCTGCTACCTGCTTCAAACTGCGGCCACGGGAAGGTGTCGAAGACGGATTCGGGCGTATAGCGAAACCGCTCTGTCAACTTCGAGCACTTGGTGGTGAACCACAGCCAGTGCAGCGACGATTGCAGGATACCGAAGCTGTAGTCGTCGGCGAACGCAAAGACTTTCAGTGCGTTCGTTGGCAGGTAACTGCTGGAAAGAAAAACGAAGGTCGGACGCTTCATCACTGCGGAACAAGCGACGTAACGTGGCAGGCGCTTCAGTTCCGACTGCATGTCGAGCCGGGGCCGTTTCAGTGCCCACCAGGCATCGAGCCGATTCTGGTGCTCGCCCCGGTCCCGGCCGAGTTCCTGGTTCTCCTTCGCCGCATCTTTCTGCCAATCCTTCAGAACACGGGCTTTCGGTATCGACAGCAGATGGGGCATGGCGGCGGCTTGAAGCAGGTCCAATTCGCTCAGGTCAACGACGAACTCGGGTTCCGTCAAATACCTCCCGGACAGCAGGTCGGAGCCGTTGATGAAGGGTTTGAGGTATGGCCGGTGCTGGGGATCAATTTCCAGGAGAATTCTCGCTTCCTCCGCGGAAATCACGAATCCGTCGTGTCCGGTCTGGACGCCTTCAAACACGACCTTGGGGACCATGCAGCAACTGAGCCGCACCGCGCCCGCAACATCCGTTTGGTCCGACAGCGCAGAGTTAATGACTCCGCACTCCCGGTAGTGCAGATCGTACTGTTTGCTGGCTGGGCCAGTGCCGCGTTTGCGGTGTTTTCTCGTGGCAACATCCGGCTCCACCTTGAACCACAGCTTTCGCGTCGCAGGCAGCAGTTTCGCATCGTGCGTCTTCACCCAGTTGACGATGGAGACGTGAACATTTGCCTCGCCGGACCACGGCTGATTCTCCACAGCCTCGACAATGGTGCCCTGCTTGACCACGTGGTCGAGGCCGCCTTCACGGGATTCGTTGTTGCGAACGTTCTGGGTGCCGACAAGGCCGGCGCGTCCCGCGACCGAGTCTTCCTTAGTGCAAGGCGGCAGATGGTCCACCGCTTTGCGGAACCAATAAGTGCAAAGATCAGCCCGTCGCGGAACTCCGGGATACACTTTCTCCAGCTTCCCCACGTAGTCGCGCCCATGCTCCATCGTCATCTTGCGCGCATCCAGGAACGGGGGGTTGCCGATGATCACATCGGCCTTGGGCCATTCTGCAGGCTGGCCAGCGGGCGTGAGCAGAGCGTCGGCGACGCGGAAGTTCTGGTCCAGATTGTCCAACGGGAGTACCGGCTCGGTGATGTGCAACTCGTCAATGGCCAGCTTGCGGCCGATCATCATCGTCACCTTGGCCAGTTCGACCGCAAACGAATTGATGTCGAGACCGAAGAAATTGTGTGCGCTCAGGAAACTCAGCCTCATCTGGCCCGGCTCGGCTCGGCTGGGGAATTCGCCGATGCGGTCGAAGAGGCGGGCCTCGACGCGCTTGAGTTCGCGATAGGCAAGGTAGAGGAAGTTCCCTGAGCCGCACGCCGGATCGAGCACGCGGAAATGGTGGAGCCGGTCGCGCAGTTCGAGCAGGCGCTTGAGCGTCTTCGCGCCCTCGATCTGCTCACGCCACGGCGCAACAAGGGTCGGGCCGACTATCTTCATGATGTCGGCCGGATGCGTGAAGTGAGCGCCGAAGGCGTGGCGCTCCTCCTTGCCGAGCGACGCTTCGAAGAGCGTGCCGAAGATTTCCGGTTGCACCTTGCTCCAGTCGTGCTTCGCCACTTTGCGCAGTTCCACGATTTCCAGGTCGCGCAGTTCGAGCCGGGCCGGCTCAGCAAAGAGACCACCGTTGAAGTAGGGCACTTCCTTGAGGCGTCCGCCGCTCGCGCGCTTCGGGTTGTTCATCTGCTCGAACAAGCCGCCGATGAGGTCATAGCTCTCGGCGGGCGTGCCGCAGTCTTCAAGCAGTTGTGCGACGAGATATTTCGGCAGCAGGGCGATGTCCTCAGCGAAGAGCGCGACGAGGAACTGGAGGATGAAACGCTGCGCGACGGGGCGCTCGACCTTGCGCTCGATGAGCTTGTTGAACGCGAATGCCAGCGCGTTGGCGGCCTGACGGGTGACGGCTTCGCGGTCGTTGCCGAAAGTGGGCTTGCGCGGCTCCAAAAAGAGGAAGGCGAGCGGCCCCCAGCGGTCGGGCAGTTCGGTGAGCGCGAGCGTGTCTTTGGGTGAATCGAGTTGCGTCTCGAAGTCATAGACGCGGAACTCGTCGAAGTTGCAGAGGATGACGTAGCGAGGACGGTTCGGAACGAGGTGGGTCCAGTAATCGAAGGCTTGGCGGTAGTGCTTCTGAAGGTCCGTGCCGCGCTTCTTCATCTCGACCAGCACGACGGGTTTCCAGACGAGATCGGCAAAGGCGATGCCGCCGGCGTCATTCTTGGGCACGCGCATTTCGAGCGTAGCGCCAGCTTCCTTCAAGCCGCCCGCCCAGCCGAGGGCTTGGAACAGGTGGTCGAGAAAGATCTGGGCCTCGCCCTTCTCATCGCCGGTGAGGTGCTGCCGGCACCAGCGGACAAACTCGCGGAGTTGTTCCTCGCGGGACATGCCGGAGGTCTTACACGAAACACGAAGCTCTTGTCAGCATAAAGCTCATGGCATCCACGTGGCAGCGAGATCAAGGTCCGGGGCGTTCCCTTCTACGCCGCCACTGGTCAAGGTGCCCACCAGCGTCAGCGCCACCAGCAACGTCAGATGCGGCCGAGGAGAGCACCGTTGTGCCCGGATCGCTCCACGCTCACTGGCCCGTCGGCCGATACCAGAGCGATTCCCAATAAGCCCGATCCGCGGCGTAAACGTCGATCGGGCTGCCGGCTCCCGGCCCGCGGGGCAGGATGCCGTAGCGCATCATTTCACGGGTGTACTCGGGTCCGGGGCGGAAGCCCGGCATGTCGAAACGCTGGAGCCGGTCGAGCGCGCTCTTCGTGGCGAGCACGCTCTCGAAGAGGATGCGGTAGTCGGAATCGTCCGTGCCCGCGAAGATAGTCGCTGCTGCGTTTCCCGTTCCGCCACAGACGCCATAGCCGCCACCCGCTTTCGCGAGCGGGGCCAACAGCAGCAGTGACTTCTCGGGCCGGGTGAGGTTGTAGAGGAGGTGACGCGAGAAGCGGATGCGCGGGTCGGTGAACTTGCTTTGCCAGGGTGCCATGCCCGCGTCGTCGGACGGCGAAGTGGGCAGTTGCTTCGGCCCCGCGTGGCAAGTCCCGCAGCGCTTTTCGAGCACCGGTTGGGCCGCCTTCACCGCCGGCCACTCGGCATCGCTCCGATCCAGAATGTCCTCCCGATAGGCCCCGATCATGCCCGTCCCCAAGGCCGCGTAGGTGCCGGCGTACGGCGCACCCGTCTCGATCCAGAGACGGACCAAGCTCTTTTCCTGTGGCGTCAGCTTGGCGTCGTAATGACCTCCGTCGAGCAGTCTCAGCAGCGGGCTGGCGGCGCTGCCCAGAGTCCGCGGCGCATAGTTGCTGCGCGGGAGGTTTCGGCCATCGGAAAACTGGCCGCGGACCGTGAGCATCCAGAAACTGTGCGAGAAGAACGGCCCGCGGTCCCCGGTGAGAATCACGCCGCCCGCGCGCGGCCCGTTGGTGGCGTCATGCGACTCGTAGTCGTGACAGCACACGCAGTGCCGGTCGAGGATGGGCTGGATGTCCCGCGGGAAGTCGAACACATCCGGGACGCCGGGCATTGGCCGGACGCGGCTGGGCGGACGGCAGAGGGCGCCAAGGCTCGCGGTTGGGAGGGCGGTCCCGGCGCGGTGCTCGTGGCACCCGACGCAACTCAGCCTCTCGCCCGGCTGAACGGTCAAGAAGCTTTGCATACGCTTGACGGCGACGCCTTCACCGTCGAGCGCCACGAAGAAGAAACTCCGCAGCGCCGGCAACTCGAAGCACGCCGACCCATCGGCCTCGACGGGGACGGTGCCGAGCACGCGCTCAAGGGTGAACGTGCCGTTGTAGCTGATCGGATCACCGCTGCCGGTGAAGTTGATGGGCTTGGGCAACGTTTCCAGGACCAGGAGTTCCTTGATCTCCCCTCGTTTCACTCCACCCATGTTGCGCCCGCGATAAACATCCGAGAGAACCAACACGCCAGTCGTTTGGGCTGGCTCGATCCGGTCCGTCAACAGCGGCTCGCGTGGTCGCGGGCGCAACGGTCGCGGCTCGTGGCACTCGAGGCCGGCGGCACGTTCTTCCACGGTCAAGGTATGGAGGACTCGCGTGGCGCCCCGTCCATCCATGAGGAGAAGGCTCGCCTGCTTGGCCACAAGAAACGAATCCTCGCCGAGCGGGTAAGGATCGCGGAAGTCCGCCGTCTGGCTCACGCGCCGAGCGAAGGATGTGGCGTCCGGTCCCGCGGCCGGATCGACAATGGTGATGTGGCCGTCGTGCTCACGCCGTCCGTGGCCCGGCGAGAAGGAGGCGACGACCTTGCGCGTGCCGGGAATCGGCTTCGCATCGAGCATGGCGATGCCTGGATGCATGTTCCCGAAGAACACCGTCTGCCCCGTGCCGTCGGGATGGGCCGTCCAGAGGTGGTGAAAGGAGACCTCGCTCCGATCGACGTATTCCCAGCGCGTGTAGAGGATGCGGCCATCGGGCAGGACCCACGGGGTGTTGTCGTGTTGGTTGTTGCTCGAGACGGCGCGGAGGTTTTTGCCGTCGCGGTCGCAGCGGTGGAGCACGGCGACCGGCGTCGGCCAACAGTTGACCCAGCGGCGGCAGCGGCTCGAACAGAAAAGAATCCCGTCGTCGGGGAGATAGGTCGGCTCGATATCGTCCCAAGGACCGTCGGTAAGCTGCCGCAGACCCGAACCGTCCGCCTGGGTTTCGTAGAGCAGATAGTTCGGCGTCCCACCCTTCCGGTACGAGAAGAGAATTCTCTTTCCGTCGTAACTGACCTGGGGATCGCGCACCCCGCCGCTCGGATCATCAAGCAGCACCGTCAGCCGGCCGGTGCCGACGTTCAGGCGACAAAGCTTCCCGTCCTGACCGTAGGCCTTCCGCTCGGGATCGAAGGCGAAGTAGCCGAAGTTGGCGTAGTAGTGCGGGTCCTTGCCGGGTTGCCGGACGGCGAAGACGATCTCGTCCGCGCCCGCCGGTGTGCCGTCGGCAGCGATCGGGTTCGCCCGCGCGGGAGTCGGTTCCGCGACAGTGACCATCGCGAGCGCCGCGAAGGCCAGCAGCGGCATCAAGAGCCTGTTTGAAAACCCCGTTTGGAGTTCCGCGTTTGCGCGGTTCGTGCTGCGCGCTCCCGTCAAACCGCGTAAACGCGGAACTCCAAGCCTCCATTCGTCGCAGCTCAAAGGAGTTTTCAAACAGACTTTAAGGGCGAGCGCCTTGTCTGCCGCGGGCCGCTTACCGGTTGAACGACTTGGTGAAATCCTCGCCGGCGGTGGCGACAACCTTCTTCTCGAACTTGGAGTCGGCGACGAGCTTCTTGAGCCGCTGCTCGTAGGCCAGGCCGTCCAAGGGCAGTTCGACCGTCTTGCCGACGAGTGAGGAGTAGAGGATGGCGTTGGCAAGCTCGACGGAATGCACTCCTTCCGCGGCAGGGCAAAGAAGGGGAGCGCCGTCGAGGACAGCATCGACGAAGTTTTGCGCGATGTCGGCGTGCTGCGCGCCGATGTTCTCGAACGGGATGTCGATGTTCCACACCTCGGGTTTGGCGAAACCTGCTTTGCTCGTGCGGCTGAACTGAATCATGGAAATCTCGTTGCGCGTGAACGTGAGCTTGTTGTTTTCCAAAACGACTTTGCCCATCTCGCCGCAGATTTCCAGCCGGTTGCTGCCCGGCGCTTCGCCGGTGGAGGTGATGAACACGCCGGTCGCGCCGTTTGGGTATTCGAGGTAGGCGGTCACGTTGTCTTCCACTTCGATGCCGTGATAGCGGCCCAACTGGCAGAAGCCGCGCACACGGGCGGGCCGGCCACAGAGCCAGATCAACAGGTCGAGGTTGTGCGGGCACTGGTTGAGGAGCACGCCGCCGCCTTCGCCCTTCCAGGTCGCGCGCCAGCCGCCGCTGCCATAGTAAGCCTCCGTGCGATACCAGTCGGTGATGATCCAGTTGACGCGGACGATTTCGCCCAATTCCTCGCCGTAAATCAGTTGATGGAGCTTGCGGTAGCGCGGGTCGGTGCGCAGTTGGAACATGGCCCCAAAGACCTGGCTGTGGCTTTGGTGGGCCGCGATCAGCCGTTCACAGTCCGCCTTGTGGACCGAAATCGGTTTCTCCACCAGCACGTGCAGCCCGCGGTTCAGGGCGTCGATGCCGATGGACGTGTGCAAGTAGTGCGGCGTGGCGATGATGACGGCGTCCACCGCCCCGGAGCGGATCAGGTCTTCACTGCGCTCGAAGGTCTTGAGTTGCTGGTAGCGCTCCAGATTGGCGGGCACGGCATCGCTGACGGCAACGAGTTCGGCGCGTTTGACCTTGCCGGCGAGCAAGTAGTCGGCGTGGAAGCGGCCCATGTTGCCCATGCCGATGATTCCGAAGCGAACGGTTTTCATGCGAGTCTGTATTCGGTGTTCCGTTGCCGGGACTATCGGAAGGCGCGCGGAAGGCTGGCAAGAAGATTCTGGGAAGCGCCACGGTCCCGAAATCGCGAATTGGGACCAGGAACCGGTGGGGCGAGCGTACTCGCGAGCCGACGGGAGCCACGTCACGCCACGGCTCGCGAGTACGCTCGCCCCACCGCCCAGTTCTGGTTCGTGGAAAGCTATTTCGCCTGGGACTGGTCCGAGAGGTTGCGCAAGTACTGCTCCACCATCGGCCCATATTCCTGGGGATACTTCTCGCCCTGCGATTGCTGGATGGCGGCGCGGTCACGACCCGGCAGGCCCACGAACGAGCCGAAGCCGGCCGTCGCTCGCTGCGGCCCATTGGCCCCGCCGGCGCCGCGCCAGTTGCCGACGTCGCCCGTGCCGCGCGGCGGCGGTGTGCCAGGACCGGGCTGCTGACCAGGCTTCCGTCCGGGTTGGTTGGCGGCCTGCTGGTTCTGGCCGGGCGGCTTCGCCGGGCCGGGCGTGCGGCCTTTGCCGGCTGGCTGGCCTTGCTGGCCGCCGGGTTCACCTTGGTCCATTTGGGCCAGCTCAGATTTCAAACCGGCCTCGGCAAGAGCGAGGGCGGCTTGCGCTTGGGCAAGGGCCTGCGCCGCGACCGAAGCATTGGCCTGGGCGGGGGATTGCTGGTGCGCGGCGGCTTGAGCAGCGCCCTGGTTCAGCGCGCCGAGCGCAGATTGGAGCGCCGCTTCGGCAGCGGCGGGCAACGGCCCCATGTCGCCGGCGGCCACCGGCGTGATGTCCTGCGCGGCTTGGCCCAACTCCCGGGCCGCGGCGTCCATCGCGCTGGCGGGTGCGGCCGGCGGCTTCTGGGCGGACTCGGCCAAGCCGGGCGGTGCCCCCGTCATCTGAGCCATCGCCTGATTCACTTCGCCCTGCGCCTTCTCAATGGCAGCCATCGCGTCGGCCAACGACGGCCCGGCGCTGTCGGGCGGCAGACCGAGGTCCTGCTTCAAGTCGCCGATCTTCGTGTCGATCTCCTTTTTCGCGGCGAACAACTCGGCCAGGGCCTTCCGTTCCGGTGCTTCGGCGGATTTGGCATCGGGTTTGCCGAGCTGGCCTTTGGCGTCGTTCATCTGCGCACGGGCTTCGGCGAGATGCGGCGCGGCGGAAGGCGAAGGACGTTCGGCTTGCACCAGCGCCTCGGCGGCGGCCCTGGCCAGGGCCGCTTCCTGATTGGCCAGGCTCTTGGATTGAGCCAGCGAAGGACTGGGCTTGGCCGCCTCCTTGGCCGTGTCGGCGTTCACCTGCTCCTGGCCTTTGATGAGGTCGCTGACTTTGTCGGAGAGTTTCTCCAACGCGCTGAGTTGCTTCTCCGCGTCTTCCAATCGCGCGATCTCCTTTCCGAGTTCAGCGTCGGCCTTCTTGAGCGAATCCACGGCGGCTTGCTGGGCTTCAGGCGAGTTCCTGCTTTGGGCGAAGGCCTTCTGGGCGGCCTCCATCTGCTGGGCGGCTTCATCCAACGCCTGCGCAGCGGCCGGGGCTTCCGGGGCCGCCTTCTGCTGGGCGTCCTGGGCCTGATCTTTCAGCGTACCTTGCTCCGGCGCTTTGGCGCGAAGCTGGTTTGGCTTGGCGGTCTGGGCGGCTTCTTGTTTGAGCTTCTCCTGCTTCTCGATGAGTTGCTTGACCTCTTCCTGCAAATCGCGCAAGTGGACCAATGCATTCTCCGGTCGATCAATCTCGGCTTCGGCTTTGGCCAACTGGTCCTGCAAGGCGCGCTTGGCTTGTTCGAGGCCCGTCACGGCGTCGCGCTGTCTCGCCGGAGCGGCGCGGCGTTTCGCGTCGGAAGGGTCGTCGTTCAAGAGGACCTCGCGCGCTTCCTGCATCGAGTCGAACGCGGCGCGCAGATAACCGGCGGCGACGGGCGCGGCGTCCTTGATGTCGCGATGGATCAAGTCAGTGACATCGACGGCCTCGGCCTGATGCTGTTCCACGGCAAGACTGTCCTCGGCCTGCTCGATCTTGCGGGTTTCCTCCATCACGTCTTTCTGGAAGAGGATCGTGGCTTCCGTCTCGCGGATGGCGGCGCGAAGCAAGTCGGCGAGGTCCTTGGACAGGAGCAGCAGGCGGGCGATCTCGCGCATTTCATCGCGGGCCTTCTTCTCGTTGCTGGTGGCGCTCTTGATGAGTTGGCCGTTCTTGAGTTCCTCCGCCGCGGCGAAGAGCCAGTTCGTGAGGCCGCCGTCCTGGACTTGTTTGGCCGCGGCTTTGGGCCGCTCGCTTGCGGCCGTGCCGCCGATTTCCACCGCGAGCTTGTTCAGCCGGGCGACAAGCGCAGAGGTTTCCTCGTTGATCTGAAGCTGGTCGATCCGCTGGACCTGCAAGGCGAGTTTCTGCTCCTCGTTGAAACGGTTGCGCTCCGTCTGGCGGGCCAGCCACACGCCGACGCGCATGTTCCGGCCCTGGCGCGCCGCCATCTCGCGAAAGCGGATGCTCAATTCATACAGCGCTTGTTGCCGCTCGTATTCCAGGACGAGCTGTTTGAGCAGCGTGATGATCGTTTTCTGGCTCGCGTAGGCGCCAGTGAGGCCCTGGCTGCTGGCGCCGGCATCGGGGTTGGTGCGCGCTTGCTCAAGGAACACCACCACGCGCCGCATTTCCTTTTCGCTGAGCCGGCCCAGTACGGTGCGGACGGCCCTGAGCGTGCGCAGGTCTTCGCCGGCCAGGCCGTTGCGCTCGAACTCCTCGATGATGCCGGCCAACTGCTCGCCCAACCGCAGCGTGGCGCGCTGAAGTTGCTGCTGCTTGAGTTCCTGCTGAAGAATGCGGTCGCTGGGAGCGCCAGCTTCTTCGGCTCCACCGGCGGTCGCAAGGAACAACGCCGCCAGCAGCGTGGCAACACGGACAAACGGGGGCGGCGTTTTCATGCGCTTGATCGGACGCTGAAGCCGGGCGCTGGAATTCAATTCCGGGAAGCGCCGGCCCGCTTTTCCCGCCAAGGGGGTTGAAGAGTTGAAGGGTTGAAGAGGCGCCAGCCCTGGGCTGAAGCAGGCCCATGAAGCCTCTTCAACGCTTCAACCCTTTCACTCTTCACTCCGTGGCGCCCCTTTGCCTCACGCCGAAGGGAAGTCCTGGCTACTTCCTCTTCTCCAAAATCAGCGCCCCCAGATTCTGGTTCAGCTTCTCCTGGTCCGTCGCCATGTCGCCGACGGCGCCCAGGAAATCGCCGGCCCGGCCCAACAGGTCGGCGCGCTTCTCGTCGTCCGTAACGATACGGGCCAACTGGTGCTCACTGGTCCCGCGGCCGGGGCCGGTGACGTCGTTGTTGTCCTCCACTTCGGCCCAGAACTCCACGCGCGTGCCATAGGGCAAGGCGGCCGTGAGTTCAGCCATCTTCCACTCGAAGCGGCGCTGGACCCGCGACGCTTCGCTGCCGGCGAGGTCGAGTTCGGTGGTGCGGACCTCCGCGCTTTCACCCTCGCCCACTCGGTAACGGAGGCGGGCCTTGGCGACTTGGAAGTCGTCCACGGCATCGAAGCCCACCAGCAAGACGCCTTGCCGCGTGACCAACTCTTCCTTCCGCTCCGGCGACGTGATCCGCACGGTCGGCGCTTTGTCCGGCACAATCTCGACGTGATAGATCGTCGGGTCGCGCGACTCCATGCTGTCGGCGTCGGTCATCACGATGGAAAACCCGGCCAGGCCGTTCGTGGGAATGGCGATCTCGCCGGTGAGCTGCTTCGGATTGTCGGCGGCGATGGACAGCGGGAGTGTGCGCTCCAGGCCGTCCAGCTTGGCGCTGGCTTGCTTGAGTTTTTTGGTGGCAGTGGCGGCAAAGTGCAGCCGGCTGCCCGCCAACAACGTCAGGTCGCCGAGCGGACGCTTTCTCTTGGGCAGCCCGGTGTAGGCGGGGAAAGTCTGCTCGCATTCGAGGCGCGCGAGGCCCGGTCGCGGGAGGACCTTCACGGTGTGCGTCGGGCTGGCGCCATCGTTGAGGCGCACCACGTAGTCGAAACTCTGCTGCACGTTCTCGATAGGCAGGGCAAACCGGTTCGCCGCGTTGGTGACACGCGCCATGACGAATTCCTGTCCCCGCCGGATAAACGATTTGATCGTGAGCGTGCCGGATTCCGGGACCACGCCGCGGGCCGTGGCCTCGATCACGACGCTGTCGCCGCGGCCGATGATCTTGTCGCCGTCGGCCACGAACACGCGGGTCTTGCGCGGCACCGGCGTCGTTGAGAGGAAAGCGCGCCTCAGCAAATCCCGCGCGTCCTGTCCCCCGCTGAACAACGCGATTCCGCCCGCGAGCGAAACCGCCGCGGCCCACGCGCCGAAGTTCTTCAATTCGCGCGTCGGCACCACCGCGGCGAAGTCGAGCGGCGCGGCCAACCGCTCCGTCTCATCAACCAGCGCGCCGACCAACGACGACGACGCGCCGGACGGAACCGCTCCGGGCCGGGTCAGTTGGATGGCCGCGATCAACCGGCTGCGGAACTGGCCGCGCTCCTTCTCCACCATCAACGCCATGGCGTCGTCATCGGGTTGGTGGAGCAACGGCAAAACGATCCTGAACACGGCCAGCGAGCACGCCACCGCCGACGTCGCCACCAGCACGACTGCGCGCGCCGCCCACGGCAGATCGAGCCAGTAATCCAGCAACATCTCCGTCCCGAGCAAGAGCACCACGGCGCAGAGAATTCGGGCGACGCCGGTGCCCACTGCGACGTTGAGGTGCTTGCGGCGCAGCGCGTCGAGCTTGGCCTGGAGCAGCGGGCTGGCGGACGCGGCCCGCGGAGGTCCGCATGGGGCGGCGGTTTCCGGCATGAGAGCTTACTCGGCGATGCAGAACAGCGACTTCGCTGTGCGGATGAAGAGCTGTTTCTGGGACACCGCCATCGAAGCCTGGCATTTCTCGCCCAGCGGATTTCTCGCCAGCACTTTGAACTCGCCGTCCGCCGGGACCACGAACGTCTCGGCGTTCTCGCTGAGGATGTAGAGGCGTCCATCGGCGACGACGGGCGACGCGGAGAAGCCGCTGCTCCCCAGCCGTTCTTGCCACACGATGTCGCCGCTGGCCGCCTTGAGGCAAGTGACGATGCCTCCATCCGTCACCGCGAAGAGATGCGGCTTGGCATAGACCAACGAAGCCAGCGTGGGTGCGCCCTTCTTCTGCTCCCAGACCAATTGCGACGCGGTCACGTCGCCCTTGCCGCCGGGGCGAACGGCGCGGATCGTCGTCGCTTCGAAACCGGAGACGGTGAAGGCCAGTCCTTCCCCGAGCACCATCGACGGCACCACTCCTTCACCGCGGCTCCGCACGGTCCAGAGCCGCTCGCCCGTCTTGGGGTCGAAGCCCTGGATCACGTCCCCTGCCCCGCTGATGATCTCGGCGCGGCCGTCGGCGCCAGTCCAGACGTTGGGCGTGACGTGGGCGATGCGCGACATCCCGCGCGGGCCACGCCACACTTCCTTGCCGGTGCGCTTGTCCAGCGCGCGGACGAACGACTTGTCCCACGGCAATTGCCAGCCAGTACGTTCCTCGTCGCTCACTTTGGGGTAAATGCCCGGCGCGTCCACCGGCGTGCTCCAATCGATGGGCATGATGAGCAGGTCCCCGTGCAGGATCGGCGACGCGCCGAGGCCGTGCCGGCTGTAGAACTTCACCTCCCGGTTGCTCCAGGCCACCACGCCGTCCAGCGTGAGGGCCGCGAAGCTGCCGTCGCCGAAGACCACATAAACGTGCTGGCCATCGCAGATCGGCGTGGGAGTGGCGTAGGAGTTCTTGCCCTCTTTGCGGCTGGGCTTCTGCTGAAAGACCTCGCGGTTCCAAACCACTTGGCCCGACTTGCGGTCGAGGCAAAGCAGGCACAGCGAAAAGCCGTTGTCGGTCGCCGTCGTGACGAACACGCGATCGCCCCACACGATCGGGGAAGACCACGCTTCGCCGGGAATCGCCGTCCTCCACAGCACGTTGGAGGTCGCGCTCCAGTGCAGCGGCAGGCCCGTCTCGCTGGACTGGCCTTGCCGCGTGGGGCCGCGGAAACACGGCCAGTTGTCCGCGTGAAGAGTGAATGAAGCGACCGTCAGACCCAGGAGTGTCGAAAGCAGTGTGCGCATACGCATGACGGGCGATGTAACCAGCCCGCTCCGACAGGCACAAGCGCCGATTGGCGCGCCGACGTGACCGCCCAGCGATGAGCACAAAGGCATCACCTGCGCGGGAAAACCAACCTGGTGGGGCGAGCGTACCCGCAAGCCGTGGCGCTGCTGTCGGCTTCGGCTCGCGGGTACGCTCGCCCCACCAGCAAGCCCCGCAAGACCCGAGACATCACCTCACGGCGAACACGTAATTGCCCGACTGCACCGCCAGCACCGCACGGTCGCCCTCCATGCGCAAGAACTTCACGCCCCGCTCCAGGCTGATGGGCTGGCCGCCTTCGGTCACCGCCTCCATGCTTTTAGCCGGCACGAAAAGCGTCGCGCTCGTGTTCGGTGGGACCGTGACGTTCCAGCGGAACGCCCCGGCGTCGCGCCGCCATTCGCTGGCAATGAGGCCGTAGGACGAACGATGCGTGGCTTTCACAAACTGGAGATCGCCCACCGGCGTGGGCCGCATCATGATGTGCTTGAAGCCGGGTTTCGCCGGATCGGGACGGAGGCCGGCCACGCACTCGTTGAGCCAGATCACCAAGTCGCCCACGAGCATGACGTGGTTGCCGGAGTTCATGGCCGGGTCAGCGGTGTCGCCGTTCCACAACTCCCACACCGTGGTCGCGCCCTTCTCGACCATGTAGCCCCAACTTGGATACGTGCGGTTGGTTGCGAAGGTGTAGCTCAAATCCGGGCGACCGTTGTCGGTCAACACACGATTGAGCCACTGGCCGCCGACCAAGCCGGTGCCGATGTGCCCCTTGGTTTCGCCAGTGATCTTGTTCACGAGTTGATCGAACACGCGCAGGCGCTGGTCGGCAGGGACCATGTCGAACGCCAGCGGCAGGACGCTGGTGGTCTGCGCGCCGTTGTCGTAGCGGCCGAGTTCCTCGTTGAGATACTTCTCGTTTAGCCCGGCCTTGAGCTTCTCAGCGAGCGCCGCGAACCGCCGCGCGTCGTCCGGCTTGTCGAGCAGCGTGGCGTAACGGGCCATCAGCTTCAGGCAATGGTGGAAATACGTCGTGCCGAGGATCGGGCCGGCGGTCTTGCGCGCGGGATCCTTCGAGTGAATGAGCTTCGGGTCTTCCGGCGGCACGCACCAATCGCCATACGTGTCACGCGGCAGAATGCCGTTGGTGATGAAGCCGCTGAGATGTTCGATCCACTTCACCATCGCCGGGTAGGTGCGCGCGATGGTTTCGGTGTCGCCCAACTGGTCGAGCAGCGCGCCCGGGATGACGACCAGGCTGCTGGGCCACGTTGCGCTGTCGTTGAACAGCGGCCAGTAGGCCGGGCACACGTCGGAGACGCTGCCGTTGTCGCGCTGGGCGTCGGCCATGTCCTGGACCCACTTCGCGTAGAGCCGGCCGTTGCGGAACAGATACGTCTCGCCTCGGGATTCCCCGGAGCGGTCGCCCAGCCAGCCCTGGCGTTCGTCGCGCTGCGGACAATCCGTGGGGAGGCTGCGGTAGTTGCCGCGCACGCCCCAGCGGACGCAGCGGTAAACCTGGTTGATCGTCGGCTGCGAGCAGGTGAATTCGCCGCCACTCTCGAGATCGTCGTTCACCACCCGGCCTTCGAGCGTGGTCAGCGTGGGCCGTCCGGGGAAGCCCGTGAGTTCGACGTAACGGAATCCGTGATAGGCGAAGGCCGGTTCCCAGACCTCCGTTCCCCTGCCCTTCAACGTGTAGATGTCGGTGACTTTCGCGCCGCGGATGTTGTCCAGGTAGAGCGTGCCGTCGGGCTTGAGCGTCTCGGCAAAGCGCATCTGCACCGCCGTGCCGCGCGGGCCGCGGACGCGCAGCCGGCACCAGCCCACCAGGTTTTGGCCCAGGTCGTAGATGAAGACCCCGGGGCGGACTTCGTTCATCGCCACCGGGCGGATTGCTTCCGTCACGCGAATCGGCTCCTGCATTTGCGCGGAGAGCTTGGGGCTGGCGGCGCTGACGAGCTGCGGCTTCTGCCACTGGGAATCGTCAAAGCCCGCGGCGGCCCAGCCGGTCAGTTCCTGGCGAGCATCGTACTCTTCGCCGTCGTATTCGTTGTTGGCGCGGATGGGGCCGGCGGTAGTGAGCTTCCACGTGTCGTCGCTGACGATCTCGCTGGCGGTGCCATCGGTGAACTCCAGACGCAGTTGGAGCAGCAGCTTCGGAAAGCCGTAGGTCTGCGTGAAGGTCGGCTCCTGCCGCCGCGGCGCGAAATAGCGGCCGTTGCCCAGCGCCACGCCGAGCGCGTTCGGCCCGCGCTGCACCAGCGCCGTCACGTCATGCGTCACGTAGAAGGACCGCTTGGGATACTCGCTCAACGCCGGCGACAGAACGTGATCGCCGGCTTTGCGGCCGTTAATGAACAACTCCGACAGGCCAAGGCCGCAAACGTACGCCGTGGCGCGGCGGACCTTCTTCCCGATCGTGAATTCCTTCCGCAAATAACGCGCCGGCAGCCGCCGGTCTTCGGGCTGGCTCACTTCATTCCACGGCGCCATGCCGACAGGGCCAAGCACGCGGGCCGCCGTCCACGCGCTGTCGTCGAAATCGGGCTGCGTCCAGCGCGGCAAATCCTTGTCGAACGACTTCCACGCTCCATCAGTCGGCACCGTGAGCGGCGCGCCCGTTTCGAACTCGACCCGCAACATGCCGACCAAGCCGGCCGGGTTCGGGCTGGGACCGGCGTTTTTCACCCAAGCCGCGATCCAGTTGCGGCCCGGCTTCAGGCTGCTCGTGACGTTCATCACCGTGAGCGACTTGAAATTGTTGCCCGCCCCCGCGCGCTGGCCGTTGACGGTGCAGGCGAACTCGTTGTCGCCGCTCAGCAGCAACGTGCCGGACTTGATGACCCGATCTGCCGGCAGCTCGAAGGCGCGGCGAAAATAGCGCGTGCCGATGGGCGCGGCTTTGGCCGGCTCGCCCTCCGGAAACCAAATCCAGTCCGCGCCGGTGAACTTGGGGCGCTTGTCTTCCTCGTCCTTGCCGATCCACTGGGCCTTCCAGTCCGTCGGCGCGAGCAAGCCCATCGTCCACTTGGCAGGCTTGCTCCATGACGAGGCTTGGCCGTCCTGGTCCCACACGCGGACCTTCCAGAAACACTCGCCGTGCGACGAGAGGGCCTTGCCGCCGTAGCGCAGATGGATGGATTGATCGGAGGAAACCCGGCCCGTGTCCCACAAGTCGGCCCGGCCCGGTGCCAGGAACTTCGGGTGGCTGGCCACGAGAACCTGATACGCCGTCTGACTCAACCCGCGCGCCTTGGTGGAGCCGGCTTCCAACACCCAACTCAACCGGGGCTGAAGCGCGTCGAGGCCCAGCGGATCGACAAGCGATTCACAGCGCAGATCGACGGGGCGCAAGGACGCGGCGGCCGACGCCATCGCACTTACCCCCAGTACCAGCGCCACGAGGCCCAGGCGCATCGCCAACGCCGCTGTTTGAATCGAACCGAAAACCGCATGTGGAATGGATTTCATGGCCGTGAAGGTAGCGACTTCAAGGCCGTTCGGGCAATGGATTTGAGGACCAACGCGCAACGCTTCACTGCCGCTTTCGTTGGGCTCAGAACTCCTGAGCCGTGGAATTGGCCTGGGCCGCCCGGTGAGGGCACCGGGCCTACAAGGCACGCCTTCTCGGTAGGCCGGGTCCCCTGACCCGGCGAGCTTCGACTCAGCTCGTTTCCTGCTTCTCCATAGAACCGTGCGAACAGGTCAGGATCTCTGGGGCTGGAAGCCGCGGCTCTACGGCAGGCCGGAGGCCCGCCACTACGGGGTAAAGAGACAACCCGACCGGCGGTCAGTTCCTCTGCACGCGGTAGAAGAGCGTGTTCGTCGGCGCGGGTAGCGTGAGGTAACGGAAGGAGTTCGTCAGGGTGTAGTTCAGCACCGGCGTCCACGTCAGCACGCCGGAGAGGGTCGGGGACGACACGAGCGTGTATTGCAGGTTCGTCCGGCCATAAACCAGGGCCGAGCGCGAAGGATCGGGTGGATCGATCACCGGCGGGTCCGGCTGGAACTCGACCGCGCGATAGAAGCCGGTGCGGTCGTTGGGCGCCACGTGATCCACGACCACCATCATGCTCGTGAGCGGGAAGTGCCGCACGTGGGTCCAGCCGTTCGGGTTGCCGAGGTCGCTTGAGCGTTCGATGGCGTAGCTCATCCACGGTTTGCCGTAGAGGGTCATCCGCCGGTTGCCGCCGTCGGCGAGTTCGGCTTCAAGCAACGGCTCGTTGGCCACGACGACAATGCGCCCCGCATTGGCGTAGAGATTGTTCAACGCCGCCCCGCCGGACTTCGTGGCCGTGATGGTCCGCAGCGTCATGGGCACAAAGGCGGAAGGCTGGTTGGAGACGGCGCGGAAAGCGAACTGCGCAATCGTCTTCGACCCCAGCATGAACTGGCCCGCCCGCGCGGCCAGATGGAAGCGGAAGCTGTTTCCGCCGAGCGCAGTCACGGTGGCGGTGGCCGGATCGACTTCCGGCGACAGGGCGGTGAGCGCCAGGTTGGTCAGGTGCCCCGCCGGCATGTCGAGGTTGATCGTGAGATCGACGATGCCCGCGCTGGAACTGTAAGTGATCGGCACACTGCTGGTCTGGCCCGCGCGCACAATCGTGGAGCCGATGGTGAAGGCGACAAACTCGGTGCCCATGGAAGCGACCGTCGGCTGCGCGACGGTGAAGCTGTTGTTGAAGACGAGCGAGAACTGCTGCGCAGCGTCCGCCTGGTTCGGCCCCCAGACGTTGACGGCGAAGTCCTGCGGCCCGATGGGCGTGAAGTTGCCGCCACTCACCAGCGCGAACAGGTCGTTCAGGTTGAAGAAGACCTGGTTCGTGCCCACGCCGTCACCGACGACGGCCGCGAGCGAGTGCGAGGCGTTGGGGTGCGTCAGAGTCACGACGCGGCCTTCGACGTCCACGCCCGGCACATCAATGATGAGTTGCTGCGCGCTCACGACGAACGTGTTCTCCCGCTCGGTTGTCACGCTGGGCAGCGGGCCGGAGAGCGGATAGTTGGCCGCCGAACCGCCGGAGGTCGTGGAGGTCAGCCGATAGTAGTAAGTCGTGTTCGGCCGGCAGCCGGTGACCCGCACCATCGCGAAGCCCAGCGTGCGCGTCTTCTGCCGCAAGGCGATCTGGCCTTGGCGGCGCTCGTAGCCGGCGGTGAGATCGGGGTTCCCGGTGTTGTGTGGGAAAACCTCGACGCCCACCCGCCCCGCGAGGTTGGTGACGCCGCCGGCATCGGCGAACACGGCGATGGAGGGCAGTGAGTCCACCGCACGCCAGATCACGCTGAAGCTGGAGGGTGTGACGTTGACGACGGTGACGTTGGTGATGGCGGCAGCACCGGCGGGACGGGCCGCGCCCCAGAGCAGCAGGACGGACAACGCGGCGGTGGCGGCGACGCGCGGGCGGCGCCGGAAGATCAGTTTCGAGGGCTTCGCAAACATAACGGTCATTGGTTGGGGTTGGCCACGGGCACGGAGGGCTTCTTCAGAATGATGGTGGAACCAGCACGCTGGAGACCGGGCTGGCCTTTGCGCGTGATGATTTCCTCGCCGCCGGCGAGGATGACGAAGCGAGTGACGCCGTTGGCTTTGAGCGTGCGGGCCATCGCCTGCGCTGCGCCGTCACCGCGGTCGATCAAGACGAGCAGCGGCGGGGTCGGCGTGGAACCGGACTTGGCCAGGTTCTTGGAAGCAGGCACTTCGAAGGGCGATTGGCACACACCGCGCGCCTTGGGAAACTCCGCCTGAAGGTCCGTGAGCGGCGCGGCATCGGCCTGGGCGGACTTCGCGCTGGAGCCGGCTGCGCGCAGATCGACCAGCACCACGTCGTCGCTCTGGGTCGCCTGGAGATGGTCGTAAGTGATGAGCGGCATTTCCTCCGGCTTCATGCCGCCGGTTTTCGTGGTGGCAGCTTTCGCGGCCTCCCACGCGGCGAAACCTCCGTCGAGCACTTCGGCCGTGATGCCGGGCTTCTTGTTCAGGGCCGCCGCGGCGGCGACGGCGCCGTCGCGGCCCAGGCCGTCGTCATAGACGACCACGTTGCCCAGCGGGGGAAGCTGCTTGTGGGGCACGAGCGCGGCGGGAACGTTGATCGCGCCGGGGACGTGGCCCTGCTTGAACAGCACAGTCGAGCGCACGTCCACGAAGGTGAGTTTCTCTCCGCGGTCGAGTTTCCGCTGCGCCTCGGCAGGCGTGATCGCCAAGGCGGACGCGCAGAGGACCAGCGTCGAGCCGCAGAGCCATCGGGCAATGCAGAGCGTCATACGCCCGCGACGCCGGGTCAGGGGACCCGGCCTACAGGGGCTTGTAGGCCGCATGCCCTCACGCGGCGGGACTTCTGGCACTGAGTTTAGGATCGGGGTGTTCATGGTCAGAGAGGTTTGAAATTGCTGACGGGATTGGCGAGGTCGAGCATGAGCACGGCCACGCTGGGGATCGGGAAGTCGATGCCGACCGGCCGGCCAGCCTGCACTTCAGCCACCACCCAGCGGCCGGATTCGGAGTCCAACATGCGGACGCCGCGAGCGTTGTTCAGGCCGAGCTGGGTCAGGAGTTTGAAGGCCGTGAACTGACTCGGGAAGCCGACGTAGCCAAAGACACTCGGCCCCGCGGCGAGGTTAAGCGCGCCCTTGTTGTTCGAGCCGAGGTCGAGCAGGCGCGGGTCGCTGAACTTGATCCAGAGGAACGCGCCGGCGGTAAGCGTGAAGTTCGCGCCCGCCGGAGCGCCGTTCGTCCAGTAGGCCGTTTCGCTCGTGACGGACGGAACCAGGGAACTGTAGCGCGTGATCTCCTGCACGCCGGCCTGGTTGTGCCAGAGCGTGAGCAGCGCGTAGGCGTTCTGCTGGTACGCCACCATCGCCTCGGTGACGGCGACGGCGTTGCGGTTCTCGAAGACGCCTTGCAGCGACGGCACGTCCGCGACCAGCACGCTGGAGAGGTTCGTGCGCGTGTCGAGCCAGACGGCGCGGCCACTGGCCAGGGCCGGACGGTCCTTCAGGGTGATCGTGCGCGTGACCGGCACAGCGCGGAGGGTGGGCAGGTGGACGAGGCGGACATTCTCAGTGAGCGACCCCATCGAGTCCTCCTGGCAGACGAGCCACGGGCCGTCGAGGTACGGCCGCATTTCGTTCTCCGGCGCGCTGGTGATGCGGACCTCGGTATTGCGGAGGAGGTCGAAGCCGTAGATGTCCACCTGGCCGTTGCGGTTGTCGGTCCAGGCGATCCAGTTGCCGGAAATGGCGGGATGGTATTGGCCGAACTGGTTGGTGGTGATGCGGCGCTGCTCACCTGTCTCCAGGTTCCGGAAGTAGATCTCGCCCTGCCCCACGTCGCGCTGGTCCTGCCAGACGACGCGGCCCGCCTGCACGTCCGGCGTCAACGCGTCCTGCGCCGTAGTCGAGGCCGCAAAGCCTTGGCCCGTCAGCAAATTGGTCGCAAGCACCAGCCAGGGCGCGCTGGGATTGATGACGCTCTTCTTCTGGTAAACCACCCACGGCCAGTCGATGGCGGGGTTGACTTCGTCGTGGTTCGGCGTGCTGAACAACGGCCGCGGCGGCGCGGCGGTAGTGAGGTCCTTGATGAAGACATCCCAGTTGCCGTTCGTCTGCCGGCCTTGCCAGACAACGTAACGGCCATCCGTGCGCGGGTTTTCCTGGTTCAGCACCGTGTCGGTAATCCGCACGATGGGTGCGCCGCTGATGGCGAGGTCTTGCGCGTAAATCTCAAAGTTGCCGTCGCTCTGGTCCTGCCAGACGGCCCAATGGCCGCGGGCGTACGGGTTCTTCGGCCCGCGCGAAACGTCGGCCACCGTGCTCGCGGCCCCGGAGAGTTCGCTGATTTGCACCAAGCGCGACGTGAAGTTGGTGCGGCCCAGTGCGTCCATGATGGCCAGGCGAACGGTGTACCAGCCCGGCGGCTGGATCGTCCCGGAGCCGCCGCGACCGTCCCAGATGAACGTCTGGGAGTTGGCGCCGATGTTCGTGAGCGACACGGCCCGGACGTTCGCCAAGCCCGGCAGGACGAAGCCGAACATCGGGTCGAAGTTCCACCTCACGGTCGTCGGGTTGTTCGTCGGTTGATAGACGCCGTTGGTCTTGCCGATCACGCTGATCGTGACGATCTGCTGCGTGCTGGCGGTAAGGGGCACGGGCAGGGCGGATGGGGCGTTCGACTCGGCACGGTAGAACGTGTCGTTGAACTTCCAGCGATAAGCCGTCACGCCGGAGCCGGCGATGTTCAACACCGCGGAACGCAGTCGGCTGGGTGTGGCCGGCGTGCTCGTAATGGTGACGGGGGCCGCCGCGAGCTCGACCACCCAACTTGCGGCCACGGCGTTCGAGGCGTCCATGTAGCCGCCATACTGCGAGCGACCCAGCACTTCGACGGTGTAGCTGCCGGCGCCCAGGGCCGAGAGGCTGATGGGCGTGGCCACCGCGCGCTCGCTGCTCCACGCGGCACCGTTGAGACGATAGCGGTAGAAGTCCACAAAGTCGCCGCCCACGGTCAGCGTGGCAGCGGTGTTGCGCGTCGGCGAGGAAGGCACGCCCGCCAGCGTGGCCCAGGCGACGACGCCCTGGAAGATGTCGATCCGTGCGTCGGTCTGGCTGGGATTCGTCAACACCTGGAACGTGAGCGGCGCGTTGAAGGGCCGGATGGAGAGCGCGTCGCCGGACACAAAGATGAGCTGGGCCGGAAGGCTCACGTTGACGAAGTCGAGGGCGCCGCTGCCCGCGACCACGATGATGTTGGTCTTGTTGGCTTCGCGATTGTTGAACGTGTCCGTGGCGTAGAACACGAGCGGATATTCACCCGGCGTCGGAATGAAGAACGGCAAGGCCGGGCGGAACGGCCCGTTGGTCAGGCTGTAAAACATGCTGACGGGGCTGGCGTCTTCGGCGAGGAAATACATCTGCGTGTCGGGCGTGATGTAGAACTTGCCGCCCGATTCGCTGACGGAGCCGACGAAATGCAGGGTCGTGACCGGCGGCGTGGTGTCGTTGCCGACTTGGCCGTAGGTGACCGTGTAGGTGTAGTTCGCCAGATCGACCAAGTCGAAGAGGTTGAGCCAGGTCTGCTTGTTGTTCGTGATCTTCTCGTAGCGGATGTTGGTCCAATAATTGTTCGGGTTGAGGACCTTTCCGTCCGAGCGCACCACGCTGGCGATGGGGAGCTTGGCCTGGCCGGGATCGGGCAGGCGCATGTAGCCCCAGCTCTGCTTGTCGGCGGCCAGCGTCACCTGGAAGCTCTGCCCCGGACCGGCAGAGCCAACGACGGTCGCGTTCAGCAGCCAGTTCACAGGAAGGGTGTTCCCCTCACTCTCATAGAGCGCGTCGGGCACCATATTCTCGTCGTTGTCAGTGTCGGCGAGGAAGTCCTTGATCGCGTCGCGGCCCGGCTGGTCGTTGAGGACTTCGTGGGCGATGAAGTAAGCGTTGAGCGACTTGATGACAGAAGTCTCCTCGCCGCCCAGGTCGGAGGCGTGGGTGTAAGACGCCTTGAACTCCACGAACTCGCCCGAGAGCGAGGTGATCATGTCCCACGCGCCCTTCTTCGCCTGGCCGGGGAGGATGTCGCCAAGGTTGACGACCAGGCTGGCGGTGTTGAGGGCGGAATCGTTGACGCGCGCGCCGAGCAACTGGGCGATGAGCAGCAGGCGCTGGCGGTTCTCGACAATCTTGGGCTGCTGCGAATCGATCTTGAGCTTGTGGGCCGTGCCGTAGCCGGAGTTCTTCACCAGCACGCCGAGGGTGAACGGGATCGGGCTTTCCACTTCCGCCGTGAACGGATCGTCGCCCTGCACGTCGCGCGGCTGGAAGTAGGTGATCTCCAGTTGCGGCTCCGGCTTGACGAAAATCTGCGCCGGGATGGCGAGCATCACGTCCTTCGGGATTTCCACGCCGCGCATCTTGCCGCCGAGGTTGCAGCCGACGAGATAGCGGATGCCTTCCGGCGACTGCCCGCCGGCGCTGATCTTCGGGATGATGAACCAGCGGACCACGGCCTTCTTGGTCGGGCCGATCACGCCGTCGCCGCTGACCGAGTTGACGTTCTCAAACGTCGGCGCGCGGACGAAGAAGAGCGGGCCGGCGTCGTGGATGCCGTTGGTCGAGAGGAGCGGGTTCTCGAAGGTGAGCGAGGCGAAGAAGTCCGTGATCGGGTCTTCGCCGTCGTTGTTGGTGACTTCGAGCGTCGCCTCGAAGCCGATGCGCTCCAGGGTGAGCTCCTGGAGGATGACGATCTTGACGCGGGCGCAAAGCCCTTGTTGTTGTTGCTGGGCCTGCAAGCTGGCGGACTGGGCCGCGAGAAGCAGCGCGCCGCAGAGGAGGGCTTTCAAGCCGGAGAAGACTCTCGCGGCCGCCGGACGAGGAAGGGAAATGTGGTAGCGCATGGCGGGTCCTATCTCTGAATTTTGACGTGGACGGGTTGGGGCGCTGGATCAGGCGGCACACGTTTCGGTGGCGTCCAATCCACGAAGACCGGCCCGTTCGGCGACCACGTGCCGCACAGGTCATGCACGAGGATACCGTTGGCGTAGAAGGCCACGTCTTCCTTGAGCTTGAGGGTGTGGACGCGCAGCGGGTCGCGGAGCCGGTCGTTGGCGGTGATCTGCACGCGGCGGCTCTGCTCGTTGAACAGCCAGTCGCCGCGGGCCAGGTCGGCGGCCTTGGTCCAGCCCTTGCCATCGACCCAGAAGAAGTGCTCGTCGGTGGTCCGCACCGAGCCGGATTCCTGGCGGCCCGGTTCTTGGAAGAAGACTTCCCGGCCCTTGTCGCTGACGCGCGTGTGGGCCTCGCTGACGGAAGCCACGTTTAACCGGCCGGCGCCGGTCCGAACGACGTCTCCGGGAGCCACTTGATCAATCGTTTTGAACCGGCCGTCGGCCATGAGCACGCGGGTTTCCGCAGCGAAGCAACCCGCGCCGTCGGGAATGAAGTTGCCCCAGGCGCCGCCGGGCGCGCCCGGAGAACCGTCGTCGGAAGGCCCGGTGAACAGGCCGGCGATGTAGTTCACCAAGCAGCCGAAGGCGCTGACGACCGCGTTGAACGGCGAGAGGACGGCGTTGTAGAAGGTCAGCGCGATGAGGAGTCCCTGCGCGATGCCGATCAAGCTGGCGTCGGCGTAACAGCTATACGAGCCGGCTGCGATGGCGTTGAGGCCAATCAGTCCGCAGGCCGTCTGGATAAGATTGCCCGTGAGGCAATCGAGGAAGCCGCCCGAGATGCCATTGGCCGGATCGCAGATCTTGTCCACATTCCCACCCTGCCTCCCGGCCACGCTCTGCTGGCCGCTGCCGGCAGCGCCGTAGGTCAGGTGGAACGGAATCTCCACCGTCTCTTCCGGCCCCAGTTCCGGCAAGTAGTCAATCAGCGGCGACAGCCGCCCTCCGCCGGCATCCGAGCCGTTGATCGTGACGTCGCGGATGGCGATCAGGCCGTGGTTCTTGGCCGTGACGATGAAGTTGGCCTCAAAGCCCGGCTGGACCTGATCGAAGTTCATGTAGGTGGGATCGAGCACCAGCACCGGCGCCGGCACGTGGGTCTCGAAAGTTTGCTCGATCTTGATCTCGTAGCGGTCGGTGTAGGGCACGGGCACGACGCTGAAATTGACCGTGACCAGGCTCTTGGACAGGCGCGTCTCCGGCGGAGCCACCTGCACGATCTGGCCGGGAATCACATTCACCACGCCGACATTCGCCGAGTGGCCCGGCGCGCTGATCTGCCAGGACCAGTTGCCCTCCTGAAGATTGCTGACGGTGACGAGGCCGTTGATGTCGGTGGTCACCGCCGGCAACTCCACTTGCAACGCCGTGCTGCGCAAGCGGACGGTCGCATTCGGCACCGGCAGGCCGAGGATGTTGTCCACGTAGAACTGCACGTCGCCCGCCTTGGACGAGGTGACCTTGGCGTAGAGGTTCACGTCGAACGTGCCGACGGCGTTGGTGCCGCGGAGGACGATCTTGTCCTGGTGATATTGCAGCGCGGCGTTGGTCGGAGGCATGAAGACCACCGTAAACGAGTTGGACTGGCCGACGTTGAGGTCCGGGAAGGAAATCGTGCCGGCCTGGTTGGTGGGCAGGTTGACGATCATCCACGCCACGTTGGTCGGCGGTTGGAACGTGACACCTTTCAAGTCTTTCAGGCCACGGTTCATGATCACGACCTCCCGGCTGAGCAGCGAGCCGCGGTCCACGCTGACCTCGACGTAGCCGATGTCCGGCTTGACGACCGAGATGATCGGCACGGGCGCGGAGAGCGTGACGTTGCCGGTGAACTTCACCGACGCGCCTTGCGACGACTGGAGCGTGAACACGGCGACGGCGTTGTCCGGCGCGTCGGCGTCGGCACGCAATCGGAGCGTGACCGGGCGGCGCTCATTCGGACCGAGCAGGAAGTCCGGAGCGTACAAGGCCAAACCCTGGAGGTTGGTGATGGTGATCTTGTTCGTGCCCTGCATCCGGTAGCCCTCGAAAGCCAGCGAGAAGCCCGTCAGCGTCACGTCGCCCGGATTGATGAGGGTGATGTTGAAGTCCAGCGTGTCGTTCTTCGACATGCGGATGTCGCCGAGGGCGGGCGTAGCGTAGAGGCGGTAGATCGTGATCTGCGCTTGGTTGAGCTGGTCGAACACGTCCGGGTGCGCGGCCCAGATGGTCAGCGTGCCGGCCATGCCCGGCGCCGGGTTGAAGGTGTAAGCGTAGTTGCCGTTGGCATCCGTGGTCACGTCGCGCGACCAGCGATAGCCGCGCGTGGCGAAGCTGATCTTCAGCGCCGCGTTCGGCTTCGGCTGGCCCGAAGCGCGGTCGATGGCCTGGCCGGTGATGAGGACCGGCGTTTCGTCGGAGTAAAGCGGACGATCCGTTTGCGCCGTGCCGTAGTAAGGTGTGACGGCCAGGCTGGACTGCATCAAGCCGCTGAGCGGGCCGGATACCTGCTGGCCCGCCGACGCGCGGTCATAGATCGCGCTGGCCACCGCCTCGAAGGTGACGAGCGTTCCCGCCAGGCCCTCCGGCACGAGCACGTTCGGCACCGTGACGCGCACCGAAGCGCCCGGCTGGATGAGCGCGTAGCCGACGCCGCCGGCGAAGATCGCGCCCGGCACGGCCCCAGTGAAGGCCGTGCGGCTGACTTCCTGGCCCTGGGCGTTCCGGACCACGATGGAGAGGTCGCCCGGATCACTGCCGCCGCCGCGTGTCGTGGCAATATAGATCGGCGTGTAGCCACGGTTGTAGAGGCGCGCCTCGAAGGAGTTGAGGCCGCCCGCCAGCGGCAATTGGTTGGCGCTGAGTTCCACCATCACGCCCGGGGTCTGGATGGTGGGGAAGTCGAACGTGCGCTGGTAGATCACGCTGCTGCCGCCCACGTCGGTTTCCTGAACGGCGCGCAACCGAACCGCCTGGGCCACATTGTTCGAGGCGCACGGCACGGCCAGGTTGCGCGAGAGCCAGTTGCCCACGCCGATGCTGGAGCCAACCGTGCTGACGACGGTCATCGGCTCAAGGCCGAGGCCGGTGCGGCGCAGTTCAATCTGGCGCAACGGCAGCGCGCCGGAGGCGACCAGGTTGGAAACGGTCACGCGGTAATCGTCGAAGTAACGCAGCGTGGGCGGGTTGTTCGAGTCGCCACCCAGCGAGTTGACGAAGAGCGTCAGTTCCGCCGGATAGATGACGACCGAGCGCGCGGCGCTTTCGGCGTTGGTGCTGTTGACGGCCCGGACGGCGTAGGTCGCCGTGTCGCTGCCGAGCGGCAAGGTGTCGGTGAAATTCGTGCCGGCCTGCGGCGTCGAGTTTTGTTTGATGCCGTTGCGATAGACGTTGAAGCCCACCGCGGTGGGATCGTCGGAAATCCACGACAGCATGGGCGCCTGGCCAATGTTGACCAGCGCCTGGAGGTGGTTGACCGCGCCGACCAGCAACTGGACGGTGGCGGGCTGGCTGAGCGCCTCGTTGCCCAGGACATCCAGCGCGCCCACGGTGTAGTTCATGGTGCCGCGCGGCGGGTTGTCGATCACAGGCGCGACCGAGCTGACCGTGCGGATCAGCGCGCCGTTGCGATAGACGTTGAACGAGGCCGGCGTCTGGCCCGCGCCCGCCTGCCAGGTGATTTGCAGGCCGGAAGCCACCAGTTGCACGGCCACGTTGGTCGGCGCGGGCGGCGGCGTGCGGTCGGAAAGCGCCACGCGGGTGATGGAGTTGGTGCCTTCGGAGCCGCGGCGCAGGGCGGTCACGACGTAGCGGTAATAGCCGTCCGCCGGCGGCAGGTCGATGTAGCTGTTCGAGGCCACGTTGTCGGCCACGAGCAGCGTCGGGGCTGTGAAGTTGGTGCCCGGCTCGGAATAGACGCGGTAGATTTCCGCGTTCGAGACGGCGAACCAATTCAACTGCACGCGGCCGCCACCGAGGCTGCCCGCCTGGAACCCGACCGGTTGGCCCGGCGGCGACGGCAAGGCGGTGTTGTAGATCTCCAGCGAACTGCCGGCCGTGATGTTGTGGCCCACGTTGTCGAGGCTGTCCACGACCGTCATGGTGAAGTGGCCGATGCCGGAGCCCATCGCGGGCGTGAGGGTAAGCGTGCCGTTCCAGTTCACGCCGGAACCAGTCATCGTGACAGCGACCGGCGAGCCGACCGGCGGGCCGAAGTTGATGGTCGGAGTCGTTCCCGGCTTGGGCGCTTCGGTGAGCTGCAGGTTGACCGCGACGGAGGTGTTGTTCGTCGCTTGCACCGGCGGCAGCGGCGCGGTGGTGATGACGCCGTCGGGCGGGTTGACATCAAAGCTGAGCGCCGGGCCGGACGGCGGGCCGTTGAAGGGATTGGCGAACGTGTCTTGCGCGGACACGTTGAGCACGACCGGGCCGGACGGCAGCAGGGTGGTCACGTTGATCACCCCTTCGTAAGTGTTCAGCGCGGTGTTGGTCAGGCTCAGCCATGCCGGCGAACTGCCCGACGGGCGCACGGTCAGGGTGGGCATTCCATTCAGCGCCTTGGAGGAGATGAGCGTGACACGCAAGGGGCCGACGCCGACGGGCGACGCTTTGTCAAACGCCACGTTGAACGACGGCGGCACGGCATCGTAGTAGAACTGCACGAGGGTCGAGAGCGGACTGGCGTTGCCGATACTGTCGTAGCCGACCACGGTAAACCAGTAGTTGCTCGTGGCCAAACCCTGCAGCGTGGTGTCCATGGAGGCGAGCAGCACGCTCTGGCCGGTCGCCTGGTTGGTGGCGGTAAACGGCGCGGTGTGCCAGAAGACGCGGAAGGTCGAGGCGCGCTTGCCGGTGGTGGGGAATTTCCACGAGAGGGACAGGCCCACGCCGGCCCGATACACCGGCGCTTCCATGACAAGCTGGGCCGGCGGGATGGTGTCGAGAGTGACGTTGCGGATGGCGGAGTTTGCGGCGCCCAGGGCGTCCACGGCCAGCGCGGCGAGCAAGTTCGCGCCCTCGATCAGCGGAACGTTGGCGAAGCTGAAAGCGCCCGCCGCCGAGGCGTTCGTGGAGCGGAGCAGCGTGCCGGCGCGCATCAGCCGGACTTCGATGAACGGCTCGGCCGTGCCGCTGACGAAGACGGTGTTGGTGTTGACCACGACATCCGTGGCCGGCACGGCGATGACCGGCGCGGGCGGCGGCGTGGGGGCGACGACCACGTTGCGCTCCAACGTCGAGAAGTTGCCGCTGGTGTCACGCGCAACCAGTTTCACGCGATGAACGGCGCTGCTGAAGCCGCGCGGATCGAACCACTGCGAAAAGCTGCCGCCGGCATTGGTCCCCTGCCCCACGTTGTCCACGTAGAATTCCATCGCCGCCATGCCCAGCGGGGCGCTGGCGCTGCCGGTCACGGTGAGGGGACGGGTCAGTTGCTGGCCCTCCGAGAGATTGAACGCCGCGATGCTCGGCCCGGCGGTGATGTAGGTGACGGTGACGGACACCGGCGCGCTCGTCTGGCCGGTGATGCTGCGGAACTGGGCGAAGAGGGTCTTGGCCCCGCCGCCCTCGCCGACCTGGAAGGTGGTGCTGTTGGCGAACGGCGCGAAGAACACGGCGAAGAACGTCGAGTCCTCGCTCAAACGCATGGAGTCCGCGGTGCGGCAAGCCAGGCGCAAGTTGGCGAAGCGGTTGCCGATCTGCGTGACGTTGTTCGACGTGCCGATGGCCGGCGTGAGCAGCGGTTCGCCAGTGAGGAAGCCCGTGCGGTCCACCGCGCCTTGCAGCAGCGCGTCGATCTCCGCAGGCACGGCGCTGCCCCACCAGTTGCCGGCCGCATTGAGAATCGGCCCGCCGAAGCCCAGCGCGTTGGTGTCGTTGTTCTTGATGACCGAGTTGTTGAGGAGCAGTTGCGACGCGCCGAGTTGCTGCGCGCCCACGCCGTTGAAGGCGAGCAGAGCATTGGTGGTGTTGACCGCGCCGCCGTTCTGGTGCGTGAGGCCGGCGGGCACGTTGTAGAGCGCGGTGAAGGCATCGACGGTCGGCGAGCAGTTACTGATGGTCAGGCCGGCGCCGTACTTCACGAAGACGTGGCGCAGCACTGATGGGCCGGCGCTGCTGCCGAGGAAGACGCCGTTCCAGTCGCCCGCAGCCGGCGTCAGGCCGGACTGGTCGTTGGCCGAAGTGAAGACGACCGGATCGAGCGCGGTGCCGACGGCGTTGAGGCGGCCTTGCTGGACGGTGAGCTTGGTGCCCGGCGCGAAGCGGAGCGTGGTGCCCGCCGGGATGGTGAGCACGGCGCTGTTGACCACCGTGATGCTCTGGAGGATGTCCACCACGGGCTGGCCGGCCCCACCGATGGTGGTGTTGGCGGCGATGTTCCCGGCGTAAGGATCGGACCACGGCGTGGCGGTGACGTTCGGATTGAAGGCGTTGTTCCCGTTGTAGCCGACGACGGCGAAGTAGTAGGTGCGCGTGCGGTCCAAGCCGTCGATCTGCGCCGAGCGCACGCCCGTGCCGAGGACCTGCTTGGCCGTCAAGCTGGCGACCGAGGTGAAGTTGTTCGTCTCGTAGTAGAGGCGGAAGGCTGCGAAGCCGAGCAGGAAGGTCGTGTCGTAGCCGGTCCAGGAAACCAGCGCGGACGAAGCGCTGGGCGCAGTGACGGTCAGCGGCACCGGCGGCGGCACGCTGCTGGGCAGGATGAAGGACAGCGGCGTGACTGTGGACGCACTGTTGCCCGCGTTATCCACCGCGGCGACGACGGCGAAATACGGCCGATCGAGCGACAAGCTGTAATAGGTGAAGCTGCGCGAACCGGCGCCGAGAGTCGATACCGGCACCAGGCCGGCCACCGACGTGAAGCTGTTCGTGGCGAGATACAGGCGGAAGCTGTTCAAGTCCGCCGGTGCCGTGTAGGCGGACCAACTCACGGTGGCCGACGAGTTGTTCGACGCCGTGAGCGTCAGGACCGGGTTCGCCGGCGGCGTCACATCGACCACGACCGTCCGCACGTTGGTCAGCGCCAGTTGGCCGCCGCTGAAGTCGCGGGCCTGGGAAATCCAGACCCTGTTCGTGCCGTCCATGCCGGTGGCGAACGTGATCGGACGCAAGGTGAACGTGTCGTTGGACACCGCGACGGCGTTCCACGAGCCGCCCGGCGGGACCACGGCCTGGACCGGCGCGGCCAAGTTGGTGAGCGCGACGACCGGCGTGAAGTTGGTGTTCATGCTGCGGTTGAACTGGAAGCTCAGCACGAAGTTGGTGGTCGCCGGCACGGGGTTCGCGAGGTTCTGCGTGACGTTGGTGACGAGCGGCAGGATGCTGACCGTGTCATAGACTGCCACGAACTGCATGTTCGTCGGATCCAGCGTGGTGAAGCCCTTGCTGAAGCTGGCGCTGCTCCCGGCGAACGCACCGTTGAGCCGCCATTCCTTGAAGTTGAAAATGCTCGGCGGGTTCGTGACCGAGAGCGGGGCGGTGAAGTTGGTGCTCTGGCCATTGGTGTAGATGCCCGCGCCCGCGAGGGCCACAACGTTCGAGGGCTGGGTAGCCAGGCTTACGACGTGGGTGGTGTTCGCTTCGACGTAGTTCGCCACGACGGAGCGGTTGCTGGTGACGACCACCGAGAACGACGGCGCGGTGCTGAGGACGCTGCCGCCTTCGGTCCAGTTGGTGAAGCGGTAGCCGAAGTTGGCGTTGGCCGTGAGCACGTTGGTCGTGCCGTAGAAGTAGGTCCCCTGCCCGGCCACCGTGCCGCCGGCGGGCGGGTTGTTCGACGCACTCAGTTGGAAGCTCGGCAGTGAGAAGTTCGCCAGCAGAGTACGGTCGCGCGAGATGATGAAGCTGTAGTTGGTGCTCGCGCTCTGGAAAGCGCCGCCCTCGGTCCAGTTCACGAAGTAATACGGCAGCGTGGTTGTGACCGGCGTGGCGGTGACGGTGACGGTCGTGCCCGACGAGTAGGAGCCGGCGCCCGTGAGCGTGCCGGCGCCGGGCGGGCTGCTTTGCACCGTGACGTTGAAGTAGGAGAGGATGGAGAAGTTGGTGGCCGCCGCGTTGTTCGCCTCGCCGCCGGCATGGCTCAGGCCGTCGAACTCCCAAAGGTTGTCCTGCGAGTCGGTCGTGACCTGGACTTGATAGACACCGGAGTTGGAGGCGACGACGCTGATCTGGTGCGGCCAGACCGCGGCCGGAGCGAGGGCGCTGGCGGCGGTTTGCTCGACGTTCGCCAGGATGGCGCCGCTGGTGATGTTGCGCACGACGTGGCGTTCGCGGAAGCCGGCGGGCGCGCCGAGGTTGCCGCGGTTGACGGTGTTCCACGAGATCGTAAAGACGCTGCCGGCATCCGGCCCCACCGCGACGAGGTTCTCGACCCGGAGGTCGGGATACGGCGCAAGGTTGATGTGGAAGGTGGAGGCGGAGACGGTGGTGTTGTCACTCTCGAACAGGAATTCGTTCACCGCATTGCCGGCGTCAGCCATGACGATCAGGTAGTAGTCGCCGCTCACGCCTTCCGGCAAAGTGAAGGTGTTGGTCACACTGTAGCCCGCACCGGGAGCGAGCGCGCCGCTGTGGGTGATGAAGCCAAGCGGGATGTCGTCCGCGTTGCCCAGCACGGTGTCCTGCGAAAGCGAGGCTCGGTCTATCCAACTCGCGCCGGCCGTGGCGAGCGAGCCGACGTTCTGCACGCTGAACGAATAGGCGATCTGCTGGCCGCTCTGGATGCTGCCCGCGGTGGGCGGCGTGACGGTGACGACCTGGAGGTTCGGGAACGAGAGCGTGCCCGTGGGCAAGACCTGCACGTCGAGCAGGTAGCCTTGGTCGATGCCGCCCACGCCGGCCGAACTGCGCACGACGGCGTAGTAAGTGTTCTGCGAGGTGACGCGGACTTCGGCCACGCCGTCGTCGGGCCGCCCGCCCGGGGCCTCGCCCTGATAGGCGTTGGCGGCGTTGTACACCGAGACGACCGGAGCCAACGCGCTGCCGAGCGGGAGCCGGACATTGAGGAAGATGCTGTAGCCGTTGCTGACCACGCCGAGGTTGAAGTAGTCGAGGTCCGTCCCCAGGCGAATGAAGCCGGCGACGCTGGCGGCTTGGCTGTTGGTGGCCACGGTAAAGGTGAGCGGATCGGCATTGGCGATGTTCGCGTTGTCCTCGCTTTCCATCTGCACCGGCGTCGTGACGGTCGTGATGCGGAAGCGGTACTCGCCGTAGTAACCATCGTATTGGGTGATGCGCACGGTGTAGGTGCCGTTGCTGCTGAGCGTGACCGGTCCCTGTTGCCCGTAACTGCCATAGTACTCGGGGTAGAGGTCGATGATGCGGCTGCCGTTCGGATGGAAGACCTCGTAGCGCAGCCGTCCGCCGTTCGGGTAACCGGGCACTTCCACTGCCAGCGTGAGCAACTCGCCCGCCGCGCCGGTGAAGCTCCACCAATCTTCGTCCGAGCCATTGTAAAGTTTGCCGCGGCCGGCGGCGCTCTTGACGCCCGGCGGGTCTTCCACCAGCGGCAAGGCGGTGGCGGTGGCGGAGGAGTTGTTGGTGCGGCCCTCGAAGACGTAACCCGGCACGCCGCCCACGGTGAAGTAGCGGACCATCGGCGCGTTCATGGGATTGCCGAAGCGGTCGCGCAAGGAACTCGTCACGGTGAAACGGTAGTTGCCCGGCTGGAGCGGGCCGTCGGTGACGTAATAATTCAAGGAGAGGCCCCCGGTGTAGTTGTCGCTTGAGAGCCGATAGATCGAGTCGTCCGCCGTGTCGAACGCGCTATCGAGTCCCGCGGCGCGGAGGTCCACGAGGTTCATGGCGTCGTTCGGGAACGGATCGAGTGTGTCCGGCAGGCCATCGCCGTCGGTGTCCGGGCCGGCGACTTCGATGACGCCGCGGTAGTTGGCCGAGGCGGCGTACATGGCCCACAAGCCGGCGCCACGCATGACGCCGTAGTCCGCGTTGTTGTTGTTGTTGGGCTGGCCGGCGTCCCAGTTGGTGTAGGTGACCGACTCGCCGCTGGCCCAAACGTAAGTGCCGCGCTGGGCTTCGTCGGACATGCCGATCCAGACGTTGCCGTACACGCTGTAGAAGTTGTCGCGGACCCAGTCGTTCTCCAGCGAAGTGTTGAGGGTGACGAGATGGCCGCCGACGGCGCGGGCGGCGGTTTCGGCGTTGTACCAAGTCATGCCGGCGTCGGTGATGGTGTAGGCGTGGCCACCGTAAGAGCGGAGGTAGCGGTTGACCGCATTGATCGACGCGTCGATGTCCTTGTTGAAGCCGACGGTAAACCGGTCGATGACGCCGAAGTTGGTGGACCCGGCGGCAGGCAGCGTGACCGACGCAACCGCCGGGCCGACGCTGTCGCTGATGTCGAGGGACAGGACGTACTGGGAGAAGATGCCGGAGGGCTGGAAGACCTCCGAGGAGGACGGCACCCAGACCGGGAAGTTCTGGAAGCGCCCGAGGTGGCCAGCGGGGCTGGCGTCCGCGATGGTGGCGCCGGCGCCTTCGTCGAAGCTCCAATAGCCAACCAGGCCGCTCTCGGCGCCGGTCAGGCGATTGCTCAAGTTCAGTTGAAGTTCCGCCGCCGTCCGCGCCTTGTTCCACACGCGGACTTCGTCAATCAGGCCGCCCCAGTATTCACCGTACGGTCCGTACTGGCGTCCGATGCGCAGACCATCCGCCGCCACCGGGTTCGGAATCGCGCTGCCGCGCGCCGCCACTTGCGTCCCGTCGATGAAGAACAACGTGTTCGTGCTGCTCTTGACCACGGCGATGTGGTGCCAGCCGTTCTGTGGATACATCACGCTGTCGATGTACTCCCAGCCGTCGCCCGCGCGGGCTTTCCAACTGCGGTAGCCCATGTAGAAGGCATTGCCGCCCGTGCCTTGGGACAAAATATTGTGGTAGCTGTCCGAACCGTACGAATAAGCCCAGGCCTCCACCGTGAAGTCGCCCGAAGCCGGAATGACGGCGTTGGTGATGGCGATCCAGTCGTTGCCGCCGTTGAAGCGGAGCGCGTAGCCGTCGGTGCCGCCGAGAGGCAGCGCGACCGCCGGGCCGGCGTCCCAGACTTGCGCGTAGTGGGCGCCATCGCCGCCGACCGGCACGGTATAGGTCAGATTGGTCGCCCCAGCCACGCTGATGGCCACGACCGCGCCGGCGCTGTTGTAGATGACGAGGTCCGCCAGCAAGTGGCTGCTGTTGGGCCGCGTCAAGCCGAGTTGGATGGTGGTGCCGGCGGAAAGGTTGCCGAGTTGGTAGAAGTCGCTGCCGTCGGCGGAACTCTCATAACCGAGGACGGTGGCCTGCTGATGCCCCGCGTTTGAAACGAAGGTCAGTGGGTCAGCCTGACTCGTGTTGTTGTTGTCCTCGCTTTCGAGCTGCATGGGCGGGCGGGCAAGTGTGACCCGGAAGCGGTATTCGCCCGTGTAACCCCAGTTCTGGGACACACCGATGTAGTAGGTGCCGGTCACGGGAAGCGTCGTCGAAAGTTGGCCGCGACCGTAGTAGTCCGCGTAAAAGTCGGTGTAGGACGCGCCGCTGGGCAAATAGATGACGAAGCGCAGGCCCGTGGCGGCAGAATCAACCGGATTCTGGCAGGCCAGACTCAAGCGGTCGCCGGCTTCCGCGTAGAAGCTCCAATAGTCGGGATCGCTGCCACTGGTCAAATTGCCGCGACCGGCCCCGGTGCGGAGGCTGCCGTCGGCGGAATCGCTCGCGAGCGGCTCGGTGTCATTGGCGATGAGGCTGTACACGCCGGTGCCGGAGTCGTTGCCGCAAGCTAAATCCGTACGACCGTCGTTGTTGAAATCCCCCGCCGCCAAGCCCACGACGTAGTAGCCAAGTCCGTAGGTGGTGGGCGAAAGGAACGTGCCGTCGCCGCGGTTGAGCACCACGCTGACAAGGTGGTTGTGGTAGCCACCCACCACGAGGTCGGGCCAAGTGTCGCCGTTGAGATCAATCGCCAGGATTTCATACCCGTCCGAAGTGTTGGCCGGGTAAATGGCGCGCGGTTGGAAAGAGCCGTCGCCGTTGCCGAACATCACGTTGAAGGTGTTGTCACCGCCGTTGAGGACGGCGAGGTCCAATTTCCCGTCGCGATCCAAGTCCGCCAGGGCGACGGCGCGGGGGCGATGCCCGGTGGCCACGCCGACCGGCGCGGCAAAGGTCCCGTTGCCGTTGCCCAGGTGGACCGTAACGTTGTCGCTGTCGTAGTTGGCAATGACCAAGTCCAGCTTCCCGTCACGGTTGGCGTCCCCCACGGCGGCGTACATCGGGCTGCTGCCCGTCGCGTAATTGGTCGTCACCCGGAAGCTGCCGTCGCCATTGCCCAGCAGGATGCTGACCGTGCTGCCGCTGTAGTTCGGCACCGCGAGGTCCGTCTTGGCGTCGGCGTTGAAGTCGGCGGTGACCACGTGGTAGGGCCGGGAGCCGACGGTGATGTTGGTGAGGACCTGGAAGGAACCGTCGCCCCCGCCGCGCAGGATGGTGACGGTGTTGGCGTCGTAGTTCGCCACGGCGCAGTCGAGGTTCGTATCGGCGGTAAACTGTCCGAGGGCGATCGCCCAGGCGGAGTTGCCGGTGCCGATGTTGGTTTTCACCTGGAAAGTGCCGTCGCCGCGACCGAGCAGCACGCTCATGCCGTCCGCATGCCAATTGGCGGTCACCAAATCCAGGTTGGTGTCGCCGTCAATCCGGCCCACGGCGATGCGCTCGGTCTGCGTGTTCATGAACGGCCCCAAAGCGTAAGCGAATGAGCCGTCCGCGCGGTTCGTACGCGCGAGGCTCAGGGTGGTGCCGGCGACCTGGGTGTTGTTCGTGCGGCTTTCCGTCAGGTAGCCCGGCACGTCCGCGATGATGAAGTTGCGGACGTAGGCGTTGGTCAAGGTGCTGCCGGCGCGGTCGGCGAGGCCCGTGGAAATGGTGAAGCGATACTGGCCGGCTTGCAGCGGAGCGCCGCCGATAAAGTACGACGCGCTCAGGCCGCTCCCATACTCCGGCGAGTTCTGGACCGCGTAGAGTTGGTCGTCCGCCGTACCGAAGGCATTGTCCGAACCGGCGCCGCGCAACTCGTAGTTCGCGGCGTTGGTGACCGTGTTGGCGGTCATGTCCTCGGAGAAGGTGATCGAGAAGCGGTCCCAGAGGCTGGAGTTGGTCGTGCCATCCGCGGGCAGCGAAACGGCCACGATGTAAGGCGGCTGCGCGTCGCCCAGTTCGATGTCGAGGAGGTACTGGGAGAAAATGCTGGAAGGTTTCGCGTAGGTAGCGGTCGAAGGAACCCACACGGGATAGTTCTGGAAAGTGCCGAGCGAGGCGTTGGCCGTCGCGTCCAGGACCACATTGCTGGTCCCCTCGTCGAAACGCCAGTAACCGACCAAGCTGCTCTCCGCGCCGGTCAAGCGATTGCTCAAGTTCACTTGAAGCTCCGCCGCCGTCCGCGCCGTGTTCCACACGCGGATTTCGTCAATCAGGCCGCCCCACCATTCGCCGTGCGGCCCGTACTGGCGTCCGATGCGCAGGCCGTCCGCCGCCACCGGATTCGGAATGGCACTGCCCCGCGCCGCCACTTGCGTCCCGTCGATGAAGAACAACGTGTTCGTGCTGCTCTTGACCACGGCGATGTGGTGCCAGCCACCCTGTGGATAGGTCACACTGTCGATGTACTCCCAGCCATCGCCCGCGCGTGCTTTCCAACTGCGGTAGCCCATGTAGAAGGCATTGCCGCCTGAGCCTTGGGACAAAATATCGTGGTAGCCGTCCGAGCCGTAGGAGTAGGCCCAGGCTTCCACGGTGAAATCGCCCGAAGCCGGGATGACGGCGTTGGTGATGGCGATCCAGTCGTTGCCGCCGTTGAAGCGGAGCGCGTAGCCGTCTGTGCCGCCGAGAGGCAGCGCGGCCGCCGGGCCGGCGTCCCAGACTTGCGCGTAGTAAGCGCCCTCGCCGCCCGCGGGCACGGTGAAGGTGAAATTGGTCGCGCCGGCCGCGCTGATGGCGACAACTGCGCCAGAGGAGTTGTAAACGACCAGATCGCCGAGCAGGCCGCTGCTGGCGGGCCGTCGGAGGCCGAGCTTGATGATGGTGCCGGCAGACAGGTTGCCGAGGCGATAGAAGTCGCCGCTGCCATCGGCGTTGCCGACGTAGCCGAGCACGGTGCCCGTCTGCCGTCCGCCCGCCAGCGCGAAGGTCAGCGTGTTGGCCTGGCTGGTGTTGTCGTTGGCCTCGGTTTCCACCTGCACCGGCGGTGGCACCGTGGTCACCCGCAGACGGTACTCGCCCGAGTAGGTCCAGTTGTTCGCCACGCGAATCTGGTAGGTGCCGGACACGGGGATTGTGAGCGCGATCTGGCCGCGACCATTGTAGTCGGAGTAGAACGTCGTCCAGAGGCCGCCATCCGGATAGTAGATGTTGAAAGCAAGGCCGGAACCGCTCGGGCTGCCCACCGTCTCCACTGCGATACTCAGCCGGTCGCCGGTTTCGGTGGTGAAGGTCCAGTAGTCAAGGTCGCTGGAGTCGGCCAGGCTCCCGCGCCCGCCGCTAAGGCGCAAGCCGGTGCCACCCGGATCAGGCGGCAGGCCTTCGGTGTTGTTGCCGAGCATGACGATGAAGTTGTTCCACTCGTAGCTCGAGAACACGGCGTCGAGGAGGCCGTCGCGGTTATAGTCCCCGGTCACAAGGCTGATGGGGCGTCCGCCGTAGTAGTAGTGGACGAGCGGCCCGAAGGTGCCGTCGCCGTTGTTCAGGATGGTGATGAAGCGGTTGTTGCCGTAGGAAGCGACAAGGCCGTCGAGCCAGCCGTCGCTGTCGATGTCCGCCAGCACCACTTGGTACGGATCAGCGCCGCCCGTGGAGTAGTCGGCGCGGGTGCCGAAGGTGCCGTCCCCATTGCCGGGCAGAACGAACAACGTGGCGCCGCTGACGCCCACGATGTCCAGCTTGCCGTCCTTGTTCACGTCGCCCACGGTGGCGTAACGGGTCCGGCCAGGAGCCGGGTAGTTGCTGGCGGACAGGAAGGTGCCGTCGGCGTTCCCGAGCAGCACGCTCACGGAACTGCCGTCGTAATTGGCCACCACAAGATCAAGCTCGGGGTCGGCATTGAGCGGCGCCGCGACGACGGTTTCCGGGCTGGCGGCCACCGTGTAGTTGCTGGAAACCTGGAAGCTGCCGTCGCCGTTGCCAAAGAGCACGCGCACGGTTCCGTTGCCGTAGTTCGGCACGGCCAAATCGAGCTTGTTGTCGTGGTTGAAATCACCGGCGACGAGGTTGCAGGGGTTGGCGAAGCCGGAGTGGTTCGTGAAGACGGTGACGCCGCCGTTGCCGTCGCCCAGCAGGATGCTCACCGTGCCGCTGTAGTAATTGGCCACCGCGAGGTCACGCTTGTTGTCGGCGTTGAAGTCCGCGACGAAGGCCGAGATGGCGCCGTTGCCCGTGGGCACGTTGGTCGCCAGTTGAAACGAACCTGTGGCGTCGCCAAGGTGGATACTGATGTTATCACCGCTGAGGTTGGCGGTCACCAAGTCCAGGTTGGTGTCCCCATTGAGCAAACCTTGCGTGAGGTAATGCGGGTTCGAGCCGGTGCCGAAACCCGGCCCCCAACTGAACGACCCGTCCATCTGATTGCTCGGCGTCAGACTGAGCGACGTGGTGGAAGTGCCGGACACGCCGCGGCGGTTCTCCACAATCAGGCCCGGCACGCCGGCGATGGTGAAGTAGCGCAGGTAGGGCGCGGCCATCGCGTTGCCGAAGCGGTCGCGCAGCGCGGTCGTGACCTTGAAGCGGTAGTTGCCCGGTTGGAGCGGGCCGTCCTGGATGACGAACGAGGCGTTCGTGCCGCTGCTGTAGCCGCCGGCGTAGATGCGATAAACCTGGTCGTCCGGCGTGTCGAACATGCTGTCGGCGCCCGCCGCGCGGAGGTCGAAGGCGTTCAACGCATCCGCCGGATACGGGTCCACCGCGTCCACCAAGCCGTCGCCGTCCGCGTCGGTCGCGCTGGCGACTTCGATCACGCCGCGCAAGCTGGACCACGGAGCGGTGTCGTCCCAGCGGCCATCCGCGTACATGCGGGCGCAATCCTCATAGCCGCTGCCGTTGTTCGGCTGGCCGCCGGCCCAATTGTTGTAGGTGAACGGCTCGCCGCTGGACCAAACGTAACTGCCCTTCAGCGCGAGGTCGTTCAGGCCGAGCCAAAGTTCGCCGCTGCCGGTGAAGGTCTGGTTGACCCAGGTGTTCTCGGCTTGGTTGTTGATCGTAGCCAAGTGCCCGCCAAGAGTCACCGCCGCCGCTTCGGCGCTCTGCCAGGACATCGCGGAATCCGTCAGCAAGTAGGAGTGGCCGCCATTGCGATAGATGTTCCGCCACAGCCGGCTGAAGACCGGGTCCATGTCCTCGCTGAACGTCACGCCAAAGGCCGTGAAGATGTTGCTGGAGGTGGCGCCGTCCGCGGGGAGGGAAACGCTCGTCACCGCCGGCGTAGCGGCGTTGCTCAGCGCCACGCTCAGGATGTACTGCGAATGAATACCCGGCGCCAGCGCGTTCGTGCCGGCGAGGAAGGCCCAGGAAGGGCCGTTGACCAGAGCGGCCGGGTGATTCGACGGACTGAGGTCGGCCGCGTTCGTACCGACGCCTTCGTTGAAGCGCCAATAACCGACGAGGTTCGGTTCACTGCCGGTCAGCGCACCGCTCAGGCCGGCGATGATTTCGGCCTGGGAGAGCGGGCGATTCCAAATCCGCAGATCGTCGAAGGTGCCGTTCCAGTTCCGACCGCCGCCGCCCCAGCGGGCAATGCTGAGGAATTGGTTGCCGTCGTAGTTGATCTGGCTGGGCGCGGCATTGGAGCCGATCAAGACGCCGTTGAGGTATACGCGGCTGATGTTCGTGCTGTCGCGCGTGATGGCCAGATGCTGCCACGTGTTCGGCGTCAGGGCAAACGGCACGCCCGCGCCTCCATCCTGCGGCCACCAGCCGTATTGGTTGTGGTTGTACTCTTGCTGTTGGATGACCCAGTTGATGCCACCACGGTGGTTGTTGTCCAGGATGTCGGCATTCCAGTTCTGGGAACTGGCCGGGTTGAGCCACATCGACAAGGTGAAGCTCTGGTAGTTGAACCAGTTGCCCAAGTGTGCGTAATCGCTGCCGCCGTAGAAGCGCACCGCGGTTTCCGCGTTCGGCGTGAAACCGCCGCTGGCCGGGGTGAGGCGCGCGTAGTACGGCTCGCCCTGGCCCGCGGGCACGACGAAGACCAAGTTCGTGGCGCCGGCCAAGCTGTTGGTCATGAGCACGCCGGCCACGTTGTAGAGGGAGATGACTTCGGAGAGCCGGCTGGCGGACGGCTCGGTGAAGCCCAATGTCACCGTCGCGCCGCCGAGGAGAGTGCCGAGTTGGAAGTAATCGCCATTGCCATCGCCCACGCTGAGGTAGCCCAACACCTTCGCGGTGAGTTGGCCGTTGGTCAGGACCATCGTGACGGGATCGGCGTTGCCCTGCGAGTTGTTGTCCTCGCTCTCGAATTGCACCGGCGGGCGGGCGACCGTCACCCGGATGCGATATTCGCCCTGGTAGTCCCAGTTCCCCGCCACGCGCACGAGGTAGGTGCCCGACTGCGGCAAGGTCACGGTGCCGCTCTGGCCCCAGCCGTAGTAGTCGGCATTGAACTCCGTCAGGACCGAGCCGTCGGCGCGCAGGATGCGGTAGTTCAGGCCGCTGCCGGCTGGATTTCCCGGCACGTCCACGGCCACCACCACGAGATCGCCCGCGAGGCCGGAGAACTGATAGAAATCGACGTCGCCGGAACTGGACCGTGCGCCGCGACCGTAGCCGGTCCGCAAGCCGCTGCCCGGCGGGTCTTCCGCCAGCGGACCCGCCGGCATTCCGAACCAGACCGAAACAACGTCCCCATAGTATTGGCAGAACGCGATGTCCGGCCGACCGTCCCCGTTGAAGTCGCCCACGGCCGACCCGATGGGATTCCCGCCATGACCGTACTGGTAGAGGTTCGTGAAGACGCCACTGCCGTTGTTGAGAAGGAGACCGAAGGTGTTGTTCCCGTAACCAGGAACAACGATGTCCTGGGAGCCATCTCCGTTGAAGTCCGCAACGGAAAGTTGGTGGCAGTCACCGGTGCCGTTCCAGTAGTAGCGGCGCGGCTGGAACGTGCCGTTGCCGTTGCCCGCCAGAATGCTGACGGAGTTGTCACCCGGATTGGCGATCACGATGTCCAGCGTGCTGTCGCCCGTCACATCGGCCAGCACCACGTAGCGCGGGTTGGGGCCGGCGGAAAGATTGGTCGCGATCTGGAACGTGCCGGTGCCATTGCCCAAGAGCAAGGTCGCGGTCCCACTGCCGTAGTTCACCACCACCAAGTCCTTCTTGGTGTCGCCGTTCACGTCGCCCACCGAGACCGCTTCCGGGTTGCTCCCCGTCGAGTAGTTGCTGGAAACCTGGAACGTGCCGTCGCCGTTGCCCAACAGGACTCGAAGAGTGCCGCCGCAGTAGCTCGGCACCGCGAGGTCGGTCTTGGTGTCGCCGTTCAGGTCGGCCGCGGCGAGGTTGTACGGGTTGCAGAAGCCGCTATAGTTGCTCACCACCACGAAGCCCCCATTGCCGTCGCCCTGCAGGACGCTGACAGTGCCGGCATAGTAATTGGCCACGGCCGCGTCCTGCCGCCCGTCACCATTGAAGTCTCCAAACGTGACGCAGACAGCGCCGCTGCCGGTGGGCACGTTGGTCGAGAGGGTGAACACGCCCTGGCCGTTGTTGGTCATCACGGTGACAGTACCGCTGTTCACGCTGGCGGCGACGAGATCCAAATTGGTGTCCCCGTTAAGCAGGGCCGCCGCCACAAATTGCGGCCGGCTCCCGGCGCCAATGTTGCCAGCCCAACCGAACGTGCCGTCACCGTTCGTCGAGAGGCTCAGGCTCAATGGGGTCGCCAGCCCGCCGGCGTCGTTGTTGCGGTTCTCGATGACGTAGCCCGGAATACTCGCGACGAAGAAGGTGCGCACAAAGGCCGCGGCCATCGGGTTGTTGGCGCGATCCAGCAAGGTGGCGCGGGCCGTGAACCGGCAGCGCCCCGGTTGCACCGGACCATCCGGGATCGTGTAGGAGGCCGTCAGTCCGCCCGTGTAGCCGTTGAGCACGATGGTGTAGAGCGCGTCATCACCGGTCCCGAAGGTGTCGTCCGGGCCGGCGCCCCGCAGTTCGTAATTCGCCAGGTTGCTGACGGAGGCGGACGACATGTCCTCGGAGAAGGTCAAGGTGAAGCCGTCCACCAAAGCGGTGGTGGTCCCGCTTTCCGCCGGGAAGGTGACGCCGGTGACGGTGGGCGGGACGCCGTCAAACGAGGTGACGTTGAGCAGGTACTGCGCGCGCAGGTCCCGGCTGGGCGTCGTCACGCGGAGGAAATGCACGCCGTTGGACACCACGTTGTAGTCGAGGGTGCCGGTGGTGTTGGTCGCGAGCGCCACGGGATTGCCTTCGAGGAAGACGCTCATGATCGTCTGGCCCGCGGTCAGCGTCGAGCCGGTCGGGTAGAGGGCAGCCGCCAGGATTTCGTTGCCGACATTGAGCATGCCGAGGCGGAAGAAGTCCCCCCCGGTGTCCGCCGCGGGGAGGGCGCCGGCGATGCGCCCCGCGGCTTGGCCGGTGGTGTAGGTGAGGGTGATCTGGTTCGCGCTGCCGGTGGAGTCGTTGCCTTCGCTTTCCATCTGGGGGCCGCGGGACTGGTCCAGCCGCAGCCCGTAGCGCGACCGGTTGTTGTTGCTAAAGACGCGCAGGTAGTACGTGCCCGGCGTGCCGATGGTGAGGTTCTGGAAGCCCACCACGCCACCGTAGTCGCCGCTCCAGGTCCCGACGTTCTGGCTGGAGGCGTTTTGCAGATGCAACTGCGGATAGACTCCCCAGGCCTCGCACTCGATCCGCACGGTGAGCACGTCGCCTGCCTCGGCGTTGAACCGCCAGTAATCCACGTCGCTGGTGGACGCGATCGTGCCGACGCCAAAAGCGGAATAGAACCCGTGGCCGGTCAGGGCTTCCAGGGTGTTGGTCAGGATCGTGGCGGTGGTGTCGTTGTTCGTGTTCTCGATCGCGCCGAAGACCGGGTGCATAACGGTGAAGTCCCTGGTGAAGACCGGCACGGAAGCTGAGTTCGTGTCCAGAAGTCCACCGGCGGTTTGAAAGCGATACAGGCCCGGCTGCAAGGGGGCCGTGCCCAAGCTGAACAACACCGAGCGCCCGCCCGCTCCCGGCAAGGACGGAGTCAACGCGAGGAGCCGGTCATCGCCGTCGCCCAGCGCGCCATTCGCGCCGGCCTCGCGCAAGACGTAGTTGGCGCCGTTGGTGGAACTGGGCGTCTGCAGCGGGCGGCTCGCGGAAATCGTGAAGGACTCGATGGCCGCCGCGCTGGGCACGCCCGCGACCGGCAGGCTGGTGGAGCGCACGACGGTGTTGGCCACGTCCGAGGTCAGGCGGACGCTCACGTTGTCGAGACCCCAGGATTCGTTGCCGAGGTCTTCAAGATTTTGCCCGCTGAAGGTGAACGTGGTGTAGGCGTTGGAAGCCGTGAAGCTTAGCTCCACATTGCGATAGATGGCGTCCACGTAATCGGGCCGATAACCATACTGAGTCCGGCCTTCGTCCGGCGACCGCGCAAAGCTCTGCGGGTTGCTGGGCGGATCGCCGTTGTAGTTGCTGAACGTTTCGTGGAACACCTGCACGCTGTTGACGGCCACGTTGAAAAAGTCGCCGGCGCTGCCGTCCCAGGAGTCGAGCGCATAGAAGTCAAAGCCCAGGGTGTAGGATTGGCCGACGACGAGATTGGTCAGCACGAGCCGCTGGGCCTGATTGCCGAATCGTCCCGAGAATCGGCTGAACAAACCTTCCGCCGCCAGCGCGGCATCCAGCCACTCCGCGCCGACATTGGTTTCAAAACTTGCGAAGTACGGCACCGCTCCGCTCGGCAGCAGACACTTGCCGGCGGTGTCGGCGTTGTAGATCGCCAGGATCTCCGCGTCCGTCAGCGCACGGCTGAACACGGCCGCCTCGTCCACCAACCCGGCAAAGTTGGCGCCGTTGCAGCAGGCTTCGCCGCCGATGCGGGTGCTGCCGGAGTAGGGACCGTAGTTCGGGTCAGTACTTCCAGAATTCCTTAAAACGCCGTTGACGTAGATGCGCGCCGTGGCGCCGTCGCACGTGGCGGCGACGTGGTACCACGCTCCCGTGACGGCGTACACGCCGGAACCAGCGATGGCCACGCCTCCGCCGGGCGCACGGTAGTTGACCCCGAACTGGCCGTTGTTGATGACGATGGCCCAGTCGGTGCCGCCGGCCGTGCCACCCAGGATCGTCCTTCGTCCGGAGTTCGTGGCGGAAGCATTGACCCAGGCTTCGCAAGTCCAAGCCGGACCGGGAGACCACGCGCCCAACTCGACGTAGTCATCGGTGCCATCGAGACGGAAGGCGGCCCCGATTTTGCCGGCGGCGTAGGTCGCGCCATTGACCAAGGCGCCCCCGTGCAGCCCGGCCGTGTCGAGCGTGTTGCTCTGGCCGGCCCACCAGCCGACGAGTCCGGGCGGGGCCGGCGCGCAGCCGGCGGCCTGGAGCGATTGGGGCGAGAACAGATGCGCCGCAAAGCAAAGCAGCGCGCCGCTGAGGGAGGAGAAACCACGCATAACAAATTCCGCTCGCATAACTTGCCTTCTGAAAATAACGGCGCCATTGCGCCACAGGCTGTCCAGAAAGACAAGCCCAAAGCCGGAACCGGGGAAGTTTTAAGATGGATAAGCGCCCGCACCGGTCTTTGTTACTGTTACTGCTGCCGCAAGCCACCGACGAACCGGCGAGGAAACGCTTCGGGTGCCGCCACGAAACTCCGCGCGCTTTCAGTGTGGCCAGGGGCCAATCGCGGAGCGCGGAGTCACGGGGTCTCGATTCCGATCCGGTAGAAACGCCGGTCCCCGCCCGCCTGTGGGTCGGTGAACTGGATGATCCCGCCCTGGGTCAAAGCCACGGCGTTGGTTATCCTCTCCCAGCTCACATCAGCGGGCGAGGAGGCGCGCCAAAGTGAATAGGCCAGGCCGGACTTGAATTCAGCGGACACCACCGCCAACTCGTTGCTCCACGCCACGCTGGTGATGACGGGCCGGGTTCGCCAAGCGGCCTCGGCTGCTGCGCCAAAGTCAATCCGGCCCCAACCGAAGTACATGTCCCAGCCCGCCGCGCCTTGGTCCGCGGCCGTCGCCTTCAGGACGCTGATCACGTCGTCCGGCCCCAGGGTGGGATTGATGCCGAAGAGCACCGCTGCCACCCCCGCGAAAACGGGGGTCGAGAAGCTCGTGCCGCTGTCGTAGCCGTAACTGCTGTGGATCGCCGTGGAGAACACGTCCCAGCCTGGGGCGGCGAAGTCGATGTGGTGGCCGAACCTCGATCGCTGGTTGTCCGCGCTGTCCGTCATCGATACGCACCAAATGTCCGGCTGATTGGGGTAATCGAGGAAGCCTGTTCCGTTCACGCCCGCCATGACCAACAGGCCGCGCGCCTTGGTCTTGAGGTAAGCTCCGGCGGCGTTCAAGGTATCGCTGTCGGCGCCGGTCCAACTCACGTTCACCACCCGCACACCGTGGTCGGCGGCCCAGATGACGGCGTTGTAGATTTCGCTGATCGCGCCGTTGACGTTGAGGGGCAGGACGCGGCAGTTCCCCACGCCGGCCACACCCAAGTGATTGCCGACGGTTGCCGCCACCAGGCCGGCGGCCAGGGTCGAATGGTTGATTCCCGTCGCGGCGACGACCGGCTGCTCCTCCACCACATCCCAGCCTGGATCCACATTCGCCACCAAGTCCGGGTGGTCCATCTGGAACGGCGTATCCACAATCGCGACGCGCACCGGAGCGGAGACGATCCCGCGGTCCCACGCCCAGTAACTCCCGAGCACCTGGTGGTGCCACTGGTTGGTCAGGAGCGGGTCGTCGGGAGCCGACGCGCGTTGCTGGAAGACGTCCAGTTCCGCGAACTCCACGTCCTCCCGTGCAGCAATGATCCGGCACGATTCCAGTTCCCGCTCCGGCTCGACGCGCAGCGCCGACACGTGCTTCGCGCCCCGAAACTTCACCAGCACCATTTCAGGATTGAAGAGCCGAACGCCGCCATCTAAGTCCGGCCAGCGCCCGAAACGCCGCTGCCGGAACGCGACGCGCGCCAGGGTGTCAGCTTCCGGGAGCGCCACGGCGCGCCCAGCCAAATTCGACGCGCAAAGTTCCGACACGGGCGTCACCGCCGGCACTCGGCGACCCGTAGTCCCACGCGGTCCTGATCCTGGAGAGGAGGTATCAAAATCCTGTAGCGGCGTCTCGGCAGAGCGCCGCCCTGCGCGGATTCCATGCCAGGAAATGCGGTGCTCTGCCGAGACGCCGCTACGACCACGCGGTCTTGAAACCACCTCGGAATGCATCCGGTTTCGGAGATCGGCGGGCCTTCCGCCGTTGCTCTCATCCAGGGGCGCGTCCCCACGCCAGAGCAGAGTGGCCAGCAGGCTGCTGAGGACACCCAACCCGCATCGAATCCAGAACGCTCGCTTCACGGGGTCGCTTTCAAAGCCGTTGCCGCCGATGTGAGGCTCTGACTCCAATCGGCAATCTGCAAACCGCAATTGAAGTGAGCCTCGTTACCTCGGCGGCGACTAAGTTTGGCCATCGTTTCACTGGGCCATTCATATTTCAACTGCCGCGGCGCGGCAATCCGCGGTCTCGCGCCTGGAAACAGCTTGCCCCGCCCGACGCCAATCCACAGCGCCGAGCGGGGCGAAGTTTGAGGCCGTGTCGCCGGCCCGCCAAGCTACGGCGCGCGCGTGCGATAGAGCGCCCCGCCCGGCGGCGCGTTGGTGTCGGTCACTTCCATGACGCCATTCGGCGGGGCCAGCGCCACCGCGAAGGTCACCCAGTTCAGCGGGAACACGAACGGCGAGCGCTGGAACTCGTAGGTGCGGCCCGGAATGCCGGCAAACCGGAGGACGACCCAGCCGTTGGTGGTGGGCGTGACCGTGACCTGGTTCTGGGTCAAACCGCTCGTGACGGTAACGACCACCGTGCCGGTGGCGGTGGCGCCGCGGTTGTCGCTAATGGTGTAACTGAAGCGGTCCACGCCGATGAAGCTCGCCAGCGGCGTGTAGGTAACGACGCCGCCCGCCAGGGTCACGGTGCCGCCGTTGGTACTGGTGGGGCCGACCGCGATCATCGTGATCGGATCGCCATCAGGATCGCTGTCGTTGAGGGTCAGCTTCAAGGCCGGCGCGCTGAACGGCCTGTTCAGTGTGGTGTTGGCCGTGTCGTTCACGGCGACCGGGGCGCGGTTCATGGTCAACCGGGCCACGGCGCTGGTGGCGCGTCCGACCGTGTTGGAGATGAACGCGTGGTAGAAGCCCGCCTGGCTGAGTTGGGCATTGGGGATGACGAGGGTGAAGTTCGTCGCGCCCGGCAGGGAATTGCTGTTAAAGAACCACTGGAGCTTGGGTGTGGTGCAGGACGCCGCGGTGAACGTGAAGGTGACCGTGCTGCCCACGAGGTTCGTGGTGCTTTGCGGCTGGCTGGTGACCACGGGCCGGAGCACCTCGCGCACGATGACGGTCTGGACGCAAGTGACGACGTTGCTGTGGACGTCGATGGCCGTCCACGTCACCCGGTTGGTGCCCGCCGGCAAGGTGGGCGGGGCGTCGTTCTGGACGCTGATGATGCCACAGTTGTCGCCCACCAGCGGCGCGCCGAGGTTCACCGTGGCGAAGCAGTCGCCGGCATCCACGTTCACGGTGAAGTTGCCGGGGCAGGTGATGGTCGGCAGTCCGCTGTCCTGCACGGTGATGTTCTGCGAGCATTCCGCGACATTGCCGCAAGCGTCCGTGGCCCGATAGGTGCGGGTGATGGTCTTGACCACAGTGCCGTTGGTCACGTCTCCCGCCCAGATCACGGTGGCGTTGGTGCTGCACAGGTCGGTGGCCACGACCGCCCCCGGATTCGGCGGCGGGATGGCGCCGTCGCACTGCACGATGGCGTCCGACGGACAGGCGATGGTGGGCGGAGTCGTGTCCTGGAAGTACACGTTCTGGATGCAGAAGCTGCGGTTGCCGCAGACGTCCGTGGCCATCCAGACCTTGTGCGCGGCCCGCAGGCCGGTGCAGCCGTAGTCGTAGTTGGTCAGGACGGGCGAGACGAGGACGAAGCTGCTGTCCACGGAGGCGTGGACGAGCGAACCGATGTCCACCGGGCCGGTCGGGCTGACCTTCAACTGCCAGCCGGACGGCGTGCGTTCCCAGTAGTCCGTGTAGGTGGTGCCGATGACGGGCGGAGAATAGAGATCGACGCCGACGAGGTCGTTCGCGCCCAGGCCGCTGAACTGCACGGTCCAAGTGAACCGGTCAGGCAGGGCGCCGGTCAGAGGCACCACGCCACTGACAAAGTCGAGGTAGCTAAACGACAGGACGGAACGCGGCGTCAGGGTGATGCTCACGGGGCCGCTGTCGTAAAGGAGCGTGCCCGGCGTCGGATAGCCGTTGAAGGCCGGGCCGTCGTTGGCATAGAAGCGCAGACGGACTTGCACCGGGCCTTGGAAGGCGGGTGCGCCCGTCACGTTGGTGCCCCAGTATTCGAAGCTGAAGTTCTGGAGGTAGCGGGCGGTGTCGGCCAGAACGATCTCGTTGCCGATCTCGTTCGTGCCCGGGTTGAAGCGGATGGCGAGATCGTTCACGGAGTTGTCGTACACCAACACACTGCTCAGGGAGGTATCGCTGACAGTTGGCACACTGAAGCTCCAAGGCATGCCGCACTCGACGACCTTGTCCGCCGCGCACACCATCGCCGGAGGCGTGGTATCCACGACTTGGACGGTTTGGCTGCAGGAATTGCTGTTGCCGCAGCCGTCCACGGCCAGCCAAGTGCGCGTGACGCTCATGGTGGCGCCACAGCCGAGGGAATTGGTGACCGTGCTGGTGACGAAGAGGTTCACGTAACCCTGGGAGGCGACGGCCTGTGACCCAAAGTCAGCCGGCACCGCGTTGGTGAACAGTTGCCAGCCCGCAGGCTGCCGTTGCCAGTAGTCGGTGAAGGTGACGCCGATGGTCGGAGGCGAGTAAAGATCCACGCCGGCCCGATCATTCGCGCCCAGGCCGCTAAACTGCACGGTCCAGGTGAAGTTGTTCGGCACGGCCGTGGTCAACGGCACCAACCCGCCCATGAGGTCGTTGTAGCCGTAGAGAAGCACCGCCCGGCTGGTGGGAACGATCGCCGCGTCGCCGCTGTCATACAGCAACGTGCCCGGCGTCGGATACCCGTTGAACGGCACGCCGTCGTTGGCGTAGAAGCGCAAGCGCACCGTGACAGGACCGTCGAAGTCCGCCGCGCCGGTCAAGTTCGTGCCCCAGTATTCGAAGCTGAAGTCCTGGAGGCGGCGGGCCGTGCCGGCCAGATAGATTTCGTTGCCGACCTCGCTCGTGCCCGGATCGAACCGCGATGACAGGTCATGGGTGGAATTGTCGTACACCACCACGTTGGCCACCGAGAAGTCGAAGACCGACGGCGGATCAAAGGACCAGCCACTGCCGGCTTCCACCGTCTTGGTGGGGACGCAGACGAGCGTCGGCGGCGCGACATCGAAGGTGGTGACGCTCTGGCTGCACTGGACGCTGTTGCCGCAGGGGTCGGTGGCGGCCCAGGTGCGGGTGGCGGTGAAGGCTCCGCCGCAAGCGTAGTTGGTCAGCGTGGACACCACGGTGATGGCGGCCAGCCCGCAGTTGTCGCTGGCCGTCGGAGTGCCGAACGTCCAGGCCGCGCCCAGGGAGTAAGTCTGGTTCGTCGGGCAAGAGGTGATGGTCGGCGCGATGGTGTCCTGCACTGTGATCGTCTGGGTGCAAGTGTTGGTGTTGTGGCTGAAGTCATACGCGGCGTAGGTGCGCGTGATGGTCTTGGGGCACACGCCGTTGGTTACGTCACGGACCCAGATCACGGTCGGATTCGGATCACCGATGTCGCTCACGGTCCCGCCGGCGAAATTGCGCGGCGGCACATTGGCGTCACACTGGACCGTCACCGCCTGCGGGCACGTGATGACGGGCGGCGTGGCATCCACGACCGTCACGGTCTGGCTGCAAGTGCTGGCGTTGCCGTAGTTGTCCGTGGCGCGCCAAGTGCGCGTGGCGGTGTAGGTGATGGCGGATTGCACGTTGGTCACGGTGCTGACGACGGTCAAGCTCACGTTCCATCTCGGCGTGCCTTGGGCTTCCGAGCCGAAGGCCATTTCGCTCTGAGGATTCGTCTTGATCTGCCAGCCCGTCGGCGTGCGTTCCCAGTAGTCCGTGTAGGTATTGCCTACGACCGGCGGCGAATACAAGTCCACGCCCGCGTGATCGTTCAGGCCAAGCCCCTTGAACTGAACGGTCCAAGTGAAGTTCGTCGGGACGGCGCCCGTGAGCGGCACCACGCCCGTGAAGAAATCGCCGATGCCGAAGGAGAGCACCGAGCGTGAGGTCGGATTGATGGGGATGTCCCCGCTGTCGTAAAGGACGGTGCCCGGGGTGGGATAGCCGTTGAAGGCTGCGCCGTCGTTGGCATAGAAGCGCAACCGAACCGTCACGGGGCCTTGGAACAGGGCGGAGCCGCTCGAGTTGGTGCCCCAGTATTCAAAGCTGAACTCGTTCAAGTAGGTGACGGGGGCGGCCAAGAGGATTTCGTTGCCCACCTCGTTGGTGCCGGGGTCGAAGCGCACGCCCAGATCGTTGCGCGAGTTGTCGTACACCACGGTGATTCCCTGGGTCCCTTGGGCCTCTGAGCCGAAGCTCATGGGACCCTGCGGATTGACCTTGAGTTGCCAGCCGGACGGTGTCCGTTCCCAGTAATCCGTGTAGGTCGTGCCCACGACCGGCGGCGAGTACAAATCCACGCCCGCGTGGTCGTTCGCCCCGAGGCCTTTGAACTGGACGGTCCAGGTGAATCTCGACAAGGCGGTGCTGGTCAGCGGCACCACGCCCGTCACGAAGTCACTGACGCCAAAGGACAGCACCGAGCGCGGCGTCGGGTTGATCGCGATGTCGCCGCTGTCATAGAGGACCGTGCCGGGCGTCGGATAGCCGTTGAAGGGCGTGCCGTCGTTGGCGCAGAAGCGCAGACGCACCGTCACGGGTCCGCCGAAGACGGCCGCGCCCGTGGTGTTGGTGCCCCAGAACTCGAAGCTGAATTCGTCCAGGGAGCCGACCGGGGCGGCGAGGATGATTTCATTGCCCACTTCGTTGGTGCCGGGATCAAAGCGCACCGCCAGATCGTTGCGCGTGTTGTCGTACACCACCGTGCTGCCCGTGCACTCGTCGGTCACAGCCGGGGCGTCAAAGAGCCACGGCGCCGTAAACTCGACCGTCTTGTTCGGGGCGCACACCAAGGCGGGCGGAGTGATGTCCACCACGGTCACGCGGAAGCTGCAACTGGCCGTCAGCCCGCCGGAGTCAGTGGCGGTGCAGACCACCACGTTGGTGCCGACCGGGAAGGTGGTGCCGCTGGCGGGCACGCACACGAGGGCCGGCGTCGAACAATTGTCCGTGGTAGTGACCGTGAAGGTGACGTCGCTCTTGCTGCACTGGCCCAGATCAGCATTCAGAACGAGGTTGGCCGGGCACACCACCGTCGGCGGCGTGGTGTCCTGGACCGTGATGGTCTGGACGCAGTGGCCGACATTGCCGATGGAATCGGTGGCCTGGTAGGTGCGGCTGATGAACTTGGTGGTGGTGCCGTTGGTCACGTCACCGGCCCAGACCGCAGTCACCGGCCCCTCGCAAGCATCGAGGGCGGACCCGCCCGCGAAGTTGGGCGGCGGCACTTGGGCCAGGCACTGCAGGGTGAGGTTGGACGGGCAGACGAGGACGGGCGGAAGGGTGTCGAGGATGAACACGCGCTGCACGCACGGGGTGTAGTTGCCGCACTGGTCATAGACGTACCACACTTGGTTGGCCAGAATGATCCGGCCCAGGAAGTTCGTATCGAGCTGCGTGAAAGCATTGGACACCACCACGGTGCCACAATTGTCGGTGGCCATCGGCATGTCGAAGCTCCAGTTGTCGCCGCATTCCACGAACTTGTCCGGCGGGCAGGCAACGGTGGGCGGCGTCACATCGACCGCCGTAACGGTCTGGGTGCAGGTGCTGCTGTTGCCACAAAGGTCGGTCGCCTTCCAGGTTCGCGTCGCCGTCAGCGTGCCGCCGCACGTGCCCGCGTTGGTCACGGTGCTCAGGGCCTCCAACGTCACAAAACCTCTCGAGGACACGGCCACCGCGCCGAAGCCCATGTCGGTGGCGGCATTGGTCCGAATGATCCAGCTTGAGCCTTCGCGGACCCAGAAGTCGCTGTAGGTCTGCCCGACCACCGGCGGCGAGAACAGATCCACACCGACGCTGTCCTGGGCGCCCATGCCGCTGAATTGGACCGTCCAAGTGAAGGAGTCGGGGATCGTGTTGGTCAACGGCACCACGGCGCCGCCGCCCAGGTCGTATTCGTTATAGAGCAGCACGTTTCGGGACGTCGGCTCAATCGGGAAGGCGCCGCTGTCATAGATCAGGGTGCCCGGACCCGGATAGCCGTTGAAGGGCGCGCCGTCGTTCAGATAGAAGCGCAGGCGCACGGTGACCGGCCCGCTGAAGCTCGATCCACCCGCCATGTTCGTGCCCCAATATTCGAAGCCGAACTCGCGGAGGAACTGGTTGGTGCCAGCGAGAATGATCTCGTTGCCCACCTCGCTGGCGCCCGGATCGAAACGGGTCATGAGGTCGTTGGCCGAATTGTCATAGACCCGATACTCGGTTTCGCAAGAGTCGGTGGCCGTGGGGATGTCAAAGAACCACAGACTGCCGCACTCCACGGTCTTGTTGGCGGCACACGCCAGGAGCGGCGGTTGCGTGTCCTGCACGGTCACGCTCTGACTGCACGCGGCGGTGTTGCCGCACAGGTCCGTCGCCAGCCACGTACGAGTGGCCGTGTAGGTGCTGCCGCAGGCCCAGTTGGTCACGGTGGAAGCCACGGACACGGTGGCCGCACAGTTGTCGTCCGCGGTGGGCGTCGCCCACGTCCAAGCCGCGCCGCATTCCAGAGTCTGGTTGGGGCCGCACGTGATGGTGGGGGCGATGTTGTCAAAGACGACGATCGTCTGCACGCAGCGGTTGACGTTGTTGCCGCTGTCGGAAGCGGCGTAGGTGCGCATGATGACCTTCGGGCACAGGCCGTTGGTCACGTCGCCTTCCCAAACCAGCACGGGGTTCGGGTCCTGCGAATCGGAGTACGTTCCTCCGGCAAAGTCGGCCGGCGGCACCTGCGAGTCGCACTGCACCGCCAAGCTCGGCGGACAGACGATAACGGGCGGCTCGGTGTCGACAACGGTCAGGGTGGCCACCACGCTGGTCACGCCGCCGAAAGGATTCGTGACGATCACGAAGTAGGAGCCGGCGTCCGTCCAAGTGACCGGATTGAAGGACAACGAGGGGCCGTTGGCGCCGGCCAGCAGGTTCGAGTTGAAATACCACTGATAGAACATCGGTTGTGAACCCGTGACCTCGATGTTGAAGGCCGCCGGGGTGCCCAGAGCGTTGGTGCTGCTGCTGGGCTGGGTCAGGATCTGCGGAGGCGCCGTCACGCCGCAGAATTCCAGCCCCCAACTCACCAGGGTGGAGACGTCGCCCGGCGCCGAGTCCGCCACGAAGAGTGTCCATTCGCCGTTCGGGTCGAGGCCGTTGAAGGCGCTCAAGAGGGCGGTGCGGGCGTTGGTTTCCGTGACGCTCGCGGGATCGGCCAAGCGGCCGTCGGGCTGCCAGTAGTTGGTTAGCGGGCCGCCGATCTGTTGGTTCGGATCCCCAAAGAGGCGGACGCGATAGAGGTGGATGTCGCCGTTGAGGGCCTGATCATCCAGGGTGACTTCGAAGCCGCTATCATCGTAGCCAAACACCGCCACCGCCGTGCGGCCGACGCGGTTCAACAGGATGGAGACACCGGATTGGTGGACGAGGTAGGCATAGAGGTCGCCGTTCCAGCCGTTGGAAATGACGAGGTCCACGTTCAGGTCGGAAATCCGTCCGATCAAGCTCGTCACGTTCCGGACGCTGGCCAGCCCATTCGGATTGTTGTCCGGGACGGCGGCGTTGACGACGAAGTTGGTGGAGTCGCAGAACGCGCCCACGACGACCACGTCAAACACGCAACTGCTGACGTTGGCGGCCAGGTCGGTGGCCTGGCACAGCACGACGTTGGTGCCCACCGGGAAGAGCGAGCCGGAAGGCGGCGTGCAAGATACGGAAGCCGAGGAGCACAGATCGCTCGCCGTCGTGGTGAACGCCACGATCGCGCCGCTGAAGCTCGGCGTGGACACCACGATGTTGGTCGAGCAAGTAATGGCCGGCGGCTGGGCATCGACGATCGTGACCGTGAAGGTGTAGTTGTTCGTGTTGCTGCTGAGGTCGCGCGCGGCGCAATTCACCGTGGTCGTTCCCAGCGCGAAGGTCGAGCCGCTGGACGGAGTGCAGGTGATCGTCGGGGCCAGATCGCAGTTGTCGGAGATCGTCGCGGTCCAGGTCACGCCGGTCTTGCTGCAGGTGCCGAGGTCCGCCGGAGCGATGATGTTGGCGATGGACACCACGGGCGGCGTGGAATCGCGCACGGTGATCGTCTGAATGGCGGTGCTGGCGTTGGTGCAGGCGTCGGTGGCGCTGTAGGTCCGGGTGATGGTTTTGACGAGCGTGCCGTTCGTCACGTCACCCGCCCACACCACGACCACGGCGGGATCGCAGTCGGTCACCGAGCCGCCCGCGAAGTTTGGCGGCGGAACGTCACCAATGCACTGGACGGTCAAGTCAGCCGGCGTATGAATCACGGGCGCGGTGGTGTCCACGATCCGCACGGTCTGGAGGCAGATGGTGAAGTTGCCGCAGGCATCAGTCACGTTCCAGACCCGGCTGGCCAGGAAGGAAATGCCGCAGTAGTTGCTGAAGTAGTCCGTCACCACGGGCACGGCCGTGACGCTCCCGCAGGCGTCGGTGGCGGCTGGGGCGTCGAAGTCCCAAGGCGTGCCGCACTCGATGGTCTTATTGGGCGGGCAGCTCGCGACGGGCGCGGTCGTGTCAATCACGGTGACGGTCTGGGTCGTCGTCGTCGAGTTGCCGCAAGCGTCGCCGCCTCTCCATGTCCGCCGCGCCGTGAAGGTCGAACCACAGGGTCCGGCGTTGGTCACGGTGTTCAACACGGCTAGGAACACCTGGCCGCAAGCATCACTGGCGGCCGGAGTATCAAAGGTCCAAGCCGTGCCACACTCGACGGTTTTGTCCGTGCTCACGAGCACCGGCGGGGTGGTATCCACGATCGTCACGGTCTGGCTGCATTCGCTGGCGTTGCCGCAGTCATCGGTCGCGCGCCAAGTGCGCGTGGCCGAGCCGGTGAGGCCGCAGGGACCCGCGTTCGTCACCGAGGACACCACCGTAATGGTGGCGGCGCTGCAATTGTCGCTCGCGCTCGGCGGGTCGAAGGACCAAGTGGCCGTGCATTCGACGCTCTTGTTGGGGACGCAAGTGATGACGGGCGGCACGGTGTCCTGCACGGTGATGGTTTGAGTGCAGAAATTGGTGTTGCCGTAAATGTCGTAGGCCCCGTAGGTGCGGGTGACGAGGATCGGGCACGCGCCCGTCTGCGTGTCGCCCGACCAGAAGACGGTTGGGTTCGGATCGCCGACGTCCGTGACGCTGCCGCCGGCGAAATCCGTCGGAGGCAAGTTCGACAGACATTGCACGGAAGCGGCCGCCGGGCAGGTCAACACCGGGCCGGTGGTATCCACCACCGTCAGCGTGGCGGCGGGGCTCATGGCCGTGCCGTGGGCATTGCTGAGCAGCACGGTGTAAGGTCCGGCGTTGCTCCACTGCACCGGGGCGATGGTCAGAGTGTCATTGGTCTGGTTCGGCAGGGAGTTGCCGTCGAAATACCACTGGTAGAACATCGGGCGCGAGCCGCCGGCCACGACGCTGAATTGCGCCGTGGAACCGACTTCATTGGTCCGGCTGGCCGGCGGCGTGACGAAGAACGGCTCGGCTGTCAGACCGCAAATTTCCAAACCCCAACTGACGAGGGTGGAGGTGTCGCCCGACGCGAGATCGGCCACGAAGAACGTCCACTGGCCGTTGGGATCGAGATTCTGGAACACGCTGAGGAACGCCGTGCGCGGATCGCCGTTCGTCACGGAGAGCGGGTTGGCCAACCGGGCATCGGGTTGCCACGTGCCCGTCACCGGGCCGTCCACCGGATGCGTGCCATCGCCGAACAGCGCGATGCGATACAGATGGATGTCGCCGCTGATCGCCTGGTCGTCCAACACGACCTGAAAACCGCTGTCTCCGTAACCGAAGATTTGGGCGACATCGCGGCCCACCCGGTTAAGCAGGACGGCGAACCCCGATTGGTGAACGAGATAGGCGTAGAGGTCGCCGTTCCATCCGTTGGAAATGGTGAAGGTGACGTTGAGGTCGTGGATGCGGCCGATTGGACTGGCGACATTGGCCGTGCTCACAACCCCGGACGGAGCGTTGTCCGGCACGATCGCGTTCACGGAAGTCTGGATACCTTCGCAGATGAACACCGCGACTTCGAAACTGCAACTGGATGTGCTGCCGGCCGCGTCCGTGGCCACGCACTGCACCACATTGGTTCCTGGAGGGAAGAGGGAGTTGGGGGGCGGCGTGCATTGAAAGGTCGCCGCGCCGCACGTGCTGGTGACGGTGGGCAGGAACTTCATGATCATGCCGTTGGTGGAACCGGCCGAACCGACGATGTTTCCGGGGCAGACGATGACCGGCGGAGCGGCGTTCGTGACCGCCAAGACGGCCACGGCACTGGTGACCATGCCGTAGTCATTGCTGATGGCCACGGAGTAATTGCCGGCGTTCGCCCCGTACGTGGGAGAGACGGTGAGGTTGGTTCCCGTGGCGCCGCTGATCGGGTTGTTCTCGAACAGCCACTGGTAGCTCAACGGCGGGGTGCCGACACCCACGACGCTGAACGAAGCACTTCCACCGCACGACGCGTTCTGGTCCACCGGCGGCACCCGCACCGCCGGCACCGTGGGCGTCACGTCTTCCCAGGCCGCGCCGAAACGCACTTCGTCGAAATCCCAACCGTTGTCGTTGTTGTTGCTGCCGCTGCGAATGGCCACGCGGTTGAAGGCGGCGTTGCCCGTGACCGTGCGCCGACGAACCGTATTGGCTTGGCCGCTTTCCCCGGTGGTCAGGTCCGGATCCATCCAGATGGTCACGGTGTCGGTGCCCCCGGCCACGAAGACCATCTTGACAATGAAGAAGTGGACGTTGTTGTCCATGTCCTGCCAAGTGCCGTCGCTGGGGCGGATCAAGTCGCCATCGCCGCCGATGCCAAACGTCCCATAGGCCCAGGCCGGGTAGTTGTTGCCCACGCCCAACACCTCGGCGGCGCCATTGTAGAGTTCGACCGCCGCGAAGTCTTCGGTCCCATCGGGCACGTCCCCGCTATTGTTGCGGCCCAAGAAGCTCAGGTAGAGCACCCCGCCCGCATTCGGGCCGCCGACAAGGCCGCCGTCGATCAAGCCCAAAGCGCCAAACGCGCCGCCCGCCGAGGTGTCGAGATCGGCGATGACGCCGTTGCTCCCGCTCGCCGGCGTGGTGGTCTTGCCACCGGCGGCCCTCAGGCGCAGCAGGCCACTGATATAATTCAGCGTGCTGCCGGACGAGACGTTCACGGTCCCGGCCAAGGCTGACCAAGAGCCGGGGCCGTAGCCCGTGCCTTGATACGGTTGGCCCGCCAAGGCTCCGGCGGTGTAGCCGCTGAACGAGTCGTAGGAATTGGCTCCGGCCACGGCACACAGCGGAGCGGCCATCCACAGCAGCGCGCCCAGGCCGGCGAGCGTCAGCGCGCTCGTGGCCTTGCCACACAGGACAGACGGGGGAGGTTGATTCGCAGGGTAGCGTTTGGCTGATTTCATAATACAATTCAAAGGTCTCAGTCCTGATTCGAACGATGGTGGTTCATCGGTATCCACTGGAAACGACTTGAGCAGCAAATATAAGCAGCTCATCCCTCTTGGGAAGAACAGTCTTCTCGTTCGGGTGTCTTCCAATTATGTCCATTGAACAGCCTGTTCAGAACCAGATCGCCGGGCAGATGTGAAACGAAATGAGGCAGTTTGGCAAGCCAATTTCCGAAAAAGTCGGTGGGCAGTTTTTGCCGCCCACCCTGCTTGCCTCAATTGTCCGTGAGGAGAGGCTTGCCCCTGTCCCGCTCCTCATCGCTCATAGACCGGCAAATTTTATCCCAAAACGGATCCAAAACGGGATGGTGACCAGCCCCAGCACGGAGGTCCCCAGCACCACTCGGAGCGCCGTATTGATGTCTCCGCCGTAGTGCTTCGACACCACGATCGGGAACACCGCGGCCGGCATCGCCGCCTGCAGGACGATCACGCTCTTGAGCTCCGGCGAGCAGGGAAGATGACGGGCCAAGAGCAGGAACAAAAGCGGCAGCAGCCCAAGCCGCAGCAGGCACGCGCCGGCCATGACCCGCCAACCCGACGCCGACCGGAACCGGCTGAGTTCATCCGACACCACCGCCCCGATCAACAACAGGCCCATCGGAAAAGCGCATTGGCCCAGGACATGGGCGGCCGTGAGCACGAACGCCGGCACCCAGTCCGAACCGCGGGTGTAGTTCAAAGCCAGTCCGGCCAGGATCGAAATCACGGGCGCATTGATGGCCTTCTTCCACCCTTGCCGGGCACTCGCCCCGCTCAGCAGCATGAGGCCCAGCGTCCAGAAGGCGATCTCCACGCCCACGTTGTGGACGAACAACACACCCACCGTCTCCGGCCGGTGCGTGAACAGCAAGATCGCCAAAGGCAGCGGCACGTAGCAGTAATTATAGATGCCGAGACAGTAGGCAAAGGTCCGCCCCGCCGCCGGCTCCCGGATGCCCACCAGCCGCCGGCTCAACCACCCCAGCCCAATGCCGGCCACGACCGTGACGAAGCCCACCAGCGGAGCCAGCACCACAGTGCGGGGCTGGCGCAGCGCCACGTTGCTGATGACCGAGTCGATGATGAGGCACGGAATCAGGCCGTTGATCGTCACCCGCATGAGGCTCTGGTCGGCTTCCTCGGTCAACCAGTCCAGCCGGCGCAACAAGAAGCCCGCGCCCATGATGCTGAACACGGGCAACACCGCGCCCAGGACAGTGAAGAACTCGTTCATCGCAAGCGCGAGCACGGACCCCGTAGTGTCCAGGACGGGGCCGCGTCCGTTCCGGATGGTTTCTCGGTGAGCAGCCAGTGTTCTGCAGTCATTCGGGGACGACTATCCGGCATCGCTGGGGAAAACGTCCAGTCCCGTGAGGCGATTTCAAAACTCTGTAGCAGCCGACGTGAGGAGGCTCCGTTCTTCAAATCTGCAATCCGCAATCTGCAATCTGCAATCAATGACAGAGCCTCCTCACGTCGGCTGCTACAGTTTTGAAAGAGGCTCCCGTTCCTGCGGCACCTCGAATCCTTCACAAAGCGGCTCGCCGTCAGTTCTCCGCCCGGACGGTGATGGTCACGATGTCGCGGTAGTTTCCGGCGCTGGCGTCGCCCGTCGGGCCGATGGTGACTTGAACCGGGTAGGCGTCGCCCGTGGCACCCGTAATCACACCGCGTCGCGCTAGCACCACCTCGGCCTGCGACGTGAAAGTTACGACCGCCCCTCCCACTTGCATCGTGTAAGGCACGGTGTCGGTCAAACCAGCGGCGGTGTTCTTGAGCGCGCCCTGGTTCTCCGATTGCAGACTCACGCTGTACCCGGCGTTGCTGCGGACGCGCAAATCGAGGCCCAGCGACTTGCCCTCCGTGAGCGTGCCGAAGTCGAGAAGCTGCGTCGTGGCCAGCGGATCGAAGCCGCCTCCTGTCGGCACGATGGAGAGGCCGGTGAGTTGCGGCACCCGCGCCGTGATCTGGATCACCACGGACTGGGCCAGCGTATAATGCGCCAGCGTGCCGTCATAGACGCTGACCCGGACAGAGTCCGTGTAGGTGCCGTCAGGCTTGATCTGTAGCGAAGGCATGGCCATGACGAAGCTCAACTGGCGCGCGTCGTTTCCGCTCCCGAAGCTGCCGCTGAGGACTTCGTTCGGTGCCGCGGCGGGCAAGTCCTTCAGCACGTTGTTTAGGCTGGCCGTGTCATAAAGTTGGTAGTTCAACGTGGACGCTCCGCTGGTGAGGAGCCGCGGAGTGTTGCCGGCGCTGTTCTTGGAAAAGGTAATGAAGTAGGAACCGGCGGAACCGGTGTGCCGCACGGTGAAGTTCACCGTCTGCAGATACGGCATGGGATCAAATACGTCGTAACCAGCCCCGGTCTTGCCGCGCCACTCCACGCCGGCGATTTGCAGGAAGAGGTTGTTGTCGGCCAGGAGGAAGCACGGGGCGAAGAGAAGCAAGGCGGTGGCCCCAAGAAAGCACCGGCGGAACTGAGCGCCCGCATGGCGAATGAAGCTGCGGCGCGCCTTTGCGGCGGGGATGACGAGTTGCGCCCGCCTGCCTGGGAGTTGAAGTCTGTTCATCGCATTCATGCCGCGGTGTGGAGACGTTATTGAAGTTTGGCCCCGGCGGGAAGCGATAACGCGCCCGCATCCATCGCGCCGGTTTTGCCTTTCGGAATCTCAACCGCCACCACTGCGGCAGGATCGGCGAACAGGCGGAGTTCGTAGCGGCCGGGCCGCAGCCCTTCGACGTAGAACCGGCCTTCGCGGTTCGTGAAGAGCGTGACCGCCGGACGCGGTTTGTCGCCGGTGTCCACCAACTCGCCCGCCTGCAACGGCACGGTCTGGCCCGCGGCGTCGAGCAACGTGCCTGTCAGGCTGACGTTGGCGTCCGTCCCCACGCGGATGACGGAGCCGCTCTTGTAACTTGGACGCAGCGTGTGGATGTCCGGCCCGAAGTCGTAGCCCACGGGCAAGTCCGGCGCTTCGACGATGACGCGGCGCACCTGATACGACTGGAGGTCAGGAATGACCGCCGGCCCGAGAAAATCCGAGCGCGCGGAATAGGTGCTGGCAATCGGCTCGGTGCCGATCTTCTGGCCGTGGAGCGACGGATGGGGGGCGACGATGGCGAAGCTGTCCAGCACCGGGCGCGAGACGGCGAATTGCCCGTCCGCGAACACCAGCGCGCTGCCGGCGCGAAGGCGGGTCCGCACGTCGGTCGCCATGCCGGGCAACGAAGGCGTGGTGATGTCCTCGGTCAAACTGAACTCGCCGCGGTAGCCGGTATAGGTGCCACCGCCGAAGAACTGGTAATCGTGGGGCGAACGTTGGGCACCGGCGTTGGCCGCGAGGCCGCCCACGTTGCGCCGCGGCGTGTATTGCCAGTCCACGCGGCTGAGGCCGGTCAGCGTGTCGTGGCTGGAGTTGATGCTCTGGCGCGGTCCCGGCAGCAGCACGTTCAGGCTGAAGAACGCGCGGTATTCCGTCTGGCCCGCGACGGTTTCATTCCGGTCGAGCGTGACCTCCGCCGTGAGGTGGGAACCGATTCGTTTGCTGAAGAACAGATTCACTCCGTTGCCGTCGCGCGCACTGCCCAGGTTGAGCTGGTACGTGCCGCCCAGGCCGGCGGTCATGTCCCACGGCAGCCGCTGGCTGTAGCGCGCGATGAACTCGACCAAGTCCGCGGCCCGCCCTGGCCGCTCGCCCAGCGCGACGAAGGACCGCCCACGATACTGCGTGGCGAAGGAGTAGATGCTGGAGTAGCGGTTGTCCGGGCCGGCGTTGTAGTAGCGGTATTCCATTCGGGCCGCGGTGTCGAAGCCCGTCCCGGCGTAGCGGCTGCCGCCCACCTCCGTCGAGAAGGTGCCGAGGCGCGTGGCCAAAACCGCTTCGCCGCCGAGCATCTGTTGCACGCCGCTGCCTTGGAGGCTCGCGCCCAACGTGAGCTTGTCCGTCACGCCCAGGCGATGAAACATCGAATAGCCGGGGCAGCGTTTCTCGTAGTCGTAACGCCCGTCGCCGACGCGGGCCAGCGCGCCAATGTTGTAAGCGAATTCCTGTTCGCCCTGGGCCAGCAGGCGGGTGTCGAAGAAGAAGGACAGCGGCACCACTTCCACCCGGCCCACGGAGTCGGTGATGCGCAGCACCACGTCGTTCGCGCCGCTGGCGAAGAGGAAGTCGCGCAAGGTGTGCTGGCCCGCGCGGAGTTGGAGCGATTGCACCTGGCGGCCGTTGACGAACACTTCCACCTTGGAATCGCTCTTGAGATAGACCGAGGCGCGGCCCAGCGGCTCCGTCACGCGATACGGCTGAAGGAGGAAATTCCGCGCCACGCTGAAGCCGCCCAGCGGCTGGTAGCTCTGAAAGCTCGTGACCGGATAAGCGAGGTCGCCGGCGGAATAGCGCAGGCGATGCGCCGGGTCGTCGCGCACCACACGCACTTCGCGGCGCTGGAAGGTAGTCCGGGCGTCCTCGACGTAACCGGCGTTGGCTTCGAGGACCCAGTGGCGCAGGTTGACGGCGCTTTCGAGATCGAGGCGCACTGGCTGGAGCCCCTCGCCCGCGCCGGTCTGGCTTTGATGAACGTAGTCGAGACCGGAGCGGAGATTGAGGTAGGCGCTGAGGTCGCTGGGGCGGATGGCCTCGGCCGCGCCCGGCGGCTCGCGGCGTCCGTAAATCTGAATCTCCGTGGGCCGGCGCTTCGTTGGCGGCACGGCAAGGTGCAATTCGAGCGTGCGCTCGTTGAACTCGGCGCCAAAGCCCGCCGCTTTGAGCGACTGCGTGGAAAGCCGGCCACGCGCATCGACGTGGGCGTTCACCGCCGCCAGGCTTTCCGGTGTGGTGCGTGCGGCGAGTTCCTTGAGCACGGGCGCGGCCTCCGCCTGCACGTCGGGACCAGCCGTGGCGAGCCACACGCGGACTTCGCCGCATTCCTGTTTCTCGATGAAGAGCGGCACCACCAGCGTGCGCTCGCTCGGAGCAGAAGCGGCGTTGGACACCTGGGCCGAACTCGAAGCTGGCCTGACCATCACCGCAAAGGCGAGCAGAAGAAAGCTGACCGTCACGATTCGTCGCCAGCCACGACGATTTCGTCGGACAGACGGCGGCTTCGTAGCGCAGGTTTTCAACCTGCCGTATCGCCGGTTTTCTAACCGGCAGCGCGTCTGAACGGAAGTGGCGCCGTAACATCTTGGAGTGTCGCGGAGCTTTGCTGAACTCGCCGACTGGAAAGTCGGCGCTACGGCCGGCTGGAAAGCCGGCGCTACGAGGCGCGGCCAGGCGGAGTTTGAAACAGCCCAGGCGTGTGGGCCGCAAGCGAGGCCAATGAAAGTGGGGCGCAAAGCCTTCACGCAAGCTCGCGGGACGCGATCCCTCAGCGCTGCGGTGAATACTCGAACTTGGCTTGGAGCGGTCCGTCGGCCAGACCTTCCGGCCACGGCACCACGAACCGCCGCTGGTTCCCGCCGAGAATATTTTCGCCGATCAATCCCTTGAGCGCCTCACCCTGGAGCACGACCGGCGATTTGCCGTTCACCGTGAGATGCAGCTTCGCCTGGTCAAGCAGCGTGTGGGCATTGCCGCGATTGTGCAGCCGCACGGCCAGGGTCTTCTTGCCGGCCGCGTCTTTTTCCGCCGTGACGGATTCGAGGACCACCTCCGGCTGGGCGCCTTTCGGGACCACATAAACGCTGCCGAGATAGCGGATCATCAAGTTCACCCTCGCGCCGGTCGGCTGCTGCTTGCTGAGCGCGACGGGCAATTGCTCGGCGAGGATGCGGTAGGTCTGCTCCGCCGCCAGCGCCGCCGGCCCGACGTAGCCCACGCGGATGGTCTGGCTCTGCTTCGGGCCGAGCGCGATCTGCGGAGGATAGACGACGAAGTCCTGCTCTGCGGGCGCGTTGGTTTCCTTGCCGTGGAGGTCCACCCGGCGCGTGAGCATGGAAATCTGCACGGCCACGGAAGCGTCGGAATCGTTCTCCACCCGGAAAGCCCGGTTCGCGCCTTTGCCGGCCGGATCGAAATCCATCGTGATCGGCACCAGCACGAAGGCCCGCGCGGGCAGCGCGGCCAAACTCAATCCGGCCAGAGCGCCTCCGCACCAACGGACCCAGTTCTTCTTCAGAGGCGATTTCAAAATCCCGTAGCGGCGTCTCGGCAGAGCGCCGCCATTCCCCCTTCCAGGCCCAAAGAGTGCGGCGCTCTGCCG